>JAZQJW010000045.1:0-139275 GCA_045541835.1 Sodaliphilus sp. | reverse complement strand
GTCAGCTTCTCAATGCCGCTGGCGGATATATTGTAATAGGTGATGGGATAACGCCTGCTTTCCCTTCTCACGCACGCTTGCTCAAAGATGCTCTTGTCGGTGAGTCTCATGAAGTTATGGCGGCAGGCAAATGAGAGCTGCGCCGGCAGATAATCACGCCAGTCGGGATATTCAGCCCCCGTTAGCCTGGCCGTGCTTGAGGCATCAAAAGTGTGTCCGTCCAGGAAGTAAGGCATCAATGCCGTTAAATTTGAAAGCAGCCCGTGGCTCTTGGCCCCATTAGCGGCATTGTAGTGCTTGCCGATAACACGCAGCAAGGGCATGGGCATGCATAATGGCTTGGGGACGTTGATGTGTAAATTCTGAGCGGCCCAGGCCCTGACCGCTGTTACCAGTTCACCCACTCGGGGCAAACCAGAGACGGGAACAGTCAAATGGAAAGTTCTGCCCTGTGACTCGGGGTTGAGCGTTAATGAAACGACGCGGCGGGCAACATCATCAACTGGCACCACGTTCACCGTCTGGTTTGGGCTGACAGGCAGATACCTGAGTTTGCCTTGCAGCATGAGTTTCAACACGTAATAGATGGTATTGAAATTGCGTGTGCGGCCAGTGCGGCTGTTACCGACAATCATGCCTGGACGACAGATGGTTATCGGCAAGCCTGATTCCCTGACGATGCTTTCGGCTTCGGCCTTGCTATGCTCATATTGGCTGTTGAATTGTTCCGGTAGTGGATCGGACTCGGTGACAAATCCACTGTGGGTGCCAGCGATATAGGCCGTCGAGATATAGGTGAAGCGCTTCAATTGAGTCAAATCCCTGGCTAGCCCTATCATGTGGCGTGTGCCATCGACGTTGACATTCCACAGTTCGTCTTTCGACTTCTGGATTCCGGTCTCGGCAGCACAATGGATGATGTGAGTTGTACAAGGTGGCAGGGGCTTGAGGCTCTGTTCCTGGGTAATATCACCTGCCACAGGGACTATCCGTTGGTCAATAGCCGCAAACAGTTCTTGATCTTCCCACCACAGGGATTGAAGCCGATGGCAAGCCTCGGCCTTGGAACTGGCACGCACCAGTACGTAGATGGTGCTGCTTGTTGTGGCAAGAAGCCGGGCAACAACCTCGGTTCCCAGCAGTCCTGTTGCTCCTGTTACGAAAAATGATTCTTCAGCCATGATACAAAAAATTGGCTCATTTCATGTACTGTATGCTCGTTAGCGACTTGATACCCCCGAATCGTGTTGGCAATTTCATCCCGATGCTCATCGGCCCCTCTCAGTGAGGTTGTTATCCATTCACTCAATCCGGGTTGGTCAACGTGGTTGAGATAGGCATCGGCAAGTCCTGCCTCGCCGATGAGTCCATCGAGGCGACCGTCCATGGAGACAGCGACGATGGGGATGGCACGTACCATGCTGAGCACTGCGGCATGATAGCGTGAAGTGAGGAGTATCGAGAGTTGGCGCAGCAGACCGGTCATCTGGAAAACATTGTGGTCCCTGGAATGATACACTTGATGGGGACCGTCCAGCATCTGTCCAAACAATTGGCATGCCTCGGCATCGAGTTTCTCCATGCCCAGGATAACGACAAAGGCGCCATGCTCGTGCTGGTAGCGGTTGACGGCCTGTGCCATCTGTGACAGGTAGCGCTGGAATAACTGTCGGCGTTGAGCACTGTCGTTAAAGAAGTACATCTTGTCATACTGCCCCTCGTGATTACCCGTCAACAGGGCCTTTGCCCATCGCCGCAATGATGGGCGAACCGGCCACCAGAACGGGTTGATGACGGCCACGCCCATCAGTGGAGCGCTACCGTCCCATCCGTCTCTGATCAACTGTTGTCGTGCCCAGCATTGGCCCTCGGGCGCTTGGAACGGCCAGGCAGTATCGGTGCCCACATGTCCTTTCAGCCCAAGAGCCTTTAAATTTCGCAGTGATTCCTGTGTGCGGACCATGAAGTAGGTGTCCTGGCACATGTCTTGAGCCAATCTGGCCAACCATCCATCAAGGTGTCCAACCTCGGAACCGTAGGCAATGCATGGTTTCCCCTGGCGCCTCATGATGCCTGCAGCCTCACAGAAGAAGACCGACAATGCCCTGGCAAAGGTCGTGGTGAGTGTCGATCCTTCGCACAGGATGGCTGCATGATGACGGGAGCACGCACGTAGCAGCGACACGAAGAACAGGGTGGTGAACTTCCAGAGGCGCACGTGAGAAGGAAAATAGCCCTCAACAGTACCATCACCAAGCGTCATGACTGTTAATTCAACTTTGTCATCGCCGAGTGCTTCCTCCAGTTGCTTGACCAGGGCTACAACACGGGCGTCGGCGCCGGTGTTGCGTGCACCATTGTACCCCACAAGCAGTATCTTGAAGGGCTGGCCCTCACGCCACTCCTCAAAATGGCACATGTGGAGGCTCGACAAAGGCTTGGCCCAGCCGGCGAGCCATGCCATCAGTCGAACAATATATGATAGTAATCTGTCCAAATCAGTGTCAGATGCCTGTTCCCAGTCTCTTGCGCTGGATGATCATCGTTGAGTGTTCAGGGGTGGGTATATACATGCTTCTTGAGCGTATCGATGATGCTATCAAGTTCAACGGACAACTGTTGATAGTTCTCGGCGTCGAGTGGGCAGTCGGCCAGGCACTTGTTCATCCCCTGGGGGATGAGGTTAAATGCCTGTTGCTCCATTTGGATGCCCTTCTCGGTGAGCGATACGATCTGCTGGCGCTTGTCTTTCTCGCCCTTCTTGCGAGAGACAAGGCCTGACTTCTCCATGCGCTGCAGTAGTGGTGTGACAGTGTTGGTCTCCAAGAGCAACCGGCGGGCAATGTCATTCACCGGCTGTGAGTCTTGTTCCCATAGCACCATCAGCACCAGGTACTGCGGATAGGTGATGCCCAACTCGCGCAGCAGCGGCGTGTAGGCTTGTGTCACCAACCTTGTCGCAGCATAGAGCCTGAAACAGACCTGATTGTCGAGTTGTAATTCAGTATGCATAATTGCCACATGATGACTTAGGCCAGCATGGCCTCGATGTCTTGCTCAAAAGCCTTGGGCTCGGTGGTGGGAGCATATCGCTTGATGGTCTCTCCATCTTTCGAAATCAGGAACTTGGTGAAGTTCCACTTGATGTCGCTGTCTTTCTCGACGCTCTTGCTGATGGTCTTGAAGAGTTGTTGGGTGGCCTTGGCTTTCAGGCCGTGATACTCCTCGGTGGGCGCCTGGGCCTTCAGATACTCGAAAATGGGCTCGGCATTCTGACCGTTCACGTCAATCTTTTTCATGATCTGGAACGTCACGCCGTAGTTCAACTGGCAGAACTCCTCAATCTGGCTGTCGCTACCGGGATCCTGCTCCTTGAATTGGTTGCACGGGAAGCCGATGATGACAAGCCCCTTGTCCTTGTATTTCTGGTTCAGAGCCTCCAATCCTTCGAACTGGGGTGTGAAACCACACTTGCTGGCCGTGTTGACAATCAGCAGCACTTTGCCTTCAAACTGAGCGAAATCAATCTCTTTTCCTCTGCTAGTCAGCGCTTTAAAATCATAAATCTTTTGCATGTCAGTATTGTTTATTAAGTAATTTGTATCGTTTGCGACACAAAATTACAATAAATTATTTATATCGAGCACGATTTAATTTATTATTTAAGTAACTTTAACAATGTGTTGCGTCCATGATATGTCCTGAACCGATTCGCCATAGTTTATCCTCTAATTGAATTTTATTACTCGCCATATTGGTATATACTCTGTTTTAGGAGCAAAGATACAATATTCTTGTTTCAAATCGTGGTACAAGTGACAACTTTTTTCATATAACTGGAGTGGTTCAAGCTTGCCCTCGATGAATGCCGCCAAGGACACTACTTCTATGGCCTTGATGAGTACTTCAATCCGCTGCGTGAAGGACATATCGCCCTGACCGGCGTAGAAGACCGTGGACTCCCGTTACCACCCCCAGGCGATAGCGACACCCAGTCAGTCTATTAAATGCCCTCAGAAGTCTCCTGTGGGCACAACAAAGGCGCACCGTTGCTGATGCGCCTCTGCTTTTGTATTGGCCCTGTGCTTATTATGCTGCCTGGTTGCCGCCCTCGGGTTTCTGCTTGGCTTTTTCCGCCCTAACGATTCTACCCACTTGGTGCTCCCCTATTTGGAGATTCAGCTCTTTAACGATATCGGCATAGGTTTTTCCTTGATCACTCAATGCGACCATTTTTTCGATATCGTCCTCATCAACCTTTGTGTTGCCTTTTTTCTTCGGCTCGTCAGTAGTGGACTTGCTTGTATTACTAGCTTTGCCGCCTTTGGGTTTAACCGGCAGGGCATCTCCGTCCTTGCTGGTGCATACGAAATCGAGGTGCAAGTTAGGACTCTCTTTGATGCGCAGCACGTATACATCCTCCATGCGAGCGGTGTTACGTTGCTTTAAAGCCTTGAACACTACATTGCCGTCACGGCCTGGAACAAGTGCGTAAACCGAGGTGCTGAAGCGGGCGAGATCGGCGCCTCCAGCTATATCACTTAACTGCACTGGCTTGTACATGTCGAAGTCCTTGCCTGTGTGCGTGATGGTGATAAAAGTGACGATGATTCCTTTAGCGGCAAGCCTTTCCTGAGTCTGTTCCAACTTGCTGAAGTATTCGTTAACCTGGTTGGTCTGACTCATCTCCTCCTCAAGTTTCCGGATATTGTCAATGATCACCGTGACCTTAGGACCGTGGCTTTCCTGCTCTATCATCCGGAACAGTTCATCGAGATTGTAGATGGGCTCGGTGTTACGGAGAAGATTGTCAGGGATAGTGATGCCACGGGTGCGCTCCTTTTGTTCTGCCGCGCTCATCTCCAGATCAATAAGAATGACCTGTTGCGCCTCGTGCTGATTCTCTTCCTCGGACGGCAGGAAACCATACTCAGTGCCTCCAGCGATATGGATAGCCGTTTGGAGCGCAAAGGCTGATTTTCCGACACCAGCGGGACCGTAGATTAAGCATCTGCCGCCGACCTCAATCTTTTTGCCTACGAGCCACTCAAGTTCACGCGTGTCATTCTCGAGCGATTCCTTGAACGGTGCCACCTTGGAGACATAGGGGACTTCGAAAGCCTGGTCAGTAGTGGGTTGCTGTGAGGATTCCGAACGTTTCTGGCGTTGCTCTTCGCGCATCTCCCACATCCGGCGCTGATGCTTTTCTTCATCCCTGAGCCGCTTCCTGCGCTCCTTTGTTTTCTTCTCCTCAAGATTCTTAGCGTTCTCGAGCTTGTGGTCCTCAAGATCCTTGGCCGCCTTGGTCTGGAACAGACTTGTAACGTAATCCCAGCCGGTTTTAACACCTAAGGTGACAACGGCGGTAGCAGCTGCAGCGATTGCGCCAAAACCGATAGCCTTCCACGGGTTTTCGCATTTGCGAAATTCCTTAAAAAAATTTCCATTAAAAATTGACATAATATTATCGTTTTAAATAATTATTAAAACCTTGGGGGTGGGGTGAACCACCCCCAACTCAACAGATGCTACTTACTGCCATGCAGACGCATTAGGCTTAATATGTACATGCGTGAATGTCGAGAGCTCGGCAATCAAGGCCTGGATCTCGTCGCGCGTAGGCTCGATCAATTGGATCTGTCGATTAGTGTTACGACCGATGTTTACCTGCGTAGGGTTGCACGCGCGGATCATTGCAATCAGTTCGTCCTGATCGAAGGCCATAGCGGGCTCAACGGTTACCATGGTCGGGACACCACGGGCGGCCACAGCGGCCATAGCGTTGGCTCTGTCGTGAGGGTGAGGAGCCTTGTTCATGACGTCCGGATACCAGCGATTGGACTCGATGGTCGTGCTGAGAACCGACTTGCTCATCACGGGGTGATCGATGAACTCGAGGAAGCGACTCGGGTCCTTGGACTGGAACAGGTAACGGTTATCAAACTCGTCACAGCGGTCGAGGACACGAACGATCCATTCACTTGGGACATTCGCCGCCCACATGTCTGTACTGCTACCGACGAAGATGAAGTTGTCCTTACCCAGGTTGACACAAAACTCTTTCTCGTCGAGTCGAAGTTCGCCCCAGTTGTTAAATCGGTGGTCAAGGGCATCCATAAAACAGTACTCACAATCGTGTGGACACCTGCCCTTGAGAAAATTGATCGTGTGGCTTACGAAGCCGAACATATTACCATTACTCTTATTCAGCGGCATAAGCGTTACGATTAAAGCGGTTGAACAAAACGACGAATACACTCTTGGCGAGCACGTACAGGGTCATAGCCACTGCACCTGCGCGCATTACATGGCTGGAGAAACCAGCGAATCGAGAAATAAATGTTTCTTTTTTCATTTTTTAATAATATAAGTATAAAAATAAAACAAATGTTTAGTCAATTAAGCCGCTCAATTCAGGCCAGAGGAGCGGCACTTGTCCAGACGTAGACGGCGTTACGCCGTGAGACCGGAGTGGCGATTTGCCTTCAAGGAGTTCTTACCCTTTGATTTGCTCTGCCAACGGAGACCCTCGCTTGCCTGGATCTGCTCCAGAACAAGGTCGTAGTCGAACAGCAGGACACGTTCGGCACGGATGACAGCCGGGGCATGAATGGTACCGTTCTCAAGCCAGCGGCTGATTGTCGAGGTCGACACGGTGAGCGCCGAAGCAATCTCTTTCTTACCGTGCAGGATCCTCTTCTCCTTGTGTTCGGGCACGTCACGCAACGTGGCCTGTTGAACCGCGCTGTCTATGAGGTCGAACAACTCCTGGCCCGTCATGTCGATGACGCGCTTGGTGAGGAGCTGCTCGATGATATTTTTGTCATTGAATTGATTCATGCCGCGAAATTACAGCGGCTGAATTTTCTGTGCAGATTCTACCGTACAGGTAGGGTGTAAGTTGTACGGTATTTTGGAATTATTGTTGAGATATGTGTTTTCAAGGTGCTTTCAGGGTTGCTATGCTTGCGCCGATGCCACCGTACACTGGCGTGTTTTCCAGGACAAAGATAAGTCCTTATCGGGAGACTACAAAAATGCCTTAGTGTTTTTTTGTCTTTATCGTACAGGAGGATGTATGTTGTACGGAAAATAAGCGATGACAACAAAACTTGACCACTTTTTGCTGATGGGAATAGCCTGAGCGTATTTGCGTATTTCAATAATAGCATATATGCTATGATATGGATGGGAATGAACGGGGGCATTGGGGGCGCGAGCGTGATCATGGTTTCCGATCGTGTCCAAATGGTGGCATTCGCGCGGACTTGGGTGTGGGCACAAAAAAAGCCGGACTAATGCCGGCGCTAACTCATACTCATAATACTAAATAAATACTCTCTTTATGTCATTGTAAATCGGTTGTAGTTGGGTTGTGTATGTTCTTAAACTCTCGCTGTCATCAATACGATTTCTGTTATCGAGATGAACGAACCGGTAATGTCTGTCAGATGTCGTGTAATGCTTGCGATTCTTCTCTCCATCTTTGTCTTGCTTCTTTGTTCTGACGGATGATTCATCCAATGAAGCCCGTCTTTGACCAACAGCACTACAATAGTAGTTGAGCGATAAAAATCGCATTCTTCCTCTCACATCTATAAAATGATAATTGAGGTCTTGAAGGATATTGAACACGAAACGATAGTATGTTAATTGAGCAGATTTTCTGCCAACATCTATTGCATTCATAATAGCTGCAATAGCAGTGTTTTCGTATTCTTTTATCTGTTTAATGACATGCTGATTAAACACTTTCTTCGGAATATTTTCGACAACCTGAAACTGAAATACGATGTTATTACTTTCTACTTTAATTTTGTGTATTCCACCGTTTTGGGCTATCTCCGGATCGATCATTATTGACTTAAGGACAGTCTCATAAGCTTCCCTTGTGATTTCAACCACGAAGAAACGATGTGATCGGTGATCATTCCTTGCTATTTATAGTTGGATTATCGTTTCTTAGCAATCTTTTTCTCTACATAGGCAATTCGGCGGTGTTAAAGGGTGAGTGTTGCGGCGGATAAATCATACTTTCTTCAATCTTATAAACAGTAAATTCCTGTTTCATACAATCCTATTACTAGCAACATCCATGCCAAGTATTTCGGCTGTCAATTTTTGTTATGTAATGTCACTGAGGGTGCAACACAGTGACTATTTTGGTAGGTTATATAGCGCATTCGGACTGACAAAGTGACTTGGCACGTGACAGATTTTACACATGTCGTTGAGTTGTCAATGTCGCTAAAGGAGAGGGGGTACAAAAGGGGGTACATTTTTTATAAAAAATTATAAGTCGCTGATTTTCAGCGACTTATTTTTGATTTTGTGGAGCTGGAGGGGTTTGAACCCTCGTCCAAACGTGGAACTAATAAGGTTTCTACATGCTTAGTCTTGGCTTGGTTTTCGACCGCTGGCAGGCCCAAGACGACCAACCGGTGGCTTATCCTCTAAATTTCGGACGCGGCTCGAGGCTTGCCTTGTCCTATCGCCGATACTCCTGCACCACCGTTTCAACCCGCCTCGGCGCGAGGGCAGTTGGGAGATGTCTCGTCACCGCCCCTTGGGCGATGATAAAGCCGAACTTACTGTTCTTCGGTTAGGCAGCGAGAGCGTAGTTGTTTTCGCCATTTAATTGTGTCAATGACTGAGATTTAAGAGCCATGCCATTATCGCTCTGCATGCTTGCTTACCACCTCTACACGCTGTCAAAGCCAGTCAGCCCCAAAAGTATGTACCGGTTGTAAACGGCCTGCAAAGATACTGCAATTTCTGTGCCAAACAATGAAATTTGTCGGCTTTTTTAGAAAAAATTCTGAAATCTGGGCTGAATTCGGTGCTGGTCGTTGGTCATTCCTGCTCGACGAGCTCGTGCCAGTAGGGTGATTCCTGCGGGACGAAGTTGCCGTGCTGCAGGTGCTCCAGGATGCGGATGCAGGCCCAGGCGTCGATAGCGGCATAGGCTTGCTGTGCGTCGGACAGTTGGGAGGCTTCCCAGTTGGTGAGCTGTTGGCCTTTGCTGATCTTTTGCTGGAACAGGATGGCGTAGATTTTCTGCAGGCTCATGTCAGTGATGTGGTAGCGCTTGACGAGTTCCTGCAGCTCAATGAATCCTGCTGGGTGCAGGGTGGGGCAGATGCGCAGGAGCTGGTTGAAGTCGTCGGTGGTGGAAAGGCCGACTTTGATGCATTGCTCGTCTTCGAGGTATTGTTTGAGGTCGTTGGGGAGTCCTGTCTTGTTGACGCGGAAGAGGAAGGCGTCGGTGGCTGTTGAGAGCTGCAGCAGGGCGATGTCGTGTCGCTCGCCGCGGTGGAAACAGGGGCGGGTCTCGGTGTCGAAGCCCACGATGGGGGCTCTGCGCAGTGCGGTGACGGCGCTCTTGACCTGTGAAATGGCGGCAATGATGTGGATGCGTCCGGGGAAGGTGACCCGTGGCATCTGATTGATGACCTGTTTGTCTATCGAAACAACGTGCATGATGGGTGCAAAGGTAACAATTTTTTGGCTAATGGCATGCAGGGAGATCAAGAATAGTTGTGAATTCTTGCTATCAGACTGTTTTACAATCGTTCCACTTGCTTGACTCCCTTGATGTTAAGAATCTTTTTTGTGAGGTCGTCGAGGAGGGTGATGTCGCTGACGTTGACGGTCAGCACGCCCTCGAAGAGTCCTCCTTGGGACTGGATATTGATGCCTCGCAACAGGCAGTGCTCGGTCTTGTTGATGACCGAGGTGATGGATGCGACGATGCCGATGTCGTCACGGCCAAGCACCTTGAGTGTGGCGATGAATTGGCTGCCTGCCTTGCCGGTCCAGCGTGTGCGGATGATGCGGTAGGGATAGCGTTGCTTGAGGTGTTGCAGGTTTTTGCAGTCGCTGCGGTGTATCTTGATGGCGCCGTCGCTGGCGATGAATCCCTGGATGCGGTCGCCGTAGATCGGGTTGCAGCAGCGGGCGAGCTTGTAGTTGACGCCCTTGACGTCGTCGCCGATGGTGAGGATGTCGTCATTGGTTCTTTCCTCCTGTGCGGTGGGCTGCTGGAGGATGAATTCCTCGGCGGTGCCTCGTGAGGCGGCTTCATTCTGCTTGGCGAGGATGTACTCATATTGCTCAACCACGCTGTTGACGTCGATAATTTCTTCCTGGATGGCGGCATAGAATTCGGTCGTCGTCTTGTAACCCATCTTTTTGATGACACGCGCCAGTGTGGCGTCATCGGGCTCTATCTTGCGGTTCTTGAAGCGGCGTTGCAGCGTTTCACGCGCCAATTGGGCCTGTCGTGCCCGTCCCTCGTTGATGGCGTTCTTGATCTTGGTGCGGGCCTTGCTGGTGGCGGCGATTTTCAGCCAGTCAAGTCTGGGCGTCTGGGTGGACGAGGTGATGACCTCGATGGTGTCGCCGCTCTTGAGCCGATAGTTGATTTTCTGGTTCTTGCCGTCGACTTTGCCGCCCACGCAGGTGCTGCCCACGCGGGTATGGATGTGGTAGGCGAAGTCGAGCAGTGTGGCCCCTTGTGGCAGGCGGATGAGGTCGCCCTTGGGCGTGAAGACGAACACCTCGTTGTTATACAGGTTGGTGTCCATGTTGCGCATCAGGCTCATCTGGCCCTCGTGGCCGCTTGCCTCGAGCATCTCTCTCACCTCGTTCATCCACTTGTCCACGTCACCCTCGCTCTTGATGCCCTTGTAGCGCCAGTGTGCGGCGACGCCCCGTTCGTCGGTCTCGTCCATGCGCTTGGTGCGAATCTGCACCTCCACCCATTTGTTGCCAGGCCCGTTCACGGTGATGTGCAGCGATTCATAGCCGTTGCTCTTAGGGATGGTGACCCAGTCCCTGAGGCGCTTAGTGTTGGCGGTGTAGATGTCGGTGACGATGGAGAAGGCGACCCAGCAGTCGCGTTTCTCATCCTTGGGCTTGGAGTCAAGGATGATGCGGATGGCAAACAGGTCATAGATGCCGCTCAGGTCCACACCTTGCTTCTGCATCTTGTGCCAGATGCTATTGATGGATTTGGTGCGGCTCTTGAGTTCATACTTCAAGCCTTCGGCCTTGAGTCGTTCTTCGATGGGCCTGACGAAGTCCTCGATGTATTGGTCGCGTTCCCGCTTGGTCTCCCGCAGGCGTTCGGCAATTTGAGAAAAGATCTTGCGGTTCAGGTACTTGAGTGAGGTGTCTTCCAGCTCGGTCTTGATAGCATACAGGCCCAGCTTGTGTGCCAGGGGGGCATACAGGTAGCGTGACTCACTGGCGATCTCGTGCACGAATTTCTCGTTGGGGTGGTGGTTGATGGCGCGCATCAGGGCGAGCCTGTCCACCGTCATGATGAGGATGACACGCACGTCCTCGGCAAACGAGAGCAGAAGTTTGTGGAAATTCTCATTCTCTACGGCCGCCTGCTTCTTGTAGAGCGGAGCCACGTGGAGCAGGCCGTGAACCACACGGGCGATATCGTCGTCGAACAAGGCTCTAACGCGTTTCACGTCGAGGAAATCGTTACGGCACAGGTTGTAGATCATCGTCGCGATGACCATCGTGCGGTCGGGGGCTATGTTCTCACACAGGGCCAATGCCGTGCGCAGGTGACGTATCACGGGATTCAGTCCGTACTGGTCTCGCTTGAAGATGCCGGCTTCGGTAATGCCTCGCTTGATGAGGTCATGCACAAGGTTGATGTCCCGGCACGACAACTGGTCACCCAGCTTGTCGTTCAAGTCCTTGACCAACTGGAGAAGTTCGCGTCTTTCCTCTATCGTGAAATATTCCTGCATCGTTGAGCTCTGATGGGTTGAATGGAAAAATCACGCAAAATTAACTTTTTTGTATCAATTTGTTTGCAGGAACGTGGGTAAAAATGTAATTTTGGGCAAAATTAAATGATAAAGCGATTATGTGGAACGAAAAAGACAGACAGTTGATGGCCTCCAAGGGTATCACCGAGCCCATGGTTGAGGCTCAAATCAAGCGTTTTCAGACAGGTTTCCCCTGGCTTCGTCTCGAGGCAGTGGCAACAGTGGGCAACGGCATCACCCGACTGGATGCCAAGCAGCAGACCCAGTGCATCAAGTTGTGGAAGGAATTCCAGGGTGGGGGAGCTGTGATAGAGAAATTCCAGCCGGCTTCGGGTGCCGCCAGCCGCATGTTCAAGAATCTGTTCGCCTTCATCAACGAGGGCAAGTCGGCCCCTGAAACCGACTTCGAGAAACAGTTCTTTGAGAATATCACGCTTTTCGCTTTCTATCCTCAGCTGAACAAGACGTGTGTCACCCTCTACCAGCATAACGTGAGCGAGTTGATGGAACAAGGCCGATATGCCGACGTCCTGCGTGCCCTGCTGATGTCCGATGGCATGAACTACGGAGCCCTGCCCAAAGGACTGCTCCGTTTCCATCGTGCCGCGGCAGGCTCTGTCCACACACCGCTCGAGGAGCATCTCGAAGAGGGCGCCCAGTATGCCGCCGATGTCGACCGCCACGTGCGCATCCATTTCACCGTCTCGCCTGAGCACCGTGGAGGCTTTGAGAAGCTGATCAAGGCCAAGGTGCCCCTGATGGAAAAGGTGTGGGGCGTGAAATATGACATCACCCTGAGTGAGCAGAAGGCTTCGACCGACACCATCGCCGTCAACATGGACAACACGCCCTATCGTGATGCCGATGGCAATCTCCTCTTCCGTCCTGCGGGACATGGCGCCTTGCTGGAGAACCTCAACGAGCGTGAGGCCGACGTCGTGTTCATCAAGAATGTGGATAATGTTGTGCCCTTGCGCCTGCGCAGCGTGAGCACCCGTTACAAGAAGGTCATCGGTGGCTATCTCGTGCAGGTGCAGCGTCAAATCAAGAAGTACCTTGAAATGCTTGACAAGGATGGCCTCAAGCCTGGCGACCTCAAGGCCATGTTGCGTTTCGCCCGCCAGACACTCTGCATTATCGACAAGGCTACCGAGGAGATGGACAACGACGCGCTCGTCGCCTGGTTGCGTGACAAGTTCAACAGGCCCATCCGCGTGTGCGGTGTGGTGCCTAACGAGGGTGAGCCCGGTGGAGGCCCGTATCTGGCCTATAATGCCGATGGCTCCGCTTCGCCCCAAATCCTGGAGTCGGCCCAAATCAACCCCGACGACCCCGCAGCCGTTGAGATGATGAAGAGCGGCACCCACTTCAACCCCGTTGACCTCGTGTGCTACATCAAAGACTACAAGGGCATCAAGTTTGACCTGCGCAAGTTTGTGGATGTCGAGACCGGTTTCATCAGCGTCAAGAGCAAGGATGGCGTGGATATCAAGGCCCTCGAGTTGCCCGGCTTGTGGAACGGCTCGATGAGCAACTGGAACACCATCTTCGTCGAGGTGCCCATTGACACCTTCAACCCTGTGAAGACCGTCAACGACCTCCTTCGCAAGGCCCACCAGTAAGTTAAAGAATCATTGAGAATAGTTGATGATTAAAAAGTTATTGTTTTTCATGCTGTTGGCATTGGCTGCTACTCAAGCCAATGCCCAGCGTTATAGTGACGGAAGGGACACCGTCTATACCGTCCACTCGATCACTCAGTATCAGTTCAAGGAACTGGTTGCCGACTACCGTGCCGACGATTGGGAGATGCAAAGTCCGCGGCCTGTCATCATCGACTTCTATGCCGACTGGTGCCAGCCTTGCAGGCGTCTGGAGCCCGTGCTGAGGCAGATTGCCCAGTACTATAAGGGCGAGGTGGATTTCTACCGCATCAATGTGGACCAGAACAAGGATATTGCCGAAGCGCTTCAGATTCGGAGCATTCCCTTCCTGCTCATTTGTCCCGTCAATGGCGCCCCCAAGGGCATTGTCGGCCTTTATTCCCAGCAGGAATACATCCGCATCTTCAACCAGGCCCTGAACCGGTAGCGGCCATCCGCTTTACCCGGGATTAAAACGACAAACGCTAATTGAACGAATTCAGACTTCGCCTGATAATCTCACGCTAAGTCGCAAAGCTTTCATCAATGGCATCCGCAACTGGAGCGCGGATGCCATTGCACTTTTTATCTTCGTCTTGTTTTCCATTTATCATGAATGCGGATGCCATAGTATTTTTTGTCTTTCTTGTCGTTAGAAAGAAGGAGTGCGGATGCCATAGTATTTCTTGTCTTTCCAGTTTTCCTTTACCAGGATTGAGGGTGTAATTTAGGGTAGGAATGCAAAAAAAATGCGGCAAAGCATTGCGGGGTGGGAAATTTGTTGTAACTTTGCCCCGCTTTTTAGCACAACAATTATTAATCAACTTATTTTTAGCAATTTATGAACAAGTACGAAACCGTTTTCATTTTAACTCCCGTTTTGTCTGATGATCAGATGAAGGAAACGGTAGAAAAGTTCAAGAAGGTGCTCACCGACAACAACGGCACCATCGAGAACGAAGAGAACTGGGGATTGCGCAAGCTCGCTTATCCCATCGAGAACAAGAACACTGGTTTTTACACCCTGATTGAGTTTGACGGTGATCCTACCATCGTTGCTAAGCTGGAAACCGCTTTCCGCCGCGACGAGAAGGTCATCCGTTTCCTCACCTTCCGTCTGGACAAGTACGCTGCCGAGTACGCTGTTAAGCGTCGCGCCGTGCGCAAGGCCAAGCAGGAAGAGCGCGCTGCTCAGGAAGCTGCCGAGAAAGAGGCTGCTCCCGTAGTTGAGGAGGCTCCCAAGGCCGAAGAGGCACCCGCTGCCGAGGCATGAGAAAAAACCAACTAGTAAAACTTAATTAAGGAAGTAAAAAACTATGGCACAAGAACAAATGAGGCCCAACAACCAGGGCGAAATCCGTTATCTGACCCCCCTGTCAGTTGACACCCGCAAGAAGAAATACTGCCGTTTCAAACGCAGCGGTATCAAGTACATCGACTACAAGGATCCCGAATTCTTGAAGAAGTTCCTCAACGAGCAAGGTAAAATCCTGCCCCGCCGCATCACCGGTACTTCGCTGAAGTTCCAGCGCCGCGTGGCCAAGGCTGTGAAGCGTGCCCGTCATCTGGCATTGCTGCCCTATGTGACCGACTTGATGAAATAACAACCCGATTACACAAAGGAGGAAACAATTATGAAGATTATTTTGAAAGAAGATATCGTCAATCTTGGTTTCAAGAACGACGTTGTGGAAGTGAAGAACGGCTATGGCCGCAACTATCTCATTCCTCAGGGCAAGGCTATCCTGGCTACTCCCAGTGCACTCAAGGTTCACGCCGAGAACCTGCGTCAGCAGGCTCACAAGCTGGCTAAGGTGAAGGCCGACGCCGAAGAGGCTGCCAAGGCATTTGAGGGCGTTTCCCTCACCATCCCCGTTAAGGTTAGCCCCACTGGCACCATCTACGGTTCGGTTGGCGCTGCTCAGGTACACGAGGCTCTGCTCGCTGCTGGTCACAATGTTGACCGCAAGATCGTGAGCGTTCACGAGAGCATCAAGACTCCCGGCAAGTACACCGGTATCGTCCGTCTGCACAAGGAAGTTGCTGTCGAGATTCCCTTTGAGGTGATCGCCGAGAATGCCGAGGAGCTCGCCGCTGAGCGTGCTGCCCGCAAGGCCGAGGAGGCTGCTCACCAGGCTGCCATGGCTGCCGCTAAGGCTGCCGAGGAAGGCGCTGAGGAGGCTGACGAGGACACCGTTGTGGGTGAGGCTCCCGCCGAAGAGGCTCCTGCCGCTGAATAATAAAACAACATGATAACGAAGAAGACACCGGCCCTGCTCCACAAGGTCGGTGACTTTTTTTAAAGGACCCGAAAGTCCCCAATGACCTTAAAGTCTTTAAAGACCCTAAGGCCCCTCAAACACTAAACTCTAAACACTAAACTAATATGACCAAGCACATCGTGATGTTTAAATTGCAGGGCAGTGAAGAGCTGCGACGCGAGACAGCGTTGCGCTTCAAGGACGCCCTCGAAGCGTTGCCCGACCAGATTGACGTGCTGCAAAGCATTGAGGTCGCGCTCAACGAGAACCCTGCCGAGGACTGGGACATCGTCCTCACCGCTATTGTGCCCACCATGGCCGACGTGGCAATCTATGCCAAGCATCCCGCCCATGTCGCTGCCGCCGCTATCATCAAGGACGTGAAGCAAGCGCGCGCCTGTGTGGACTACAATCTGTAGCGCATTGAATGGGAGACTACAGGTTCAACCATTCTGCTGAATAAGAAAAGAGGGCATTTTAAAATGCCCTCTTTTCTTGTTCAGACAGGATTCTTTAATGAATCCTCATCTCTTCTTACCATGCGCTGTTCAGCACATAGTTGATCAGCATGATGGCATCACTGATGTTCACATCATCATCGCCGTTCACGTTAGCGTTATCAGTATTGATACCACTGATGTCGCTATTGAGAATAGCGTTGATCAGAGCGATAGCGTCGCTGATGTTCACCTCGTGGTCATTGTTGACATCGCCGCGAAGGCCAGCACCCTGCTTGGTGGCAGTGAAGGTGATCTTGTTCATGTCATCGGCAGTGGGATCGAAGGTGATCACGATGTCATAGAGGCCTTCCTCTTCAGCCTTGAAGTACCAGTCATTTGAGGGCCATGCATAGGTCCAAGCGTGGTCTTGAACAACCTTGAACTTAACCTCTTCCTCGGCGGCCAGGGCAACACCTTTCTTGCTCCAGGTGTAGATACCGTCCTCACCCTTCTCCATGTCGTTGGTCTCGTCCTTCTCATTCCAGTTGCTGCCGAATACGTTCTCGGTACCGGCAACGGTGTAAACGTGCTCAACGGGCTCAACATCACCGGTCTTGGTCAGGTTGCAGACGATGCGGCCAGCATCCTCGGCCTCGGGATTGAAGATGATCTCGATGGTGTAGATGCCTTCCTCAGCCACGTTGGCAACCCAGTTGTTCATGCCGATGGGCCACTCATAAATAGCGTAGTCGTGGTTGCCGATAACCTTGAACTCGAAGTTGCCATAGAGACTTACCTCTTCCTTGGTCCAGGTGTAATTGCCGTCCTCACCCTTCGTCATGTCATTGTTGGTGTCTTCGGGATTCCAGTCGGTGCCAAAGATGTTCTCGGGACCAACAACGGTGTAAACCATCTCTACGGGTTCTTCACCGCCCTGCTTGGTAACAGTGAAGGTGACATTGTCAGCCTCGGCAGCGGGATCGAAGGTGATCACGAAGTCATAGGTGCCAGCAGTGGCTATGCGATGCCACCAGTTGTCCTGAGGCCAACTGCCATTATCCCACGAGTGGTTCTTCACCACCTTGAACTGGATGGTGTCAACATCCTCAAAGACAACGTCGCTCTTGGTCCAGGTGTAGATACCGTCCTCACCCTTCACCATGTCGTTGGTCTCGTCCTTCTCATTCCAGTTGCTGACGAAGAGGTTCTCAGTACCGGCAACAGTGTAGGTGTCCTCTACGATAGGCACTTCACCCTTCTTGGTCAACGTCACATAGTCGCTGCTCAGGCCAACCTCAACATCATAAGTGCCGGGAAGAACCTTGAAGGCATTGGCGACGCCCCAGTCAGCGAGCACGGCCTGTACACCGTCCTCAACGAGGGTACCGTCTTCAACAGCGCCACGACGATAGGCGGCGAAACTCCAGTCATCAGCGTTTTCACCCAACTTGGAGCTGAAGCTGAAGTAGCCGTAACCGTCACCGCTGTCAGCGATGATAGCATCGGTGAGGGTGTAGATATCCTCATCGGCAGTGGTCATCTCAGCACCGACATTGCCAGCCCAACCATTGCCGTTCACATTACCGAGCATAAACAGATCGCCGGTGATGGGGTCTACAACAGGACCATCCTGAACCTTGGTGGCGGTGAAGCCAACTTCCTTGGTTTCGGGATCGATAGTGAACACCAGGTTGTAGGTGCCGCTCTCGGTGATGTCGTAGGTGTAGTTGTCTGAAGGCCATGCGTGACCCCAGTCGTGGTTACCCACAACCTTGAAGGCAATCGTGGTGCCGCTGCTCAGCTCAACACCGTCCTTGGTCCAGGTGTAGAGGCCGTCAACAAGCGTCATCTCGGTTGCGGTGGCCTTCTCGTTCCACGTCTCGCCAAATACGGCAGCGGGTTCACCGGCTACACTGTAGGTGTTGATCTCTACGGGAGGAACATAACCTTCAACCTTGAACTTCATCGTGTTGGTATCAAAGGTGAACTGGTAAGATTGACCTGCTGCACCTTCAAAATTGTAGGACACGTTGCCGTTGGTTGATTTCTGGGTAGTGTACTCAACATTGGAACTGATAGCCTGGCCTGAGGTGAGGGGACCATAACGGTAGTTGCCGTTGAACGTATTCCAATCGTCACCGGGACCAGGGGTCAGGTTGTCGGCAAAGACAAACCAGACGGTACCTGTGATCTGATCGGTCACATAAGTGTAGACGCCATCCCCGTTGTCGGTCATCTCAGCACCAGCATAGGTGTGCCAATCGCCGAAGGGATTATTGCCCACAATGTACATTGCCGCATTAGCGTTGTAACTAACGAGGGCAATCAGCATAGATAAAACTAACGTTAATTTCTTCATGCTTGTCAATTTGGTTATTAAGTTAAACAATAAAGTTGGTTTGTTCTGATACCTGAAATTTTTAAAGTGTCTCAAAGTTACACATTATTTTATAAACAGACTGAAAATGAGTCGCTTTTTTCTGCAAAATTTGCGCAATCGTTTGCATGGATTACGGCTATCGGTTGATGGTATGCCATAATGGCTGCGGCGCCCTTGAAATGGCATCGCAGCAATGGGTTTTAAGGTGAAAAAATGAATCAGCAGGGTGAGGCAATCAGTTCAAACGGCAGGGCCTGCTCGATGCGCACCTGTGTGAATTCTCCGACGGGAAGTGGTTTGTCTTTGGAGATAAGGACCTCGGGGTCCACCTCGGGGCTGTCCCATTGGGTGCGCCCCACATAGTAATCATCTTCCTCACGGTCCACGATGACGCGCAGGGTCTGTCCCACCTTCTGCTCCTGGATGTCGAGCGAGATGTCTTCTTGCAGTGCCATGAGGCGTTGCAGGCGGTCTTGTTTGACCTCTTGTGGGATGTCGTCGCTCAGGTTGCTGGCAGCCCAGGTGCCGTTCTCCTCGCTGTAGGCAAAAGCGCCCATGCGCTCGAAACGTGACTCTCGCACGAAGTCCAGCAACTCCTCAAATTCCTGCTCACCCTCGCCGGGGAAACCCACCATCAGCGTGGTGCGGATGTGGATGCCGGGAACCTCGCGACGCAGGCGTGCCAGCAGGTCAAGGGTCTCTTGGCGCGTGATGTGCCGACGCATGTTGGTCAGCACCTTGTCGCTGATGTGCTGCAGGGCGATGTCCAGATAACTGCACACGTTGTCGCGGCTGGCCATCACGGGCAGGATGTCATAGGGGAACTGGGTCGGGTAGGCGTAGTGCAGCCGAATCCATTCCACGCCCTTGATGTCGGCCATGCGGTCGATGAGTTCGGGAATCATCATGCGGTTCTCGAGATCCAGACCGTAGGACGACAGGTCTTGAGCAATGACGTTGAACTCCTTGACGCCCTGGTCGGCAAGGCGGCTCACCTCGTCCAGCAACGGCTCCATGGGGACCGACGTGTGACGGCCAGTGATGAGGGGAATGGCACAGAAGGCGCAGAAACGGTTGCAGCCCTCCGAAATCTTCAGGTAGCAGTAATGGGGTGGGGTGCTCAGACAACGCTCGTAGGCCAGGTCTTGACGATAGGCGTGCCCCAGGTCGGCAAGCATGCCTTTCCAGTCAAACTTGCCATAGAAGCGGTCCACCTCGGGCAGGGAGTCGATGAGGTCGGCGCGGAAGCGCTCGGCCAGACATCCCATGACGAACAGGTTGCGTATCTTGCCTTGCCGCTTGGCTTCTCCCAGGCGCAGGATGGTATCGATGGACTCCTGCTGGGCATCGGCGATAAAGCCGCAGGTGTTGACCACGACGGTCTCGGCGTCGATGCGGTTGGAGTTGTGGGCGACATGGTAGCCGGCAGCCTGGAATTGGCGCATGAGGTGCTCGCTGTCCACAAGATTCTTGGAACAGCCCAGCGAGATGATGTCGATTTTGTTCTTCCTCATCGGCAATGGTGGTTGGTGATTCTGGATATCTAGAAACTCCAGATAGTCTAGATCTTCTAGTTAATCTGGTTTCACTCGATGCTATAGAGCGACGGGTTACTCCTTCGTGACCCCGAACAGCGATTTCACAAACTCCCGCTTGTTGAAGATCTGCAGGTCGGTCATCTGTTCGCCCAGGCCGATGTACTTGACGGGAATCTGGAACTGGTCGCTCACGCCGATGACCACGCCGCCCTTGGCAGTGCCGTCAAGTTTGGTGATGGCAAGGGCGTTGACCTCGGTGGCTGCCGAGAACTGCTTGGCCTGTTCAAAGGCGTTCTGGCCTGTCGAGCCGTCGAGCACGAGCAGCACCTCCTGCGGGGCATCGGGCAGCACCTTGCGCATGGTGTTCTTGATTTTGGTGAGTTGGTTCATCAGGCTCACGTTGTTGTGCAGACGACCGGCGGTGTCGATGATGACCACGTCGGCATTCTGCGCCTTGGCACTCTGCACGGCGTCATAGGCCACAGCGGCGGGGTCGGTGCCCATCTTGTGCTTGATGACCGGAACACCCACGCGGTTGCCCCAGATTTCCAGTTGTTCGTCGGCAGCGGCGCGGTAGGTGTCGGCAGCTCCGAGCACCACTTTGTTGCCGGCCTGCTTGAACTGATAAGCCAACTTGCCGATGGTGGTGGTCTTGCCGACGCCGTTCACGCCGACGACCATGATGACATAGGGCTTGCTGTCCTCGGGGACGGTGAAGTCCTCGAGTTCGGCATTATTGTTGTCGGCGAGCATCTGCGAGATTTCGTCACACAGCAACTCGTTCAGTTCCTCGGTGCCCACATATTTGTCGCGTGCCACACGCGCCTGCAGGCGGTCAATAATCTTGACGGTGGTGTCAACACCCACGTCACTGGTGACAAAGACCTCCTCGAGGTTGTCGAGCACGTCATCGTCGACGGTCGATTTGCCTGCAACGGCATGCTTGATTTTCTCAAACACGCCTTGTTTGGTTTTTTCCAGGCCCTTATCGAGCGTCTCTTTCTTCTCACGCGAGAATAATTTCTTGAACAGTCCCATAATCGTTCGTTTTATGATATTTGAATGCAAAGATACACATTTTATTGCTGTTAGCCGATGTGTGTGATGTTTTTTTTGCTATTTGCTCACCTTTCACTAACTTTGCGCTCGTCATCAATGTGTACAATGCAATGAAACGAGTTGTTTGTTTTTATTTATTACTGCTCTTGCTGGCAGCGTGTTCTTCAAAGCAGGAGACAGCACCACAGGGCCCGTCGGAGCTGGAAAAGGAGATGACGGCACTCTATGGCGAGAACAAGGTCATCGAGGGCCAATACCCTGATTCGCTGGCTGCCGTTGCGGCCAATGGCGTCTTCGTCGGACAGCGCGACGACACGTTGCTCGTCTTCAAGGGTATCCCCTATGCGGTTCAACCCACTGGCGAGCGCCGGTGGCAGGTCGCTAAGCCGGAACCCGACAGCCGTCTCGTGCGTGAGGCGAAATACTTCGGCCACAGTGCGATACAGAGCCGCTCCGAGGGTAATGCGGCTTCGCTTTATCCTCAAGGCGAGGACTGCTTGACGCTCAACGTGTGGACGGTGGCCGACGGCATGCGCACCGCCCGCCGCCCTGTGATGGTGTGGATTCACGGCGGCTCCTATGTGTGCAACGGCTCGGTCAATCCGCGTGATTGGGGTGACAAGTTCGTCAAGGCGCACCCCGAGGTGGTCTTTGTCTCGCTGAACTACCGCTTGGGTCTGCTGGGCTTCCTGGATCTCTCTTCCTTGCCCGATGGCAAGGCGTTCAACCGCAGCGGCTGCCTGGGCATTCTGGACCAGGTCGAGGCCTTGCGATGGGTGAAACGCAACATCGCGGCCTTTGGCGGCGACCCCGGCAACGTGACCATCGTCGGCCATTCGTCGGGAGCTGGCAGCGTCTCGATCCTCGCTAGCATCAACGAGGCGCAGGGGCTCTTCCGCCGCGTCATCGCCCAGAGTGGCAGCGTGGCATTTACCAGCAGCCGTGAGGACTGTCAGAGCCTCACCGAGCGCGTCCTCGAAGCCACGGGCGCCAAGACGGTCGCCGACCTGCAGGCGCTCTCCCAGGACGAAATCATCGCCCTCAATGATGAGGTGGGCGGGTTCTACCGTTTCCCTGAGCGCGATGGCTGGGTCATCCCCGAGGACCCTTACAGCAGCTTCGACGCTTTAAACGCGGGCATCGATATGCTCATCGGCACTACTGCCGATGAGGCCAACTACTGGGTCGATGCGATGGGCGGCGAGGAGAAGTTTGACTTCTTCACCAATCTGTGGTACCGCTACATCGCTTCGTCGCTCAGCAGTGAACAGCGCGACAACTGCTCGCGTTTTCTCGACGTTGTGCCCGAGGGCAAGCCTTGGCCTGCCGCCGAACTGCTCAACGACCTGATGTTCCGCGGACCGGCCGTCGAGATGGCACAGCGCCATGCGATAGCGGGAGGCCGCACCTACATGTACTACTGGACCAAGCCGTTAAGCGACCCGATATATGGCGCTTGCCATGGCTCCGAGGTGTCCTACGTGCTCAACACAGGCCGCCAGATCAAGGGCGGAGACAATCACAATCCCGCTCTCGCGGCCGAGGTGCAGCAGATGTGGGTGAACTTTGCCACGACGGGTAACCCGAGCACCCCAAGCCACTATTGGCCGGCCTATGAGACGTCGCAGCGGGCGACGATGTTCTTGGGCGACACCATTCGCCTGGTCAATGACCCGTTGAAGGAACAGCGCCAACTCATCGCGCCGCTCATGCCGGAATACATCTCGCCCGTCTTCAGCGACTTGTTGGAGAAGGCGCCGTGGTATGCCGGCTTCGCCCTGGGCGTGTTCATCGCCTTGCTGGTGCTGATGATCTGGCTCGTGGCCCGTTTCCGCCGCCGTTTCAAGAGAAAAAACAGAAATTCCGATAAAAAACTTTCAGACAATGATTCACAGTCTTCCCGTTAAAACGATAACTATCGCCCTGGCGCTCATGGCATGGCTCGGTGTTGCCGCCCAGCAGAGCGTTTACACGCCCAGTGAGGAAAACCTCAAGGCGCGTCAGGAGTTTCAGGACAACAAACTCGGTGTCTTCATCCACTGGGGCGTCTATTCCATGCTTGCCGACGGCGAGTGGGTAATGCACAACAAGAAAATCGACCGCGACGAGTATGCCCAGCTTCCTGCGGGCTTCTGCCCCTCGCGCTTTGATGCCGACGAGTGGGTGCGGACCATCAAGGATGCCGGTGCCCGCTACATCACTATCACGTCGCGTCACCACGATGGTTTCTCGATGTTCAAGACCGCGGCCAGCGACTACAACATCGTGGATGCCACCCCCTATGGGCGCGACGTCCTCAAGGAACTTGCCGAGGCCTGCCAGCGCCATGGCATCAAGTTGCACTTCTACTATTCCCACCTCGACTGGCATCGCCTGGACTATCCCTTGGGCCGTCACCAGAAGGATCTGCCCCATGACCCCTCAACCAACAATTGGCCTCAATACTACAAGTTCATGAACGACCAGTTGACAGAGTTGTTGACCAACTACGGCCCCGTGGGCGCCATCTGGTTCGACGGCAAGTGGGAACACGATACCGACCCCACGCCCTTTGACTGGCAATTGGACGAGCAGTATGCCCTCATCCACCGTCTGCAGCCGGCTTGCCTCATCGGCAACAACCACCATGAGGTGCCCTTCCCGGGCGAGGATATCCAGATTTTTGAGCAGGACGTGCCCGGCGAGAACACCGCCGGCTATTCGGGCGAGAACGGCATCAGCCAGTTGCCGCTCGAGACCTGCATGACGATGAACAACACCTGGGGCTACCGCATCACCGACAAGAATTACAAGAGTGGCGACGAGATTATCCGCACCCTCGTGCGTGCGGCTGGTCGCAACGGCAACCTGCTCATCAACGTGGGACCCCGCCCCGACGGCTGCCTCCCCACCGAGGCTGTCGAGCGCTTGCATCAGTTGGGCGAGTGGATGCGTGTCAACGGCGAGACCATCTACGGCACCCGGGGCGGCTTGATTCCTCCCCACGACTGGGGCGTGACGACGCAGCGCGGCAACACCCTCTATGTCCACATCCTCAACCTCAAGGACAACGCCATCTACCTGCCTGTGCAGGGCAAGCGCGTCAAGCAGGTGAGCATGTTCAGCGACAAGAGCCGTCTGCGCTACACCTCGACGGGCGATGGCATCACGGTCCAGCTCCCTGCTGTCCCCAAGGGTGTGGACACGATTGTCGAAATTCTGCTTAGATGATGACCTCGGGAAAAGTCGCGAGATATACAAGATAACGACAGGGAATAGCCCCTTCTCGAAACCTGCCGATGGCCGAATGATTATGGTCATCGGCAGTTGTCTTTTTTAAATGAAAATACCAAAAGCAGTAGTTTCTTGCCCCTGAATTGCTTAAAAAAAGTTAGATGTAAAGAATTATTGCCGAATAACTATTGTTTTTTTTGGCAAAAGAATTATTTTTGGTGCACTTTTCAGTTACTGAAGATAACTATTATCCCAAAGGAAACAATTTTGATGTATTAATAACCAAAATTTTAATTTTATATTATTATTAAAACAATTAATCGTATGAAGAAGATTACTGTTCTTTTGTTTGCCCTGTTGGCATTTGCTTTTGCCATCCAGGTGAATGCACAGCCTGCAAAGGCTCCGATGAACTCAAAGATTTTTGACGACCTGCCCTCTGGGTTTGCTCAGTTGGGAGCAACCTCGATTTATTACAGCATCACCCAGCGTGAAGCTTCAGGTCCTGGTGTTCAGACCGGTATTAGTCTGCTTGGCAAGATTAATAACCAGTATTATTCATCAACCTATGAGTCCAATGGTTTCTTGGGTCTCTTCCCCCGTGCTGGTGCCGGCTTTATTGCCGCTTTCCAGGTGAATGGCGGTACTGCCCAATACCTGAATGCTGCGACTGGCTCTTCTTCTGGTGGTGTGACGATGACCGCACGCATTGAGCCTCAAGGTGAAGTTGCTGCGCTGATTACCTACTCCCTCAAGAACAACAACAACCAGGCTGTGACAGTCAATGCCGGTGTTTGGGGTGATATCATGATCGGTAACAACGACAATGCTCCGCTCGAGCCCTTGAAGAATAGTCAGGAAACCGTTTACGGTATCAAGATGAAGTATAGTAACAACGCTAACGCTCCCCTGCTGTGTATGCTCTTTGGTGAGGGTGTTACCGGTGTTGCTTCTTCTGCCGATAACTATTGGTTCGGTTACTACTACAACAACTACTCTGCAAGCCAGATGGCTGGTAACTACAGTACCAACATCGAGAACTACATGCAGGAAGGTGGCGGCTACGACTGCGGTCTGGGCTTCTGCTGGAAGAACCGCGAGATCGGTGCTGGCGAGACCCTCGAGCTGTCCTACGTTGTCAGCGTCGGTGAGATCGAGTACGAGGAGCCCTTCGTGCCTGGTGACGACCGCTTCGAGTATGATGTTGAGGCTTTTGACATCCCCGAGTGGAACGACTTTGAGGTAGCTCACCCCGCACACGTTTGGGGCTATTATGAGCATCCCTATGGCCAGCATGGCTACATCGAGTACATGGTCGACGGCACTCGTGGCGAGTGGACCCGTATCCCCACCGAGCTGACTTCTGGCGAAAACTTTGACTTGAACTTCGACATGTTCTTTGATCCCGATGTGACTACCACCCACACCCTCAAGCTCCGCTTCAACGACGGTCTGGACAACACCGAGGAAATGGACGCTTCACTCGCCTGGACCGACGTTCGTTCAGTCGGCATCAATGGTTTCGAGGACCGCGTTTACAATGGCGAGCCCCAGATCTTTAACGTGACCATTGGCGACGAGAACTTCACCTTTGGTGAGAATGGTGAGTACATCAATCCCGGTGACTACAGCTTCGCCATCGAGGGTGCCTTCGAGGATAACACCATCGGCATCAACGAGGTTGAGTTCTCCATCTTGAAGGCTCAGAGCGATGTTCAGGTTGTTATCCCCGACAATGTTGAGTATGACGGTCTGGCCCATGGCGCTACCGTGGTATCCAACGTTGGTGCTGATCCCGTCATCACCTACGTCAACGCGGCTACTGGCGAGGTGCTCACCGAGGCTCCCGTCGAGGTAGGTGTTTATGTGGTGATTGTTGAGATTCCCGAGAACGAATTCTACTATGGCATGGAGCCCACCTCCTTCGGCCAGTTCGAGATCTATGCCCAGGTAACTGGTGTTACCGAGATCAACGTGGACAACAAGGTTAACAACGAGTGGTACACCATCGATGGCCGTCGCGTTGTTGCTCCCACCGCTCCCGGCATCTACATCAACAACGGCAAGAAGTACATCGTGAAGTAATCACGAGTCAGTATTGAATTGAATTTGGCAGCTCTGTAACAGGCGGAGCTGCCTTTTTTTCTAGGGAACGATATAGGAGTTGACTCTGAAATTTTTTTTAAAAGCGAACCTTAAAACTCGGCGAAGCCAATATCACGAAGAAATATTAAAATTCGCAATATATTGGTCCAATTCGTGTAATTAACATTAGCCCCGCAGGGTTTTGGGAGGGCAGCTATATCATTGCCTTTTTTAAACCAGGTTCAAGCCACCAACCCCATTTCAGGCCATCGCCCCCAAAAAAGCCGTTAACCGACTCCTTCCTCACCAAAAAAGCACTACCTTTGTGAAAAATCCAAATATGACACTATGAAGAAATTGACAATGCTTGTCGCCATCCTCATGATGGCGTTTACCGTGAACCTCGGCGCCCAGGACTGCCTGGAGCGCATGACAGAATCCTGCACCAGCATCATGGTGGGCAAGAAGGCCAGCACCGACGGCTCGGTCATCACTTCCCACACCTGTGACGCGCGTTACCGCACCTGGATGGCCATCGTCCCGGCGCGCGACTATGAGCGCGACACGGTCACCGCCGTCTACCGCAACCGCTTCCACACCCGCACCGCTGCCGACAGCACCTCCATGCCGCGGCTGGGCGTCATCCCCCAGGTGCGCCACACCTATCGCTTCCTCGACACCGCCTATCCCTGCCTCAACGAGAAGCAGTTGGCCATGGGCGAGACCACGATTTCGGGACGCGACACCCTGATGAACAAGCAGGGCATTTTCATGATTGAGGAACTCGCGCGCATCGCCCTCGAGCGTTGCTCCACGGCACGCGAGGCCATCCGCCTGATGGGCGACCTGGTCAAGAAATACGGCTACGGTGACAGTGGCGAGTGCCTCACCATTGCCGACAAGAACGAGGTGTGGATCTTCGAGGTCTTCGGCGAGGGACCCAAGCGCGTGGGTGGCGTATGGGCCGCCGTGCGCATCCCCGATGACGAAATCGCCGTCTCGGCCAACATCTCGCGCATCGGCACACTCGACCTCAACGACCCCGATCACTATATGGCGTCGGACAACGTCTTTGAAGTTGCCAAGCGGCTCAAACTATGGGACGGCAAGGAGCCTTTCTGCTTCTGGAAGGCCTACAGTGGCACCAACTATCTCCAGGAGGTCAAGAACTACAGCATCCGCGAACTCTACATCATGCAGCAACTCGCTCCGTCGTTGGGGCTGACCAACGACATCGAGAACCTGCCCGTCAGCGTCAAGCCCGACAAGAAGGTCAGCGTCGAGGACGTTTCGCGTCTGCTGGGCAGTTATTACGAGGGCACCGACCTCGACCTGAGCGCCCGTCACAAGATCCCCAACCCCAAGCGCAAGGACAAGCAGGGCAACCTCGTCGAGAACGAGCCCGATAGCATCGTCTCGCCCGTCGCCAACCCCTGGATCACCAACGAGCAGTTGGCGATGTACTACGCCATGGGTGACTCCGCCATGAAGTGGACACGCACCGTCAGCGTTCCCTGGTGCTCCTACAGCACCGTCATCCAACTCCGCTCATGGTTGCCCGACGAGGTCGGCGGCGTCGCTTGGATAGCCTTCGACAACCCCGGGCAGAGCCCCAGGTTCCCCGTGTTCTGCGGCAACACCGACCTGCCCGCCTCGATGAAAGTCTGCGGCCACGGCGGTGAGGACGACAACACCGTGCTGTGGCAGTTCCGCAAGGCCAACCGCCTCGCTTCCCTGCGATGGGGCGCCTTCCGCAAGACCCTCGAGCCCGCCCGCGACCACTTCCTCCAGAAAGGCCAGCGCGAATTGCCCATGGTCGAGTTGACCTGGCACGACCTCAACGCCAAGGACCCCGCCCAGGCAGCCCAGTACCTCAACGACTACACCGCCGACATGCTCGGCGCCGCCGCCTACCGTTGGCAACAACTCGCCCACGACTTCTGGCTCCAAACCTGGAAAGGCTTCTAAACCCTAACCAATAAACAACAATTACGACAGCCCCAGAGCACCCCCTGAGGCTGTCGTAACTATGTTTTAAGCCCATTGTCTACCCCGTTCAATATTGCGCGTACGCGCACAATTTAGGAATTGCACGCTAGTAGCGTGTACAACTCAAGAGTAGAGGAGATTCTGTGAGTCAGTTAGTCAGCACAATCGGCTACTGCAACTAGCGGTAGCCGTTGTATCTTATCTAGTTCCTACATCAAACCACAACCTTTGTGTTTGTCATGTGTTCATTGTAAGCGTTGTATCTTATCTAGTTCCTACATCAAACCACAACCTGACGGGCATGAGTGTAGAAGACACTGAGTTGTATCTTATCTAGTTCCTACATCAAACCACAACCATCGCCTATCAATGGGCATATGACGAGTAGTTGTATCTTATCTAGTTCCTACATCAAACCACAACCGACCCGCGCTTAATAGTGAGTTTATACGGTTGTATCTTATCTAGTTCCTACATCAAACCACAACCTTGATTCAGGTACTGACCTTCGCGATCTTGTTGTATCTTATCTAGTTCCTACATCAAACCACAACTGGCTTTTTTCAGCATGTACAAGCAATCAGTTGTATCTTATCTAGTTCCTACATCAAACCACAACGCATCACCAATCTTTGTTGTATCGTTGTGGTTGTATCTTATCTAGTTCCTACATCAAACCACAACCGAGGTTATATTGTTGCACAGCATCTTGCGTTGTATCTTATCTAGTTCCTACATCAAACCACAACGGATGGTTCACATTGGTTACTTGGGTACGGTTGTATCTTATCTAGTTCCTACATCAAACCACAACTTGTTCAGCGACAGGCTGTCCAAGTGGTATGTTGTATCTTATCTAGTTCCTACATCAAACCACAACCCAATTCGACACCTCGCGGTAGAAGATTTGTTGTATCTTATCTAGTTCCTACATCAAACCACAACCGCCTGGTGGAGCTTGCCGACTGGTACCAGGTTGTATCTTATCTAGTTCCTACATCAAACCACAACCTGCTCACTCCAGGCATTCACATAGCCCGAGTTGTATCTTATCTAGTTCCTACATCAAACCACAACGCCTTGCCGATTGGTCTGGCATTCATTATGGTTGTATCTTATCTAGTTCCTACATCAAACCACAACCAATAAATAATAACATAGTAATAACTACAAGTTGTATCTTATCTAGTTCCTACATCAAACCACAACTGTTGTGTTCTGTGAAGGTCATCACTATTTGTTGTATCTTATCTAGTTCCTACATCAAACCACAACCAATGTGCAGTAACGAACTGCAAGGGCAAGGTTGTATCTTATCTAGTTCCTACATCAAACCACAACCCGGAGGCGAAGATGGAAAAGGCGGTGAGAGTTGTATCTTATCTAGTTCCTACATCAAACCACAACCTTGGGTGTCTTGAGTTGTGTGCCATCAATGTTGTATCTTATCTAGTTCCTACATCAAACCACAACCTAATTCAGATATCTATCTTATTTTCAGTATGATGCGAATCAATCTTCTATTAGGAAGTGGCGATAGATGTAGTATTTGGTGACAAAATTACCAAATTATTTCTAACTGAACGGGACCGGGAAGTACCTTTTTATCTTTTTCTTTTTGGCCCCAATAATTGACAATATCTCCATATTGTTTATCTGTCACACTCAGGACACTCACTTTTCCTTCATTTGGAACAAAGAGTTTCACCCGTTTTGCGTGAACCCTCACGCTCTCACGAGATCCGCAGTGCCTGATATAAACGGAATACTGGAACATGACGAAACCATCCTTCATCAAGTTTTTGCGAAAAAGCGCAGCGGCTTTCCTTTGTTTCTTGGTGACTACAGGTAAATCAAAGAAAACAAAAAGCCACATGATGTGATAAGCGTTTAATCGGTTTTCACTCATATCATTTGGGGAAGAGAGAGTTTTTGACAATCTCCCTTGAACATCTTGACCATTGAAGCAGTTGTCAACGACAATGCCACCTCAAGTGGTCGCGTCATTCTTCCGATTTTCACATCAGCGAACAAAACTCGCAGCAGTCTGCTTTTGGTATTTTTGTCTAAATCGGCGACCTTGCTGTCCTGAAAAAGAGAGTGAACCACCTCGTCAACGAATGGGCGATATGGCTCCATTACGTCATCGGCAAGAGGAAAAGCATTGTACCTGTTCCGATGAAAGATGCCAAACGACGGATATAGTCCTGACCCTACCAGTGCCCTTGCCACAGCAGACCTCAAGATGGTATAGCCATAATTCAGCAACTGATTAGGCAAGTCTCCTTCACGTTCGCGCTTGAAATCATCCTCAAACAGTTGTGGCCAATAAACACGGGCAGCAGCACCCTCCCGGTTATCGGTATCGCCTGACTTGACATTAGCATAGAACGGTTTCAGTATTTTTCCGTCTTTTCCCACGCGATCTAGCAGTGCGGCCTGATTCTTGATTTTTGCCTCTATCAGTTGCTTCCACATCTGCTTCTTGAGTGGTGATGTTGCCTCAATCTGAAACTTATAACTTTCCTGTAGGGTAGTGTTCCCCACAAGTGGCTGTAACATAGCTTGGGGCATTTGCTTCTTGTCACAAATGATGACGGCCACATTGTTGGCAACCAGTTCATTCAGTAACGGAATGGTCAATGATATCATGGGATTGTCGATGACAAGAAAGCCGATATCCTCGACAGGCCTCGTGAGGGTTTTATCATCATCGAGGGACTTCACCACCAGTTGCCCATATTTTAGGGATAAGGCAACTGGTGAAGTGAACATTAGCGTCTGCTTAATCATTGCCCTTCTTCATTATCTCACCCAAATCGTTCAGTTCAAAGTCCACACCATTAATAAGAGCTTTGAATTGAGTATGTAGCATCTTAATGCCTGGGCGGAATTCTTCTCCAGATTTATACGCTCCATTTTTTAATTTAATCATACTATTGGGTCTTGCATCCTGGTGATGTATCATCGCTATTATGCCATAGTTATTAGACTGAATAACCATTGATGATAAACCTGTTACCTTATAGAGCCGTCGTTGTAATTCCTGATGATTAGAATTCCAAATCTCATCAGGATTGTTCTCATACAGGAGGACCATTGTGCCGATTTTTAATTCATATTGTAATGGTAATCCTTCCTTGACTTGAGGTACCAATAATCTATTCTCGGCGGCATTCACACCACTCCTTCGATAGAAATTGGCGGCCTTGATGTTGCTGATGAGTTCAAATGTCCGTTTTGCTCTGCCGCGTTCATCTTGGCCGACATATATCGCCATCATGTAGTTGCGGTCGTTCTGTACATGGAACTGGCGCTTGTGTTCGTGTCTTGACTTGTCACGATGTTGACGAATGTTGATGGGTCTGGTCACTGAGTTGGCAAATACCCTCACTTTCTTGATGGGGATTTGCTTTTCCTCATTCATCCAGATAGTCGCTTCGACTGCCGCCTTGAGGCTGCCATGGGTGGCAATAGCCTCGTTGACTTTGCGTTTTACCTCTTCGTCCACTATCTTGTCAACGTCTTTGGCTTCGAGCATATCCACACTCTTGCGGACAACATATCTGATGTCGCCATCACGTTCAATGGCACCATAATAGGTGTCGTTGTGCAGTGAGCCTCGAGCGGTGTCGCCCTGAATGTGGTTTCGGCCTTCCCTCTTTTTAGTGTGCTTGGGCATATTGTCCTTGGCGTAATGCGCTATCAGTAGTTCATCCTGGATGTGTTTGATATCGGCAACAAATGTGGGCCACGGTTTCTCAAATTGCGGTTTCTTGCCCTTGCCTTGTCGATAGTCATCCTCTTCATGATAGAATTGCGCCAGTCTGTCATATTGCACTTTATCAATACAAGCGATGGTGATGGCGTCAATGCAGTGATGGACATGATTGACACGCTCCTTGGCCGTGTATTCCTCCTGTATGCCCCACATCTTCCTGAAATCGGATGTGGCAATGCCCTTGACAATATAGACTTTGTCAAAGACTGATTTCAGGTACATGCGCGCATAGCGTGAAATGACACTGATATCGGTTCCCTGACGGCGGGAGAAGCCTTCGGGCACCTCGGTCATTGTGAATCTCCGGTACTTACCACTCCAGTAATCTCGCTCCAACGACAGCAAATGGCGGCGGCGTATGATATTGTCTTTTTCCTCTTTTGTCGCGGCCCTGCTGCCCTTGAGTTTGCGTATTCGCTTGCTCAACTCTTCGGCGCGCTCATTCCAGTGCTCAATGCGTTGCAGCATCGCCTCATGACCAGACAATTCTGTAGGCAGTTTAGTCTTCTTGATCTTACGGTTATAACTGCTGTCACATAATGTCAAGTTCATTTTGGTGCTATCCCCTCCTGCGCTTTGGGGGACAGTGTGTTCGATATCATATTTGGGATTTGAGCACAGGAAATCAGAAATCCCGATTTGATTACCAGTGTAAATGCAGATATGATTTTGCTCTTCCCATAACTGATATTTCAAGATGTCGGTGTCGGTGGGATTCTCGATGTGGGCATCATCTTGGATTCTCTTCCTGATTTCTTCTTTGTTTTTCTCCTGTTGGCGTTGCCACTGCTGAATCGCCCAACGGCGGTTAGCATCGTTGAGGTCCCTTGAGAATTCAATGTGAACCTTTGTCTCCTTGTCGATGTACCCTTTAGCCAGGAGCAGATTCACCACCTTGCGCAGCCTGAACATGGAACGCATCGCCATCGGATTTCTCACGCTACTGATGCGGGGAGAGCCCAACTGATAGATTCCGTCATCACCAGGTTGTACACGTGGGTACTGCTCCATCATTGATGGGTGATAGAGTTTCTGTAAATCCTCTTTGATACCATATTCTTCGTATCTTGTCATCAAATAATCCTTGAAATAGACTTCAAGCGGACGCTCGTCTTGCTTGTTGGCATAGGAAAGGACAGCATTAATTGCCTCGTCGATAGCCTTTTGGTGTTCATCCTCATGTCTGATGAAATAAGAGGGCAAAACTTCATCGATATTAGCCAAGAAGACTGCATGGGAATAGATAAGGCCATAATCTTTGAGGAAAGGCAATATCTTGCGAATAGCCTTGAGACTGAGCGATGCATAATCATTGGGCATTGAGATATGGGCAAATTTTTCGGCTTCCTCATCATTCAACTGCAACCGATTCTTGGCAAACAGTTTCAGTTTCTCCTCATCGTCAAAGAAGAATAGGGCATGCCACACATCGTTCATGATTTGGAATGGTGTTTTCCCATCGGCCAAGGTATAGACTTCACAGACACTTTCCAGCCAATTCTCACCGAAGATTTCTTCGAGTTGAGCGGTGACTGTGCTTATGGGAACGGGGGTGTCCATCTGGTAATTGAACTGGTAAGGCTTGTCATCCTTGTCACGGAAATACATGTATTTTCCTTTACCAGCGAGTTTCTTGGCGATATCCTCAAAATTAAAGGTGTGTTTGCTTTTTCGATATTTCTTGAAAAGAGGCAAAATGGCCGCCTTCTCATCACCTGACAAGTAGCGCATATCGGCATCTGCTGGCGTCTTGATTTTGATATTGTTCAAGAAACTGTAAAGACGGAATTCTTCAAACATGGGATGTGATGCCGGGCACCGAGCCTTGCCCTTTTCGAAAGCGCATGTGCCGACAGTGCCTTTCTGCGACTTTAACGGGCGCTGGAAAAAGATGGCTCTTCTGAGATTAGTAACCAAATCCTCAGGCAGTTGCTGCTTCTCGCAAATAGCATTGAACTCTTTAAGATAATGCTCATTGCGTGCTGTATAGTGGCTCCTGATTTTCTCGCCTGATTGGTAGAGACGATAAAAATATTCTCCTAAAAACTCGCATCCCGCTTCCTGCATCTCGGCAGTCAAACTGCTGATGCCTTCGCTGACCGCACCCTCTGATGCCTTCGTTGTCTCTTTGCGGTTGCTCAAGAATCCGCGACGCTGGTTAAGGTGATACAAGGCCCTTCCCAGGATATATCGTTGAGTCAAATTTGACAGGTCCAATTCTTGAGTCAAACAGATATGCCTGAACTGATACGGATTTACATTATTCTTGTCTTCGGTGCGCTGCCAAGCCAGGAATTCCTCATCATGGGGATAAATGCCTTTCAGGCGCCAATCGCGTAATTGTTCGGTGTCAACAGGTGGACACAACTTGTTCTGAACCAATATCGTGAGCAGGCGAATTTTCCTTACTTTCCGCCGCCAGTAATGTTTGCGCAATGCCCTGTGTTCAGTGCGCTCGGCTGCTTTTGAAGATTCAATGCCTTTTTCTATTTTTACACCTTCGGTGAAGATGTTGGTTCCTTTGTGCAATAACGTGGTTTCACCGTTATCATTCTTTTCAATGATAGCCCATCCAAGGCTATTTGTGCCTGTGTCAATTCCTAATATTTTTTCCATGATGTGATGTTTTAAGTGTTAATTTTCGGTAAATTTACTCCAAATATTTGACTCTGCAAAAGAATAGTTATAATTTTGCACTCATATAGATTCCTACATCTTATCACAATAAGGCCTTAATGGCCGAAGGGTAAAACCTATACTCCCGCTTCGGTGGGAGTTTTTTTTATTCTTAAAATATTTTTTGATTTCTCCAAAAACGAGGCATGGCAGTGTCAATCATCGCACTGCCATGCCTCGTTTCTCGTTATTTTGACGGGTTTGGCGCTATCTTTTACTTGTAGCGGTCGCTGATGTTGTAGATGGCCTTGTAGATGTCGCGGTCAACGTCGGTCAGGGCGATGTTGCGGCGCGCCATGACGCGCTCGGCAATGGTGAAGAAGGTCTCGAGGGGGACGTTCTTGAAGCCTGCCGTGGCACTGCCCTCTTGGAAGGAGGCGACGAAGTTGCGGGGGAAGCCGGAACCGTGGATGTTGACGCCGACACCCAGGACGGTGGCGGTGTTGATCATGCCGTTGACGCCGATTTTGCTGTGGTCGCCCATGAACAGGCCGCAGAACTGCAGCCCGGTGCGCTCGAAGCGCTTGCTGGCATAGTTCCACAGTTTGATCTCGCCGTAGTCGTTCTTGAGGTTGCTGGCTGTTGTGCCGCCGCCGATGTTGCACCACTCGCCGATGACAGCGTCGCCCAGGAAACCGTCGTGGGCCTTGTTGCTGTAGCCGATGAAGACGGTGTTCTCGACCTCACCGCCGATCTTGACGTGCGGGCCCAGCGTGGTAGCGCCATAGACCTTGGCGCCGATGCGCACCTTGGCATCGTGGCAGGCGGCAAATCCGCCGCGGATGCAGGCACCCTCCATGATCTCCACATCCTTGCCGATGTAGATGGGGCCGCCGTTGGTGTTGAGAACGGCTCCCTCGACATAGGCGCCCTCCTCGACGAAGATGCGGGTGGGGTCGCCGATGATGGTGTTGGTCGACGACAAGGGCTGTGACTCGCGGCCCGCGGTGAGGCGTTCGAAGTCCTGCTCCAGCACGGCACCGTTGAACTCGAAGATGTCATACAGGTGCTTGATAATGAGCGGCAGGTGCTTGGGATAATGCACGCGTGTGTAGTGACGGGCATCGTAGTCGTGAGCCGTGCCGTTGAAGGCGATGAGTTCCTCGCCCACCATCAAGGCTTCGCCCACCTCAAGGGACAGCACCTGCTGGGCCAACTCGGGGGTGGGGATGACGTGGCCAGCCACCATCAGGTTGGTGGTGCGGCGCACGTGCAGCGGGAATTTTTTCTTGAGGTAACGCGCGGTGAGGTAGTTGTAGTTGGCCTCGCCGAGCATGGACTGCCACTTCTCGCTGATGGTGGTGATGCCCACGCGCAGCATGGCGGTGGGACGTGTGTAGGTGAACGGCATCAGGTGTTTTCTCACCTCGTTGTCGTCAAACAGGATGATGTTGCGTGCTGTCTTCTTCATAATGTCTTTTCCCTGTCACTATTGTACTGGACGGCAAAAGTACTTGTTTTTTCTTGAATATTGTTGCGATGATGACTAAAAATGACTAATTTTGCGGTTGTTTCATCACATCCTAGTAGTATGGCAATGAATTTCATCGAGCAAGAGATCGCTGGCGTCTGGGTCATTGAGCCACAACGTTTCGGTGACAGGCGTGGATACTTCAGCGAGGTGTTCAAGCAGGCAGAGTTTGATGCTCACGTTGGTCATGTGGACTTCGTGCAGGACAATGAGTCGTTCTCGAGCAAGGGCGTCCTCAGGGGACTCCACTTCCAGCGCGGCGAGTATAGCCAGGCCAAGTTGGTGCGCGTTTCCCAGGGCACTGTGCTCGATGTGGCGGTCGACCTGCGCCACGGCAGCCCCACATGGGGCCGGCACATCGCCGTCGAACTGAGTGCCGAAACGGGGCGCCAGATGTTCGTCCCGCGGGGCTTTGCCCATGGCTATGTGGTGTTGAGCGATGTGGCCCAGTTCCAGTACAAGGTGGACAACATCTATGCCCCCCAGAGCGAAGCCACCCTGCGCTTCGACGATCCTGCCCTGGCCATCGACTGGCGCATCCCATCAACTGAAATGATCCTGAGTGATAAGGACCTGAAAGGCCTCTTGCTCAACGAGATGACCCCCGACTTCCTGGGCTTCTAAACGATTAGCGAGAGATAAAAGAAAAAACGAGGGCGACAGTGTAATCACTGTCGCCCTCGCGCTATTGGTTGATTGCCTGATGTTTAGTTCTTGAAGATAAGTTCGCCGTCTTGGGCATCGATGATGATGGGACGGTCGCGGTTGACCTTCATGGCAATGATGTCCTTGCTCAACTGGTTGAGCACCATGCCCTGGATGGCACGCTTGACGGGGCGTGCACCGAACTCGGGATCATAACCGGCCTTGCCGAGCAGGGTGATGGCGGCCTCGGTGGCCTCGAGGGTGATGCCGCCCTTGGCCAGCATCTTCTTGACACCCTTGAGTTGCATGGAGACAATCTGGCGAATCTGCTCCTCGTCGAGCGGCGTGAACATGATGATCTCGTCGATACGGTTGAGGAACTCGGGACGGATGGTCTGCTTCAACATGCCCATCACGTCGTCGCGGGTGCGGCCGATGACCTCGTCGCGGTTGGCGTCGGTCAGATGCTCGAAGCGCTCGCGGATGAGGCTTGAACCCAGGTTGCTCGTCATGATGATGATGGTGTTCTTGAAGTTGACGGTGCGGCCCTTGTTATCGGTCAGACGGCCGTCATCGAGCACCTGCAGCAGCACGTTGAACACATCGGGGTTGGCCTTCTCGATCTCGTCGAACAGAACGACCGAATAGGGTTTGCGCCTGACGGCCTCGGTCAACTGTCCACCCTCGTCGTAGCCCACGTAGCCGGGAGGCGAACCGATGAGCCTGGTGACCGAGAACTTCTCCTGATACTCGCTCATGTCGATGCGCGTCATCATGTTCTCATCGTTGAACATGTAGTCGGCCAATGCCTTGGCCAACTCGGTCTTGCCCACACCCGTGGTGCCCAGGAAGATGAAGGAGCCGATGGGACGGCGCGGGTCGTTCAAGCCGGCACGGCTGCGGCGCACGGCGTCGCTGATGGCCTTGATGGCATCGTCCTGGCCGACGACACGCTTGTGCAGTTCCTCCTCGAGGTGCAACAGTTTCTCTTTCTCGCTCTGGAGCATCTTGGTCACCGGGATACCCGTCCAGCGCGACACGATCTCGGCGATGTCATCGCTGTCGACCTCCTCCTTGATGAGTGCCTTGTCGCCCTGCATATCGCGCAGGCGGTCTTGAATCTGTCGGTTCTCGTCCTCCTTCTGCTTGATGAGCGAGTAACGGATTTCGGCCACTCGGCCGTAGTCGCCGTTGCGTTCGGCGCGTTCAGCCTCAAAGTTGAGTTGCTCGATGTCGATTTTGTTCTGCTGGATCTTGTTGATCAGTTCTTTCTCGCTCTTCCACTTGGCGTTGTAATCGCTCTCGCGGTCTTTCATCTCGGCAATCTGCTTGTCCAGGTCGGCGATGCGCGCCTCGTCGCCATCACGCTTGATGGCGGCACGCTCAATCTCGAGTTGGGAAATCTTGCGGGAAATCTCATCGAGGCCTTGCGGCACGCTGTCCATCTCGATGCGCAGTTTGGCGGCGGCCTCGTCGATAAGGTCAATGGCCTTGTCGGGCAGGAAGCGGTCGCTGATGTAGCGTTGGCTCAGTTGCACGGCGGCGATGATGGCGTCGTCCTTGATGCGCACCTTGTGGTGGTTCTCGTATTTCTCCTTCAAACCTCTCAGGATGGCGATACTGCTCTCCTCGTCGGGCTCATCGACCATGACAATCTGGAAACGGCGTTCCAGGGCCTTGTCCTTCTCGAAATACTTCTGGTATTCGTCAAGGGTCGTGGCACCGATGCTGCGCAGGTCTCCTCGTGCCAATGCGGGCTTGAGGATGTTGGCGGCATCCATTGCGCCGCTGCTCTTGCCGGCCCCGACAAGGGTGTGGATTTCGTCAATGAAGAGGATGATCTCGCCATTGGCTTGGGTGATTTCGTTGATGACCGACTTGAGGCGCTCCTCAAACTCACCCTGATACTTGGCTCCGGCAATCAGTGAGCCCATGTCGAGCGAATAGACCTGTTTCATCTTCAGGTTCTCGGGTACGTCGCCACGCACGATGCGCTGTGCCAACCCCTCAACAATGGCGGTCTTGCCGGTTCCCGGCTCACCGATGAGGATGGGGTTGTTCTTGGTGCGGCGACTCAAAATCTGCAGCACGCGGCGAATCTCGTCGTCACGGCCGATAACAGGATCAAGTTTGCCTTGACGGGCTCGCTCGTTAAGGTTGACGGCATATTTGCTCAGGGCATTGTACTGCTCCTCGGCGCTTTGTGAGGTGGCGTTCTTGCCCTTGCGCAGTTCGTCGATGGCGGCCTTGAGGTCGTCACGGGTCATTCCAGCATCCTTGAGGATGGACGAAACTGTCGTCTTGGCTTCGAACAGGGCCATCAGCAGGGCCTCAACGGTCACATACTGGTCACCGTTCTTGCTGGCGATGTCATTGGCCTTGTCCAGCACCTGGCTGGCGCCGTTACTCAGGTAGGGTTCACCGCCGCTCACGCGCGGCAGTTTCTGCAGGGCTGCTTCCAGGGGGCGCTCCACATTGGCCGGGTTGATGTCCAACTTCTGGAAAATGAAGCGCACCACAGCATCTCCCTCGGTCATGACGGCCTTGAGCAGATGCTCGGGCTCGACAGCCTGGTTACCACTCGTGCGGGTTAACTGTACGGCCTTTTGGATCACTTCTTGTGCTTTGATTGTAAAATTGTTGAAATTCATATCGTTGTTTCTCCTTTCATTCGTTTATTGGGGTCGCTTTGAAGCGACATCCATAGTCCCTCAACACTTGTGCCATACCTTAAAAACTGCCATTTTGTCAGTTTTTGACAACAAATAAGCGGCTTTCCCTGACAGAGGAAGCCGCTTTGGCATACATTATATAAAAATGTCTTATTTCTTGGCCATCACAGTGATGAATGTGATGAGCGACATGGCGGTACCCAGCATGCTGACACCGAAGTTGAACGTCGGGGGCATGCTCCAGATGCTGCGCTTCTTGTACTTCGTGGGCAGAACATAGAGGATGTCGTTCTGCTGCAGTTCAAACTCGGGCGATGAGATGAAACTGGCGTCATTCAGGTTGATGCGTTTCACGCTGCGTTGTCCAGTGACGTCGGTGCGGATAAGCATCATGTTGTCGCGCAGACCCTGGACAGTCAAGTCGCCGCTCAAGGCAATGGCCTCAATCAGGTTGAGACGGCCGTTCTCGGCATGGATAACACCGGGATGGTTAAACTCACCGATGCAGAAGATGCGGAAGTTCTGGATACGGCACTCCACACTGGGCTTCTCGGTCAGGTAGCGGGGATAGATGAGCGATGTGATATAATCCTCAAGGCTTTGCTTGGTCATGCCTCCGATGTGCAGCTTGCCGAGCACGGGAAAATCAATATTGCCCCTGTCGTCAACAAGATAGAACACCGTGGTGCGGTCACCGATGTAGTAATTGCTGGTACCGGTTGCCGTAACATATTGCATCTTGTTGAAAGGCTTGACAGCATCATCATTGGAGCCCGAAACGGAGATATGAAGCATGTCGCCGGCCTTGATGGTGAAATCACCAGCCTGGGTAGTGGCGGCAGCAAGGGCAGCCGACGGGATGTTGTCGATATTGTTCATGTAGGTGATGTCCTCGGCCGGATTACATGCGGCAAGCAGTAGAGATGCCGCAGCAAGCAAAAGCAGATTTTTGATGTTCATATTCTTTGATTTTTAGTGATTGTTATTCTTCTAACTTGCAAAGTTAGTAAAAATTGCAATATTTGCGGCTTTTTTCGGGAAAAACATGGTTCAAAGCCTTTTTTTTCGTTTTCTTTGCAGTCATGGAAAGCAATCAACCTGTCATTGAGCGGCATCCCTGGCCGCCTTATGTGCCCGCAGGGGCGCGTTATCTGTTCCTCGGTACGTTCCCGCCCAAGCCCGAGCGCTGGTCCATGCCGTTCTACTACCCGAACAAGATTAACGACTTCTGGCGCGTGATGGGCATCATTTTCTTTGACAACCGCGATGCCTTGTGGAACAGCGAGTTGCAACGCTTTGACCTGCAGGCTATTCAGTCGTTCCTTGACCGTGAAGGCATCGCCTTGTGGGACACCGCGATGGCGGTCAGGCGTCTCAAGGACAATGCCAGCGACAAGTTCTTGGAGATTGTCGAGCCGATAGACTTGGCGGGCTTGTTGGGTGCCCATCCCACAATCTCCCGGGTCATCACCACCGGCGAGAAGGCGACAGGCGTGATTGCTGCCCAGGCTGGTATTGAGGTCCCTGCCATTGGTGTTCCGGTGGAATGCCGTGTCGGCAGTCACGACTTCATCCTGTGGCGCATGCCCTCAACCTCAAGGGCTTACCCGCTGGCATTGGATAAGAAGGCGGCGGCCTATCGCAAGGTCTTTGAGCTTTGATGTGGGGCTTGCTGAGCCTTGTTGATAACTTTTTTGTTGCGTTTTGCCGTCAATTTCTTTGCCGTTATCGGTAAAGTCCGTACCTTTGTGTGATGTTTTCGATAATTGAACATATAGAATACCTGATGTCTCGCCACGACTGCGTGACGATTCCTGGTTGGGGCGCTTTCATTGCACAGTACAGTGGCGCCTGCTACGACGAGGGTCGTTCATCGTTGGTTTGTCCCAGGCGCACCATCAGCTTCAACGCCAAGCTGGACCACAACGATGGTTTGCTGGCGCAATCGCTGATGCGTCATGAGGGCGTGAGCTATGACGAGGCGATGAGGATGATAGCTGCCGGCGTGAAATCCTTTGCCGATCAGCTGTCCGCTGGCTGCGAGGTGCCAATGGGCCGTTTGGGCCGTTTCCTCCGCAACGAGGACGATTTCAATGAGTTTGTGCCTGCAGGAGGTGACGCGCTGATTGACGGCTACTATGGCCTGAATGATGTGAAGGTTCTCACTGTCGAGGCACTCGAAAGTGCAGCCCACGAGGAGACGCAACGTGCCGTTGTTCCCAGTCGTCGCAACTTATTCATTCGCAAGGCCACACAGGTCGCTGCTTCGGTAGTGGCGCTGGTGGGCTTGAGTGTGCTGCTCACGACTCCCATCGTCGTCAACCGCGACAATCTGGATCAAGCCAGTATGGCTCCCACGGTGACCGCTCCGCAGCAACAGCATCTGGATGTCACTGTCAATGAGAACTTTGTAGCACAAAATGAGGCTGCCGCTCCCAGCCCTTATCAGGGTATTAAAGCCACCGGCAGCACGTCGGGCAAGTATTTTATGGTCATTGCCACCCTACGCAACCAGCAGGAGCTGGATGCTTTCAAGAACAAGTATCCCGACCTGGTGCCCTTGATGAAGACGCTCGACTACAAGGGACTGATGTGTGTCTATGTGGCCCGCAGCGACGACTACGGCACCTTATTGGACTTGCGTAGCGAACTGCCTGAGCCGATTCAGAACGCTTGGATTTATAACTGATGCAGGCAACATCAGGCAGGTGTAGCGCTTGCCTTTGAGCATCAGCAGCAACGCATCATCCTTTTCAATGATATGGCGCACGTCATCCCACCCGATGACGTGCTTTTTCATGCGTTCGTCGGTGAACGACAGGGTGATGCCTTCCTCGCTGATGGTTGCGCTCTTCTCCATGATGGACCATCGGGCCTCGGGCGAGAAACCGTAGTAGAAATAGAGCAGAGACAGAATCATGGGAAGAACGATGAACAGCACCATTAAAGCCACGATGACAAAACGCACATCAATCCACACCGCCAGCATGCCGCACACCGCCACTGGCGCCACCATCCATAGCCAGTTGTCGGCGAGGAACATGGTGCACAGATGCCGCATGTAGGTGTTTGACGAGATGCTGCAGCCTTCGAGGGTCATTGTCTGATGGTTGGCGTTGGCAATAGGCTTTCAGGAGGCGGATGCCCCCTCTTTACCTTTAATCTTGTGGGCTATTTCTTCTTTCCTCTCTTACTTTTGTTATACGCGGCGCGACGACGGGCAATCTCTTCATAACCGCGCTTATAGGCCATGCGGTTCTTCTGCTTGAGTGTCTGGCAATAGCCCGTGCCCTCGTTGTTGTAGAGTTTGGAGAGGTTCAGGTACTGCTTGCCATTACCGCGAACGACGGGGAATACCTCCTCTTTGCGCTTGTTCACCTTGTCACATTGTACCGAGTGGTTCTCGGCGGTGGTTCCGGTGAGCTCGGGGGCAACGCCGCCCTCACCTGTCCACACGGGGTAGACCTCGGCACAGGGTGGGTAGCCCAGGGCAATCCACATGGTTGTCAGGCGCGGATTCTCGCCGGGTAGGACGCCCTCGATGACCACGCTGGCGCTGGAGATGCGGCGCGGGATGAAGTCCTGATCCACAATCCAGGTATCTCCGCTACGGGTGAAGTCTTTACCTAACAGCGAGTTATAGAAGGTGCGGGACAGTTCTTCGGTAAACACGGCAGGGGTGATGTCTTGGGCTTCGATGTGCGGTGCCAGCAGGGCTTTCTCGTTTTTCTCGCGCACATATCCCATTCCCTTGTCCTTCACGCCGCTATAGGAATAGTTGGTGCGCGTGAGGATGCCGTCGGGCGCGTCTGCCAGGTCAAATTTCACATATTTGTAATTGCCTGCCTCAAAGTAGGCTCCGTTACCTTGGGCGTCGATGACACCGAAGTTGGCTTCCACGCCCAGGGGTTTGGGGCGTGTCTTGAGCAGGTTCTCAAAATCGTCGACTGTCTTGCAGCGTTCCAGCGCGTAGCGCATCAGCTCTCCCTCGCGGTCCATGTTTTTCACGCCATCGTTGCCGTTCAGGTTGTAGGATGCCGTGTTCATGATGGCGAAACCTGCCTCGTTGAAACCCATCCAGGCTGCTGTGTCGCGCAGGTCGCGGGCATCGAACAAGGCGACAAACTCCATCAATCCGTCGTGGGCCACGATACGTTCCACACGGTTGTTCAGGTCGTTGGTGTCGCGGTTCTTCCATATCATGGGCCTGCCGTTGGCGGTCAATTTCCCGCTGACGATGGCCGAGGTGCAGGCGTCTGCCGCCATCACCACGGCAAGCGCTGCCACAAGTGCTGTCAATAGTTTCTGCTTCATTGTGCTGTGATTTTAGTTGTTTGGGAGCAAAGATACACAGAAAAACTTGATTTCTTCACCTTTTTGCCTTTTCTTGTGCGTTGTTTACCGTAAAAAGCGGTGTCTTGTGCCCGGCTAATGCTTCGGTGCCTGTTCTCCAAAGTGTGTAATCGCTTTAGATTTTAACGGTATTGCATCTTATCTAATTCGGTGAAAGTTATATGTTTACCAATAAAAATCGGTTAGATTTTTTGTTTGAAGTGATGTGCGGGAGAAATAATATGAGTAACTTTGCAAAAACGAACTAAAATTAATGACATCATGGCAACCAGAATTCTACGTTTATTGACTCTTGCTATCTTGCTGATGCCGGCCATGCGAGTGCAGGCGTCCGTTTATGAACCCTCGTTATCCAGCGACAGCGAGATCTGCGTCTTCTTTGAAGCCAATAGTTCGGTGACCGATGCCCCCAAAATCTGGACTTGGGCCGGCAACTCCGACGGCCGCGACTATGTGGGGACGGCTTGGCCTGGCCCCGCAATGACCTACATGGGTGATACCCAGAACGGAAATAAGATTTACAAGTGGACTTACACGGGTACCCTCGCTATGCCTACAGGTCTGATTTTCACCTGGAATAACCAGAGCGGACGTGTCGATGGCTCGTTCACCAATCACGGTTACTATGTGATGGGCCAGTTGTCCAAAATCATCGGGGCGGGCGAAAGCACATTTGAGCCTAACCAGAATGTGATTTATGAACTTGACCTCTATAACTTTACAAGTGCCGGCACCCTTGCCGCCGCAAGCCAGCGTCTCGACTACCTCAAGGATCTGGGCGTTGACATCGTGTGGCTGATGCCGATTCATCCGCGCGGCGTTCAAGGCCGTATCGGTTCCCTGGGAAGCCCTTACGCACCGCGTGACTATTATGCGGTCAACAGCGATTTCGGCACCCTGGCCGACCTCCAGGCCTTTGTCAATGCCGCCCATCTGCGTGGCATGCAGGTGTGGCTCGACTGGGTGGCCAACCACACCGCCAAGGATAACGTGTGGATCTCACAACATCGTGAGTATTACAACTCTACGCTTACCAGTCCTAACGGATATGGTGACGTCTATCAGCTGGATTACAGCAAGGAAGTCACCCAGGTGGCCATGATTGACGCCATGAAGTACTGGATTGATGCTGCCGACATCGATGGCTTCCGCTGTGACTACATCAGCAGCAATACAATTCCCACTGCTTTCTGGACTCGTGCTATCAAGGCCTTGAAGGAGTATAAGCCCGGCAAGACCATCACGATGCTGGGCGAGGGTGACATGGCCAACAGTGTTCAGCGACTGCTCGTGTGTGGCTGGGACTATGATTACGCGTGGGGCTTCCAGTCGGCGTTGTCCAATAACAAGAACAATCCTGCCGGTGTGCTCAATCAGTGCCGCAACCTGGTGAGTGACCTGCGTTTCATCGATATCAGCCGCATGGTCTATCTCACCAACCACGACCAGAACTATAACAACACGATGAACACTCAGTATGGCAACAACGCCTATGCCTTCACCGTGCTGACCTTCACCCTCTACGGCATGCCCATGCTGTACAACGGACAGGAAACGGGCTACTTGATGAATCGCAAATTGGACTATTTCAACCGCACGCCCATCAACTGGAACAGCGTTGACAACAAGATGCTCAACACCGTCAAGGCACTGACAGCCCTGAAGCACAGTTGCGACGCGCTCATCGACAATGGGGACCGCGCCAGCGAAGTGACCTTCCTGAACACGGGCAATAGCAACCTCATCGCCTTCACGCGCCACCACAATAGTCAGACGGCTCTCGTGGTGCTCAACCTGGGCACCAGTGCGGTGACAACAACGGTATCGGGCTTGGAAGCCGGTGAGTGGAATCGTGCCATTGATGTCAATTACATCGCCGACGGCTTGACCGCTGTTCCTGTTACCCTGAATGCGACGCAAAGCTTTACGCTTCCCGCCGGTGGCTATCAGGTCTATGTCAAGGGCAAACCCGAAACTTATCTCTTGGGTGACGTCAATAATGACGGCGAGGTGAACATCAGCGACGTGAACTATATCATTAACGTGATATTGAACGGTTGGGAGAATCAGCTGGAGAAAAAGCGTTCCGACATCAATGGCGACAACGAGATTAATATCAGCGATGTCAATGAGCTGATTAATATTATCTTGACCTCGGTTAAACATTGGGTTTACTGAACGACTGATCAGGGTCTTACTGTTTTGTAGTGTATCATGAGAAGGTGGCGACAGTTAATGGTTGCGTTGATGCTGGTGGCTGGATGCATGTCGGCATATGCCGAGCGTGGCCCGTTCCAGCGTCTGGACAGCTTGATTGCCGCCCAGCCGAAGATTGTTGCCGCCAAAGAGGCCCGACTTGCGCAGTTGAAGAATGGACTGGCTCGCACATCATCGCTTGATGCGCGCTATCGTGAGATGGATCGCCTTTACGACGAGTATGCCGCCTATCAGTATGACTCGGCCTATACCTATGTGAGCGCGTGCATCAACTTGGCCCAATCTATGGGGAACGAGGGGCTGCTGAACGAGAGCCGATTGAATCTGGCTCACATTCTGTCCACCGCTTGCCTGATGGATGAGGCCCATCGGACGCTGAACTTGATTGACACCACCAGCCTGACGCCCGGCCAACTCATCCGTTATTACCGCACACAGACTGACCTGCTCATCTATCAGGCCGAATATATGCAGGGCACAAAGTATGCCGACGAGAGTGTGCGCAGGCTCATTGACATGCGGCGTCGCATCAATTCCATTGAGGGGCCGCGCGATGACGTGAATTATCAGATTACCGTGGCCGAGGGCCTGGCCGACAGCGGTCACCCCGAGCAGGCCATCAACCTGCTGTCCCGACTGATGGGTGACTACAGGAGCGGAGACCGCATGTATTCCATCATCGCCAGCACAATGGCCTTCCATTATTCACAAATGGGTGACAATCAGCGGCAGATGGAGTACCTCATCAAGAGCGCCGAGAGTGACTTGGAGGGCAGCATACGTGAGAACACCGCCCTCAGGATGATTGCCGACCGTCTCTTCGACGAGGGAGACATTGACCGCGCCTACCGCTACATGCGCGTTGCCGTGGACGATGCCAACTTCTACGGTACGCGTCTGCGCAACATCCAGTCGTCGCGTATCGTGCCCAAGATTCTGAGTGCTTACCAGACCAAGCAGGAACGCAACCATCGCAACATGATGTGGCTCTTAGGCATCATCTCGCTCATCGCCTTGTTGTTGATTGTGGGTGTGGTGGCTATTTATCAACTGTTGAAACGCTACCGTAGGCTGAATGAGCAGAAGAAGGCCATCAATGAGCAGTTGCGTCAGGTCAACGCCCAGTTGGGCGACACGGTCGAGCAGCTGCACCAGAGCAACGGCCTGTTGCAGGAGCGCGAGAAACTCAAGGAGGAGTACATCGCTCGATTCTTGGCGCTGTCAAGCAAGTTCATCGACCGGGGCGAGGAGCAGCGCAAGGCGCTCTACAGGCTGCATCGTGACCGCAAGAGCGAGGAACTCGTGCGCGAGTTGAAGAGCACCCACTTTGGCAACGAGAACGCGCGGCTATTCTACGAGAACTTTGACAATGCGTTTCTGAACATTTACCCGAACTTCGTCGACGAGGTGAACAAGTTACTGCAGGAGGACGGCAAGATTGAGGTCAAGCAGGGCAAGCGCCTCACGACCGAGTCTCGCGTGCTGGCGCTCATCCGCATCGGCATCACCGACAACCAGAGCATCGCCAACATCCTGCGTGCCAGCTTGACGACCATCTACACCTACCGCTCCAAACTCAAGGCCCGTGCCATCAACAAGGAGGACTTCGAGGCCCAAGTGAAATTGATAGATTCTGACATTTAAACAATTAACATATCAATCATGAAAAGAGTTAGTATTTTAACCGCTATTTTGTTGATGCTGAGCGCAGTGGCCCTAGCCAAGGACGTGAAAGTGACCTCGCCCGACGGAGCGCTGACCGTGACCGTCGGAGTTGACGGCGGCAAGGCCTGGTACCAGGTCATGCGCGGCACTGAGGCTGTTATCAATCGTTCAGAATTGGGCTTTGTGCTCAAGGATGGTGACTTCAAGGGCAATTTCAAGATGGGCAAGGTGACTCGCTCATCGCTCGACGAGACGTGGGGCCAGCCTTGGGGCGAGGATGCCCAGGTGCGCAACCATTACAACGAGATGACGGTGCGATTGCAGGAGAAGGGAGGCAAAAAACGTCAACTGGATGTGGTCTTCCGTGCTTATGACGACGGTGTAGCCTTCCGCTATGCCTATCCTCGTCAAACCGGACTTCAGGAGTTTGTCATCATGGACGAGGCAACCGAGTTTGCTCTGCCCAGTGATGCCCAAGCGTGGTCGATTCCGGCCTTGACGCCCTACTATGAGGGCATCTACACCTGTGAACCCGTGAGCAAGAAGAACAATATGTCGGGACCTGTCGCCCTGGAGGTGAACGATGGACTCTACATGGCAATCATGGATGCCAATCTTACCGACTACTCGACCATGAATTTCTCACATGAGGGGACAACCCTCAAGGCCGACCTCGTGCCCTGGAAAAATGGTGATAAAGTGAGGGTGGGGGACACCCGTGTGTCGCCGTGGCGTGCCGTCATCATCGGCCGCACGGCTGCCGACATCCTGCTCTCGCGCATGCCCTTGAATCTCAACGACCCGTGCAAGATTGAAGACACCTCATGGATCAAGCCCACCAAGTATGTGGGCATCTGGTGGGCATTGCAGAAACAGCGCTGGACCTGGTCACAGGGTGAGCGCCATGGTGCCACCACCGAGAACACCAAGCGCTACATCGACTTTGCCGCTAAGCATGGCCTGGGCGGTGTGCTCGTCGAGGGCTGGAACTATGGCTGGGACACCGACTGGACAAAGCACGGCGACGGCTTCAGTTTCACCAAGGCCTACCCCGACTACGACCTGCAGGGCCTGTGCCGCTATGCCGGTGAGCGTGGCGTGCGCATCATTGCCCACAACGAGACGGGCGGTGCAGCCCAGAACTACGAGAACCAGCTCGAGGATGCTTATCGCCTCTACGAGTCATTGGGCATCAACACGGTTAAGACGGGGTATGTCAATTCCCATTTCTATAATGGTGAACTTCAGCACTCGCAGTGGGGCATCCAGCACTTCCGCAAGGTCATTGAGACCGCTGCACGCTATCACCTGATGATTGTCAATCACGAGGGCGCCATCCCCAGCGGCATCCAGCGCACCTGGCCCAACCTCATTGCTACCGAGAGCATGCGCGGCCAGGAGTACAACGCCTTTGACCGTCGTGGTGGCAATCCCCCTTATCACGAGTGCATCCTGCCGTTCACACGCGGCTTGGGCGGCCCGATGGACTTCACCCCCGGCATCTTTGAGTACCGCAACGACTCGGTGCCCGGCACGCGTCCGCAGAACACCTTGGCCCATCAGCTGGCCGAGTACATCGTCATCTACAGCCCCGGTCACATGGCAGCCGACCAAATCGAGAACTACGAGCATCAGCCCGCCTTTAAGTTCATCGAGGAAGTGCCCACCAATTGGGAGCGCACACTCGTGCCCCACGCAGCGATGGGCAGGTATGTGACCTATGTGCGTCAGCAGCGCGGCACCGACAACTGGTACGTCGGCAGCGTTACCGATGCCCAGGCTCGCGACCTGGACCTGCAGCTCGACTTCCTTGGTGAGGGCGAGTACACCGCCGTCATCTACGAGGACGGCCCCGACGCCGACTTCCGTACCAATCCCTATCCCATGACCATCCGTCGCGTGGATGTGGACAAGACCAAAACATTGCATCTGCACCTCGCACCCGGCGGCGGTGCCGCAATCCAGATTCTGAAGCGCTGAGCAACGCTCTCAAGCCCTCTTCCCGCATGCTGGAATCTCATCCCTGTTTGAAGGGTTAAGGCCACGGATTTTATGACTCCGTGGCCTTTATAATTCGATTTTGTTAATATAACTTAATGGAACTTGAATGGTATATTGTTATTTCTTTAGGTTCAAAACCCCTTTATTATCGAAGATATGGACGTTTTGTGCCAGAAAATGTGAGTTTTTTTTGATTTTTTATAAATAAATCATTGCTTGAGTGAAAAAATGTTTATCTTTGCAAGTCTCTTGAATCGTCAGAGGAGAGGGGCTTGCATATATTTTAAGTTTTTGCGGCTAAAAAAAACAATAAATATAAAGCGGACAAAGGGTTATGATTGGAAAGACACAAACACAATCAGGCTGTGGGCTACTGGCAACAATGAGTTGCCATCCTCACGCGTGTGTGGCCATGATACCTCCCTTATCCATGAAGGAAACAAAAATCAGTAAGCAGAGCGCACTTGCTGTTTCACAATACCTTAGAGATAATCAACATCAATCCACTGGCATGTTTAGGTAAGCGCTCGCCTGAGCATGCCGATGGGTTAACTAATTGTTTACTGTATGAAGAGACTTTTATCAACTCTCATGGTTATATGCCTCATTGCAATGAGTGCATATGCCAACAAGACCGTGAACGGTAAGGTCGTCAGTGCAAGTGACAATGAGCCGTTGATAGGCGCAACTGTGCAAGCCATCGGCTCATCACAGGGTACGTCTACCGACCTTGACGGTCAATTCACAGTATCCGTGAACGACAACGTGACGCAGCTACGTATCAGTTGCGTGGGTTACAAGACCAAAGTTGTTGCGGTTTCGAGTTTTGTAACAGTAGCCCTGGAGGAGGACAACACCGCACTCGATGAGGTGGTTGTTACCGCTATGGGCATTAAACGTGAGGCCAAGGCGCTGGGTGTGTCGGCAACCCCCATCAAGGGTGACGTCATCGCACAGGCACGCACCAACGACGTCATGTCGAGCCTTGCCGGTAAGGTCGCTGGTGTCCAGATTGCTGAGACATCTTCCGACCCCGGTACCTCCAAGTCAGTTATCATTCGTGGTGTGAGCTCCCTCTCGGGCAGCAACCAGCCGCTGTATGTAGTGGATGGTGTGCCCTTGAACAACTCGGCAACCTACAGCAGTGATGGTCTGAACAGCGGTTACGACTTCGGTAACGGTGCAAGCGCCGTTAACCCCAACGACGTTGAGAGCATGACCATTCTGAAGGGCGCTGCCGCTACCGCACTGTACGGTAGCCGTGCCGGCGCTGGTGTCATCCTGATCACCACCAAGAAAGGTTCCAAGCAGAGCCGTGGCGTGGGCATCGAGTACAACGGTGGCCTCCAGTGGGAGTCGGTAATGCGCCTGCCTCAGATGCAGAACCAGTTCGGTATGGGTTGGTATGGCGACCACACCGAGATAGAGAATGGTTCTTGGGGTCCTGCCTTTGACGGTTCTCAGCAACTTTACGGTTGGGTTTACAACCACAGCCAGAATATGAAGTCCTACCTTCCCATCAAGAACAACGTGAAGGACTTCTTCGCAACCGGTTTCCGTTACAACAACAGCATCTCATTCAACGGTGCAACCGACAGGAGCACCTACTTCGTATCGCTGTCGCAAATCAACGATAACGGTATCATCCCCAAGGATGCCGACACCTATACCAAGTACACGGTATCGGCCCGCGGTAGCCATCGTGAGGGCAACTTCACCTTCAGCACCTCGTTGAACTATGCCTTCCAGCGCAACCACTTCGTGACCACCGGTCAGAAGACGGGTTCGATGTACAACAGCATCATGCAGACTCCGCGTGACATCTCCATCGTCGAGATGAAGGATCTGGACAACCCGTTCAACACCCCGGGTTACTACTACACCCCCTACGGTGTGACCAACCCGTACTACATTATTGAAAACTACCAGAACGAGTACGAGCAGGAGCGCTTCTACGGCAACCTGCAGCTCGATTATGCATTCCTGAAATACTTCACGGCCACTTACCGCTTCGGTTTGGATACCAACACGGGTCACCACAACTTTGGTTCGCCCAACATGGCCGCATTGTTCCAGGATACCCCCAACTATGAGGACGCTTTGAAGGACCTCACCGGTGAGGTATCGCAGAGCATCACCCGTCGTCGTGAGATTGACCAGAACTTCATGTTGACCTACGACCAGCAGATTCTGCAAGACTGGCACGTGAATGCTCAGCTCGGTTTCAACGGCAATGAGCGCACCTACAAGTATCTGGGCTCAACGGTGACCAACCTGACCATCCCCATGTGGTATAACCTCTCGAACAGCGCCGAGATTCCCACGACTTCACAGTCTGAGTGGAAGCGCCGTTATCTGGCCGTATTCGGCAGTGCTGAGTTCGCATGGAGGAACATGGTTTACTTGACCCTCCAGGGACGTAACGACTGGTCGTCAACCCTTCCCAAGACCAACCGCTCCTACTTCTATCCCGGTGTGAGCTTGTCGTTCCTGTTCAGCGAGCTGCTCAAGCCCGAACAGCGCAACATCATCACCTTCGGTAAGTTCCGCGTGGCTTGGGGTCGCACTGGTAATGACGCCGGCGTTTACATGACCAACTCGGTATATGCACAGGCTGCCGCCGCAACCAGTGGTTTCGGTAACGGTAGCTCGTTCCCCTTCACCAAGGTGGGCGTGAATGCCTACTCGATGGGTAATGTGCTGGGTAGCCAGAACCTGAGTCCTGAGATGACCACCGAGTTTGAGGTTGGTCTGAACATGGCTTTCTTCCAGAACCGCTTCAGCTTCGATGCTGCTTACTACGATCGCAATACCGACAAGCAGATCTTCTCGTTGAACATGGATCCCGCCACCGGTTACACTGCCCAGAACATGAACCTGGGTAAGATCCGCAACCGTGGTGTCGAGTTATTGGTTAACGTGACTCCCGTCAAGATTGGCGACTTCCAGTGGGATGTGACTTGGAACTACACCAAGAACTGGAGTAAGGTTATCAAGCTGCCCGATGAGCTGGGCGGCATAGCTACCATCTACGGTCTGAGCGGCGGTACGAGCTTGTATGCCATCGAGGGTGAGCCCCTTGGTGTATTCAAGGCTTATGTTCCTCAGATGACAGAGGACGGCAAGATCATCTGTGACGGCGAGGGTCAGCCCCTGGTTAACCCCGAGCAGCAGATTGTCGGCAGCATGAACTACAAGTATTTGATGGGCTTCGGTACCACGCTGAGCTATAAGGGCGTTAGCCTGACCGCCAACCTCGACGTTCGTCATGGCGGTATGCTCTACTCGCGCACCAAGGACATCACCTACTTTACCGGTAACGCTATCCAGACTGCCTTCAATAACCGTAACCCGTTCATCGTTCCCAACTCTGTTCAGCAGATTGGTACCGATGACAATGGTAACCCCATCTACGGTGAGAACACCACGCCCCTCGACGAGACGGGTATCTTCACCTACTGGGACGCCGGTGGTTCCGAATTGGACCGTGCTTTCCTCGTTGACAAGAGCTACGTGAAACTGCGTAGTGTAATCCTCTCCTGGCAGATGCCCACCAAGTGGTTCGCCAAATGCTTCATCACTGGTGTGAACCTGTCGTTCTTCGGTAACAACCTGTTCTTGTGGACTCCCAAGAGCAACACCTTTATCGATCCCGAGACTTCTACCTTCGGTAATGACCTCGAGGGTAACTACGGTGAGTTCTCGGCCAACCCGAGCTCACGCAAGTTTGGTTTCAATGTACAGGTTAAATTCTAATCAAAAACTGAAACAGACATGAAAAAGATATATTTATTTCTGACCATTGCAGCAGTGTTGAGCCTGTCGTCATGTAATCTTGACATCAACGACGACCCCAACTACCCCTCGAGTAGCGATGTAACGCCCGACCTGGTATTCCCTGCTGCTGAGAATGCTGTCGCTGCAGCTGTGGGCGATGCTATGTTCAACTATAGCGGCTTCTTTGCCCAGTACTTTGAGCAGCGTCCCGAGGCCAACCAGTACAACAACGAGGCCGAGCTTAATATTGACGAGTCGACCAACCTGTTTGACCGTTGCTACCGCACCCTCTATGCTGGCGCTCTCGCCGACATCAAAGACGTGATGGATCGCACCGAGAACAAGAGCGACCTGTTTGCATGCACCGTCTTGCGTGCCTATGCCTTCCAGCTTCTGGTGGACAACCTGGATCAGGTGCCCTATACCGAGGCCCTGCAGGGTAGTGCCAACACCAATCCCGTTTGGGACATGGGTGAGGATGTCTATAAGGGTGTGCTTGCCGAGATGGATGCCGCCGAGGCTGCTCTCGAGGGTGACCCCATGACACTTACCGACCCGCTGCTCAGCAAGAGTGTGAGCCAGTGGCGTGGCTTTGCCAATGCTCTGCGTCTGCGCATGTACCTGCGCCTGATCGACGGTGGTATCAATGCCGGCGAGTATCAGAACAAGGCTATGGCTCTGGTCAATGCCGACGATTTCTTCAGCGGCGATGTGGCTTGGAACGTTTACAGCAACGCCGAGGGTCAGTACAATCCCTGGTATGATGTTGCCCGCGCCCTGGGTACCAAGAACCATGTGGCTTCCTATCCCATCGTGAGCTACTACATGGCTACCAACGACCCGCGCATGGAATACGCTATCATGAAGAATGACGCTGGTGAATATGTAGGTCAGATTCCCGGTGCCAAGACCGTCTATAAGTCTTGGGGTGTTGATTGGAAGAACAAGGACGTGAGCGCCATCGACTATGCGCCCGCAACCTTCGCTCCCATCTATTTCTTCACCCAGAGTGAGCTCCAGTTCCTCATCGCCGAGACTCAGTTGCGTTGGGGTAACAAGGCTGCCGCCAAGACCGCTTATGAGGCTGGTGTAGCTGCCGACTTCGCTTCACGTGGTATGAGCGTTGGTTCGTTCCTGAACGGTAATCGCGTTAACTGGGATGCCCAGGCCAGCGATGCCAACCGCCTGAACCTGATTTACATGCAGAAGTGGGCTGCCCTCTTCTATCGTGATCACATGGAGGCATGGAGTGAGGTTCGCCGCACCGACGTGCCCACTACCTGCCCTGCTTCGGCAAGACAGGTCTTTGAGGATCCCACCGTTTACAGCGCTGGCCAGATGATTGTTCCTGCCTTGAACTACATCCAGGCTGGTGGCCTGTGCAAGCGCGTGCCTTATCCCAGCAATGCTCGTCAGTTGAACAAGAATACCCCTGCGGCCAAGTTGCTCAGCGACCGCGTATTCTGGGATGCCAAGTAATTGTGCACTACCTTATAAATGTAGAACAACATAAAATCGATTAAATATGAAAAAGATATATTTATTTGGCTTATTGATGGCGGGTGTGCTGCTTGGCTTGACATCATGTAACGATGACAACGACGAGCTGACTGATTCTCGCTTGACTTACTATGCCGACCTTCAGCTACAGGGTGACGAATTCATGCTGGTGCCTATTGGCAGCAATTTTGTTGACCCTGGTTGCATCGGAACCCTCGCTGGCGAGGATATCACCGACAAGATTGTTATTGAAGGTGCCGATGAGGTTGATCCCAATAGCCCGGGATTCTATTACATTACTTATTCGGCAGTGGGCAGTGATGGATATCCTGCTTCGGTTGAGCGCACGGTGTGCGTCTATGACCCGAGTGTGACCACCGACATGTCTGGTGACTATACTGTACAGGAAGGCTCTTTCCGCTATTGGTTCTCCAGCGGTGCTACCGTACCGTTCTCAGGTTATCCTGTCGCCATTGAAAGAATCGCTCCGGGTATCTTCTCTATTACTGATATGATGGGTGGTTACTATGACCAGCGTGCTGGCTACGGCCCAAGGTATATGATGAGTGGCTATCTCCAGCTCACAGTTGACAATGAGATTCATGCCCTTTCGGCTATTGTTCCTGGTTGGGGTGATACTTACGACGAGTTCTATGATGGTTCGTATGATCCCGAAACCCAGACTGTGACCTTCGACATTGATTATGCAGGATCGATGCAGTTCCACATCATTCTCCACTAACACTAATTCTTAATATATTGAAGATTATGAAGAAATATATTTCAATTTTTGCTTTGACCCTCGGGTTGTGCCTCGGATTCGCTTCGTGCAGTACCGAGACTAACGAGCCCGCTGGCGGAACGGCTGTTGAGAAGATGGCTGGCCATTGGGTGGTTAATACCGATCTCATAGATGGAACTGATACAATTCCTAATGTATATGCCGATTATGGAATTGTTGATTGGAACATGACCACTTATAACACTGCCAACGACGATAAAGACCTGATGTGGCTGAGTGACAACGACAACTTCTGGGGCTACACCATTAAGGTCAATGTAGACGTGAACGCTTTGACTTTCAACTGCAAGGACCTGTACATCTACTCCGACGATGATGGCAATCCCGTCACTTGCACAATCACCAATGGTAGAGTCGTTCCTAATGGTGGCTTGAATGTCAATGGCAAACCGACTGACGCTATCATGTACAATATCGAGTTCTCGGATGATCCCGGCTCCATCTATTATGTACATGGTGTGCGCTATGCCGGATTCTGATCCGCGTTTAGCATAACACAATGAACGATTTAGGGGGATGTGCCAAATGGCGCATCCCCCTATCGTTTTTTTAGTAGTGGTTGGTTGTCGGTTACTCCTTGCCGGTCATGATGTCAAGCACCATCTGGTCGGTGGCACACATGGCGTCGGCTCCGATGATGGTGAGGTTGCGGATGCTGCGGTCCACGTCTTTGTCGATGATACCCTCGGCACTGGTGACGTGGCGGCCCTCCATCGCGAGAACGGCACTCAGCAGGGCGGTGGAGACACCTGAGGCAATCTTGAGCGCGCAGCTGGGCTTGGCGCCGTCACAGATCATTCCAGTCAGGTTGGCAATCATGTTCTTCACAGCATAGCAGATGCGTTCAAAGCTGCCGCCCATCAGGTAGGTGATGCCGCACGAACTGCCGATGGAAGCCACGACACAGCCGCACAGGGCACTCAGCTTGCCCAGGCTCTGCTTGATGTAGATGGCCGTCAGGTGACTCAAGGTGAGGGCACGGATGAGCTCCTCCTCGGTGTTCTCGTTCTCCATCGCATAGACGGCAACGGGATTAGTGGCACAGATGCCTTGATTACCGGAACCGCTGTTGCTCATCACGGGAATCAACGCGCCGCCCATGCGGGCATCGGTGGCCAATGCGGTCTTGGAAAGAATGCGAGAGAAGATGGTGTTGCCGAAGATGCCGTGGCTCAGAGGCCTCTCCATGGTCTTGCCCAAACAGTGGCCGTAGTTGCCCTTGAGCGACTCTTGGGCGGCTTTGAGGTTATAGTCACGGGTCTCAAGGATGAACTTGATCTCCTCAAGCGGAGCCTGCATGGCAAAGTCATAGACAAGGCGCAGGTTGAGTGCGATTTCATCTTCGTCTTCACAGCCGCTGTTGCCTGCCTGCTCATCAAGCAGCACCTCTTCGTCGCGGGTGACACGGACAAACCGGGTGTGTGACCCCTGGATGATAGCCGTGGCCGAGTGTCCATCCCCTTCGGCAATCACTTCGACATACAACTTGTCGCAGCAGTTCTGCTTGAGCTGAATGTCGATGCGGCCCTCGTTGATGTACTGCTTGCCCTGCTCCAGTGATTCGGGGGTGATATCCTTGAGCACCTCGAGTTGGTACTCACTCTTCCCGACGATGGCGCCCAGGGCGATGGCGATGGGCAGCCCGATCATACCCGTGCCGGGAATGCCCACACCCATGGCGTTTTTCAGGATGTTGGCACTCAACAGGGCGGTAATCTTTTCAGGACGGCAGCCGAGTGCCTCGGTTGCGCGGCTCACACACAAGGCCACAGCCATGGGCTCAGTGCAGCCCACGGCAGGAACCACCTCACGCTTCATCAACGCGATAATCTGCTCTCTAACGTTCTTCTCAATCATATCTTTAATATTTTAGTTGTAAGTTCTTAGTTTTAAGTTTTAAGTAATAATACTATTACCTTGTCGGTTTTTCAGACGATTGTAATTGCACTTAAAACTTAAGACTTACAACTTAAAACTCTATTTTATTCTTTGAATTTGCTCAGGCCGCCGTTCAGGAATTCGAGGAAGGCGGGTACGTCCTCCTTGTAACTGAACGAGCCGCTCAAGGCGTTGCCCTGCGGATCCACGCACACATAGAACGGCTGCGTGTTGCTGCCGAACTTGTAGCGTTGCAGGTAGCTCCACTTGTCGCCGATGGTGCGCAGCGTGCGCTTTTCGCCGGTCGCCTCGGTCACCTCAATGGGCTCGGGCAACGGACGCTTGTCGTCGACAAAGAGGGAGATGAGCACATAGTCCTTATTCAGTTTGTCGGCCACGCTGGGGTCGGTCCACACGGCAGCCTCCATCTTGCGGCAGTTCACGCAGCCAAAGCCGGTGAAGTCTAGGAAGACGGGTTTACCCGAGGCGGCAGCTGCGGCCATGCCTTGCTCATAGTCGGTATAGGCGGCACGCACCTCCTTTGTGTTGAGGTTGAAGTCCTGAGTGTTCATCGGCGGTGCGAAGGCGCTCACGGCCTTGCACGGTGCGCCCCACAGGCCCGGCAGCATGTAGATGGCAAAGGCAATGGAAATCAGTCCGCCCATGATGCACACGACAGGCATGGGCTTGGTCTCGTCACCAGGCTCGACGACGTCGCTCTTGAATTTGAGTTTGCCGATGAGGTAGAGGCCCAGCAGGCCGAAGATGGCAATCCACAGGCACAGGAACACCTCGCGGTCCATCAAGTGCCAACCGTAGGCAAGGTCGGCCACCGAGAAGAACTTGCAGGCAAAGGCCAGTTCGATGAAACCGAGCACCACCTTGAGCACGTTCATCCAGCCGCCCGACTTGGGAGCCGACTTCAACCACGAGGGGAAGAGGGCGAACAGCGTGAACGGCAACGCCAGTGCCAGGGCAAAGCCCAGCATGCCGATGGCGGGACCCCAGAAGTTGCCGCTGGTGGCGAAGTCCACCAGCAGGAAGCCGATGATGGGACCCGTGCACGAGAAGGATACCAGCGCCAGCGTGAAGGCCATCAGGAAAATCGACAGCAGACCGCTGGTGTTGCTGGCCTTGTTATCGACAGCGTTGGACCACTTGCTGGGCAACTTGATCTCGAACATGCCGAAGAACGACAGCGCGAACACTACCAGCAGCAAGCACAGGAAGATGTTGAACACCGCATTGGTCGAGAGCGCGTTCAGCGCGCTGGGACCGAAGATGGCGGTCACGATGAGTCCTAAAGCCAGATAGATGACGACAATCGAGATGCCATAGGTGATGGCGTCCTTGATACCTTTCTTCTTGTCATTCTTGGCGCGCTTGAGGAAGAAACTCACGGTCATGGGGATGATGGGCCACACGCATGGTGTGAACAGCGCCACCAGACCGCCCAGCAGACCCAGCAGGAAGATGTACCACAGTGAACGGCCGCTGTCGCTGCTGGTGCCGTCGATAGCTTGGATGTCACCCACTACAGGCTTCCACAACGCATCGTGGTCGAGGGCGGCCAGCGCTGCGCTATCCACGGGCGCTCCCATTGCCGCACTGTCGGCAGCAGCGGCAGCAAGGGCGGCAAGCGAGTCGGCCTTAGCCTTGGCAAGTGCTTCGGCATCAGCCTTTTCCTGCTCTTCCTTGTTCTTGTCGGCCTCGCCGTCAACGGCGGGTGATTTGCCGGCCTTCTTCAGGCTCACGCTCGATGGCGGCAGACACGACTGGTCGTTGCAAGCGCCATATTCCAGGTCGCAGTCGATATTGTAGTTGGGCTTGGTGAACTTCACCTTTTGCACAAACTGCACGTTGTTCTCAAAGTAGCGCAGTTTGGCGCCGAACAGTTCGTCAAACTGAGAAATCTCCTTGCCCACGGGTTTGAGTTTGCCCACGGGCTCCACACCGTCCTTCTTGTGGAAGGTGATACTTGCTTCGGTGGGACCGGCATCGCCCAAGTTGGTTGAATACACGTGCCAGCCCTTGTCGATCTTGCCAGTAAAGACAATCTCGCCCTCACTGGAACCATTGGTGGTTTTCAGTTGGGAAGTGAATGTGACGGGATTAGCCATCTGGGCAACGGCCATCATCGCTACCGTCACCACCGTCAACAAAGTTGCAATTCTCTTCATCTTCTACTTTGGTTTTTGGTTATATGTTTCTATTTTTCTGCAAAATTAAGAAAAAATCTTAATGAAATACCAATAAAGTGTATAATTTGCTTTTGAAGACATTTTTTTAGTATCTTTGCCAAAAGTAAATGATATGATTATTAAAAATGACAGTAATATGAAAAAGTTTTTCATGGCCTTGATCATGGGCATGATGGTGCTGGGTGCCGTGGCCCAGGGCGGTAAATTCACGGTAAAAGGAACCTTTGAACAATTCGGTGACTCGGTGGCATTTTTATTCCGGGACCTTGGCACAATGGAGGCTTGCGCTGTCACTGGCGAAATGCTTGAGGTGACGTTTGACCTCCAGGACGCGAGCTATATCACCATAGGACGCTGGTTTGAAGGACGCCAGAATAAGGAGCAGGACGATATCACTATCCCTGCCATCCCGGGCGAGACGCTCATCGTCACGATCGATGCCGAGGACAATCTGCAGTTGAGCGGCTCCCAGTTCTATGTGGATTTTAACGAGGCTATGAAAGTGGTCGAGCCCATCAACAAGGAGGGTGATGCGTTGTTGAAGGAACTCACGGACAAAATGGCTGCCGGTGCTTCAGAGGCAGAACTGATGGAATTGTATCAGGCCAAAGTACCGGTATTGATTGAAAACCTGAACAATGCTGTGATGGAATATGTCAAGGCGCATCCCGATCAGGATGCCGCTGCCGCTCTGATTGATGAGTTGCCCGGCGAACTCGAATACCTCGAGCCTGCCGCAGCCCTGCTGACCGAGCGCGCGCGTGGTAGTGTAGCCGCCAACCTGTACAAGACAAAACTCGAGAAGGCCCGGGAAGAGGCCGCCAAGCATGGCCAGAAGGGTAGTGTTGCTCCCGACTTCACGCTGATGGACATCAACGGCAAGCCGCTGGCGCTGAGTTCGTTGCGCGGTAAGTGGGTGGTTCTGGACTTCTGGGGTTCATGGTGTGTCTGGTGCATCAAGGGCATGCCCAAGATGAAAGAATACTACGTCAAGTATCAGGACAAACTCGAGATTCTGGGCGTGGACTGCAACGACACCGTTGAGAAGTGGAAAGAAGCGGTCGCCAAGCACGAAATACCCTGGCTGCACGTCTATTGGGACAAGGAGAAGGGCGATAACCCGCTGGAGTTGTACCACGTGGATAGTTTTCCCACCAAGATTGTCATTGACCCTGAGGGCCGTATCGCCAAGGTGGTTGTGGGCGAGTCTCCAACCTTCTACGACTACCTCGACGAGGTGCTTAAGTGAATCTGGCATAAGTTCAATGTGCCTTTAGTTTGGCGAAAACAAAATAGATGAGAGACATGAAAAAAATGCTATTGACCATGCTCATGGGCATGATGATGGTGGGTGCCGCGGCACAGGAAGGTAAATTCACGGTAAAGGGAACCTTTGAATATCTCGGTGACTCGGTACATTTCTACATCCCGAGTATTCAACGGGGAGAGTTTCGTGCCGTCACGGGCGAAATGATGGAGGTGACATTTGACCTCAAGGATGCGGGCGATATCATAATAGAACGCTGGTTCACAGGGCGCTCACCTGACGAAGAAGATGATTTTAGGCTTCCTGCCATCCCGGGCGAGACGCTCGTTGTCACCAAGGATGAAAATGGCGACATACGTTTTGGCGGCTCACAATTCTATGTGGATTTTTACGAGGCCAGCAATTACATCAAGCCGGCGATTGATGCTTTCAATGGGTTTCTCGTTAGTCTCCGGGAGAGAATGGATGCTGGTGTCCCCGATGAACAACTGATGGAAGAGTTCAATGAAAAGATGCCGTTGATGAACCAGGGCATCGTTGACGCTGTGATGGACTATATCAAGGCTCATCCCGACCAGGATGCCTCGGCAGCGCTGATTGCTGAATTGCCCGACGACCTCAAGTATATGGAGCCTGCCATTGCCCTGCTGACGGAGCGCGCTCGTAACAGCGTGGCTGCCAATCTGTACAAGGAAAACCTGGAGAAGGCTAAAAAAGAGGCCGAAGAAGAGGCCAAGAAGTATGCCATGGAGGGAAAGAAAGCGCCCGACTTCACGCTTAATGACATTAACGGCAATCCCTTGGCGCTGAAGTCGCTGCGAGGCAAGTGGGTGGTTCTTGATTTCTGGGGCTCGTGGTGCGTCTGGTGCATCAAGGGCATGCCTAAGATGAAGGAGTACTACAACAAGTATGCCGGCAAATTCGAAATCCTGGGTGTGGACTGCAACGACACCGTCGAGAAGTGGAAAGCCGCGGTCGCCGAGAACGAGTTGCCCTGGCTGCATGTGTATTGTGATCCAATGACGGGTGACAATCCGGTGTGGTATTATGGCGTGCAAAGTTTCCCCACCAAGATTGTCGTCAACCCCGAGGGCCAGGTTGCCAAGGTTGTCATCGGCGAGGATCCTTCCTTCTATAACTACCTCGACGAATTGCTGAAGTAGTTAACAGTTAATAGTGAAAATTCATCATTCCTCATTTCTAATTTCTAATTTCTCATTCCTAACTAAAAAAAATGAACCATACACAGTGTTTGATTATCGGCTCCGGTCCTGCCGGTTACACAGCCGCGATTTATCTGGTGCGTTCCGCCATCGACTGCTTGCTCATCGAGGGCCTGCAGGTGGGCGGACAGTTGACCCAGACGACTACTATAGAGAACTTCCCGGGCTTCCCCGAGGGCATCGACGGTTTCCAGTTGATGGACAACATGCGTCAGCAGGCCGTGAATCTGGGTGCTAAGATGAAATCGGGCCTCGTGGCTGGCATCGATATGAGTCAGCGCCCGTTCTTGGTAACCCTTGACGGCGGCGAGCAACTCACTGCCGACACCATCATCGTGGCCACTGGCGCCACGGCCAAATACCTGGGCTTGCCCGACGAGACGAAGTATGCGGGCCAGGGCGTTTCGGCTTGCGCGACTTGCGACGGATTCTTCTATCGCAAGAAGGTCGTTGCCGTCGTGGGTGGCGGTGACACCGCCTGTGAGGAGGCCGACTACTTGAGCCACCTCGCCAACAAGGTCTATCTCATCGTGCGCAAGGACTACCTGCGTGCCAGTGAGGCGATGCAGCAGCGCGTCAAGGAGAACGAGAAGATTGAAATCCTGTTCAACACCAACACCGTGGGCCTCTTTGGCGACAATGGTGTCGAGGGTGCTCACCTGGTGCGTTTCAAGGGCACCGATAAGGAGGAACTGTTTGATATCGCCATCGACGGCTTCTTCCTCGCCATCGGCCACAGGCCCAACACCGACTTCCTGGGCGGACAGGTTGACCTTGACGAGCAGGGCTACATCAAACTCACGGGTCACAACACCGCGACCAACGTTGAGGGCGTCTTTGCCGCTGGCGACGTCGCCGACCCGCATTACCGCCAGGCCATCGTTGCTGCCGCCGGAGGCTGCCGCGCCGCCATCGACGTCAAGCAGTACCTGTCCTAAATCTATGTCCGTATGGACACCGCGTTGGTCTTCATATTATCGGCGGTTAGCCTGATGATGATCATCTTGGCCATCGTCATCTTGACGGGAAAGGGTGACGGGCTGATTGCCGGTTACAACACGGCGAGGGAAGAAGAACGCAACCGGTTCAACACTAAGCGGTTGAGGGCGGTTGTCGCAGCCATGATATTGTTCACTCTGGCTTTTGTCTGGCTGGTGTCTCTGATTGATTCCACTGTAGTCATATTCCTGGTATGCCTGCCTGTACTGTTTGGCTTCTACATCCTGGGTATCGTCATCGCCAACAAATGGTGCAAGAAGAAATAGTGGATTTGCATTAAGAATAAGGCTTAATAATGAAGTGGGCTGTATCATCGTGATACAACCCACTTATGTTTTTGGAAAAACCGTAATCTACTCTTCGGCAGGGACGTCGATGTTATTGCTCATCACCAGGTCATGGGTGCGAGTCATGAAACGGGTGAAGTCGCTCTTGCAGTCAGAGCGCAGCAAGTCGGGACGGGACTCGGGGATGAGGACGTAATTATCGCCTCGGTTGGACGGCTTCTGCACAAAGAACAGTTTATAGCGCGGACATTCCACCACGGGGCGCCCGTTCTCCATCCTCAGTGTGACCTTGACCATGGCACCGCCGCGGCAGTCGATGTCACTCATGTTGCTGATGAAGTTGCCCAGGCTGTAGACGAGCAGCACATTCTTGTCATATTCCTTGCTGTAACGCATCTCCATCGGCTCCACCACGTGAGGGTGCCCGCCGATGATGAGGTCCACGCCTTGGGCGACGAGGAAGTCGGCAAGGGTGCGTTGTTCGGCCACAGGTTTCAATGTGTACTCGATGCCCCAGTGCATGTTCACGCAGATGGCGTCGGCGCCGCGTTCGCGAGCCAGGGCGATGTCTTCGGCAATGCGTTGCTGGTCAATGAAATCGACCACGACCTCACCTTGGATGCGGATGCCGTTGGTCCCGTAGGTATAATCCAGGAATGCGATTTTGATGCCCTTGATGTTGACGATGTAGGGCAGGCGCTGGTTGCGTTCCTGCGCGTCACGGTAGGTGCCGATGTGGGCAATATTCATCGAGTCCAGAGCCTGACATGTGCGCACCAAGCCTTTATCGCGGCGGTCCAGACAGTGGTTGTTGGCTGTGAGGAACAGGTCGAAACCCACGTCGCGCAGGCGCTCGGCATAACTGTCGGGTGCGCTGAAGCACGGATAGCCCGTGTAGGGCTTGCCGCCCAAGGGGCACTCCAGGTTGACAACGGCCAGGTCGGCCCAGCGGACGTCCTCCTCGATGTATTGGAAACACGGCGTGTAGTCATAGGTGCCGCCCGGTTGTTCGGCTGCAGTGATTTGCGGCGCGTGCTGCATGGCATCGCCCACAAACATCAGGTTAACCGTGTGGTTACTTTGCAGCAGCGACACGACCGACAGCATCAAGATGGAGAGCAGTTTCATAATTGGCTTCTGTTTTTTAGTCCCTGATAAGAGTCCCTCTAACCTCTCTAACCTCTCTAACCTCTAAACTTCAAGTGGGCAAAAATGCCCACTTGAATTATTACCTTCCACGCTTGGCGGCCTTGGCTTGAGCCTTGGCGTTACGCATCATCTGCATGGGATTGGTTGACACCTGGTGCATGACCTTGCGCATCTGCAGGAACTGCTTCAGTAGGCGGTTCACCTCCTCGACGCTCGTGCCACTGCCCTTGGCTATGCGTTTGCGGCGGCTGGCGTCAATGATGTCGGGATTGGAGCGCTCTTGAGGCGTCATCGAGCCGATGATGGCCTCCACGCCCTTGAAAGCGTCGTCGGGAATATCAATGTCCTTGATGGCCTTGCCCACGCCGGGAATCATCGAAGCCAGGCTCTTGAGGTTACCCATCTTCTTGATTTGCTTGATCTGCTTGATGAAGTCGTCAAAATCAAACTTGTTCTGCTTGATTTTCTTCTCCAGTTTCTCGGCCTCGGCCTCGTCATACTGCTGCTGCATGCGGTCCACAAACGACACGATGTCGCCCATGCCCAGGATGCGGTCGGCCATACCTGCGGGACGGAAGGGATCCAGGTCGGTCATCTTCTCGCCGATACCCACAAACTTGATGGGCTTGTCAACGACGGCGCGGATCGACAAGGCGGCACCGCCACGGGTGTCACCATCGAGCTTGGTGAGGACAACGCCATCAAAATCGAGGCGCTCATTAAAGGCCTTGGCGGTGTTGACGGCATCCTGACCGGTCATCGAGTCAACGACGAACAGGGTCTCGTTGGGGTGGATGGCATCCTTGATGGCCTTGATCTCGACCATCATGGCCTCGTCGACGGCGAGGCGGCCGGCGGTATCGACAATCACCAGGTCATAGCCGTTGCTCTTGGCATGATCGATGGCGTGCAGCGCGATGGCGACGGGGTCCTTGCTCTCGGGCTCACTGTACACGGGCACATCAATCTGCTCGGCAATGGTCTTCAACTGGTCGATAGCGGCAGGACGGTAAACGTCACACGCCACGAGCAGCGGTTTGCGTTTCTCCTTGCCGCTCTTGAGGCGGTTGGCGAGTTTGCCGGTGAAGGTGGTCTTACCGGAACCCTGCAGACCCGACATCAGGATGACGGCGGGATTGCCCTCAATGCTGAACGTGGCTTCCTCGCCACCCATCAGCTCTGCCAACTCGTCATGGACAATCTTGACCATCATCTGGCTGGGATTGACAGCGTTGATGACATTCTGGCCCATGGCTTTGGCCTTAACGTCGTCGACAAACTTCTTGGCAACAGGATAGCTGACGTCGGCGTCAACGAGCGCGCGGCGCACTTCCTTCAGGGTTGATGCTACATTGATTTCGGTAATGCGGCCTTGTCCTTTCAGGACCTTGAATGACCGTTCAAGTTTCTCTGATAAATTTTCAAACATTATATTTGAGGTTTTTATGATTGCTTGGTAACATCCCGTGGAGGGGGAAATGTTATGTTATTTTTTCTTCTTGATCAAGCGGTTGGTCGCCGTGTCGGGGAACACGACCTGAGGCTTGAATTCGCGGCCCTCCTCGGGCGTGACGATGGCATAGGCCATGATGATGACGATGTCGCCCACTTCCACCTTGCGTGCCGCGGCGCCATTCAGGCAGATGGTGCCACTGCCGCGTTCGCCGGCGATGGTGTAGGTGTCCAGTCGCTCGCCATTGTTGACGTCAACGATATACACGCGCTCGCCCTCGATGATGCCAGCGGCATCCATGAGGTCCTGGTCGATAGTAATACTCCCGATGTAGTTGAGGTTGGCATCGGTCACCGTCACACGGTGAATCTTGGATTTCATGACCTGGATATACATAATCTTGAATTGTAAGTTCTTAATTGTAAGTTTGAAGTAAACGCCTAACGTCTAACGTCTAACGTCTAACGTCTAAAGTCTAACGCCTAAAGTCTAAAGTCTAAAGTCTCTTATAAGTAATATTATCAATCTCGCGCACGTCGCCGCAATACACGGTGATGCAACCCACGATGTAGTCGCTGTCGTCCCAGTTGGTCACAGGCTGCAGCGTGATGCCGTCGCAGATCGAGAAATACTCCGTTTCCATCTCCGGCCAGGCGTTGATGGTGGCCACTACCCAGTCATGGGTCTGCTCAACGGTGTGGTCCTTGGCAAACTCCAGGCTGCGTTGCAGCGTGACATAAATCTGCGGAGCCACCTTGCGCACCTCGGGGGTGAGACGCACGTTGCGGCTGCTCTTGGCCAATCCGTCTTCCTCGCGCACACAAGGACACTGCACGATATTGATATCAAAATCCAGTTGCTTAATCATCGCGCGGATGACGGCAATCTGCTGGAAATCCTTCTCGCCGAAATAAGCGCGATTGGGCATTACCCACGAGAAGAGTTTGCTCACAATCTGGCACACGCCGTTGAAGTGACCGGGACGCATAGCGCCTTCCATCACCTGCTGAACGGGGCCGAGGTCAAACACGCGGGTGTCGGGCTCGGGATAGATCTCCTCGACGGTGGGCATGAATGCCACATCGACACCACATCCCTCAAGCATCGCGGCATCGCGTTCGGCGGTGCGGGGATAGGTGCGCAGGTCTTCCTTGTTGTTGAACTGCGTGGGATTCAGGAAACAGCTCACCACGAGGGCATCATTCTCCTTGCGGGCAAGATCGATCAGGGACTTGTGACCCTCGTGCAGGGCACCCATCGTGGGCACCAGACCTACTGACTTACCTGCCTGACGAAACGCCTGAACGGCCTCGCGCAACTCATTGACCTTGCTGATAATCTTCATGCTTCTTTAATTATAAGATGTGAATTCAAACTGCAAAATTACTACTCTTCACCCACATTGGCAAATAGTGTGCCAACTTTTTCAATTTCGATATGATTCCGACAGCAGGATTGTGTCAAACGATTATCAGGAAATTTTTTTTATTTTTGTGTGATTTTTTTGAGCGCTGTGCGTCTAACGGGCAAAAGAAAGTTTTAAAACGCTAGAAAAATGAACGAACTGGAAAGCAAATTTGCACAAACCATCAAGCAGAACAAGAGCACCATCTATACCGTGTGCTACATGTTCTCGAAAGATGCCGACGAGGTGAACGACCTCTTCCAAGAGGCGATCATCAACCTGTGGCGGGGCTTTGAGGGTTTTGAGAACCGCAGCAACGTGAAGACGTGGATCTACCGCGTGGCGCTGAACACCTGTATATCCCAGGAGCGCAAGAAGCGCCGCTCGGTCGCCGAGCCGCTGTCGATGAACATCAACCTGTTTGAGGACCACGACGAGGATACCCGCCAGGTGGGCATGCTGCACAAGCGCATCAGCCGCTTACAGCCCTTTGACCGCGCCATCGTACTGCTGTGGCTGGAAAATATGCCCTACGATGAAATCGGCCAAGTGGTGGGCATCTCGACGACAGCTGTGGCAACCCGCCTGTACCGCATTAAAGAACAACTCAAAAAAATGAACGATTAAAAAACAACTTTAAGATTATGGATTACGAACTTGACGAAATGCGCCAGCAAATGGCGATATTGAAAGATAAACTCGAGAACCAGACGATAGTGAACGACCGCTTCATCCGCCGCTCCATCAAGCGTGGCGTGAGCACAATCAACAAGCGCTATCTCGTTTTGGGGATTGTCGCCCTGGCTATGATTCCCTACGGCTACTGGGCCTTTGTGATGCTGAATGGACTCTCGGTTGCCCTATGGCTCACAATGTGCGCGCTGATGCTTATTGTGGTGGGGTTCATGTATTTTAACAGCCGCGACCTGCGCAACAACGACTTGATGGGCGGCAACCTGCTGGATGTCAAGCGCAAGGTGACCCTCGCCAAGAAACGCGATGCCAATTGGCTCTGGTTTGGCATACCTGCTGGAGTGTTGTGGTTCGGGTGGTTCATGTATGAGGAGTCACAGAAGGTGGGATTCTCCCAGGGCATACTCTTCTTCTTCATCATTTGTATGTTAGCCGGATTGCTCGGAGGTCTGATGGTACACTTCAAGACGCAACGTCATTACCGCGACACCATCGAACAGATTGAGGACTTGGAAGACACCAAGTGACCTTGTCGCTGATAAGAATTGCCGCCCGAGGAACAAGCTCGTTCTTCGGGCGGCGATTCGTTTGCGTCACAATCGGTGTTACTCGGGCCAGGTGTTGTTCAGGACGTAGTTGATCAGCGTGATGGCATCACTGATGTTGACCTCTTCGTCAAGATTGCAGTTGGCATTCTCCATATTGATGCCTTCACTGTCGTTGTTGAGCAGACAGGTGATGAGGAGAATGGCGTCACTGATGTTCACTTCACCGTCATCGTTGACGTCGCCGCGCAAGTAGCCGCCCTGCTTGGTCAGGCTCCACACGGTGATGTGTCCGCCAGGGAAGTACTGGTAGATGGTGACATGACGTGAGTCAACGACCTCGGCATTGAGCCAGTCGGCTTGATATTCATTGGCCTTGACAGAGACGCTCTCGGGCACAGACACGAGCGGCGTGCCGGCGTTGGCCTGGGCCACAGCGAAGCCGTCGAAGTAGTTGTTGAGGGTGGGGTAGAGGATGTACTCCACTCCGTTCCACACGAAGGGGAAGGCTCCGTTGGTGGCGCCCTTGTTGGGCAGCGAGAAGGCTGTGCCGGTGAAGTTGTCGCCGTCGGGCAGCATCTTGACGGGAGTACTGTTGCGGGTCACATAGAGGATTGCTTCGTCGCCGTTGGCATCGGTATAGGCATTGAGCACCGTGCCGCTGCTGGGGTTCACACCGTCGCAGTTGGCCAGGTAGGACTCGTCGGTGTCAATCTCGCCGCCGGAGAACTTGATGCGGCTGATGCTGGTGCCGCTATTGGCGCCCACCAGGTAGAGTTCGCCGTCTTTCAGCAGATTGCCTCGGGCGAAGCCGATGTTGTCGCTGCGTCCGAAGTTGGTGAGGTCGGCTGGCAGGACGTGGGTCGTCACCTCTCCGGTAGCGGGGTTGATGACTTTGAAACGTGGGCTGCTGGTGTTCCAGGGGTCGGGGAATTGGGCGTCGCTGACGACGAGGTTTCCGGCCTCATCACGGGTGAATCCCACATTGCGGCCGCCCTCATAGCTGGTGCCCGTCAAGCCGTTCTTGTCCACAACCAGGATGGTGCTGCTGCCCTTGTCATTGATGTAGAACTTGCCGTCCATGCCGAAACCTTGGCGAACGTCAGGCGTGTTCATGAAACTGAGGTCATTGACCTCCCATACTTTCTCGATGTTGTAGGTCACTGGGATGGGCTGGCCCGGGTCATCGTTGAGACCCAGGTAAGCGGGTTCGCTCTCGTTGCCGTAGCCGTCGATGACACACACGGCATACCAGTAGCCCTCTTGATAGGCATCGGGCAAGGTGTAGGACGGTTTGTAGGTGACACCCAGCAGGTAGTCGCCGCGGATGCCGTCATAGGTGCCGCTCTCACTTTGCTCAACGGTGACCTCGGCGGGGATGGCATAGACCGAATACTTGACCAATGTGCCCTCTTGGGGTGCCCAAGTGAGATCGGCGCCGTTCTGGGCAAGGTCAGCCGGAGCGCTGTAGTCAGGACGCTCCTTCCAGGTGACGGCGGGAATCATGGCAGGGAGTTGGAAGGCATTGGCGAGCAGGTAATTGCCCAGGCCGCCCACTCCGCCATTGTTGCCGTTGATGTTCTTGGCGCTGTAGAGCACAACACCGGGGCAATTATCCTCGGTGTATTGGCGCGAGTAGTTGATCTGTTTGACCACCTCGGCCCAATCGCTGGTCGTGTTGCTCGACGAAGCCAGGAACGAGATGCTGTGGCTCGCATAGTGGTGACGGCCAAAGTGCTTGGCGATGTAGCTCCACCAGTCGGTGATGGGACCGAATGGGTTGCTTGAGTGATTGGTCTTCCAATAGATCTGCGGCGAGATGTAGTCGATGGTGCCCTGCTCGAGCCATGCCAGCGGGTCACTGAAGATGCCGTTGTATTGCCAGTCGCTGCCCTTGGGGCAAGGTGTCACACCGTGTTGTGCCGCCGATGTGCTGGCCGTGCCGGCGACACCGGCTGGACTGATGCCGAAGCGCACCTCGGGCTTCACCTCCTGTATCATGTTATACACGTCGGCGACCATCATGTTGACGTTGTTGCGGCGCCAGTCGGCAAAGGTCATGTCCACGTTGGAGTCGTTCCACAGGTTATAGTCGCCGGCGCTGCTGTTGGTCGGGATGCCATTGGGATAGAAATAGTCATCAAACACGATGCCGTCCACGTCATAGTTGGTGATGATTTCCTGGATGACGTTGACGATGCGCTGGCGCGTGGCGGGCAGACCGGGGTTGAGAATGGTGGTCGTCGTGCTGCCGCTGGTGTAGGAGAGCAGCATTCCCGAATTTCTCAACTCCTGGTCTTGGGCCGTGTTCCAGTTGGAGCCGGTGCTGAAGCGATAAGGATTCACCCAGGCGTGACACTCGATGCCGCGGGCATGGCACTGCTCAACGGCATAGGCCAACGGGTCGTAGCCCGGATTCTTGCCACGGGTGCCCGTCAAGTAACTGGACCAGGGCTCATAACTCGACTGGTACATCGCGTCACACATCGAGCGTACCTGGAAGAAGATGGCGTTAAAGTTTTGGGCCTTGAGGTTGTCAAGGTAGCTGTCAAGTTCTGCCTTTTGGGCAGCAGCGTTATTCTGTGTCGAAGGCCAGTCAATGGCCCACACGGTAGCAATCCACGCGGCGCGCATCTCGCGTTTGCGGGCCTCGTCGGCATTGACGGTAATGCCAGCTGCCATACCAAAGGCGATGAGCAACATGAGGACTCGATTAATCGTTTTCATAATGATGATGAATTTAAAAAGGTTAGAAGATATTTTCGCTTATTAGCCACAAAGTTAGCGTTTTTCCCAAAATTTTTTCACCTTTGTGCAACTTTTTTGTTCACACAGTTCGAAAAACACATTCAAAACGAGCCTTTTGCGTGCGCAATTGACAAGGCCGCCTAAGAGGCTAAACGGGTCGAAGACCCGTTTTCAATGAGAAACACCATGCAAGACCCTCGAAGAGGGTCGCAGCTTGGTGCCGAAACGCCAGCAAAGAAAGTACGTCGAAGACGAACTTCTCCCCCTCAGCGATTGTGACATCAAGAGTTTTACATTACCTTTGCATCTCAATCCATTCATTCAGATTTGTTATGAGCGCAGTCAGTTCGATGTATCATGTTGTCATCAACACTTATCGCCGTCAGATGACCATCCCCGATGAGACGAGCGAGCATCTGTATCGTTACATTTGGGCTATTGTCAAGAGCCGTGGTTGCCGTCTTTATCGCATTAATGGCATCGGCAATCATGTTCACATGCTCATTGAGTTGGCCCCGACAGTTGCTTTGAGCGATCTTGTGCGCGACATTAAGCAGGGCAGCAGCAAGTGGGCGAAACAACAAGTCTATTTCCCGCAATTCAGTGGATGGGGCAAGGAGTATGGCGCTTTTTCTTGCAGCAGTCGAGATAAGGACAGGATTGTCGCTTACATCATCAATCAGCGTGAGCACCACAAGGCGAGTTCGTTTGAAGAAGAATATAGGCAGATGCTTGAGTTGTCAGGAATCGAATGGAACGATAACCGTCTGACCTGAAGTTCCTCTTCGAGGCACTTACTATCACGTCTTGCTGTCACCAAGCTGCGTGGGTCTGCGACCCACTTGCATGGTGTTTCTCAACAAAGCCGGGCCTTCGACCCGTCTACATCTTCGAGGTCACCTAATGGCGGAGCCTTGCCAATCCGGGCCTTTTTGAGGTGATTCCAAAATTTTTTCACCTTTGTGCAACTTTTTTGAACCTGTGTTGCGTCTAATGCATGAAAACGGCTTGGAGCCACCAACGATTAACAACAATTATAAAAAAGATAAAACAATGAGAAAGACGATTTTAACATTAGCAATGACGCTCACGATGGCCTTTGCCGCAATGGCGGTACCAACCATCACGACGACGCCCGCCAGCAAGCCTGGCGTGGAATTGAAGGGCGACTCGGTGACTGTGACGAGCGGTGACAAGTCAATCACCATCCCCAAAATGGACCTTGAAAAGGTGAATGAAAAGATTAACAAAGCACTTGACGACACCCTCACCGCCGGTAATGGCACAACGGTGGAAATCGGTAACCGCAGGGGCGAACTCTCACCCGAGGACATCAAGGTGATTAGCGGCCAGTGGGCTGTGACCTCCCAGGTGATTGCCTGTGTTTCGATTTTGGGTTTGCTGCTCCTCGTGTTGCTGGTGCTGTTCTTCCGTTTCCTGAACCGCCGAAGCAAGTACCGCGTCATCGAGAGGGCCATCGAGAACAACTATCCCCTCAACGAGTTGTCGCTCAACGACACGACGCGTAGCGCCATCTATGTGCAGCAGCCCGTCGTTACCGCGCCTCCCGTGATCAATGCTGCTGCGCCTCAGCAGACTGGTGGTGTGCCAGTGGGGACTCCCATCGGCGGCCAAACACCCGATAGTCCCATCGTCATGACCGATATGGTGAATTGGCGTGCCATGAAACCGGCTATCGCATGGTTAGGGTGGGGTGCAGCCGGACTGTTCTGTGGTCTTGCCATCGATGGCTCCAACCCCTTAACTCCCATTGGTCTGGCGCTGATTTTCGTGGGACTGTGCAAAGGCTTCATTATCTATAAGGAGCAGAAAGCGCTTCAAGAGGCCTGGAGACGCGCTGAGCAGAAACGCTCTACCGAACCTCAACAGGAACCCATGCGTGAAGGAATCCCTGTTCCTCCCCCTTTTGACGAGGACTATAAAGAGGACGACAACAATACCTATCAGCCTTACTAATCATCCGTCCTGATGCTTTCCAAGCTTGATGAAATAAGACTGCTGTCGCAATGCGCCTTGGCCGACAACCGGGACGCATTTGGCAGGCTTGTCGAGGCCTATCAGCCGCGCGTGCGTCGGTTCCTGCTGAACCTGACCATGGGCGACGACATGCTCACCGACGACCTGGCGCAGGAGACTTTCGTCAAGGCTTATGTTGGCATACGCAGTTTCAAGGGGCTTTCGTCTTTCGGCACCTGGCTTTACCGTATCGCCTACAACGAATTCTACAACCACACTCGCCGTCACCACGAGGATCACGTCGACGACATGGCTCGCATTGGCGATGTCAGCACCGCAGCCACCGATGCCATCGACGCCTCGATGACAGTCCAGGAGGCGCTGACACGCCTCAACGACAACGAGCGCGTTGCCATTACCTTGTTCTATATCGAGGACCAGCCCCTCAAGCAGGTGTCCAAGATCATGCAGTTGCCCGAGGGCTCGGTCAAGTCCCTCATCCACCGTGCTAAGGGCAAGATGAGACAATTTATCGACAAATAAACCGTTATCAAAGATATGAATACCAACGAAGAAGACAAGAAACTGGCGCAGATACTCAAGCAGGGCGCGCATGATCCTGGGGATAACCCCTGGTTCACCCGTCGCGTGCTCAATAAACTGCCCGAGAAACAGCCACGCGGCTCATGGGCCACGACGGTCGTTTATGCTATCGCTCTGGTGGTGTGTGTCGTGTGCTGGCTCGTGATGTGGCGGGGTCAGGATTGGGGCGCTATCACCGTGCGTGATCTGCTGTACAATGCCACCATGGGCATTGTGACACTCGCTGTCCTCTGGCAAACCATCGCCTCGGCACTCCACGCCGCCGACGTCTAACCAGCCCAAGCAATAAAGCAACTCCCCAATATTGGAGAATACCAGAAACGGGAGAAACGGAGTCTATAAATCATCCGTTTCTCCCGTTATGTCCGTTACATCCGTTATGTCCGTTCTCTCCGTTCCAGGCTATTTCAGCCCCCAGAGTTGCTTGGCTTGTTGCTGCAGCTGGGGGTCCTTGATTCTCTTGAGTTGGATTGATAGCCACTCGAGGTCCACCTCTTTGTAATGAATCACCATGCCCTTTGTCAACTGGCTGTCAGGGTGTTCACAGCACCACCGCATGAATCTCTCGGTGTCACGATAGAAGAACCCATCCACCAGCATACCGAAGTCGCCAAGCAGTTGCTTGGGCTCGGTGATGGTGCCTTTGGCTCCCTCAAGGAAAGTGTTCAAGCGGTCATACACGGTCGTGTCGCTCAATGGAGTCCATGAGAACACTTCCAGTTGTCGCTTGCTGCGCCAGTAATTGTTGAGGACGGTGGTGTCGGCACTGTAGACGGTGCCAATCTTGCCGATGGTGAAGTTGCCGTCCTTGCCGATGGTGACCGGTAACTCATGATGGATGAACCACAGTGTGGAATCGGTCTCCACGCCGTCGCGTTCCTCGTTGTAGGATATCCAACGGCTCAGTTGCATCGGCTTGCCGAACTTGTCGGGCAAGACCAGACGCATCGAGTCGATGCCCCTCAGGCGGGTGTGCTCGTCGGGGTCGTCCCAGTAGAGTTTGTTCAGGCCGCCACATTCGCCCAAGCAGATGAAATCAATCATGCCATCCTTGCCGTATGAGGCCATCCAGCATGTGCGCAAGTCGTCAGTGGCTTGACCAAACAACAGCGAGATACCCTTCTCCGGGTAGTCTATAATGCCCCATACGCGCACAACAACTGAGTTGGTGTCCACGCCGATCATTTTGTCAAGACCGATGGCTTGGCAGGTAGCGAGATCAAGGATGCGATGCGACAGTTTCTCTCCATCGTTGTCAAAGTTGAACTCATTGCCGCTCAGCACCAGTGAGTCCTCGCTAATGCCGGCGTTGGCAAGGAAATCGTGGCCGTTCTTGATACTGTCGCCCGGCTGCCACTTACCGGTGCACGATACAATGGCTAAAGCCAAAAACATTAAAACCAGATGTCTCATATAATCAGTTTTTAGTTTTCAGTTGAGAAGGCGTATGCCAACAATTAACTATTCTCTATTTAACTAACTGTCTAACTTGCGGTAGCGCACCCGGGTGGGTTCTTCCTTACCCAGGCGCTTGAGTTTGTTCTCCTCATATTCGCTGTAACTGCCTTCGAAGAAGAACACGTTTGAGTTGCCCTCAAAGGCGAGGATGTGGGTACAGATGCGGTCCAGGAACCAGCGGTCGTGGCTGATGACCACAGCACAGCCGGCGAAGTCCTCAAGACCTTCCTCCAGGGCGCGCAGGGTGTTCACGTCGATATCGTTGGTCGGCTCATCGAGCAACAGGACGTTGCCCTCCTCCTTGAGTGCCAATGCCAGTTGCAGGCGGTTGCGTTCACCGCCCGAGAGGACGCCGCACTTCTTCTGCTGGTCCACACCGCTGAAGTTGAAGCGCGACAGATAGGCGCGCGCATTCACGTCGCGTCCGCCCATGCGCAACAGTTCCACACCGCCCGAGATGACCTCATAGACGGTCTTGTCGGGGTCGATGCTCGTGTGCTGCTGGTCCACATAGACAGCCTTGACGGTCTCACCGACCTCAAACACGCCGCTGTCGGGCTTCTCCAGGCCCATAATCAGGCGGAACAGTGTCGTCTTGCCGGCGCCGTTGGGGCCGATGACGCCCACGATGCCGTTAGGCGGCAGCATGAAGTTCAGGTCGTCGAACAGCAGTTTGTCGCCGAAGGCTTTGGCCACATGTTGCGCCTCGATGACCTTGTTGCCCAATCGGGGACCGTTGGGAATGAAGATTTCGAGTTTCTCCTCTTTCTCCTTGACGGTCTCGTTCAGCAGTTTGTCGTAACTGTTCAAGCGCGCCTTACCCTTGGCCTGACGGGCTTTGGGAGCCATGCGCACCCATTCGAGCTCTCGCTGCAGGGTCTTCTGGCGTTTGCTTTCGGTCTTCTCCTCTTGGGCCAGGCGTTGGGTCTTCTGCTCCAGCCAACTGCTGTAGTTGCCCTTCCAGGGGATACCCTCGCCGCGGTCCAGTTCCAGGATCCAGCCTGCCACGTTGTCAAGGAAGTAACGGTCGTGGGTCACGGCAATCACCGTGCCCTCGTACTGTTGCAGGTGTTGCTCCAGCCAGTCGATGGACTCGGCATCGAGGTGGTTGGTGGGCTCGTCGAGCAGCAGGACGTCGGGCTTCTGCAGCAGCAGGCGGCACAAGGCCACGCGCCGGCGCTCACCACCGCTCAGGTGTTCGGTCAGTTGGTCGCCCTCGGGGCAACGCAGGGCATCCATCGCCCTTTCCAGGCGGTTGTCCAGGTTCCATGCGTCGGTGGCGTCGATGATGTCCTGTAACTCGGCTTGACGGGCAAACAGTTTGTCCATCTTCTCGGGGTCCTCATAGTACTCGGGCAAGCCGAACTTGAGGTTAATCTCCTCAAACTCCTTCAACGTGTCCACAACGTGCTGAACACCTTCCTGGACCACTTCCTTGACCGTCTTGGTCGGGTCAAGTTGCGGGTCCTGAGGCAGGTAGCCCACGGTATAACCAGGAGCGAACACCACCTGGCCCTGGTATTGTGTCTCCAGTCCGGCGATGATTTTCATCAGCGTTGATTTACCGACGCCGTTCAAGCCGATGATGCCGATTTTGGCGCCGTAGTAGAACGAGAGGTAGATGTTCTTGAGAATCTGTTTTTGGTTCTGCTGGATGGTTTTGCTCACACCCACCATCGAGAAGATGATTTTCTTGTCGTCAACTGTTGCCATATTTATCGTCTTTTTGTTACTGCTCGCAAAGATACTGTGTTTTTTTCACTTGTGCAAGTCCATGTATGAGTCACGTACTGATAGGCAGTTGAGGTATTGCGAGCCTCCGGCTCGTAAAAGTTCCCATTCCTCATTTCCCATTCCTCATTCCTCATTCCTAACGATGTAGCGTCAAAGGCTTATCGTCCCAACTGTTGACGATGGAAGTGAGCCACTGGCGGGCTGACTTGTCGTCAAGACGGCCGATTTCCTCAAGCAGTGCGGGACGGTCATCAGGCATCAGTTTGAAGCAGGGCAGTAGCCGGTTGTCTTGGCCTCGATGAATCGCCATCCAGCGCAGGAAACGCTGGGGATTCATCTGGTAGAGTTGTGCCACGTCCCAGGGGAAGGGGTTGTACTTGTAGTCGGGGTCATAGGTTGAGTTGACTAGTTCCGAGTATTCGTTCCAGGTGTCCATGATGCCGGGGTCGTGCATGGAGCACACCAGCATGTCCCACGACTTGAAGTCGAGCGCGGCATAGTGGTCCACTTTGCCTTTTTCCATGACCACCTGCTGGCCCTGTAGCACGAAGTGGCCTTTGGCGTTGATGATGTATTCCTGATTCCACTGCTGTTGCCAGATTGGAGCGCCTTTCAGGTCGCCCTCGAAGTCCATCACGCAGCGTCCCATCATGCGGTGCAGCGTCACGCGGTCGCCATGGAATGTGAGGTGGCTGTCGAGCGTGAAGACGGTGTCGTTGGTGATATCATTCAGGTAGATGCGCCACAGCAAGTGCTGTTCGCGCGTGTTGATGGCATCAAGGAGGTGCCCTTGGCGGTCATAGGTCATCAGGTCCACGCAATAGCCGATGCCGTTACCGTTGTAGAATGCTGCCAGTGTCACCCCGCTGCCCATGTCGCGCACGCCCATCAGTTTCCAGTGGCTCATCTCGTCGGTGAAGTGCTTACCTGCAGGCGCGACCAGCGCCTCATATTGTTCGCGCTCGAGTTGCTGACCATCAACCTCGTTATTCTGCTGGTTCGTATCGCCGCAGTAGATGTCGGGCAGGGTGAGGGTGTCACCCAGCATCAGTTTGTCATTCACCGTGATGCCTAAACTGTCCAGAAAGGCAAACTGCTTGTTCGTGCTTTTGTCTTCACTGCTGCAGGCCGTCATGACAATCAAGATGGCGATGATACAGAGGTTTATCGTCTTCATGTTGTTATTCTTCGTTTTACACGGCAAAAATAGCAATAAAAAATGAGTTTTGGCCAATTCACCTTGGCATTTCGCTCACCTTGCACTACGTTGCCTTGCGGCGAAGATGGGCTGCGGTTCGGAAATGCTCAAATAAATTTGGCATTTCGCTCACCTTGCACTACGTTGCCTTGCGGCGAAGATAGGCTGCGGTTCGGAAATGCTCAAATAAATTTGGCATTTCGCTCACCTTGCACTATCTTTGCACCACAATGAAAGGGAACAACAAGATAGATATCCAGCATCCCGAGGCTTGGGATTTGCTTGTAGCCATCAACGGCAAGCGACTCGATTACATCCTTTACACACCCACGGTTGCCAACTCGCTCATCGTGGGCGAGGTTACCTGTGCCGACGACTCGTTGCAATCGCTGGAAGATACCGTCTATGAAACTCCCGTGCTGTTGGGCGACTATCACCGCGTGAGGGTGTTGGTCCATTCCTCTCATTTCGTGTTGTTGCCTGCCGAGACGGGCGACGACGACTGTGAGTCGCTGGTGCGACAGGCCTTCCCTAACGACGATGGAGATGCCGTGGTAAGCACCTTGAAGGGCAATGGTGTGAAAATCGCCTGCCTGTTGCCACGTGGCATGAGCGCTTTCTTGGGGCGTACGTTCAACTACCCCGAAATCGCTCATCATCTGTTGCCGTTGTATGAACACTACATCGGAATGTGTGGGGGCGGACTCAACAAGTTGTTCATGAACCTGACTGCCGACAGTTTGGATATTGCCGTTTACCGCGACCAGGTGTTGCAGTTTGCCAACTCCTATCCTTACACCGGCGTCCAGGATGCCGTCTACTATGCGATGAACGTCTGGCGCACCTGTGGCCTGGAACAGTTGACCGACGAACTGCTCCTCACGGGGGATAACGAACAGAGGGCCGCGCTGACGCCCGAATTAAGGAAATATGTTAAATCGGTGATGCCTGCCGATTTCCCCGCTGCGGCCATGCAGTTGGGACGCAATGCGATGCAGGCACCCTTTGAATTGATAATGCTTGCCCTATGCGAATAATCAGTGGAAAATACGGGCGTCGCCGCTTTGACGTGCCCACCAATATCACCGCGCGCCCCACGACCGACATGGCGCGCGAGAACTTGTTCAACGTGTTGGGCAATATCATCGACCTGGAAGGCAAGACGGTGCTCGACCTGTTTGCCGGCACGGGGGCGATGAGCTTTGAGTTCCTTTCTCGAGGTGCCGCCCATGTCACGGCTGTCGAGAAGGCACGCACCCAGGCCGAGTTCATCAAGCGGGTGCAACAGCAACTGGGCGACCCCAATTTGACGCTTATTCGTGGCGATGTGTTCAAGTTCGTGGGGTCGTGCCGTCAGTCATTTGACGTGATTTTTGCCGACCCGCCTTACGACCTGCCTCGTTTTGCCGACATTCCCAAGTTGGTGCTCGATTCGCCCCTTGTTCACGACGGCACCCTGTTCATCATGGAGCATCCGCGGGAGCATGACTTCAGCGCTTTGCCCCACTTCTCGCAACAGCGTGTGTACGGCAAGGTCAACTTCACTTTGTTTGATATCAACAAAACCGGTGACGATGATGAATAGACTGCAACTCTTGCGTGTGGCCGTCGCTGTGATGTTGGCGGTTCTGGCACTGCCTCTGTCGGCCCAACTTACCATTCCGGCCGATACGACATCGCGCCTTGCTTTGCAAGATGTCGTCACTGCCGACCAGGTGAGTCAGCGCCAGGTGACGAATCCGCTGGAAGCCATTAACGGCCGTGTTGCTGGCGTGACTATCCAGAAGAGCAATAACGGGGCCGCTGCGATGAACGCGGTGCGAGTGCGTGGCACGACCTCGGTTACAGGCGGTAACGACCCGTTGATTATTATCGACGGTGTGTTTGGTGACCTGAGTACCCTGTCGTCGATTTATCCGTCTGACATCGAGAGTTTCACCATCTTAAAGGACGCCAGCGAGACCGCCCAATATGGTTCCCGTGGCGCGTCGGGCGTCATTGAGGTGACTACCAAGAAAGGGTCGGCTCACCGCACCACAGTAACCTATAACGGCAGCATTGGATTATCTCATGTGACCAGGAACCTGAAGATGCTCGATGCCAACGGTTATTCCAGCGCGGTGCACGCCTTGGGACTTGCCCCCATCAACAAGGGCTACAACACCAACTGGCAGGAAGCCATAGAACAGACCGCTTTCATGCAGGACCATCACATTGCCTTCATGGGTGGCGGAGACCGTTCGGGTTACCGCGTCTCATTGGGTTACATGAACCACACGGGCGTTATCCTGCATGACAAGTTGAGCAATTTGACCAGCAATATGAATATGCACCAACGGATGTTCGGTGACCTGCTGACCATCGAAGTGGGCATGTTCGGAAACGTTCAGAAGAATCAGACTGCCGTCTATGATGTGCAGAAGACCTTCTACTCGGCCCAAGCCTTCAATCCCACCTTCGGCACCTCACGCAACGCCAATGGTGGCTGGGCCGGTTTTACTGACGCCAACCAGATCAATCATCCGCTTGCTCTCATGGACAGCCGAACCCATGATAAAACCACCCACTTGAGCACTCATGCCAAACTCACGTTCCGCCTTTCCAGGGAGTGGACGGTGGCATTGTTCGGTGCCTATAGCCATAACGAGGTGGAAATCGCCCAGTTCCTGCCCACAAGCATTTGGAGCGGAGGCAAGGGCTATCGCAGCAGCGCCAAGACTGAGTCGTGGTTGGGAACAGCGACTGCCACATGGGATAAGACCATGGACAAGCACCACCTCAACGTGATGGGACTGGCCGAGGTTGAGCGAGACACCCACACGGGCTTTTATACGACCACAACGGGTTATTCGACCAATGCTGTCGGTATCGATGCCATCCAGTCGGGGTCGGTGACCTTGTGGGATGGCACGGGCAGCTATCGCAACGCACCGTCACTCGCCTCGTTCATGGCAAGGGCTTCATATGACTTTGATAATCGCTACTCGCTCGTCCTGACGGCACGCGCCGATGGCACGAGTAAATTCGGTAAAAACAACAAGTGGGGCTTTTTCCCCTCGGTTTCAGCTTCATGGAACTTGGGTAATGAGGCTTTCCTGAACGGTTGCCAGTGGCTGGAAGACTTGAGGTGGAGTATCGGTTACGGTTTGGCAGGTAACCTGGGCGGCGCCGACAGTTACATGACCCAGCATTTGCTGTCTCCTGCGGGCATTGTCCCGGTGGGAGAGAATCTTGTCGTCACCTTTGATGAGTTGCGCAACGCCAATCCTGATCTCAAGTGGGAGGTGAAGCGCAGTTTCAACACGGGCGTGACTGCAGCCTTTCTGGCCAATCACATTATCGCTTCACTCGACTTCTATACGTCCAAGACCACCGACATGCTCTACCTCTACAACGTGGGCGTGCCGCCATTTGTTTATAACAAGCTGCTCGACAATCTGGGTTCGATGCGTAATAGTGGTGTCGAACTGGCTTTGGGCGTCACACCGTTCAACACGCGCGACATGGAACTGAACATCAATGCCAATATCGCCTATCAGTACAATAAGTTGCTGTCATTGAGTGGTTACTATAATGAGTACTGGCTGGAGGCTCCAGGAGAGGTGGACATGGTCAACCTCAACGGTGCGGGATTCCATGGTGGTAATAACCACATTGTCTATCAAATCGTGGGACAGCCGTTAGGTGTCTTCTATCTGCCGCATTGCACGGGTCTCAAGAGCGATGGTGCTGGTGGACAGGTATATGACATCGCCGACCTTGATGGCTCGGGCGACATCGACATCGCCAACGGCAAGGATAGGCGCATCTGCGGACAGGCGATGCCCAAGGTGCTGTTGGGCAGTAACATCAACTTCCGTTACAGGCATTGGGACGTGGCGCTTCAGGTCAATGGAGCCTTTGGCCACAAGATTTACAACGGCACGGCACTCACCTATATGAACATGAACAGTCTGCCGGGCTACAATGTTCTGGCCGATGCGCCCCAGCGCAATATCAAGGACCAGACTGCCACCGACTATTGGCTGGAACGAGGCGACTATGTTCATTTCGATTACTTGACGTTAGGCTGGAACGTGCCGCTGAGCCAAAAAGCGCAACACGTTATCAGTAGTATGCGTCTGGCATTCACTATCAACGATTTGGGAACCATTACCGCCTACAGCGGAGCCACCCCCATGATCAACAGTTCATCGGCTGGCGGTACGCTGGGCGTCGACGACAAGAATGTATATCCTGTCACCCGTTCCTATTATCTTGGAGTTACCGTCACGTTCTAAAAAGAAACAGTCATGAAGCGAATTATCATCCATATCTTGCTGATAACCATTGTAGTGGCCCTTGGCTCGTGTAACAGGTTTCTTGAGGACGAGCCCACCGACCGCATCCCTGACGATGAGGCCTACAATACAGTCAATGACCTGTGGCTCAATGCTGTGGGAAGCATCTACAACAACATCGGCGGCAGCGCATCGTCTCAAGGTTTGCAGGGAACAGCCCGCGGTGTGTGGGACCTGAATACCTTCTCGACCGATGAGGCCATAATCCCCACACGAGGTGCCGACTGGTATGACGGCGGCATCTGGCAGAACCTGTTCCTGCACCGCTTTGGTAACGTTGATTTCACGGGCGACACGTGGAATTATCTGTTCAAGCAGGTGTATGCATGCAACAGGGCTTTGGAACGCATCGATGCCTTCGAGGCAAAGAATCCTGATGTGGATGTCGCCAACATGCGTGCCGAGGTGCGCGCCCTCAGGGCGATGTTCCTGTTTTATGCCATGGACCTGTATGGACGCGTGCCGTTATTCAAGAACACTCAACCGACCGCTCAGGAATTGAAACTCCAGGAACGCTCAACGGCATTCCGGCACATCGTGGACGAGTTGCAGGCTGCTGAGCGTGTCCTGCCCATTGAGCGCAGCCCGCAACCTGGAGAATTCTACGGGCGCATGACGCGACCTGTGGCGTGGTTCCTGCTGGCGAAGCTGCTGTTGAATGCCGAGGTGTATGCCGATGACAATTGGACCGACAGCACCACCCCCGACGGTGCAACCATCATGTGGACTGTTGACGGCGTCACGATGAACACATGGCAGGCTGTCATCGCCTATTGTGAAAAAATCAGCGGTTTCGGCTTCACTTTGGCGCCAAGCTTTTCCGACAATTTTTCCATCAACAACGAGGATTCTCCCGAACTGATTTTCACGATTCCCATGGATATCTTCAACTATTCCAACCGTTTCACCCAGCAGTTCCGCTCCCTGCATTACAACCATGCATCGGCTTTGGGCTTGAACGGTGAGAATGGACCCTGTGCGACGATTGAGGCGATGAAAGCGTTCGGTTACGGAACCGGCAATCCCGACAATCGCTTGCCGTTGACTTACTATTACGATAAGGTTTACCACGACAAGACCGATGCCGAGGTAACGCTTGATGACGGGACGCCACTCAGTTATTTCCCGTTGGAGGTGAGGCTTGACGTGTCACACACTGCTTATGAAAAGACGGCCGGCGCCAGGATGCGCAAGTATGAGTTGGATTTAGCGGCCATGAGCGATGGCCAGTTGCGACGCAACGATATCGTGCTATTCCGCTATGCCGACGTGCTGTTGATGCAGTGCGAGGCTCTCTTGCGTGATGGCAGGGCCGGGGCCGAAGCCGACAGGCTGCTCAACGCGGTGCGTTCGCGCGCAGGAATGGAAAGCCGCGTGGCCACGCTTGCCAATATGCTGGAGGAGCGTATGCTGGAACTTGCGTGGGAGGGGTGGCGCCGTAACGACCTGATACGTTTCGGTCAATTCACGCGCAGCTATACCGACCGCCCGCAATTGAGTGCCGACGTGAATGGCTATACCCTCGTGTTCCCCATCCCAGGCGAAACATTGACTGCCAGCGGCAGTGCCCAAAATCCAGGATATTGATGAAAGACGAAACCCGATATATTGAACGCTTGGAGGCGCATGAGGTCAAGCCCACGGCACTGCGCATCCTGTTGCTGCGCACGATGATGGCCCACGATGATGCCTTCTCGCTACAGAGCCTTGAGGACGAGTTGGACACGGTGGACAAATCAACCATCTACCGCACCATCACGCTCTTCTTGACCCATCACCTCATCCATGCCATCGATGACGGAACGGGCATGTTCAAGTATGCCGTCTGCAGCCCCGATTGCCATTGCGGTGAGGACGACGGCACCATCGACCACATGCACGCCCACTTCAACTGCGAGAAGTGCGGACGCACCTTCTGCCTCCAGACGACGCAGGTACCTCTGGTGGCCCTCCCTGGCAATTTCCAGGTTCACAGCATCAACTACGTGCTCAAGGGCCTCTGCCCTGACTGCGCCAAGAGTTAACGACCTGAACGACTTTAAAGTCCTCAATGACCTTAAAGTCCTTATAACCCGATAACAATGAAAAAGGTTACGCGCTGGTTGCGCAACATATTGATTTTCTTCTTCACCTCGACTATCCTGTCGGTGGTGATTCTCAAGTATATCCCTGTCTATGTCACGCCGCTGATGCTCATCCGCGCCGTGGAGCAGTTGTCCCAGGGCGAGTCACCGGCGATTAATCATCACTGGGTGCCGCTGGAGGAAATCGATCATGACCTGCCCCAGGCGGTGATGGCGAGCGAGGACAACCTGTTCTTGAAGCATAAAGGCTTTGACCTGGAGCAGATTCAGAAGGCGCAGATCGAGGCCATGGAGGGCAAGCGGCAGCGTGGCGCGAGCACCATCAGCCAGCAGACAGCGCGCAACGTCTTCCTGTGGCAGCACCGCTCATGGCTCCGCAAGGGACTGGAGGCTTATTTCACTTTCTTGATTGAGAATATTTGGGGCAAGGAACGCATCATGGAGGTCTATCTCAACTCCATCGAGATGGGCAATGGCATCTATGGCGCCGATGCTGTCGCACGCATCAATTTCAATACCACACCCGACAAACTGTCTCGCGAACAGTGTGCCTATATTGCCGTCTCGCTGCCCAACCCGTTGCAGCGCGACAGCGCCCATCCCACAGCCAAAATGAGGAAAATGCACAACACCATCCTCAAGCGCATGAACCAGATTGACCAGTTCCCCAAGGAAGTCTGCGCCCAATGAGTGGTGAGTTAGATTTTAGACCTTAGATTTTAGACTTTAGACCTTAGATTTTAGACTTTAGACTTTAGACTTTAGAGACCTTAAAGTCCTTAAGGTCCTTAACGCCCTTCCCCCATCAGCTCAGCCCGCAAAAGAATGTGACCAGGAACGGCACCGAGAAGTCCACGAGAAAGCCGTGAAAGAGCGACAGGATGACAAAGTCCTCGCCGCTCGTGCGCGTGATGATGGGCAAGGTCGTGTCCATCGTTGTCGCGCCACCCGATGAGATGGGTGTCAACGGTCCCCACCAGCGCACCATCAACGGCGCCCCCAGCAGGGTGATGACTTCACGAATGATGTTGGCCAGCAAGGCTACGGTACCCAGGTCGGGGCCGCGGTACTGGGTGATGAGGATGCTCGACAGCGAGTAGTAGCCGAAGCCTGAGCCCACTGCCAGACAGTCGGTCAGACTGCGGCCTGGCAAGCCCAGCGAGGCCACGGCGGTGGCGGCCAGCGTGCCGGTGATGGTCATCAGCGGCAACAGCATCAGGCGCGGATTCAGATGACGGAACGACTTGAGCAACTCCGTGTTGTGACCCACGGTCATGCCCACGCAGAACAGCAAGGCGCACAGCGTCAGGAAACTCACGTTGCCGCTTAACGGGGGAAGCCAATGCATCAGTCCGCAGACGATGCCCAGTACAAAAAAGCCGACGATAATCAGGCTGCCTTTCATCGGTCATCACCTCCTTTCCGGCGTGACACCCAGCGCCACAGTGCCCATGAGAACAGGATGGTTCCCGCCATTCCTGCCAATGACAGCCACAGCGCTTCCAGTCCCAATGAGGTGATGCCGTTGATGACCTGAGGATTACTGCCAACTTCCACCCCGAGCAGGAATAGCAAGAGCCAGATGAGCCCCGTCACGGCGTGAGGCACAACGCGCAACTGTCGTTTCCTCAACAGGAATCCGACAGCCATGCCACTGAATATGATGGCAACAAACTTTAGCATCTCGCCGACAAATATACAAAGATTTCCAAGAATAATGTGTAATTTTGTCGCTTTGAACCTCTCCAAGCTTTTTTTAATAGCTCGAGACACAAACAATGATTCATGCAATGAAAAGATTATTCTTGACAATAATGACGCTGGTAGTGGCTGTTGCCGTTGCCATGGCGGTGCCTGCCAAGCCCGGCACGTTCAACCATGTGCAGAGCGATGGCTCCACGGTAACGTTGACGATGCAGGGCGGGGAATTGAACCGCGCGATGGTGACGATGGACGGCCTGGCGGTCGCCCGTAACGCCTGTGGCGACTTCTGCTATCTCGCCGGGGACGCGTTGAGCAATGTGCTGGCCCATGACAAGGGTCACCGCACCATCGAGGAGACCGCCTTCATCATCGCCTATCGCGACCAGATGACGCCGGCAACGATGTCCTGCCGTGCACCGCGTCGCGTGGAAGAAAACAGTAATCCGCAGGTGCCTACACTCGGGTCGCCGCGCATCCCCATCATCCTGATCAATTACAGCGACATCCATTTTGTGGACAGCAATCCTGTCGCCACCTTCGAGAACCAGTTCAATGAGAAGGAGTACAGTTGTCTGCATTACTTTGAGTCACAGTCGCGTGGCCTGTTCACGCCGCAGTTCGACATCCTTGGCCCGGTTGACCTGCCCAACGAACGTGCTTATTACGGCAATAACGTGTGGGTTAACGGCACCAATTGTGACGAGAATGTGGGTACGATGATCTATGAGGCGTGCATGGGACTGCCCGATGTCGATTTCTCCAACTACGACAACGACGGCGATGGCCTCGTTGATGTGGTGGTCGTGCTCTACGCCGGCGTGGGCGAGGCACAGGCCTATTATTCGGTGCCCCAGTCGGTGTGGCCCTGCCAGTGGGACATGACCGAGGCTTTCTCTTGGGGATGCAGCACTATGGGGGCCTTCGAACTCAACGGAGTGACCATCGACAGGTTTGCGGTCTTCAACGAGTTGGACGGCGGCAATGACACGAGCACGCGCATCGATGGCGTGGGCACCTTCTGTCACGAGTTCAGCCACTGCCTGGGACTGCCCGACTTCTATCCCACTAACGGCGCTTCCTATTATGGCATGAGTTCTTGGGACATCATGGACCACGGCTGCTACTTGAACGGCTCCCACCGCCCATCAGGCTACACTTCCTATGAACGTCATTTCATGGGATGGATGGACCTGATTGAACCTGAGCCAAACACCCAATACACCATACCTCCGCTCAACTCTCCCGAGGGCACGGCGGTCAAGGTCGTCAACGATGCCAACCCCGACGAGTATTATCTGCTGGAATACCGCACCAAGACCGGTTGGGATGAATACCTGTCGGCCGAGGGTATCCTGATTATCCATGTGGACTATAACTATTACGCCTGGCTGAACAACACGCCCAACAACATCGGCAATCATCCGCGCATGACCATCATTCCCGCCGACAACGTCCTGTCGGGCGGAACTAACAAGTACGACACCTGGCCTCGGGGTGGCCTCGATTCGCTGACTAACAACTCCGTCCCGGCAGCCAAGGTCTATACGGGCGGTTTCATGAACAAGCCCATCACGGGCATGACGGTCGACGGCGGCGTTGCCGGCTTCTGGTATATGAAACGGCCGCCCAAACCGGGTGATTTGAACGATGACGGCGAGGTGAACATTGCCGACGTGAATCTCTTGATTGACGCCATCCTCGTGGGTGGTGGCGATGAGTTGTTCGACGTGAACGGTGACAACGAGATCAACATTGCCGACGTCAACGTCTTGATTAACATCATCCTCAGTTAGCACCAGGGAGCAGTTTTTGGAGGTTTCACTTCAGATTTAAACTTAAACAGGGGTTAGGGGCTGATGCTTCCTGACCCTTGTTTTTGGGTTTCAGTAACTGTGCTACTATGGTTATCGATAAGCAGAGGAGTGCGGCGCAAACGTTTGCATTTTAAATAATGTTAAACTCGTTTCAGTCAACACATTATAATAAGGCAAATAAAATATTTTTGTCGGCTCACAATGTTGAATCCATCATAATTGACCAAAATTTAAGTATTAACCGACAACCATCTATTGAAATGAAACAATCATCTGGTTTCTTTGTCAGGTTATCAGTGCTGCTGCTCTGCCTGACATGGGTTGTGCCGCGTCTAATGGCACAGACCTACACCGTGGCGGGCAGTGACACACAGGCCTTGGGAGCCTCATGGTCGCCGACCACGACTGCTAATGACATGACTTTGTACAGCGGTAACAAGTACTACCTGTTGAAGACTGTCACCTATTCATCGAATGGCTCATACCAGTACAAAATTACCGTTAACCATAGCTGGAACACTTCTTACGGCAACAATGGTGGCGGTGATAACGCTAGCTACACTGTGAATTCAGGCACTGGCTTTGTTTGCTACACGTTTGACTCGAGCTCCCATATTCCACATGTTGTCTCGTCGTTGCAGACGGTGGTTATCGCCGGCAGCGATACCGATGCATTGGGCTCATCAACTTGGAATGGGACGAATACGGCTAACTCGATGACCACCACCGATGGCATCACCTACACCATGACCAAGTCGGTGGACTACACTTCAAGTAAATCCAATTTGCAGTGCAAGGCGGTAGTGGCTGGATCAGACTGGTATGGCACCAGCAGCGGTGGCAATGTTTACTACAACATTCCAAGCGCTGGCTCCTATACATTGACTTACACTTTCAATGCCGTGACCGGTATCGTGACCGTTGATGTTCAGTCTGCGGTTCCCATGACGCCCGACTATTACATCACGGGTGACAACGGCCTTGGCCTTGGCGGTTTCAGTTATCAGCACCAGAACCTGAGGACGATGACCTATGACGAGAATCAGGACATCTATACCTACAGCTATAACGTCGCTGCATTGGGCACTTACTATTTCGCGTTTGCCGACGGTGGCGGCAGTGACTGGAACGACTTTAATGGCAATCACCGTTTTGGCCCCACCAGTGGCAACGAGACCGTGACTCTGAATGGCGGCTGGGCCAACACTCAGAAGGGTGGTGGCAGCTATGCTGTGACGGTGGATGCCGGTCAAGTGACCATCACGCTGGATGTCACCAATATGAGGTATAAGGTTGAAGGTACCATACCTGTCATTTCCTACGATTACTACGTGATGGGTCCCATCTTCCCCAATGGCTGGAACACTGGTACTGAGACCCTCATGACCGACAACGGTAACGACACCTATAGCTGGACTTCTGGGCAGCTTCATCTTGACGCGGGAACCAACTATGAGTACAAAGTGTATGGTTCCGACGGCTCCTATCATCCCAGCGGAGACAATGCCACCTTCAGCGCTGCTGTTCCTGGCACTTATACCGTGACGGTGACCTATAACAGCAGCAACGGTGACGTCAATGCCACACTCAACCTGATTCAGGCCGACCCGACGTATGACTACACGTTCTACATCCTGCCCGATGATGGCAGCACGGCGCCCACCCTGTACCTGTGGGGAACCAACAATAACGGCTATCATCCTGCTGGTGAATGGCCTGGCAGTGAGTTGAGCATGACCGAGCAGCTTGCCGACGGCAACATCTGGTACAAGTACACCGGTGCCCTCTATGTCAACCTGATGAATGCCATTGTCAATAACGGCAATGATGGTGGCCACCAGACTTCTGATATCGAGAATCTGGCCCCCGATACCTACTACATCCGTTGGAATGTAAATAATAACTCCTATACCATCACCACCGAGGCGCCCACACTCATCGTCAACTACTACGTCAAGGGTGACGACACTGACATCTTCCCCAATGGTTGGAATGCTGGAGCCAATACGGCAATGACCGACCCCGACGAGGACGGCATCTACACTTGGACTTCAGGACAATTCCATCTCGATGCGGGCACCGATTACACCTATAAGGTTTGGGGCGACAACGACACTTGGTACCCCGATGGTGCCAATGCCACCTTCGGAGCGGCTGTTTCCGGTACCTACACGGTGACTGTGACCTTCAACAGCTCCAATGGGGATGTCAACGCCACGTTGAATCTTGTTGAGGCCGATCCGACCTACGACTACACCATCTATGTCCGTTACAAGGGCGATGCTACTCCCTATGCCTATCTGTGGGATGGTGCTGGCAACAAGCCCTTGGGCGAATTCCCCGGCACGGCGCTGACCGATGCCGCTTTTACTACCGAGGTGATTAACGGCTACACCTACTACAAGTACACCGTGAGCGGATCTTATAATCAGTCGATGGGTGTGATTCTCAACGAGGACAGCGGCAACGGCCAGACCAGCGACTTGACGGTAAATCCGGGCACGAGCTACTTCACCTATGGCGGCGGCAGCACTGTGAGCGGACCCAACGTTCAGGCCGACCCCGCTATCACTTATTATGCCGAGGGTAGCTTCAATAATTGGACGACCGAGGGCAGTCAGATGACTGCAGCCGGTGAAGGCTCCTACAGCAAGACCTTCTCGGGCATCTCCCTCATCGGAGGCAGGACCTACGAGTACAAGGTCTATGGTGATGACGGTACCGATGAGGGAGTGTGGATTGGTGATAGCGAAGGTGGCAATCTCACCTTCACACCGTCGCTCACTGGCACTTATGACTTGACTGTCACACTTAATAATGACGGCACTGTGAGCCACACGCTTACACTCATTGAGGCCGCCAGTCAAGGAACCTATTATATTGTCGGCTCCGAGGAACTGGGACTGGAATGGTCCTACGCTCCCGCGACGACGATGACCTTTGATTCCTCGACAGGCATCTATACTTACACGGTTAACGTTGAGGAACAGGGCTCCTACGGCTTCGTGTTTGCCAACGACAACAGCGCTCCTGACTGGGACACCTTCAACGCCGATTATCGTATCGGCCCGACCGCAGGTAACCAGAGCGTGAGCCTCAATGGCGACTGGCAGAGCACCCAGATGGCTGGCAGCAACGATGGTGGCGCCTATCAGATTCACGTGGCACCCGGCACCGTCACCATCTACTTCGACCCCGCTACCATGCGTTTCAAGGTAGAAGGTGTGTTGCCTTACTACAACTATACGTTCTACATCTTGCCCGATAATCCCGATGTGCATCCTTCCATTTACGTCTGGGAGGGTAATGGAACTGTCCTGACCAACGGATATCCGGGTACTGCGCTTGGTACCGACAGCATCGAAACGCTTCACGACGGCAACAATTGGTATCGTTGGAGGGGCGTCTCGTCGGTTAACCTGGTCAGCGCCATCATCAGTGCTGGCGGCGATGATTCCAAGACCAAGGACATCACCAATATCTCTCCGGGAACTTACTACATCAAGTGGAAGACCACGAGAGAAGACGATGAGCAGTATAACTACTATGAGTTGTATAATGTCGAGCCGTCGCCTGCTACCGACAATCTGTACTTGCAAGGCACCTTCATTATCGGAACTCAAGAATACAATTACAGCAGTAGCAATGCCGCTCAACTCAAGTATGACGCCGGCACCCACAACTACTATCTGAACAATGTGATCTTGAGCAACAATGCCACTTTCTGTTTCTCGACCGAGACGAGTGACAGTTGGGACAACGTGGGTATCCGTTATGGTAACGGTGGCGCCGACGGCTATACCGTGAACACCGAGGGTACCAACTACCTGGGCTTCACCGACGCCATGGCTGGCCGCAACCTCTCGTTGGGCGTTTGGTCCGATACCTATGGTGAATACAGGATGCTCACCGCTGGTGTCTATAACGTCATTGTCAACCCCGAGCAGCAATGGGTGAAACTCATCAAGACTGACCACTCCATGCTCTCCCCCATGAACGTCTATCTGGAGCAGACCGAGAATGTGGAAATCTCCAACATTCAGGCTCCGGAAACCACTTACACGGTCGAGATGTTTGATGGCGGCTATTGGCCCTTGAGCGCTTACAACCGTCAGAACGGCTCGTGGAGTAGCGACAATTTCTACAACGTGGACTACCTGGGTGACACAATCACTGCCGATGGCAAGAAGTGGTGGCACTGGCAAGTGCATGCTTCGATTTGTGAGCTCTTCTTTACACGTACAGGCGACATCATGCCGCATCAGAGCGCAATCATCGAGCGCCATTCGGGACTCTTGTGGGTCACCTGGGATGAGCAAAACGGTGAGCCGGTAATGACCGACCACACGCGTGAGTATTTCGACTATTCTGCTAACGCTCTGCCCACCAATGCTGTGGTTATGGAGGGACACTATTATGTCTACTTCATCAACACTGTCGGGTGGGAGAATGTTTATTGCTATGCTTGGGAAAACAATTCCGACGAGCACTATCACGACGGTTATGGTCGAGACGTCCAGAACTGGCCCGGCCAGCCTTGCGAATGTGTAGGCATTGACCCGGTAACCGGATATGAAGTTTGGCGCTATGACTTTGGTAACCTCGTTGATGCTCAGGGCCATGGAATCAATCCACCCGACAATGTGCTCTTCAATGACGGCAATCCCAATGCGTTTGACGAGGTCAAGGAACAGACGGGCGACTTCGAGTTTGTCAATGGTGGCGTCTTTGACTACCTGGGCCTGTTCGATGGCTCGTTCACACTCAATAACCTCATCCGTCGTGCGGCCGAGGAGGTGCGCTACACTGTGAGCAATGACCTGCTGGCAGTTTACTATGACGCCGATGCTGTAACCCCCATCACCATCATCGGCATTTCGGGCAAGCCTGAGGTGAAGTTTGTCACTGGCGCTCTGTATGCCAAGGACCTCAACCTGTATGGTGAGAAATCCATCATGCCCGACTCCACCTATACCGATTATGTCTACAACACCTGCTACAGCAGCCACACACCCGGTCGCTCACAGATTATGGATAAGAAGACCGAGTATGACCAGAGTAACTGGGTGAAACTCGTGATGTCACCCAACTATGATGGCGGCGGGGCACTTCCTGTTGAGGAGAACCAGCGCCCGAAGCTGGGAGAGTTTGTCGGTCACATCATTCCTGCCGGAACGCTTGACGTGTTCATGACTGACACCATCAACCCCACTGCCCACGTGCTCAAGATTGAGATGGGACGTGAGATGTCTTATGAGCCCAATGTCTATGTGTCATCCAGCTTCAACGACACCATTGCGTTCAATTATACTCATCAGGAGTGGCAGCCTGGTAGTTACGAGGGTTCCTATAGGACCAAGCCGAGTGTCAACTGGGTAATGGATTCCAACACCGGCGAGGTGCTCTATGGTGAAGTGACCCGCACTCTGGTTGAAGACGAGCCTTACAAGATGTTCTATGTCGCTCCCAAGCCCCAGGAGATTGCTTATATCACTTGGGTGGTATATGACAACCTGAACATCGAGGTGGGTGGTGAGAAACCTTACGGTGACTACGTGTCGGGACAATACCAACCCTACACGCCTGCCGCGCGTTCGCTGCCCGAGGATCCGGGACGTTTCTATGCGCCCATGAACTGGAAGCGCAGCATCGTCATCCCCGGTGAGATGTATGAGCAGGTGCAGTACTTGAGCGGGGACCAACTGGATAATGCCCTGGGTGGTTTCGGCAAGGAGTACGGACCCTACAGCAACGGCTACATGCAGTATGGAGCGGTCAAGGTCAACTGGTCATTGTTCGACGAGGTGGCTGTGGGTATGCCCTGGTGGCAGATTTTCCAACCTGGACAGGCCTATAAGATCAAAGCCATCATCCGCTATGCGCGTGGCAATGGTGAGGGCTATCAGCCCAATGAGTGTTACGCTCCGGGTAATGGCGACAATGGCATGGAAGCACAGACCTTGAACGGTCCTCGCCGTCTCGACGGCAACGGCCAGGGCGACTATGCCAATATGTATTTCACTGGCGACTATAATGGTCTGAACGACAGTAAGTTCATCATCTTCCCCATCGAGGCCAGCCCCGATCCTTCCAATGGTAACGGAATGGGTAACGTGACGACGGTCAAGGAGGTGACCAGTGCAAACCGCACTGTTGTGGGTGTGCGCTACTACAACCTGATGGGTGTAGAGAGTGAGCGACCCTTCGAGGGCATCAACATTGTCGTGACCACCTATAGCGACGGTTCGCGCTCTTCGCGCAAGATTCTGCGTTAAGGCACGCGCCCCGTCCAACCCGATTTCGATTTCTGGAACTGCACGTCACTCGGCTGGCGTGCAGTTCTTGTGTTACAGCGTTTTTATTGACCATAAATGAAAAAAGTGGCCCCACCCGTTGCTTTGCTCCGGAAAAAACACTACTTTTGTAAGTTAAAAAAACAAGAAACGGTAATTCTACAGTGATTATGCACGATACCAGTAAAGAATATGACGAGGTGATTGCGGTGTGCCGCGAGTTGTTCATCAACAAGATGAAGGACTACGGACCCTCATGGCGCATACTGCGTCCTCGCTCGGTGACCGATCAGATTTTCATCAAGGCAAAGCGCATCCGCACCCTGGAACTCAACGGCGAGACCAAGGTGGGGGAGGGCATTTGGCCCGAGTTCATCGGCATCATCAACTATGGCATCATCGGCTTGATTCAGTTGCGCCTGGGCTACAGCGACACGGTGGACATTGACGCCGGGCAAGCCTTGAAACTCTACGACGAGCTCATCGGCGCCACCAAGGACCTGATGATTGCCAAGAACACCGACTATGGCGAGGCCTGGCGCGACATGCGCATCTCGAGTTATACTGACCTGATATTGACCAAGATTCAGCGCACCAAGGAGATAGAAAACCACGGCGGTGCGACCCTGGTCAGCGAGGGCATCGACGCCAACTACCAGGACATGATCAACTACAGCGTGTTTGCCCTGATTAAGCACAACGAGGAGTTAGCGATTAACGATTGATTATGACAGTCAAAGCGTTCATCAATGCAGTAAAGGGCGAGAAATGGTGCCAGGTGATGACGGTGCTCATGCGCCTTACCGTGGGCGGCGTGTTCGCCTTTTCGGGTTTTGTCAAGGCGATAGACCCGTGGGGAACGTGCTACAAGATCACCGAGTACCTCAACGCGATGGGTCTCGAGGAATGGACCGGCATGGCGCTGCTGATTGCTGCCGCTCTTGCCGCCGTTGAGTTCATGACGGGTATTTTTCTCATTGTGGGCGCTTACCGTCGTGGTGCGCCGGTGATGGCCTTGTTGCTGATGCTGCTGATGACACCGCTCACGCTGTGGCTCGCAGTGACCGATGCCGTGCCCGATTGCGGCTGTTTTGGCGACGCGCTGCACTTGTCTAACTGGGCGACCTTCGGCAAGAACCTGCTGTTACTGCTCGGTGCCATCTATCTGATGGCGTTTAATAGGAGCGTGCGCGGCATCTATGGACCTGCGGTTCATTGGGTAGTGGGTGCTTTGTCGTTTGCCCAGGTAATGGCCATTGCATATCACGGCTACTTCACGCAGCCGCTCATCGACTATCGCCCTTACCCTGTCGGCACGCGAATTGTCGCCTCCGACCTTGAGCAGGAGGACGAGGAGGGCAGCGAGGATGACTTCATCTTCATCTACAGCAAGGATGGTGTGGAGCATGAGTTCTCCATCGACAGCCTGCCCGATGAGGAAGACGGCTGGGAATACGTGACCAGGTATCACGCCCGCCGTCCCAGTGGCAAGGTCGTCGTCCGCGACGGCGGTGCTGCTGCCAACGACATCGCCATCCTCGACGAGGACGGTTTCGATGTCACACTCGACGTGCTCACTCAGGGACGACGCACTCTGCTGTTCCTGTTCCCCGACCTGCCCGACGTGGGCATCGCCGACTCGTTCACGCTCAACGAACTGAACGACGCTGCCCAGGTCAATGATGTCAATGTCGTGGGACTCACCCCGGCGACAAGCAAGGAAATCGCAGCCTGGAAAGACGTGTCGATGGCTTCCTATCCCATCTACAACATGGATGACAGCGAACTCAAGATGGTGGCCCGCGGCAATCCCGCCATCGTTTACCTGGAGGATGGTGTCATCAGGTGGAAGCGGGCACTCACCTCACTCACCAACGTTGAGCAGCCGGCTGAACTGAGCGAGATGGGAAAAGACTATGATGCCGACGGCATACTCACCAGGTTGATGCTCGCTTTTATGGCGTCCATGGCAGCCCTGTTGGTCCTCAACCGCTCCCACTTGGCCATCGAGCACCTCTTCTTCAAGAAAAGACCCAAGTCAAACCCGTAAAACCCGTAACATCCGTTATATCCGTTATATCCGTAACATCCGTAACATCCGTCAACCAGTAAAATACAAGCTACAAGATGATACTCAAAGAAGGACAGATTATTGACAACCGCTGGCATGTGGTTTACCTCATCAAGGAGAACCCCTATGCCGAGAGTTACCGTGTCGAGGACGAGAGCGGCAACCCCTACTTCATGAAGGTTTACCGCCTCAAGAACACGCCCGAGAAGCTCATTGTTGACGGCGACGTGACCGAAATCGCCGTCTGCCGCCAGTTGAGCCACAAGAATATCGTCAGCTATATCGCCGACGGCGTGTATAACGACGAGGCTGGCGAATGCCGCTATCTGGTAGCCACCTACTTCAGCGGCGAACTGCTGAGTGAGTTGCTCCAGCACAAGAAGAAAAAGAAACTGAGCAAGGAGACTGCCGTCAAGATATTTGTCGAGGTGCTCGAGGGTTTGCAGTACCTGCACGAGCGTCCCGGCGTCTTGCTGCACAACGATATCAATCCCACCAATATCATGCTCAGCAAGAAGACCGGCGGCACCGCCGAACTCATCGACATGGGCCATGTGTCGCCATGCTTCATGGGCAACGCGCCGTTCGACACTGCCGATTTGGACCCGCGCTATGCCAGCGGACAGTCCTTCCTGGGCAAGTATGACGAGCGCAACGACATCTTTGCCGCCACGGGCGTGTTCTACACCATGCTCACGGGCAGGGTGCCCTGGGATGTGGAATTCGCTCCCGGCCTGTCGCGCAAGGAAAAAATCAGACTCGTGCAGAAGGCCCGCGGCGACCAGGGCGAAATCAACGTGGATGACATTGAGGACGAGAAGCTCCAGGCCATCGTTGCCTGCGGCTTGTCGCTGAGTTATCCCGACCGCTACGAGACCGTTGACGAGATGCTCAACGACCTGCTGGTTGACGATGACAGCGAGATGGCGAAGGAGATTCGTGACCGTCTTGCCACACGAGAGCAGCAGGCGTCAAGGGATGACCAGGATGAACCGTCAGGCTGGAGCAGCAGCAACCGCACGCAGGCTGCCAGCGAGACGAGCGCCGATGTCGAGGTCAAGCATGGCGGTGGCAACGGCTTTGCCGACATTGCCGGCATGGATGACCTCAAGGAGATGCTCCGCAAGCGTGTCATCCTCATCCTCCAGGACAAGGAACTGGCCGAGAAATACCGCCTCACGCCGCCCAACGGCATGCTGCTCTATGGACCTCCGGGTTGTGGCAAGAGTTTCTTTGCCGAGAAGTTTGCCGAGGAGACGGGCTTCAATTTCATCCTTGTCAAGGCCAGCGACCTGGGATCGATTTATATCCATGGCTCGCAGGGCAAGATTGCCGACCTGTTCAAGAAGGCCGAGGAGAATGCGCCCACGGTGCTCTGCTTTGACGAGTTTGACGCCTTTGTGCCCAGCCGTTCGGGTGACAATGTGGGCAGCAATCAGGCTGGCGAGGTCAACGAGTTCCTCACCCAGCTCAACAACTGCTCCAAGCGAGGCATCTTTGTCATCGCCACGAGCAACCGTCCCGACAAGGTGGATCCCGCCGTGCTGCGCACGGGACGCATCGACAAGCAGGTCTACGTCCCCATGCCCGACCTGACGGCCCGCCGCCTGATGTTTGAGTTGTACCTCAAGGACCGTCCCTGTGGCGAGATCGACAGCAATGTTCTGGCCGAGAAAGCCGACGGATACGTTGCCAGCGATATCGCCTATGTTGTTAACGAGGCCGCCACTCTGGCCGCCTTTAACCACGAGGAAATCACCCAGGAACTGCTCATCAAGACCATCGAGGGCATCAAGCCGTCCATCAACAAGGAACTGCTCAAGGAGTACGAGCAGATGCGCGACAAGATGGAAGGCGTGGAGCGCGCCAACGCTCTGCCTCACATCGGTTTCCGTTGATGACGGTAGCCCCGTTCCCGGGCTGTCAACATCATGACGCGCGAGGGAAGAACAATGTCGAATTTTAACACATTAAACAAGCAAGATAATATGGACTTAAACAAATTGATGTTGAATTACCTGGCCGAGGAAGGGTTCCGTCCCCACGAGACCCCCTTCGGCATCGCCTTCAAGCATGAGGGCATCAACTTCCTCTATTTCAAGGATGAGGAGGACGAGTTATACTTCCGACTGATGATGCCCGCCATCTTCCAGGTCACCGAGGACAACGAGGAGATGATACTCCGGGCCATGAACGAGGTGAACAGCTCCATCAAGGTCATCAAGCTCTATACCATGGACATGGAGGACGAGCAGGGCAAGAAGGACACCTCGGTGTGGGTCGCCTTTGAAATCCTCGCCGATTCCACGCCCGAGCTCACCGACTTTGTGCCCCGTGCCATCTCGCTGCTCAAGGGCGGTCGCATCGCTTTCCTCTCAAAACTGGAGGAAATGGCCGAGAAGTAATTGTCGGCCTGCGGCAATACCTCAATAACTTAAAGCAACAAGGGCGTGCCAGTCGGCACGCCCTTGTTGTATCCTGTCATCAGTCTTTTCAGATTGTGTTCAGGATTTGGCTGATCAGAGTCAGAATGTCGCTGATGGTAAAGGTGCCGTCCTCATTGTAGTCGGCACAGGTCGGACAGATGGTGTCGTAGGCATCATTGAGCAGTGCGGTAATCATCAGACTCACGTCGCTGATGTTTACGTCATGGTCGTGGTTCACGTCGCCCTTCTCAAAGTCGTGGCCCTGCTCCTCTTGCAGTGTCACGGTCTCGACATTGCTGTCGGCCTCGGTTCCGTCAATGTAGAGGGCCTTGACATAGTAGTCGTAGGTAGCACCGGGCGTGAGGCCTTCCACCACATAATAGTTGTCGGTGATGCCCGTGATGACACGGCTGTCGGCGTCACCGGTCTCGGCGATGGTCCTGGTGGTGCCTTCCTCGCCGCTGATGATGGTCACGCTGTAGAGGTAGAAGCGTTTCTTGACAGCGGTGCAAGAGAAGGTCACGTGCTGGTCGGCACTGGCGGTCACTCCCTCCAGAACGACGGTGTAATCGGCTGCCTCGGTGGTCAGTTCAATGGTATCGGCCACCTCGCCGCATGAAACGATGACAGAGCTGGCATCCGAGCCATAACTCCTGGCGTTGAACTTCACGGTGACAACACCGCCGCAGTTCGTCAGGTCAAGGGCGGGTGTGGTGAGCGTTCCGATTTTGGAGCCGGCACCAAGTTTCAGGCCTCCCTCACCTGCCAGATAAACACCATAGCCTGTCCAGCCTGCATTGTCGCAGCAGTCGTCAAGCGTGCCGTTGGCGCCCTCGTCGATGTTGCTGTCGCTGCTGGGTACCTCCTCGCTGTAGAAGGTCTCGGTCAGGATGGTTGCTCCAGTGGGCACGACTTCTCGCTTGTTGACATAGAGCGTGTAGCTCTCCACATATTGCTCGCTTGTCTCGTCAAGCCAGTCGGCACGGAACGATGTGGTGGTCACCTGGGCCTCGTCGGCGGGCAGCATCACGGGAGCGAGTGCCTCCATTTCGGCGGTGGCGTTGATGGTGACGGTCACGTCCTCGGCGCCCTCGCTGCTCAGCGTGATGGTGGCGCTGTGGTCACCGGCGGCAGTGGGAGCATAGGTCACAGTGATGGTGGCACCCTGCTCGGCCTCGCTGACGCTGATGGTCGTGGGCTCGATGGTGAACATTCCGGTCTCATCGTTCAGGGTGACGGTCACGTCGCCAGTGAGGTTGCTGGCCTGCAGGTTGATGGTGGCGGTCGCGGTCTCGAGCACTGCGGCGCTCATCTCGACGGTCTCATTCTCAACGGTCATCGTGGGAACGGGAACGGCTGCCTCGAGGGTCACCTGCTCAACGTTGGAAGCGGCCTTGGTGCCGTCGGTGTAGTTGGCCTCGACATAGAAGGTGTAGGTCTCACCTGCGGTCAAGCCATCGACAGTATAGGTCTTGTCGGTGATGCCCGTGATGACACGGCTGGCGCTGGCGGCACCTTCACCGGCATAAATCTCCACATTATAAATATAGAAGCGCTTGCCCTGCGTGGAGCTGGCAATGGTCACCTTCTGGTCGGCTGCGGCACTCACACCCGTGAGGACGACATTGCAGTCGGCAGCCTCGGCCGGAAGAGCAATGGTCTCGCTGGCGTCACCACAGGATACTGTGATCGACGTGTTGTCGCTGCCGTAGGACTTGGCATTGAGTTTCACAGTGATGGTGCCGTCACTACCGGTCAGGTCAAGGGCGGGCGTCGTCAAGTAGCCCAACTTGGAGCCGCTGCCCAACTTCATGCCGCCGTTGGGGGCTTCATAGGCTGCATAACCGGTCCAGCCGGCATTGTCGCAGTATTCATCAAGCACCTCGGCACGGTCGCGGGTGCCGTCGGCGGTCACGTCAATCTTGTCAAAGGTCTCGGTGAACATGCACTGGGCGGCGCCAAGCTTGTTAACGTACAAGGTGTAGTCCCTCACGTTGACAGCGGGGGTGGTGTCGGTCCACGTGGCGGTGAAGGCGTCGGTGGTCACATTGGTGGCGGCTGCCATTACGGGCGCGGTGGTCTGCAGGGCGGCAGTGCCGTTCAGGGTGACAGTCTTCCCTTGGGCGCCCTCGCTGGCCACGGTCACGGTGGCTTCATGGTCACCGGCGGCAAGGGGAGCGTAGGTCACGGTAACGGTGGCTCCCTGCTCGGCGGCGGCCTTGGTGATGGTCACGGGATTGATGGTGTAAACGCCGTTAGCGTCGTTCAGCGTCAAGGTGACGTTGTCCGTCAGGTCAGTGCCCAGCACGTTGAAGGTGGCTGTGGCTGTCTCACCCACGTTGGCGCTCATCGTCAGCGACTCGGGGTCAAGGACAAGCGTGGGGGTGGGAGTGGGCGTGCCCTCGAGCGTGACATTCTTGACGTTGGACTCCTTGCTGGTGCCGTCGGTGTAGTTGGCGACAACATGGAATTTGTAGCTGCCACCCTGGTTCAAGCCGTTCACCGTGTAATTCTTGGCAGTGATGCCCGTGATGACACGGCTGGAGGCATCACCGGTTTCGGTGGCCTTGAACGCGCTGCGTGAGTCACCGGTGGTGATTTCGATATTGTCGATATAGAAGCGCTTTTTCTTGGCGGTACCGGCAAAGGTCACCTTCTGACCCGTTGCCGCGGTCACGTCGGTGAGCACGATGGCATAATCGGTTGCATTGGCGGTCAGGGCCACTGTTTGGCTTGCGTCACCGCAGCTGATGACAACCGAGCTGGCATCGCTGCCGTAGTACTTGGCATTGAACTTCACGGTGATGGTGCCACCACTGGTGCTCATGTCAAGGGAGGGTGTCGTCAGGCTGCCGGGGAAGTTACTGCTGCCCACTTTAGCATATCCGCCTGCACCGGGATAGATATAGGATCCTGTCCAACCTGCATTGTCGCAGTAGTTGTCGAGGGTGTTGGCAATATTGGTACTGCCGTCGTTCGACACCGTGATGCCGGGAAAACTCTCGGTCAGCAGGGTCTCGCAGTTGGGGTCATATTGGGTGACGTAGAGCGTGTAGTCCACCACGTTCTCACTCGGCGTCTGGTCGCTCCAGGTGGCCTTGAACGAGGTGCTGCCAACATTGCTGGCATCGGCCATCACGGGAGCATATTTCTCAATCACGCTGCCCTCGGGATAAACCTGGTAGAGCATCTGCTGGTAATACTTGAAGGTGTAGCCGTCAACACTGAAGGCATCAAGGGCGAAGTAGTTGTCGCCTTCGCCGCTCCAGCCCCAGTTGATGTGGTACTTGCTGCCGTTCCAACCATCCACCACAAAGGCGTGACCGCCAGCCCAACTGTCGTCACCGGCATACAGGATGGGACGGCCGGCAGCCAGGTCTTCCTGCATCATGGCGTTCCATTGGGTGGCGCTGTAGTCGTCACGGTCGATGCAGGTGGCTCCTGAGTTGTAGCTGAAGAGCTTCATGCCATCCAACTGGTCCTCGCAGGTGGCACCGCTGCCGCCGTTGTTGGCGTTGTCATAGTCCATCTTGGCTGCTTGGCCGCAATAGCGCATCAGGGTGGCAACGGCGGCCTTGGAGGCCGATGAGGATGAACTGCTGTAGGTGTCGGTCATGCTGCTCCAGTCAATGGTCGTTCCGGGAAGCGCCGACACCGAGATTCTGCGTGTCGAGGTGGTGTAGGCTGCCACGGGAGGCAACTCGGCGGGATACTTCCAGTAATACATCACCTGGGCCATCGCTGTGGCAATGCAACCGGTCAGGCAGGTCGAGCCTCCATAGGTTGGGCACTGGTTCCAGTAGGGCGACTCTTGGTCCCACTTGCAGGTGAGCAACGGGGAAACCGACTGACGCAGAACTCCGGCATTGAGTTTGGTAGCAGTGGTCACCTTCAGGTCGGGATGCTCCTGCAGGAACTCAATCTGGCGCTTGTACTGGTTGAGCCACCAGCGCATGTTGTCGGGAATACGGTTCATGTCCAGAGTGTAGTCACCGTAGCCCAGGATTTCCTCGGCACGGTCATCACCGGCAACGATGACAAAACCGCCACCGTCATAGTTGAAGACGTAGAAGGTGTTCAACTGAGGGTTAACCGAGGAGGTCTCGGCATGGGTCAACTTCACCGTCTGAGGTGAGGCCATGAACATGACGCCGGGTTGGCCGTTCATGAAATTGATGGCCTTGCCTCGTGCGGCATTGGCATCGACATTGGCTGCCGTCATGCCCGCCACGGTCATGGCCAGCGCTACCAGCATCAATGTTCTGAAAGATTTCAAGAATCTCATTGTGGTTTGAATGATTGGTTGATATTAAAAGGAATAATACTGTTGATGGCAGATGGTTTGCTTCAAAAAAGCGGTCAAAGGTAGTTTATTATTTTCGGTTAAACAACTATTTTCCCGACTTTTATGGTTGTTTTTCAACCAAGAGGTAAATATGGGGCATATAATAAAAGGAGTGAGGCCCAAAAGTTGTATGGCTTTTGAACCTCACTCCAGTCACGGCAAACGTTTATCGTGTCATCATTCAACTGCAAGCATTGTAAGAGGGCGTCGCAAAACTGATTTCACGACAAGTAATGATCGCGCTGTGCGCGAGAAATCATACAAAATCACAATAAAAATTTGTTTATTTCTCGGCCGTTAGGCCGATTAAAACTGAATCAAGTGGAGTTTTGCAACACCCTCTTATATAACTGAGTCGCAATGATTAGATGGCCTCTCGTCACGGGAGAACCTATTGTTCCTGCATGATGGCACTGATGACGAAGTTCACATCCGAGATGTTGATTTCGCCGTCGCCGTTCACGTCAAACCGTTCAGTTCCCTCACGCGTCAAGCCGTCGCCATAGAGGATGGCGTCGATGAGGGTGTTCACATCGGCCAAGTTGATTTCGCCGTCGCCGTTCACGTCACAAGCCGCAATATTGCAGATGGATTTGATGACTTTGAACTGGCCCCACACGTCGGCGTCGCGATAGGCCACTACTGAACGTGCCGGCACCCTGAGCGTCGCCTTTTTGAATACTGTCGATGAGAAGCATGCCGTGCCATCGATGACAGGCGGTGTTACCGACGAGCAGGTGATATCTGTCATTACCATGCATGAGGCAAAGGCTCTGTTGCCGATATGCTCAACAGTATTGCCCAGGTCCACGTGCTTGAGCGATGTGCACACGAAAAACGCTTTCTCTCCGATACTCTTCACACTGTTACTCAGCTCGACGTTCTCCAGATTTTTGCATTGATAGAACGCATAGTTGCCCACCGCGGTCATCCCGTCGCTGACGGTGACGTCTGTCAAGTCCTCGCAGCCGGCGAATGTGTAGTTGCCAATCTCCGTTATTCCCTCGGGTACCACCAATTTCTGCAGCGGCTGTCCTCCGACCGTCAGGTGTTTTGCCTGGCTGACGGGATTGGCCGTCTCGCTCATGAAACTGATGCCGAGCCAAGTCTCCAGGTCGGCGGCATCCACGCGTTTCAGGTTTGCGCAGCCGTTGAAGGCCTTTTCTCCAATCGTTTTTACACCGGCCCCTATGCTGACAGTCTCCAGGTTTTTGCATTGACCGAAGGCTTGACTGCCGATAGCGGTGACATCATCGGGCATGGTGACGGCTGTCAAGTCCTCGCAGCCGGCAAAGGCATAGTCGTGAATAGTCGTCACGCCCTCGGGCACCACAAGGTGCTGCAATGGTTCTCCGTGAACGCTCAGGTGGCGGGCCAGGGTGACCGGATTGGCCGATTCATTGGCGAAGGTGATACCGCACCAACTCTCTGGGCTGGCGGCCTCGACCGACCTCAACCCTGTGCAGCCGTTGAAGGCGTACTCGCCGATTTCTCTCATCGTTTCGGGAATTGTAACGTGCTCGAGACAGGGACAAAGGTTAAACGCAAACATATCAATCCGTTCCATGCTGTGTCCCAAATCAACCTGCTGCAGAGCGGGACACTCGCCAAACGTGCAATAGGCGAGTTCCTTTTGCCCCTCGGGCAATTTGACCTGTTTCAATGATGTGCAGCCAAAGAAGACGAACTCGGCCATCGGCAGGTTGTCGCCATGGAACGTGACTTCTTCCAGCGCTTCGCAAAAGCAGAAGGCGGCATAGTCTGCAAACTCGATGGATGCAGGCAAGGTCAAGGATTTGACACTATTGCCGTAGAAAGCGTATTCTCCGATTCGTTTCACCCCTTCGCCGATGTCAACACTTGTGATACCCGTGGCGTTGTAGAAGGCTCCGGTAGAGATGTCTTCAACCTCTCCAGGGATGACCAGTTCCCTCACTTGTTCTCCGTTTTGATACAGGCTTGCTCCATAGATGAATGGACTTGAACTGGTACCTTCAAACATGATGTGACAATAGGCGGCAATGTCCTCAACGTCTACCTTTGCCAGGCTTTGACACTCGTAGAAGGCGCCATTACCGATAGCGGTAACGTTCCGTCCGATGGAAATCTCCTTCAGCCTGCAGCAGTTCCTGAAGGCGTTACCTCCGATTGTCTTGACCGTGGCGGGGATGTCGATGCGTTGAAGTTCGGGGCAGTTCCTGAAGGCGTCGGCGCTAATGGCGGTCACTTGATAGGTCTTGCCCTCGTGGACCACTGCCGATGGCAGGTTCACAACACCTTGATAGGAGTTGTAATGATAGTCCCGATTGACCACAGTCGCTTCCTCACCGTGGCCCTTATAATAGATGCCGTTCACCTCAAAGTCATAGGCGACAGGCGCTTCCCCGCTCTCGTCAGGACAGACGCCATGGAGCATGGATTGATAATAGTTGAAGGCCCAACTGGGACCGCCCAGCATGTCCAGTGTGAAGTAGCCGTTATTACCATCCCAGCCCCAATTCACATGATACTTGCCGTCGGCGCATCCGTCAATGACGAAGGCATGGCCTCCTTCTTCGCTATAACCGACGTAAAGCACGGGGCGATGGGCAGTCAGGTCTTCTTGCAGCATAGCGTCCCACGACTCGCTGTCGGTGTTGTCACGACTGACGAGAAAAGCCTCGCAGTCGTAGCCAAAATTCATCAGGCCGGCCAGTTGCTCGGTATTGTGGGCTCCGCTGCCTTGAGGACTGTAGTCCATGAAACATGCCTGGCCGCAATAGCGCAGCAGTGTAGCCACGGCAGCACCCTGTTCGGCGGTGTAGCCGCGGGGGTAGCGGTCAAGCATGTTATCCCAGTCGAGGCGTGTGCCGGGCAATGCGGGCACCTCTATACCCAGACTGCCGGTGATATAGCTTGGAAGGGGCGGCAACTCGGCGGGATATTTCCAATAATACATCACTTGGGCCATCGCGGTGGCCGTACACCCCGTCACACAGCGGTTTCCGTCATAGGTCGGGCATTGGTCACAATAGGGCTCGAGCTGGCTCCAATGACAGGTCAGCAAGGGCTCCACCGTGGGCCAGTCTGCTCGAGCGCGGCGAGGACGCGGCGAGGGCATTTCATCGGCGTGGGCAATCAGGCTTTCCATCTGCCGTTTGTACTGTGTCAATAACCACTGCAGACCGTCGGGCAGGGTGGCTAGGTCGATATGGCCTTCTCCCCAAGCCAGCACATCCTTGACGCGGTCGTCACCAGCCACGATGACAAAGGCATCACAGCTTCCGCTGACATTAAACACATAGTAGTCGGCACGGGTGGCAGCAGACTGCGACGCCTCGGTGTGAACCAACTTGATTTCGCCGTTCGGTGACGTGAGTTTGCCATGGGACAGGCTTTGGAGTTTACTCATCGCCTTGACTTGAGCAGCCCCAGGGTCAATGGGTGCCGCATTCATGCCCTGCGCCAGCAGGACAAGCACGGACACAACAATAAGATTAAGATAGCACTGTTTCATCGTCATTTAGATTTTAAATAATTAGTAAATCAGGTATGTATCAATATCGCAAATTTAAGGCAGACATCCGGCCTTGCCAAATATCTGCCTTAAAAATTCGGATTATTGTTAAAAAATATTACAAAATTGTCAAAATTTTAGACAATCTGTCATTCTGCCGCTTTTCAAATCTGACCGATCTCACCAGCTTGTCAAATGATGGCTAAGAATCGCGTCGGCTCCTGAACCAGGCCACGAGCACAATCAGGGCGATGCCGGCTACAATGGCGGCATAGTTCATCCAGGGGCGCCATGTGAAGCCTGACAGGGGCTGGCCGTTGGCGGGCTGCTGCGAAACGTCGGTGGAGTCCTGCTCTTCGGTAGGCGAGGTATTGATGGATGCGGTGTAGGCTTGTCGCTCGGCCTCGGGGTCGGCATAGGTGACGCTGAACACGTCCACGGCATTGCCGCCGCCATGGTCCTTGCGTCCCTGCGAAGTGGTGATGACCATGCTGCCGTCATCCGAGATGTCCAGTCCCACGGGATAGGAGTCGACGGTCATTCTGGCGATGACCCTCATGGTCCTGGTATCCACCACGTCAAGTTCGCTGCTGAAGTTGCAAGCGGCGAAGAGGAAATTGCCGCTGGGACTCAGTTCGATAGTGCGCGCGCCGCGTCCAACCTGGCAGGTTTCCCATCCCCTGGCGCGGATGCTGGTGCCTTGTCGCCGCGGGATGGCGGCCGTGATGCTGTCGAGCGGGATGCGCTTCACCTGGCCCGCCACGTTGAGGCTGGCATAGAGGTAGCCGCCTCTGATGACGAGATGCCTGGCATTGTTGATGTCGCCAATCAGGCCAAGCCATGTGCGCTGGGCCACGTCGATGACGGCAATGCCGCTGCCGCCCATGCAGGAGACAAGCAGGTAACGGTCGTCGGGGGTGAAGGCGGTACCGCGCAGCTTGACGCCGCTCACCCTGTCGCGGTCCACTGCCTGCGTGAGGCTGAAGTCGAGTTGCAGCTCCTTGCCGACGGCCACTGGTGCCAAGTGGTGCCACTGACGCGGGTCGTTGCTGCTGATGTCGATGAGTCCCACGGTGTTGTTACCCCAGTGAGTCACAGCCATCAGGCGACCGTCGTTGGAGCAGCAGATCATCTTGGGCAACGGACCGGTGTCCATCATGCGCACGATGCTGTCGCTGCGGGTGTCGATGATGGCGACGGCGCTGGGGTCCTGGGCGTTGATGTCGAACGAGCGCCTGTAGTAGGGAACCCACAGGTAGCGGCCGTGATGAGAGAACGCGCTCTCAACGGGCTTGCCCATGAAGGAGCGCTTCTGCCCGTCGGTATAGTGGGTGAAACGGTAGTAGGAGCACGGTTCGCTCCACAAGGCGCCCTCGCCGCTGTCGTGACGGTGGCTGATGACCTTGAGGCGCTTGCCGGTTTTCACGTCATAGACCACTGTTGCTCCGCCCTCGAGCGAGTTGACATAGTAACGTGAGCCGTCGGGGTGGAAGGTCACACTCTTGGGCGAGTATATGTTGTCGTCAAAGGTCTTGCTGTCTCCGCCATTGTAGCTCTGTTTCTTGTCGATGCAGGTGACGGTAACCGAACCGTCTGACGAAGTGACTTTGTCGCCGATGGTGGCGTGTCTCACTTGGGGCTTGTCGCCCTGGCCCAACGTGGCCAGTGCAATCAATGTGGTCGCCACGAGAACGGTGAGAAGACGAGGGCGGGGCCTCGTAACGGTAATTGGCATAGTTCTTGTAGTTTTGAGGTTAAAAGTCAGAGGTTAAAATGCTCCAAGTCATGGGTGCAAAATTATAGAAAATTTTCAAAAAAAAGCACAAAAACACATAACTTGGGTCATTTATCACGTTAATGATAAAAAAAAGTAGTAATTTTGTACCTCTTCAAGATACAGGAGACGAAAAAATAAGCACCAATGAAGTCAGACAGCTTAGTTATCATTCCTACTTATAACGAGAAGGAAAACATCAGGAACATCATCAATGCCGTGCTCGCCATCACCGAGCACCAGTTTGATGTGCTCATTGTTGATGACAATTCACCCGACAGGACCGGCGGCATCGTCGACGAGATGATTGCCGAGCGCCCTGACCGCATCCACATCCTCAAGCGCGCTGGCAAGCAAGGACTGGGAACAGCATACATTGCCGGCTTCAAGTGGGCGCTGGAGCAGACCTATGAGTATGTCATCGAGATGGATGCCGACTTCTCGCACCCTGTAGCCAAACTGACCGAACTGCAGGCCGCCTGTGCCACGGGTGGAGCCGACGTGTCGGTGGGCTCTCGCTATGTGTCGGGGGTGAATGTCGTCAATTGGCCGATGGGCAGGATGCTGATGAGTTACTATGCCTCGGCCTATGTCCGCCTGATCACAGGGATGAAGGTGCGTGATGCGACGGCTGGCTTCGTGTGCTACCGTCGTGAGGTGCTGCAGTCCATCAACCTGGATGCCATTGAATTCAAGGGCTATGCGTTCCAGATTGAGATGAAATTCACGGCCCATCGCATGGGCTTCACCATCAAGGAGGTTCCCATCGTGTTTGTCAACCGCGTGCTCGGCACGAGCAAGATGAACAGCAGCATCTTCTTTGAGGCGCTCTGGGGCGTCATCAAGCTGCGTTGGGACTCGATTTTCAATAAGCAGCGTTTCACCCGCAAGCCGTTGCCTAAGCAACTCACCGCTTGACGGAGCCTGAATTGTTACGATTTGATTACTATTGATGGAAATCAAATCGTTTTTTTGTCCTTGGCACAGTTTTTGCCGTTAATAAAGGACATGAACAACAGAAATTGACCAACATCATGGCTAAGCAAAAACGTAACTTCAAGGGATTGACCGACGAGCAAGTGATTGCAAGTCGCAGGGAGCATGGCGATAACGTGCTCACCCCACCGGCTCGGGAGCCGCTGTGGAAACAATTCCTGAAGAAATTCGATGACCCCCTCATCAAGATACTCCTGGTGGCACTTGTGCTGTCGGTGAGTTTGTCCATCTATGAATACTTCTGGCTCAGTGCCAGCCCGTCGGTGCTGTTTGAACCCTTAGGCATATTTATCGCCATAGTGCTGGCGACACTGGTGGGTTTCCTTGTTGAGGTCAATGCCAATAAAAAATTCCGACTGCTTAACCAAACCGATGATCATGTCAAGGTCAAGGTGGAACGTTCAGGACACATTACCACAGTACCCCGATGTGATATTGTCGTTGGAGACATCGTTATTCTGGAAACGGGCGAGAAAGTGCCTGCCGACGGCACGATAGTCGACAGTTTCAGCCTCACGGTGAACGAGAGCTCTTTCACTGGAGAGCCATCGGCGTGGAAAACCCACGATGAACAACTGGCCGCCAAGGCTGGCGAGGTGACTTATCCTGCCAACATCTTGCTGCGAGGCAGCACCATCATTGAGGGCGGTGCCGTCATGCGCGTTGAACGGGTGGGCGATAAAACGGAGTTCGGAAAGGTTTATCACGATGCGCAAATCGATAACAATGTGAAGACGCCACTCACCGAGCAGCTGGACCGCTTGGGACACACAATAGCCCGTGGAAGTTATGTGATGGCGGCTTTGCTTGTGTTGGGACGAGTGATAGAGTTTTTCGTCTCAGGTAGCGAGGGTTTTGTGGCCGATGTTCAGTACTTTATCCAGACGGTGATGCTTGCCGTGACGCTCATTGTGGTTTCGGTGCCCGAGGGCCTGCCCATGAGTGTGACCCTGTCATTGGCGTTGAGCATGCGCAAGATGCTCAAGCACAACAACCTGGTGCGGCGCATGCATGCCTGTGAGACCATGGGTGCCGCCACTGTCATCTGTACCGACAAGACGGGCACGCTCACCCAGAACAAGATGAAGGTCTATCAGGCCAGTTTCTATGGCCTGCAAGGAGGCGACACGCTATCCGATGACGATGAGAGCATCATCGTTCAGGAGAGCATCGCGTGCAACAGCACTGCTTTCCTCGATGACAGCGACCCCTCTAATGTAACGGCGCTGGGTAATCCCACCGAGGGTGCCTTGCTGCTGTGGCTCAAGGATGCCGGCATCGACTATATGCTTTTGCGCGATGGTAACGAGCCGCTGGCATGCATGCCGTTCTCGACGATGACCAAGTTCATGGCTTCGGTCATTGACAGCTCTACAGGCCGTCGTTTGCTGCTGTTGAAAGGCGCTCCCGAGATTGTGATGCGCAAGTGTGATAAGGTGGTGGGCAACATATCGTTCCAGCAGGTGACCGATGAATTGACAAAGTTCCAGTACAAGGCGATGCGCACCCTGGCGTTTGCCTACTGCGAACTTGACAGCGACGAGAACCCTAACGCCGTGATAGCGGCGCTCCAGGCCGGCAAGGCTCCGGCACTCACTTTGTTGGGTATCGTGGCCATCAGCGACCCCGTGCGTCCTGATGTGCCAGCGGCTATTCAGGACTGCCGCAATGCGGGCGTGAAGGTGAAGATTGTCACCGGCGACACCGGGGCCACTGCTCGTGAGATTGGCCGACAGGTGGGCCTGTGGACTGATGATGACGATGAAGACGCCATTATCACCGGCCCCGACTTTGCCGCGCTTGGCGATGAAGAGGCCTCCAAGCGGGCCGCTACCATCAAGATCATGGCACGTGCGCGTCCCGACGACAAGGCGCGTCTCGTCAGACTGCTTCAACAGCAGGGCGAGGTTGTGGCGGTCACCGGCGACGGTACCAACGACGCTCCGGCGCTAAATGCCGCCCAGGTGGGCCTGTCGATGGGCGACGGCACCTCGGTGGCCAAGGAGGCCAGCGACATTACCATCATTGATAATTCCTTTGCCAGCATCAACAAGGCCGTGCTGTGGGGACGTTCGCTCTACAGTAACATCCAGCGTTTCATCCTTTTCCAGCTGGCAGTCAACGTGTGCGCTTGCCTGGTGGTGGCCATCTGTTCCTTCTTCAGCAAGCAGCCGGCGCTCACTGTCACCCAGATGTTGTGGGTCAACCTCATCATGGACACCTTCGCCGCTCTGGCTTTGGCGTCATTACCGCCCAACAGCGTGCTCATGCGTCAACGTCCGCGTGATTCCAGGGCAAGCATCATCACACCGTCCATGCGGAAATTCATTATGGCGACGGGCGCCATTTTCGCCACGCTCATGATATGGATGTTCTACACCTACGTACACAATGCCAATGACGGACAACGTATTTTCTTGAGAGGTATCAATCCCAATATCAGTCTGCATGAGATGGGTGTGTTCTTCAGTGTCTTCGTTTTCCTGCAGTTCTGGAATATGCTGAACGCCAGGTCGTTCGCCACGGGTAAGTGGGCATTTAACAATATCGAGGACAGCAAGGTCTTTTGGGCTGTGGCCGCTGTCATTTTTGTGGGACAGATAGTCCTTGTCCAGTATTGTTCGCCCTTGTTTGATTGCGAGCCGCTCAGCCTGAGGACATGGCTGTTTGTCATCTTCGGAACGGCACCGGTATTCATAGTGGGACAGGCTGCAATGTGGTTAAAAAACAGAACATAGAACAAAATCTTCAATTTTTATTTTGTGGATTCAGCATTTTGCTGTAATTTTGCGCAATCTGTATATTGATGTAAACTAACTATAAATATTTATTAATTAAAGCACTATGAAGAAATCATTACTTTTAACGTTTGCAATGTTCCTGGCTGGGTGGGGCGTCGGTAATGCCGCTATTGAGGTTACCGCAACCAACATCGAGCAGCCGACCAACGACACTTTGCTCTTTGCGTTACCTGTTGACTTGAATGTCTATCAGGATATTCAGAATTTCTATGTATATCCCGATGGCCGTCAGCTTCGTTTCATGAAGTTCCAGCCCGAGTACATCGTGACTGCACAGGATTTCACCAAGGGTGACGTGAACATGGGTACTGCCACCCTTCCCGCCAACGCCAAGGTGATTGGCCTTGCACTCGATGGCTATGATGTTGAGAGCCAGAACACTCCTCGTGGCATTTATCATGAGGTGACTGCATGGTGCCGCAATATCCCCCGTGACAAAGTCGTCTTTGACTACACCGAGGATGGTACCGACTTGACCGACGGTTATCGTCTGCGTCCCCCTGTAGGCCAGCTCTGCATCGACACCATCAGCTGCCGTGGCTACAGCAACAGGCCTGGCTACATCAACACCTTTGATCCCAATGCCAATGCTGAGAATCCTTGCGCTATCGTGGACATCCCCTTCAATGTGCCCGATGAGGAAGGCCGTTTCATCCCCTTCTGGTACACTGGCGAGAACATCTATCTGACACTTTGGATCTGCAACTGGTCGGATGTTCGCATGAAATATCGCTACATGGCATTTGACGATGCCGAGGGCGAGATGGCAAGCCTTATGCGCACCGGTAACTTCTGCTTCAACAACGAGACCAAGGATCTGCTTCCCGTTGTGATGGGTGCTGAGCTGATGTACGACCTGCCCGCACACCGCCTGCCCGCTTTCCGCATTCCTTACTTCACCAACGACGTGCGCGTTACCTGCGAGGGTTATGACACCGAGTTCGAACTCAGGGATGCCGATGGCAACGTGATGGAGCGTGCCGAGGACGGTAACTACTACAGCCTGGATCACACCAAGGAGTACTTCGTATTTGCCGGTGACAAGGAGCGTGGCTCATTCTCCTTTGGCGATACCTACAAGGATGTGAACCTGGTGATTAACAACCTCACCGCTGTTGAGGACATCACCACCGCAAAGGCTGTTTCCAATGTCGTTTACTACAACCTCGCTGGTCAGCAGAGTGCTCAGCCCGTTGATGGTGTGAACATCGTTGTCACCACCTACACCGACGGCAGCACCACCACCGCCAAGGTCATCAAGTGAATTGTGCTGTGAGCTTTTAGCTCCTCAGCGTTTAAAGGACTTTCAAGGAGTCGCTTACCCGTTCAGGGCAAGCGGCTCTTTTTTTGTCATTTCCATGAACGGGTCGCTGCGATTCAAGTTCCGCATCAATGGCTCTTCTTCACTCAACGACAGCCCTCTTGTTTCGTTTTGTCTGATAATCGTTTGGCTAAATCAAGCGGAATCTTTATCTTTGCAAGGAATAATGATGAAATCGTTTCAATCCAAAAGTTGTTATCAAGATGAACAATGAAGAGATACACAATATGCCGATGGAAAGGAATCATGACTCGGCTGGAGAGGGCCACTACAGGGTGCCCATGTCGAACCGCGCTTCCGGACCACGGTTGTCTGTGCCTCGTGATGAGGACAATGGCAAGGATGGACCTCAGGGTGAATTGACGGTCAATTGGCTTGTATTATTTATCGGTGTGGCTGCTTGCACCTGGTTTTTCCTTTCAGGTTATGATTGGAATTTTATCCTGTGCCTGGCCGTCATAGTTCTCATTCATGAAATGGGACATGTGATTGCCGGCAAGTCCTTTGGCTGCCACATCTCCGAGATGCAGGTTTTCTACTTGACTTTTCTGAGTTATAAACCCAAGCCGGTCTTGGGCGGCAGCTCATGGAGAAATATCAAGTGGAGCTTAGGGGTTTTGCCACTTGGTGGCGTGACGAGATTCATGTCGCGGGCATCAGTCGATAACCAGGGCGTGTCGATGTACCGAACGGCTGCCGCATCGCCATTTATCAATGATAAACCCGCTTGGCAGCGGCTGCTCATTTCGGCGGCTGGCGTGCTGTTCAATTTTGCCACCTTCCTGATTATTTACTTGGCTTTACCGTACATGCCTGATGCAGGGTTTAACTTTTTCCAGATGATAGCGTCGCTGTCTCTCATCCTGGCTGTGCTGAACATCCTGCCTGTTTATCCCCTTGATGGAGGGTCGATAGTGTTTGCCGTCTATGAAATGATCTCTGGCAAGAAACCATCACCCCAATTCGTCAAGATTTGCGGTATGATTGGTGGTGTCTTGATTGTGCTCTTCTTTTGGGTCTTCCCCGAGTGGCTTAACGGCATCATCAGCAGTGTGTTCAGAGCCTTTTTCTGATTCCTTGGTTTCTGTAGCCTTCAATGGTTGACGGCTGTAGAGGGCAAGGCCAGTCCGTTTTGATATGACATGAACTTCAATTAAATAATGTAATGAATATGATGAAAAAACTGAGTTTCAAGTCTCGTTGGCTGTTCAGGTCGCTGACAGTGGCGGTGCTCGTTATGGGTGGCGCTACGGCGCAGGCTGGACCGTTGCCGCAGGTGAACGGCGGCACGGAACAGACTGTGCCGACGGTGACGGGACGGGTGCTTGACGAGAACGGTGAACCACTGATTGGGGCTGCTGTCATTGTCAAGGGCACCAATGTTGGCACTGCCACCGATTTTGACGGCAGGTATAGTATCAAGGCGCCACAGGGCTCTACCCTGATAGTGCGTAGTGTAGGCTATCACACTCTCGAGGTGCGGGTAAATGGCAACCAGTTGACTATCGTTGCGCAGGAAGATACTCAAGTGCTTAACGAGGTCGTAGTGACCGCCCTCGGTATCAAGAAAGAGGCCAAGTCGCTGTCCTACAATGTGCAGCAGGTGACTGGCGATGCTTTAATGAGGGTGCAGGACGCCAACTTCGTCAATTCCCTAAGCGGCAAGGTGGCTGGCGTGACCATCAATACCAGCGCAACGGGTGCGGGCGGCAGCAGCCGCGTGGTGATGCGCGGCGCCAAGTCCATCAACGGCAATAACAATGTGCTGTACGTCGTGGACGGTATCCCCATGCAGAACCTCAGTAGCGAGCAGCCCGAGGGCATCTTTGCCGGAGCGGGTCAGACAGGTGATGCCACCAGTAACATCAATCCCGACGACATCGAGAGCATCAGTGCCTTGACGGGTCCTTCGGCAGCCGCGCTTTACGGTGCCAATGCCGCTAACGGCGTCATCCTCATCACCACCAAGCGCGGGCGTGCGGGTAGGGTGGATGTGACCTATAACGGCAGTTTTCAGTTCTCCAAACCCTTTGTCCTGCCGCGTTTCCAGAATCAGTACGGGCCTAGCGAGACGGGCAGTTACTTCAGCTGGGGCGAGAAACTGGCCACGCCCAGCGATTACCGTCCTGCCGACTTCTTCCAGACGGGCACCAATATCGCCAACTCGGTGAGCCTGAGCACAGGCACCGACAAGAACCAGACCTATCTGTCGCTCGGTGCCACCAATGCACAGGGCATCATTCACAGCAATAATTACGACCGCTACAACGTGAGCGTGCGCAACACCACCAACTTCCTCGACGACCGCATGACGCTCGACCTGGGCTACATGCTCACCGCCGTCAAGGAGCAGAACATGATCAGCCAGGGCCAGTACCACAATCCGCTGGTGCCCGTCTATCTGTTCCCCGCTGGAGACGATTTCTCCAAGTTGGGCTACTATGAGCGTTACGACACGGGACGCAACTTCCCGGTCCAGTATTGGCCCTACAACTACGACATCTCGATGGAGAACCCCTATTGGGAGACCGAGCGTGAGCGCTTCATCAACCACAAGGAGCGCCACCAGGCAACCGTCTCGCTTAACTGGCGCATCACCCCGTGGCTCGACATCACGGGCCGTGTGAAATATGACAAGAGTAGCGACAAGTACGAGGAGAAATTCTTCGCCTCGACCAACACGCTATATGCCTCCAAATATGGCCACTACGGCTTGCGCAACGTGAGCAACCGCCAAATGTATGCCGAGGCCTTTGCCAAGTTCGACAAATACTTTTACATTGCTGATGGCCACTTGAGTTTGATCGGTGTGCTGGGCACGAGTTTTGACCAGCGCGACAACAGCATCGAGGGCTTCAGTGGCCACCTGAAAGGTACCGCCAACAAGTTCACCCTGGCCAATGTTGAGACTTCCAACTCGACCTTCAAGCCTGTGCAGAGCGGTTACCGCACCCAGTTGCAGAGCGTGTATGCCACCGCCCAGTTGGGTGGTGCTGATATGGTCTATATTGATCTTACTGTCCGCAATGACTGGTCGAGCAAACTCGAAAAGAGTTACTTCTACTGGTCGGCTGGTCTTTCTTGTATATGGACCGAAGCGCTGCGCCAGATTGGTGTAAATCTTGATTGGCTCAATTTCTTCAAGACCCGCATAGGCTACTCCCAAGTGGGTAACGAGCCGGGCGAGCCTTTCCTGACGCGTGAGACCTATGCTATCAACCCCTCGACGGGCCTTGCCGAGACCTCAACGCGGATGCTCACCGATCTCAAGCCCGAGCGCACTAACTCGCAGGAGGCCGGTATCGACCTGTATATGTTCCGCAGCCGTCTGAAAGTGAATATGACTCTATATAAATCCATCACGCGCAACCAATTCTTCTATCCTACGCTGCCTGCTTCGTCGGGCTACACCAGTGCCGTGGTTAATGGCGGACGTGTGGATAACGAGGGCGTTGAACTTACTGCGCGTTATACCCAGCCCCTAGGCCCAGTGACCTGGGAAACTTATTTGACCTGGACGCTTAACCGCAACAAGGTGAAGGAACTGCTCAAGAACTGGCGCAATCCCATCGACGGCGAGATTTACAACCTTGACGAACTCTACATGGGCGGCACTTCAGGCTACCAGATTCGCTTGACCGAGGGCGGCACGTTGAGCGACGTGTATGTCTCCACACTCAAGACCGACGAGCACGGAGCCATCTACGTCAATCCCGAGCGCCAGACCGTTGAGGCCAACCCCAACAATAATGCCTATTACATCTATGCCGGCCAAGCCGCTCCCAAGTACAACCTGTCGTGGGGCAACTCGATCAGTCTCAAGGGTTTGACCCTGTCAGCCCTGTTCGCCTACCGCTATGGCGGCATCGTCGTGAGCGAGACACAGGCTATCCTCGACTACTACGGTGCCAGTGAGGCCTCCCAGAATGCCCGCAACGATGGCGGTGTGGTCATCAATGGCAAGAAAATCAATGCCCAGGGCTACTATCAGACGGTGGGCAATCCCAACGGCACGGTGGATTCTCGCTACGTCTACAGCGCGACCAACCTCAGGCTGGCCGAGTTGAGTGTCAGCTATGACGTGCCGGTTTACCGCTGGGTGAAGTGGATAAAGGGCTTGAATGTGTCCTTTGTCGCTCACAACCTGTGCATGCTCTACAACAAGGCCCCCTATGATCCCGAGGCGACTTCCAACACGGGTACCTACTATCAGGGCATCGACTACTTCATGCAGCCCAGCCTGCGAACGATGGGATTTAACGTGAAACTCAAATTCTGATGCGGCTATGAAAACAAGATTTCTATTATATATGTGTGTTGCAATGCTGTTTGCAGGATGCACCAAGTCATTTGACGATATCAACACCAACCAGCACCAACTCACCGACGAGGAACTGGCCAACGACTATCAGAACGTGGGCGCCTTCTTCTCGCAGATGGTGTCGAGGGTGGTGCTCTTTGATGACGGGTCGGGCAACTGCCTCTCGTCGGACTATCAGGTGGCACAGGGCCTGAGCGCCGACCCGTTCTCGGGCTACCTGGCGCTGACGGGCACTTGGCGCAATGGTGTCCACAATGGTTCCTACAGTTTCGTCAGTGGCTGGTATGACCAGATGTTCACTCGTGCCTTCAGTGAGGTGATGCCCGCATGGCAACGCGTTACTCAGGTGGCTGGAGAAATGAATCAGCCGGCAGTGGCGGCGCTGGCCACCATCGTCAAGGTTGAGGCCTTGCACCGCGTGACCGACATGTACGGCCCGATTCCCTACATTCACTTCGGCAGCGGAACGCTGGGCACCACCTATGACCGCCAGCAGGAGGTCTATAACCGTTTCTTCGAGGAACTGGATGCTGCTATCGAGACTCTCATGCCGCTGGCCGAGTCGGGAAGTACCCTGTTGCCCGACTACGACAACGTCTACGAGGGCAATGTAGCGCGCTGGGTGAAGTTCGCCAACACCCTCCGCCTGCGCTTGGCGCTGCGCGTGGTCTATGCCGACCCGGCCCTGGCACAGCGCGAGGCCGAGAAATCGGCCGCTTGCCCGCTGGGCTTCATCGAGACGGTGGCCGAGCGCGCCCAGTTGCAGCACGCTCGCCTGACCTATTTCCACCCCAACTATGACATGGCCTACAATTTCAACGCCGGTGAGGTGCGCATGGGAGCGACGATGGATTGCTACATGAACGGCTACGGTGACCCCCGCCTGCCGGCCTACTTCGTGCCCGCCAGCAATGACAATAAGTATCATGGCGTGCGCCTGGGTGTGCATAATATGAATCCTACATATTATGCTGGACAATTTGTCTCCAACCTGAACATTGACCGCGCCACCACGCCCATCGTGTGGATGACGGCGGCCGAGGGCTTCTTCCTGCGCGCCGAGGCGGCGCTGCGAGGCTGGAACATGGGCGGCACGGCAAGGGCGTTCTATGAGGCGGGGATTCGCGCTTCGTTCAGCGAGAACAACGTCGGCGGCGAGGACGCCTATATCGCCAACTCAACCCTGGTGCCCACTCGATATGTCGATAACACCAAGGGCCGCAACGCTGCCCCTGCCCCCAGCGACATCACCATCGCTTGGGAAGACGATGCTGACTTCGAGACCAATCTGGAACGCATCATCACCCAGAAGTGGATTGCCATGTATCCTGATGGCTGCGAGGGCTGGGCGGAGTTCCGGCGCACGGGCTATCCTCATCTGCTGCAGGTGGTGAACAACGACAGCCAGGGGCTCATCGACACCGATATTCAGGTGCGTCGCTGCCCCTTCCCGGTGCAGGAGTATAACACCAATGAGGCTGCTGTGCAGGCCGCTATCCAACTGCTGGACGGCGAGGCCGCTGGCGGCGGTCAGGACAATGGAGGCACCCGTCTGTGGTGGGACAAGAAAGTGATTAGTGATTAGAGATTAGTGATTAGCGATATGAAACTGACAAGATATATTTCGGCTGCGTTAATTCTTCTGGCTGTCACGGCTTGTGATACCGAGCCCGAGGCCCTTGACCTGCAGCCGTTGAAGGAGTACAGCGAGGAGTATTATCAGGCCTTGCGTGACTACAAGGCGAGTCCTCACGAGATTTGCTACGTGTATTATGCCGACTGGGCACCCATCGAGGGCGCAAGCGGATACAAGGACCCGGCATCGTGGGGCGAGCGCATCATCGGCCTGCCCGACAGCATCGACCTGGTGAACCTGTGGATGGGAATCCCCACGCCCGAGACGCACCCTGTCGCCTATCAGGACATGATTGAGACGCGCGAGAAGAAGGGCACACGCTTCATCTTCCATGCCGATGCCTCGAACTATAATCACCGTTTCACCAACGGCGGACGCTCTTATGACCTCTCGACCGACCGCAGCGAGGAGGCCATCCGGGCCTACGCGCGCTGGGTGTGTGACACGGTGGTCAAGACGGGCCTTGACGGAGCCGACTTCGACTACGAGGGCTGGAGCGGCCAGCACCTGACCTGGGCCATCGAGGAATGCGACAAAATCTTCGGTCCCTCGGGACAGTACCCCGAGAAACTGGTCATCGTGGACTACTTCTCGGCATCACCGCCCACGGCCTGTGACCCCTATGTGGATTACTACATCAAGCAGGCCTACAGCCAGCAAGGTGCCGGTGTGGGCGCGATGGGACACCCTGACGAGAAGACGGTCTACTGCGAGTCCTTCGGACAGAAACCCACGGGCGGCGAAATCTTCAACTATGCCGCTTGGGAACCTGCCACGGGCCACAAGGGCGGTTGTGGCGCTTACTATGTGGAGCGCAACTACTACAACACGAGCGACGGTGTGCCCTACGGCGCCATCCGCCGAGCCATCCAGATCATGAACCCGGCCAAGAGATAGCAACGGCTGGCTGTAAGCCCGGTCCCCCGTGCCGAGGCTCAGCCTCGGCCCCCGAAACACTTAACTGAAACCAAAATAGAACAACAATGAAGAAATCGATTTTCAATATCCTCCTGCTGCTCGCTGTCGGCGTTTTGTTCAACGCTTGCAACAGCGAGGGAGACAAGTTTGATTACCAGAAGGTGGGACTGCTCATCACGGGCACCGAGCAGGTGCCGGTGCAGCGTTTCACCGTTGACGAACTTCCGGCATCCTATGCGGTCACTGTCAAGGCAACGCGTCGCTGCCCGAAGGATGTCACCCTGCGTTTGGCGATTGACACGGCCCTGGTGCGCAACTACAATGCCACACACGGCACCGCCTATTATGCCGTGCCGCCTTCCAGCGTAATGCTCGAGGACAGTGAGGTGACCATCAAGCAAGGCGAGGCGTTATCCACTGCCGCCCAGGTCAAAGTGGTCAACACCGACGGGTTTATCGAGGGCGCCACCCATGTCATCCCTGTCACTATCCAGCAGGTGAACGGAGAGGGTGGCGAGGTCATCGAGAGTTCCCGCACCATCTTCTTGCAGATTTCCCGCATCATCTCGTTCTACTCGCTCGAGAACAATCAGAATGCCTCGTCCAACTACATCTTCCCCGACGACAAGATGGTGAACCTCACCAACTACACCATCGAGTTCAAGGTCTTCTCCTATGTGTTCGGCAATGTGGGCAACATCAAGCGCGTGCTGGCCATCGAAGGCAAGAATGAGGAAGAGGCCAATATGTTCCGCTTCGGTGAGAACGGCTCGGCGGGTGGCGACATCCTGCAATGGGTGCTGCCGGGCGGCAGGTGTTTCTCATCGACCCATTTCAAGACTAACCGTTGGTATCTCGTGTCGTGCACTTACGACGGCTCGACCTTCAAGATGTATGTTGACGGTGTCGAGGATGCCCAGGCCAGCGGCACAGGCAAGGCGACGCCTTTCCAGCGTTTCGAGTTGGGTATGTCCTGGGGCAATTACCGCAACAGCCAGTTCTTCCAGGGACGCCTGTGTGAGGTGCGCCTGTGGAACAGGGCGCTCACGGCCAGCGAGATAGCCATGGGCTTTGCCGGCGTCAATACCCACAGCGAGGGACTCGTCGCCTACTGGAAGATGAACGAGGGCGAGGGCCACATCTTCCACGACGCCACGGGCCACGGCTATGACATGGACTGGACCGACACCTGGCGCGACGACAAGGAAAACGGTGTCCTCGTCGCCCACGACTACAGTAATTATATCAAGTGGGTCAAGGACGACCACAACAAGGTCGCCCAGTGATCATTGATTAGTGATCAGTGATTAGTGATTAGTGACCCTAAGGTCCTTAAAGTCCTTAAAGACCCTGAAGACCTTAATGACCTTAGGACCCTAAAACTCCCTAAAAACTGTTGACCGAAAAAAGTGAAAACTGACAACTTTTCACTACCTTTGTGGGTTGAAAACAATCAGAAATGCAGATTTACAAGTTCAATACTATCCTTAAGCCTGTCTTGTGGGGCGGCGACAAGCTGTTGACGTTCAAGAGGTTGCCAGCTTGTGAGGAACCTATCGGTGAGAGTTGGGAACTGTCGGCCATGCCAGGACGCGAGTCGGTAGTGATTGGCGGCGAGGATTGTGGCTTGACGCTCACCCAACTGGTGCAGCGCTATGGTGCCGACCTGGTGGGCGAGGATGTCTATCGTCGCTATGGCGACTGTTTCCCGTTGCTCGTCAAGTTCATCTACGCCAAGCGCGACCTCTCCATCCAGGTTCATCCTGATGATGACCTGGCGATGCGCAAGCATGGCTGCAAGGGCAAAACCGAGATGTGGTATGTCCTGAGTACCGATGAGGGTGCCGTTATGCACACGGGCTTCAACCGTGACCTGTCGGTCGAGGAATATGACCGCAGGGTGGGGGATGGCACAATTCTCGAGGTCATCAATGCCACGGCTTCTCAAGCTGGTGACGTGTTCTTCATTCCTGCGGGTGAGATTCACGCAATCGGTGCCGGTAACCTGTTGGTCGAGATACAGGAGTCGAGCGATATCACCTACCGTGTGTGGGATTATAACCGTCGTGATGCCGACGGCAACCTGCGGGAGTTGCACACCGCTCAGGCGCGCGAGGCGCTCAGCTATGAGGCGCTCAACGGCCATGTGGATTACCCGTCAAGCGATGGCCCGGGCATCACGCCGCTGATTTGCTGTCCCGAATTCGAAGTGAAGCGTCTTGACATCGTCGACGCTTACAGGCTTGAATGGCCGTCACCTCACTCCTTTGTGGCGATGATGTGCCTTGAGGGCGCGACAACGCTCCATGTCGAGGGAATGCAGCCCGTGGAACTGCGACAGGGCGAGACGGCTCTCATTCCCGCAGTGGCCCAGGTCATCGAAATGACCGGCTCCGTTCAGTTGCTGACGGCCACTGTCCCTCCTGCCGCACATTGATAGCGAAATAATTGACTACTCAACTAAAAATTGAATGATATGACAAAGAAGAAATGGATAATACTTGGCGCCATTGGTGCCATCGTCGTGATTCTCGGCGCCTGTGCCGCTCCCTACCTGCTCATCGGCGCTCCTGCCGAGGGACTGGTCAAGGTGCGCAAGGGCAGCACGATTGAAATGATCAGTGACAGTGTGCAGGCTCATGTGGACAAGAAGTTCGGCGAGCGTGTTGCCACATTGATGAATTGGATGGGCGCCAAGGTCGAAAACCGCGAGGGCGCTTTCCGCATCACCAAGGGGATGACGCCTTTTGACGCCGCCCGACGCATCAAGAACGGCATTCAGGATGGTGTGCGTTTCACCTTCAATAACGTGCGCACCCTCGATGAATGGGCCGACCGCTGGGGCGAAACGTTTATTGGCGATGCCGACGACATGCGCAAACTCTTGAACGACAGTGCCGCGTGTGCCAAGTATGGCAAGACACCTCAGACCATCGTTTGCCTGCTGATGCCCGACACCTATGAGTTCTACTGGACTATCTCGCCCGAGAAGATGCTCGACCGCATGAATGACTACTACAACGAGTTCTGGACCAGTGAGCGCAAGGCCAAGGCCGAGAAACTGGGACTCACCCCCGACGGCGTGGCCACTATCGCATCGATTGTCGAGGAGGAAACCAGCAAGGCCGACGAGCGCGGCAAGGTGGCTCGCCTCTACCTCAACCGCTTCCAGCAGGGTATGCCTCTGCAGGCCGACCCGACGGTGAAATTCGCCATCGGCGATTTCTCCATCAAGCGCATCACCGTGCCCATGACGCAGGTCAACTCGCCCTATAACACCTATCGGGTGCAGGGCCTGCCTCCCGGTCCCATCCGTCTGCCCGAGAAGGCCACAATCGATGCCGTGCTCGATGCCCCTCAACATGACTTCATCTACATGTGCGCCAAGTCGGACTTCAGCGGCTACCATGATTTTGCCCGTGACTATGCGACGCACCTCGAGAATGCCCACCGCTACCAGGCTGCCCTCAATGCGCGCGGCATCAAGTAAGCAAGGATTCTGTATCACTTTAAAAACGATTGAACGATGGAAGATAAAGAGAAATTGGTTGTCTTTGACAAGTATGACAACGCGGTCGACGCCAACATCGTTAAGGGTGCCCTCGAGGCCAGTGGTGTGCCCGCGGGCGTGATTGGCGACAGCACGGCCAACGCGATCTGGATGGCACCCATCATGGTTGTCGTCTTCAAGCGCGACCTGGAGCAGGCAATACGTGCCATCTATGATGGCGAGATGAAATTTGAGGACTATTGCGATGAGATGAGTCGCGAGGAGTTCGAAAACCTGCAGTTGTGCAACAGGACCTTTGCGGCCATCGCTCTCAAGTGCCATCCCGAACTGGCTCCCGACTCGGGTAAGGCTTTCCGCGATGTGATGGCCATGGCCAAGGATGCCCTGGCGGCCGGTAAACTCGACACGCTGAACAAAATCCTGGCCCAGCTGCCGTGAGATGTGACTTCTTCTGATGAATGGATTCAGATGATTGAGCAAGAAAACCATTCCGGGCAAGTGGGTGAAGCGCGTGCCACGGCCGCTGTCAGAGGCTGGCTGCTGGTCTATCTCGTCCTCTCCGTCATCTTCGACGTGGCGGCTGTCGTGCTCTTGTTCACTTCGGGCTCTGAATTGACCTCCGAGGAGAATGAACTGGGCATGCTTGCTTTCTTGGTGCTGTCGGGCTGTGCGATGACGGGCTTTCTCGTTTATGCCTTCATGAAACGCAAGCCCGATGCCGCCTTCCTGGGTAAGCATCATGTGATTATCAATGCCATACCGGCAGCCTGTGTCTTTATCTTGTTGTTTAATAAGGTCAATACCGACATCTTCGCCCTCCTGTTCGTCTTGTTGCTGTTTGGCGGAGTCGCCATCTGGCGTAATTTCTTCGGGTCTTCTTCCCAAGTGAAGGCCTTGATTCCTCCCGCCACCCGCAAGGTGGGAAAGAAAGAGAAGTATCTGGTGACCTTCCTCTATGTGGCGATTGGCATCGCGATATTTATTCACGCTGGTTGGAGCAGATGGTGGGTTACCTTATTGGGCGTTTGGGGTGTGTTGAGTTTCTCCCCGTTGGAGGATTTTTTCAACGACTCGGCCGAAGAGCCCAAGCAGGATAATTGACATGTACTGCCGCTCCTGGACTTGATGTCTTTCTGTCGGGTACTTATAATAAAAGGCGTCATCATTTCGTTATATGTTTAATTGATATCCTATAATAACGACACTATGACATCCTGTTTGCGTCACTACATATTGCTGGCCGTGGGTGCTGTGGCATTGTTTGCCATGGCCGATGATGCCCCCAAGACAACGGCCTACAACTTCCTGGGTGTGCCTTTCTCGAGCCATGTCTATGGCCTGGGTGGACACAACCTCACCATCATCGACGACGACATCAACCTCATCGAGCAGAACCCCGCCCTCTTGGGACCCGAATATGACCATCAGGTGGGCCTCAACTACATGCGCTACATCGGCGAGACCAACTTTGCCGGCCTGCGCTATGGCCAGGGGGTGAGTGAGCACGGTGCCATCGCTGTGGGCGTTCAGTACTTCGGCTACGGCAACATCCAGGGAGCCGCTATCGACGGAACCCCAACGGGGAATTTCAGCGCCAGCGACATGGCCTTCAGCCTCACCTACAGCCACGACATCAGCAGCCGCTTCCGTGGCGGTATCACCGTCAAGTACCTCTACTCCAAGTATGAGGACTACACGGCCGGTGCCGTCGCCGCCGACCTGGGTATCAACTACTACGATCCCGACCATGAGTTCTCGGCCTCACTGGTGGCCAAGAACCTGGGTGGTCAGGTCAAGAAATTCAACGAGTACAAGGATAACCTGCCGTGGGACATCCAGGTGGGCTTCAGCAAGATGCTGGGACACGCACCCATCCGTCTTCACCTCACCGCCTATGAACTCGCGCGCTGGAACTCGCCTTACTATAAGATTGAGGACACCAACAACCCCAACAGCGCCCTCATCAAGAAAGACTCCTTCGGCAGCAACCTGATGCGCCACCTCGTCTTCGGTGTCGATGTCTTGCCCACCGACAACATCTACCTGGGCATCGGTTACAACTACCGCACCCGCTCCGACATGGCGACCTACAAGCGCGACTTCATGTCGGGACTCTCGATTGGCGGCGGACTGAAGGTGAGGGCCTTCGGCTTTGGTGCAGCCTTTGCCCGTCCCCACACGGGCGCCTCGACCTTCATGTTCAACCTCACCACCTCAATCGGTGAACTCATGAAGTGATAAAGGCCATTGATTCACAACGAAGAAACATCGTAGATGTAAGCGGTTCGAAGAACCGATTTCAGTAAGAGAAGACCATGCAAGAACCTCGAAGAGGTTCGCGGCTTGGTCCTTGAGCAGAACGTGGTAAGTGCCTCGAAGAGGAACTTCATCTTTTATTCGTTGGATGCCAAGGGATAAGAACTAAAGATAACTCAGGGAGGAATAAATAACGAGGGACGCCAGCATCGATGCGGCGTCCCTCGCTGTGTCGTTTAGCAGGATGTGAATTACCTCACGCGGCCAACGTAGCTGCCGTCGCGGGTGTCCACCTCGATAACCTCGTCGGTGTCGATGAACAGCGGTACGCGAACGGTGGCGCCGGTCTCAACGGTGGCGGGCTTCAGGGTGTTGGTGGCGGTGTCACCTTTCACGCCGGGCTCAGTGTAAGTGATCTTCAACTGGGTCTTGATGGGCATCTCGGCGAACAGCACGGTCTCGGTCGAAGCGTCGCTGACAACCTCAACGATGTCACCTTCCTTCATGTAGTCGGCACCGGTGATCAAATCCTTGCTGATGGGAATCTGCTCAAACGTCTCGTTGTTCATGAACATGGCGTCCTCACCATCCATGTACAGGTACTGATAGGGGCGGCGCTCTACGCGAACATCTTCAAGCTTCTCGCCGATGTTGAAACGACGCTCCAGCACGCGGCCGTCAACCACGTTTTTCAGCTTCGTGCGCATGAAGGTGTTACCCTTACCGGGCTTTACATGGAGGAATTCGATGCAGAAATACAGATCGCCATCCATGCGGATGCACGTTCCGTTCTTGATGTCTTGAGCATTAATCATAACTGTAGTCTTGTGCTATTGTTTTATGTAAATATTGTTTTAATCAGTCGTTTGTGGGTGCAAAAGTAGTGATTTTGAGAAAAAAAACAAAAACTTTTCTGCAAAAATGCGTTTGGATTTGTGTATTTTGAAAAAAAGCACTAATTTTGCACCGCATTTTGCGAAAATTTTTCGGAACAACTAAAAAACAGAGATAAGAAATGAAACGTACATTCCAACCCTCGAACCGCAAGAAAGCCAACAAGCATGGCTTCCGTCATCGCATGCGCACCGCCGACGGCCGCAAGGTTCTGGCCCGTCGCCGCGCTAAGGGTCGTTACAGCCTCACTGTAAGCGATACCGTTTACAAGTAATCCCCTGTGAAGGGTTGCCGCGAGAAGCGGCACTTCAAACGCATCAAGCCGTTATGGTCCCCAGGGACTGTAACGGCATTTGTTGCGTCTTATAGTTCCTTGATGACACGGCAGGGATTGCCCACGGCCACACAGTTGCCCGGAATGTCGCGGGTAACCACCGAACCTGCCCCGATTGTCACATTGTCACCGATTGTCACGCCAGCCAGGATAGTCACCGAGCCCCCGATCCACACATTATCACCGATGGTCACCGGCAGCGCCCATTCGCGGCGCGTGTTGCGCTCCACAGGGTCCGTGCTGTGGCAAGCCGTGTAGATGCCCACGTTAGGCCCGATAAAGCAATCGTCGCCGATAGTCACCAGAGCCTCGTCAAGCACCGTGAAATTGAAGTTGGCAAAGAACCGCTTGCCCACGCTGATGTGTTTCCCGTAGTCACAGTAGAACGGCTGGTTGATCAAGATGTTGTCGTCGCCCACATGTCCCAGCAGCTCCTTCAGCATCGCCGTGCGCTCAGCGCGCTTCGACGGCAGCAGCTCATTGTAACGATGGACCACATCCTTGCACTCATTCAGTTCCTTCAGCAGCTGGGCATCCACAGCAGAGTAGGGCAGACCAGCCAGCATTTTCTCTTTCTCAGTCATAGCACACTCAATCTTTTTCTGCAAAAGTAATCACAAATCCCCACAAATCAGAACCACATCGCACAAAAAAAATCAGCACGACTCTCACGAGGGATGCTGACAATCATGTTTAACCCTAAAAAAACCTCCAAAAATTATGAGTTCGTATCTATATCTGCAATAACCGTGCCAACTTTTTAGTATCATAAATAACTGATATTTAGGTTGTTATTGTGGACATTTTTCGGGCTTGCTTCCATGGATTTGCCATCAAAATGGCTCAAATGGGACAAAAATAGGGTACAAAAACGCCTCAAAAAGTTACCATAAACAGTAGTGCGTCCCCTCTTTTTGCACCAAAATTATGAGCAAAAAACGTCAAATATTCTATCGAGAGAGCACGTTGAGATTCCATTTACGTGCCCCAAAATCGTCCCGTCCCACCCTGATATTTCTTGCTACATGTATCGATGGCAAACGATATAAGATTAGCACCAAGGTAAGGGTTTATGCTAGCCAGTGGGATCAAGAGAGACAGCTTGCTGTGATATCGAACGTCCAGAGTAAGCAGGATAATCGCAACAACAAAATTGCTAACAATCAATTAAACAAGTTGAGAGGCTATTTTTCTGAATTTATTGAGTATATTTGCAACAATAATGTCGACGACATTGCAGAAACGCTCAAACAATTCATCAATAGAGATATGGCTATAAAGAAAATCAACCTCGTTTATGTTGCAGCTGATGCTCTGGAATATTACCATAGCTACGTTAAGCCATCTATCAAGGACAGCACAAAACGTCAAAGCGAATCGCTCCTGAGTGAGTTTGGCCGTTTTGTAGACACCTTGCGAGAGAAGGATAAAACCATGCAGATATTTAGCCAGAGAGGTTTAAATATGTATAAGGAGTATCTCATAGACAAGATGAACAAGAGTAAAGACGATGATAACATGAGAAACTTCGGAGTAGGTCAACTGAACCGTTGTGGTGCCATCATCGCCTTGCTGATCAATAAAGTGCTCGTCCCCCAAGAAAAAGCCCCCAGCCCTGTCGTTTGGATTAAAGTTGATGATCCTCGTAGAGAAGACCAAATGGGGCATATCCCTCTGCTAGATAATGAAGTTGCAGCAATAGAGAGTTGTTCTGGTCTAACCCCAGTTGAAGAGGAGTACCGTGATGTATTCTTGCTTCATCTTGAGTGTGGTCAGCGTGTTTCTGACTTGGCCAAGCTGCTTACCAGGAACTACAAGGTCAAGCAAGGAAAGAAATATAAGTATATCGTTGTTTCTACAACGAAGGAGAACATCAATGCTATTATTCCCATAACTCCCAAGGTTACAATGTTGATGGACAAAATCAAGAACCATACGCTTGTTGACCCGAAGGAATTTGAAGAAAAGACGAAAGGTAAAGGCAATAATACATATAATGAAGCAATTAGAAGAATAGCTAAGAAAGCGGGGTTAGATCGGGAGATCGTCAAGATTGATTCAACTCAAAAAGAAGTAAGGAAACCATTATATAAAACGGTTTCCAGCCACGATGCAAGATGCACATTCATTACAAACATGATCAAAAAAGGTGTCAGTCCAGAAAGATTGTGCCGGATGACAGGTCATGCCAATGATGAGATGATTAAAAGAGTCTACTCACAACTCACAGTCGATGATGAAATCAACCGAATCGAATCCGATCTATATAGCGATGTCGACGAAGATGGTATACCTGAGTCCCCCCAATCTACGACTATCACTACAAAGGAAACTGCTGCAGTTGAGTGTATAGAACCGTCACCTTTTATTAGTGATGTTTCAAACTATCATCGGGCAGATCAATTTGATCGAGATCGCTATATAAAAGGCCTTGAAGATGTTGTCGAGACTGCTCTTTCACAAGCAGAGGTTTGGAACAATAGACTTATTCCATTGATAAAACCAACACTGAAATTGGATGAACAGTTTTATCGTAAGTATATGAAACGATTGAAAGGTTGTTACCCCAAAACAATAGATGAAGCTAGAAAGTATTTGCAGAAGTATGCGAAAGATAATAACATGGTTTCTAATAGAGGACTTAGAACCAAGTATAGCTATGAGGAGAACCTTGATAAAGACATGAGGACATATTATTCCATACGTGCTCTTATTGACAATTCGAAAGAAAAGCAAGTTGATAAAGATGTGATTATGTTCCTAGAGAGATATCTTGAGAAAGTATACGAAAAAAAAAGGATGATAAAGCTATACCACATGATATCGACAAAACTAAACATAGTTTTTCCATCCACAATTATATTAATCCCAATTATTGAAACATTACGATATGCCTGGTGTAATCGTCCTGAAACTGGTCTTCTTTCAAATATTGTGGGTCAAAACGTTAAACTAATTTATTTTCCAGATTGGGAATTAGTGCATAGAGCATTATGCAAATTTTCGCCATTGACCATAGAGGCGATGATTCAACAAACGAATTGTCCACAAGACGTAAAAATATCAATTTATGAGTCCATCGTTTCTGGAAATGTAAATCTCTTCGCCAACCTGATCAAATCGTATAATCGAGAAACACACGAAATAACTGTATTGGCTTATCAATTTGATTTTGTCGAACAGTTATTTAATTTGAAAGATCAGATTTTGGGGGCGGACTGGGAAACGTCAAAACCTGATGAAGTGCTCGATAAATTATTGGATCTCTATTCAGTTAATTATCCACTTCATGATTCAGTACAAAAACAGTTTTTTAGAATATATTCTTTGCAAATATCAGATTTAAGCGAGCTTTTTTTATTGTTTCTTGATAAATGTTTCGGATGGATTAAAGAACTAAAAGAACGTGCATATCCGTTGGAGATGAGGATATACAATAGGCTATTAGAGCTCATTGATATATATCCGGAACTGAAGGATGCTTACGACGAGTATAAAAAACCAAAGAATTCACTATCAAAAAACGAATTACCAGATGGAAGCATCAGCAATACAAAGCCAGAAGTCCCGTTTGAATATCTTGAAATATTTGGATCAGAATCTAATTTCATTAATATGGAACCCAAAGAGCTGCTGCCGTCACTCAATATTGGAATAATAAAACGAGGAGACAATGTGTTCAAGGAATTTGTCAACCATCTGGTTCTATCGAGTTGTATAAATGATGATGACATGGTTAAGCAGTTACTAGTTTATAGATTCACAGGGAAATGTCGCCCTAAAGGTAACTTGGAAAAAATTCATTGGAACCCTGATAAATTAAGGGAGTTAGCTTATATTATAAAATATTCAACTGTAAGATCTAAAGGCAAATATGAAAAAGTCCGTGATTTCTTTGAAGGCCCGAAGTTTCCCAATGACATATCAATGATTAGAACCTATGCAGATAGTGCACCTCAAGATTTCAGGCTTAGGCTTAACAAGCTTTATCCTAATGTTTTTACAATAAAAGTTGTTAGACAAGATTAAGACAACAATCCCCAGGAGCGATATCAAACTTCTGGGGATTTCATTAGTCTCGTACAAATGTAACGGTCGTCTTGATAGAAGTAAACATTGTATAATTGCCCTAATAATCTGATTATTACCTATTCTGTTAGAAAGTAGTCGTATTATAGGCTGATTGTACTGTTCGTTTTATTTCATCAGCAGTAAATCCATTAGCTGGGTCCTGATAATAAACCACAAGGTAATCTTCGGCAAATTGTTTCGGGATGCCGCTGTCCTTGAAAAATGAAGCCAAGATGAAAAGGTTGCAATTTCGGTTTCCCTTCTGCATTGAGTAATATTTTTCGAACAATTCATGCTCCTCAAGAACTCGTTTCCTGATCTCAGTAGCATTGGTTAGCACTGAGATATTTCCAGAGCTGACTTTGGTTTTCGTGGGTTTTGCTATTGACGATGCCGTTGGATGTGGAAGCTTATTTAAGTCCACATGATAGGCAACAGCGCGGTCATTGATATAAATATCCTTGTCCACGCTCATAAAGCACGCCCTAGATACGTGTCCGCAACTGGTATCGAAAATCAGGTCCGCACGTCCTGTGAGCCCTAATTGTTCGCCTAAGTAGGAGTACATATCATAGAATCGTTCTGGATCATTGAGGTCATGAAACACTAAAACCTTTAATCCATTTTGAGATGGTGATTTGAAGACGGATAACACGCAAGGCAATGTCTTAAGTCTGTTCTTTTCACCTTGTAGATCCTTCACATCATCGAGATCAATACAGACCACTCCAGACATTTCGATTAAAGCCTTATCGTCTCGTTTCTCAAAAGTACCATTCGGGCAGAACACCGGCAAAAGCTTCTGCTTCAAGTCGTTTCTTTTAGATTTGTCCTTTTCTTTCGAAACGACATCAACGATTCTTTTAATTGATTTATCACAGTCACCAATCTTACTCAATAGTTCCATCAATGATACGTGACTAGGGTAATTCACTGCTTTAATGTTAGAGAACAAACTAACAACAATATCCTTCTTTACCATGTTTTTGTATTTTTTAAAAGTACAACTAATGACCATTTTTTTTATTTATTTCATATCCCTATATGGGGTGTTAAATATTTTTGGTTCAGTTAGTTAACTATCAAGAAATGTGTTATCTTTATGAAATAGTTAACTTGATCTGATAATGAGAGAGATAGTTTACCAAGTTATCGTAACGAGATTTTGCTTTTCTGTCTCTTGGAATGATGTTATATAACTCATCTAGCGAAATTGAGATGTTGTAGGGAGAATTACTCTCAATAGCATCCCTAATCTTGCTGTCATATGAATAAAGAGTGACCAAATCCATGAGGTACTTTTTTTCTGGCTTTTTCTTGGCTACGATAGGCTTCGGTACCCCATTAATAGTACATGTTGGTAATGAGTTTGATTTGAAATATTCCTGAACTTTATACATTCTGTCCTTTCTCAAATCATTACTGTAGTACACCTTGATAGGCAAACCCTTATGCTGGCGGATTCTTAACCTGCAAATGGTTTGGATGAGCAAGGATTCCATATACTGTTCATAGTCACATTTGAGCCCGAACATATAATTGATATCGTTGACTATATTTTCAGGGATATTCCACTCTCCGAAGAAAATAACAGTAGAATAATCTCTGAACTCGTTTGAGCCCCTATCATGGCCGCTTCCACGATAAATAATACTGAACTTATCTGGATCTATGCCTGCTTCATTGACAAGATACTCCTTCAGCAACTTGCAAAAATCGTTTTCAGGTTTCTTATCTATTTCAAGTTCATCAATACTCCCCCTTTGAAAATACAAGCTCATCCAGGTAATAATAAGAACATGGCCTTGTTGAGACTCTTTCTTAACGATTTCCACCAATCCTTTTAGGTACATAGATACCTTACTCATGCTCCAGCTAGCTAAGCTTTTTCTGCTGAATGGGAGCGAGAATTCAGTGAATGTAATATCGCTACTGTATTTTGATCCAGTAGTGGGGAGAATTCTTGAATCTGAACTACAGGCCAAACAATCGATAGTACCATCAAAAAGTATAACTCGGGAATTGTCCTTGAGTGAATCCAGGTTTACTTTAGCCCACTTAAAGCTGTTGTTCTCACGAATCTTAGAAAACAGATAATTCAGCCTGTATTTCTCAAGTTTATTACCCAGTTTCATCAGATTCAGCCCACTACATTTATAGGCTGCTCTCATCACATTATCATCCTGATAAATATGCTGATAGAGTTTATTATCAGGATCGACAAGTTTCCCATTTGCATCAGGTATATCATCAATGTAGGTCAATACATCCTTCAGCATCATGGAGTCAATAGACGGCTCGGGATAGAAATTGATTAACTCATCTACAAGAATCAATCCTCTGCATCCATTTTTGTAGGCGGTGAGTAATGGTAGTGGGTCCAACTGAAATCTTGCCGATGTAATAACCAGGATGTCATAATTACGTAACGACTCTGGATCGTTACGGTAGTTGAGAAGCCTGTCCGTTGATAATTCACCACTATGGAGAATGTAGGTACCTATCGATTGAAGCTTAGACCTCAAATCCTCAGCAGCATCAATAGTGGGAACTACAATAATGACACCTTCATTTCTGTACTTTTGGGCTACTTCTGCGATGATAGTTGTTTTCCCAGAACCGCAACCTGAAGAAACAAAATATAGTCCATTGTCCTGGGGAAAGTCAATGCTGCAATTGAGGAACTGCATAACCGTTTTTCCTCCGGAGTCAAATAGCATTATTGGTTTTTTTATTGTAGACATAAAACTTATGAAGATATAATCCCGCTCCGCAGATTGTACCACAGAGCGGGATAAATAGAGATTACTCTTTGCTTTGGTATTCCTCAAAGAGCTGGTGGATTGTCGAACGAGCTACGTCATAGCGAGAGAACTTATGAGGAACGCCGTCCACATCCTCCGTCTTACCAGCAGACTGATTAATAGCTGTAACCTCGCCCTGTGTGAGAGAATCGATAAACTTTATGATGACATTAGCGGCATCCTTCAAGGTCGTTGTACCATTAGCTACAAGGTCATGCATCTTTTCGATAAGATACTTAGATACCTCCTTTGAGCCGATCATCCTAGAATCAAGTCCTGAAGCCTTGAGGGTATCGTAGATTTCGCGACCATACTTGTTGCTTCCCTCTGTGAGTCTATTTCTAGTCTCAACATCACTCTGAGCCTTATAGAGGCGGTTAGCCGTGGGCTGGCGTTTGTATGTTCCGGTGGCATAGCCCCAAGCAGCGATCTCAGAGCAACCCTCGGTGGAGTATTTTTTTACGAGCTCAAGAGTCTCGCTTACTTCCTTGCTAACTCCTGGAAGGTTGCGGCTATTCAGGAGAGATACCAGGTAATCAGTACCCTTCCAGGGGCGGGTCGAGATGTTGGACTCCCCTAACATGGTGAGGACCTTGGGACACTCGATCTGAGGGAAGATAACAGGAAGATCGTAAGGACGCTCATCGGGTTTGCGTTCCAGATTGAGGCGCGTAACTGCTTCATCTCGGTGTTGACCATCGATAATGACGAGATAACTGTCTATATCGGAGTTATCGAGTGTAAGTTGATTACCGTTCTCGTCCACGACCTCAAGACCTTGCTCTAAACAGGCTCTTGCACATACGAACAAGATAGGACTAATGACACCATTGCTACGCTTGATGGACATCATTTTTTTCTTAACAACCTTGTCGTTGACTTCGCGGTTATTTCTCAGACCGGCTTTCTTGAATCCTTGAGAAGAGAGCTCCTCCCACGTATAGATTCTGTGAGAATCAAGACCGACTGGAATAGCACTGGTCTGATTAGTGATTTCATCCACAGGACTGCCCACTGTGGTGACCTGCTCATTTGCATCCAGAGCAGTAGGGATGTCATTCGGAGTCGACACCTGTACAGAATTTTTCTCTTTCATAACTTCGTTGTTTGAGTTCGTTGATTCCTGAGCGTTCATGTTCTGCTCAGTCTCGTTAACGCTTTGGCTCTCATGAGCCGGATCAATAGAATTCTTCATTCCTAAATTTTTTAATTGTTAATGAATAATGTGTCTATTGTGAAATGCTTCAACTCGGCTGTAGCATTCCTGCTATGATTTCACGTGCATTGTTTAAGATGCTCGTTCGCCCATAGCACTGGCAAAATTACAGCCTGATATTCGGGTGGGTAAATCTTGTAGTGAACTGTAGCGAACTGTAGTGAAGTGTAGTGGATTGTAGTACCGTGTGTTGATTTGTAGGTACTTGCGCAATGTCCTCTTCACTGGCTTAAGAGAACGATTGTATAGACTTAAAAGGCACTAAAAGATGACGTTCAGGAGTGGTATAAATTCCTTATATACAAGAACATAACACATGGTCCATGAACGGGCCGCCCTGATCAAACAAAAAGAGGCGGCCTAATTTGGTCTAAGACTATATATGATACTGTGATCATAGCCGTCAGCGAAGAGTTGATGTGCTTTTGATTACTTCTTGACGTTTGAATCTAGCAGTTTTCAAATTGCCACTCGTGCGACTTAATTTCTGTATAGAGAGTCAAGGAAGATTACAGGTTATATACCTACCGAAGAGGTGGATATATGCCTGTTTTCTTTTTCACTCATTATTACCTGATATGATGATCATTTGCTAGGAACTCAAGCCAAAACACCGTCGAGATTCATAAGCAAAATATCGTTTTATTTTTCTGGAACAACCTAATTTACCCCGTTTCCAGAAAAATAAAAGCACATTTTTGGATTTGAAAACTCAACGAAATTCAACAAAAAAGCTCCGTTTTCGCTGTTTTTTAAAGAGATTTTTTGGCCAAATTTCTGTATCATTTTTGAAATTGTCATTCAGGTGATTAAAGGGCAAATAAAAAATAAGCACGTTGAAACATGCTTATCTTACTAGTAGAAAACGTTATATGTATCACTTGTTTTCAAATATCTTTTGTAGTTCCGCTGTATCAGATCTATATTGATTCTCGTTCAGATAATTTAATGCGGAGTAAAGCTTGGCCATTTCTTCTGCTTTGATCAATACCCTAAACAGGGCTTTAAAACGAGAATCTTTCTTGGCATTTACATCTTTTGTGACTTTTTTAAACTCTTCCAATTTAGTAGGAAGGTCATAGTCTTCAAGATGAAGATCTAACTCTGCAGAGCAATCCAATATGAAACGATCCATTGCAGGGCTTATCATAACCAAGTAGTGCGGGCGCTCTCTGTGTTTATGTAGAGAAATATGCTTTGTGTGAGCAATTTCTGTAAACTCAGTCACATACGAGGGCTTTCGCTTATCATTATCAATGATGCCGATAGAGAACTGATTCTTTAGATTCGTCTCCTTCATGCATCTGGCTACTTCATTGCAGCCTTTTTTATGGTTTACACCAGGTGAATTTAGCAGGAATTCGGTAAGGTTTGTGTCAATGAAGCATTCTGGAACTATATGCCAGTCTTTCTTTTTCATATCATCCCAAGGTTTCTATGTTAAAGAATGCATCCACACCATAGTCATATATGGCCTGAATATCTTCTTCAATGGCGCTCTTTACTGTCATAAATCCATCATCAGTAGTTTTGGTATATAAAAGAGTCAAGTCAATCTCTTGCTTCTCAATAAAGGCATTTAAAATATATGGACTATGAGTAGCAATAAAAAGACTATTGGGATGTTTGCCCTCAGTCTTAGTCAACAGCCATTCCACAAGGTTTGCCTGGGTCGGAGGAAAAAGATTAGCTTCAGGCTCTTCCAAAAAGATATCACAATGATGAGTATGAACATAGTTCGTAAAGACATCTTTCTTATCCTCCTCATCCAATTTTGCTAACAAAACTCCTTGTTCTTGTAAATTTGCAAAACTCTCTATCCTTGAGTGCCTAATGTTAGTGATATGACTAAGGTGTATAAACAACGGAATGACTGACTGTAAACCACTTGATGTATTGGTAAAGTCAAGTGTAACGCCTTCGGATACCTGAACTTTATCAGACTTTGTAGCAGCATCATATCTGTATGACACTCCAAGATTTAAAACCTCTAAATCTTCTTTCGTCGCTTGACGGGCAGATTCCCAATCTGCCATAAAGTCACGAATATTGTCATCAGCAAATTTGACTTGGAACCAGTTTGGAATAGCTGCAACAAGATTGCGCTCGGCGGGGATATATGTCACTTTGGAGCGATGGTAGTCCCATCTGCCTTCTTTCCACTTAAAATTGAATTTGTTTGAAGCATTATCAAATGAAAAAGACATGAATTCAGACTCATAGCTGATAAAGGTATCAGGTTTGATATATCCTTTCAACTTGTGAAAACGCTCAAATTCCTTTGTGAAGTTACCGTCTTTCGCAAAGAAATCTGCTGACTGAGTCAGTTCAATACGCTTCTCTACCCAGGTACAATAACAAGCGGTTTTCAGGACACAACTTTTACCTGAACTCTGCGGACCAATGATTACATTGATTCGCTTCAATTCAATATCAGCCTCTTTGATTGGGCCCAAATTTCGTATCTTGATATGTTTCATAATTGCAAAGTTAATGCATTTCTTTGATATAGTGAGCAAAATCACAAAAAGAAATCTGACTCGGTTTTCTTCTTTCCATATTCCCGGCTCTGGTTTTTATAAATGTGTCTTGAATACAGATATTGAAGCAGCCACAAACCGTCTCGAGTCAGGTTTCCTTCCAACGGGATATGATGGGAAAATTAATCAGATTATTAACCTAAGATCATCTGATAAAAACGAATGAAAACAGTCCAACGAATACAAAAAAACGTGCAGGTTGGACTTATTATAGCCTTATAATCTGCCGTAAGAGCACAAAAAGCATCGATTCGGCAAAATATAATATATTATATTCTGCCGTAAATGAGGGTGATAGAGTTACTCGTGATAATTGAAAAAAGTGAGATATTGTTTACTCACTCGAAAAGATCGTCCATAACCACTTGTTTTTGGACGATGCCGCTATGTTTACCGTATGCAACACCGTAAGTCGTGATCATGGTGAGATGAACTGTCTGTTTGGGGGACAAAGTCTTTTTCAGCATTTCAATTCTGTTTCGGAGTTTGCTCTCTTCGTCCTTGCTGATCACGTATTCACCACCGCAGAAC
>JAZQJW010000044.1:0-30125 GCA_045541835.1 Sodaliphilus sp. | reverse complement strand
GCGGGATAAATCATCATCGGGTTGTAGTACTTCACACCGTCGATCTCGTTGGCGAGCTCACCGGGATTAACGTCGGTGATCTCCTCATACATGTCGAACAGGTTGCCGTAGCGCTGACGAATCACGTCGATGCCCAGGCGGGTGATGGCCTCGCTGGAGTCCAGGAACACGGCCTTGCCGGTGTTGTTCACACCGAAGCCCTTGTCGCAGCGCTCCTTGGCGGCGCGGCTGGCAACGTCACGGGGAACGAGGTTACCGAAGGCGGGATAGCGGCGCTCCAGATAGTAGTCGCGCTTCTCCTCGGGGATGTCACTGCCCTTGATCTGGCCGGCCTGCAACTTCTTGGCGTCCTCGATGTCCTTAGGCACCCAAATGCGGCCGTCGTTACGCAATGACTCACTCATCAGCGTCAGCTTGGACTGCTTGTCACCGTGAACGGGGATGCAGGTGGGGTGAATCTGAACGTAGGCGGGGTTAGCGAAGTAAGCGCCGTGGCGATAGCATGCCATGGCAGCCGAGCAGTTGCAACCCATAGCGTTGGTGCTCAGGAAGTAGGTGTTACCGTAACCACCGGTGGCGATAACCACGGCGTGAGCGGCAAAGCGCTCGAGTTTACCGGTCACCAGGTTCTTGGCAATGATACCGCGGGCACGGCCGTCGATGATGACCACGTCGTGCATCTCGTAGCGGTTGTAACTCTTCACCTTACCGGCATGGATCATGCGGTTCAGGCTCGAGTAGGCACCGAGCAGCAACTGCTGACCGGTCTGACCCTTGGCATAGAACGTACGGCTCACCTGAGCGCCACCGAACGAGCGGTTGGCCAGCAGGCCGCCATACTCACGGGCAAAGGGAACACCCTGTGCCACGCACTGGTCAATGATATTGTTGGACACCTCGGCCAGGCGATACACGTTGGCCTCACGGGCACGGTAGTCACCACCCTTGACGGTGTCATAGAACAAGCGGTAAACCGAGTCACCGTCGTTCTGGTAGTTCTTGGCTGCGTTGATACCGCCCTGTGCGGCAATCGAGTGTGCACGGCGCGGAGAATCCTGGATGCAGAAGTTCAGCACGTTAAAGCCCATCTCGCCCAGCGTGGCGGCTGCCGACGCACCTGCCAGACCGGTACCCACGACGATGATGTCGAGGCGACGCTTGTTGGCGGGGTTGACGAGTTTCTGATGAGCCTTATAGTTGGTCCATTTCTCAGCGATGGGTCCCTCGGGAATCTTGGAATCGATGGGCTGAGCGTTGATCTTAGTTTCTTCCATTTGTGTTACAAATTTTAAAAGGGTTAATACTCAGCGATTAGAGGGCAAAATACCAAGTGAAGTAGCAAGCCTCTACAGCAAACAGGATAAACACGATGCTGGCCCACCACTTGGAGATGCACTGCCAGCGGGGAATCCACTTGTCGTTAGCGGTACCCAGGGTCTGGAAAGCACTCCAGAAACCGTGGCTGATGTGGAACCACAGGGCAACAAACCAAATCAGGTAAACGGGCAGTACCCACAGGTGGCTGAAGGTAGCCTCCAGATAGAACTTGCCGTTCATCACATGCTCACCCATGAGTTCGGGCAACTGCATCTTGGCCCAGAACTGAGTGAGGTGGAGAACCATGACACCTAGAACGATGATACCCAACACGAGCATGTTCTGAGAAGCCCACTCCACGTCTTTGGGCTTGGTGGTCACGGCATAGCGGTTATTGCCACGTGCCTTGCGGTTCTGGAACGTGAGAATGAACGCGAAGATGATGTGAATTGCAAAGCCGCCAGCCAGGATCAACGTACCCAGCACGGCATACCAATTAGCACCAAGAAATTCACAGATGGCGTCATAAGCCTCGAAGGAAATGAGGGCCACCGCGTTCATCAGCGCATGGAAAGTAACGAATAGGACAAGGAAGAGGCCGGTTACCGACATCACCACCTTGCGTCCTACAGATGAATTAGTTAACCACATAAAAATTGATGATTTTAGAGTTATTAATTGATTGATTGTTCTTTAATATCTACAATATCCTGCAAAGATAATAAAAATTTTCATTTTTCCTATCAACAGCAACAAGTTTTCCCCTAAAAAAGCATGAAACAAGGCCGGCCAAAATACCACTAGAGTATCTTGGCCGGCCTTATGATTTCTGGAATTACTTAGTCGTTGAGGATGAGCATGGCGTCGCCGTAGGCGCCGAAGCGGTACTTCTCCTCGATGGCGACCTCGTAGGCATGCATCGTCTGCTCGTAGCCGCCGAAGGCTGCCTGAGCCATCAGCATGATGGAGTAAGGCATGTGGAAGTTGGTCACCAGCGCATCACAGGTCGTGCACTCGTAGGGAGGGAACAAGAACTTGTTGCTCCAGCCACCATAGGGCTTGATGTGGCCGTTCATGCCCACACAGGTCTCAAAGGCCCTCAGCACCGAGGTGCCGATGGCGCAGACCTTGTTGCCAACGTCACGCAGGGTGTTGACCTTCTCGGCCAGCTCGACGCTGACGTCCATCTCCTCGCTGTCCATGCGGTGCTTGCTCAGGTCCTCGACGTCGATGTCGCGGTAACTGCCCAGGCTGATGTGCATGGTGATGAAGTCGCGGTCGATGTCACGGATCTCCATGCGACGCAACAGCTCGCGCGAGAAGTGCAGACCGGCGGCAGGAGCCACCACAGCTCCCTCCTTGCTGGCAAAGATGGTCTGGTAGCGTTCCTCGTCCTCGGGCTCGGCATCACGCTCGATGTAATAAGGCAACGGGGTGTTGCCCAGGTTGTACAAGTCCTTCTTGAACTGGTCATGGTCCCCGTCATAGAGGAAACGCAGCGTGCGGCCTCGTGAGGTGGTGTTGTCAATCACCTCGGCAACCATCGAGTCGTCAAGGCCAAAGTAGAGTTTGTTGCCGATGCGGATTTTGCGGGCAGGCTCCACAAGCACATCCCACAGCTTGTTGTTGGGATTGAGCTCACGCAACAGGAAGACCTCGATGCGGGCACCGGTCTTCTCCTTGTTGCCGAACAACTTGGCCGGGAACACCTGGGTGTCGTTGAAGACAAACAGGTCATGCGGATTGAAATATTCAAGAATCTCCTTGAACACGCGGTGCTCAATCTCGTTGCTCTGCTTGTGCAACACCATCAGGCGCGACTCGTCACGCACTGGAGCGGGATGTGAGGCAATGAGTTCCTCGGGCATCCGGGTATTAAATTCTGAAAGTTTCATAAATCTATCAGTTTTTTATGTTCTTTATCTGGATAATCTAGATGTTCTAGATTCTCTGGAAATTGTTGTTCACTTGATTTGCGACGTGCGCTTGGGCGGAACGTCACAGCGTTGCTTGGCTTGCTTGCGGGCCTGGCGCTCGGCCTTCAGCTGCGCGGCGCGTTCGCGGTTCTCGATGCGCTCACGTTCCAAGCGCTCGGCAGCTGCCTGCTCAGGTGAGACATAGGTCTCGCCGTCAAGTTTCTCTACCAGCTGTTCCAGGGTGAGGCATTTGTCGATGGTGACGTCACCCACTCGCGTGCGACGCAGTCCTGTCAAGTGGGCGCCGCTACCCAACGCCGCACCGATGTCACGTGCCAGAGCACGGATGTAAGTGCCCTTGCTGCACACCACGCGCAACTGCAACGTGGGTTGCTCGGGCAGGCCACAGTTCAGCACCTCAATCTCGTCGATGACCAGCGTCTTGGGACGTATTTCCACATCCTGACCTTTGCGTGCCAGCTTATAGGCCGGCTTGCCATCCACCTTACAGGCCGAGAACGACGGTGGCACCTGCTCAATGCTGCCCGTGAACTGCTCCTGCAGCACGCGGTCGATAAGGGCGCGGTCGATGTGCTGCCACTCGTAGGTGGCATCGACCTCGGTCTCCAGGTCAAAACTCGGCGTCGTTGCTCCCAACCTCAAGTCGGCAATGTATTCCTTGACACCTGCCTGCAACTCGTCGATACGTTTGGTGGCATGTCCGGTGCACAGGATCAGCACACCGGTGGCCAGCGGATCAAGCGTTCCCGCATGGCCCACCTTGACCTGACGGGTTTTCAGGTGGGTACGCAACACTGCGCGCACCTTCTTGACCGCTGTGAACGAGGTCATCCTCAGCGGCTTGTCAATACAGAATATTTCGCCTTCTATCGGGTTCAGCATTATTTTTAGTTTCTAGTCCTTAGTCCCTAGTTCTTAGTCCTTGGTTGCTAAACACCAAAACACTTACATCGCCGGAGCGGGCATCAGCTGCGACAGGGCGATTGCCACGATAGCCGCAAAGATACAGTAGATGCCGAACCACACCAGCTTGCCCTTCTTGACGATGTTGATCATCCACTTGCAAGCCAGGCAACCCGACACAAAGGCGGCGATGAAGCCCACCACCAGCGGCAAGGCTTCGAGGCTACCGAAGGCTTCCTCACCCTTGACCATCTTGAGGGTGTCCAGCAAGGCCTCGCCCAGGATGGGTGGGATAACCATCAGGAACGAGAACTGGGCCAGTGACTCCTTCTTGTTACCCAGCATCAAGCCCGTGGCAATAGTGCTGCCCGAGCGCGAGAGGCCGGGCATCACGGCACATGCCTGAGCGATGCCGATGATCAGTGCATCCTTCCACGAGATTTTCTCCTTTTGACGCGGCTTGGCATAATAGGAGAAGATGAGTAAGGCGGCAGTCAACAGCAGCATGATGCCCACAATCAGCAGGCCGCTGCCGAAGATTTCCTCTACTTTGTCCTTGAAGAACACGCCCACGATGCCGATGGGAATCATCGACACAAGGATGTTGAGGAAATACTTCGTCTCCTCGTTCATCTTGAACTTGAACAGGCCTTTCAATATCCACGCGATTTCGCTCCACAGGACAACAAAGGTGCTCAACACCGTCGCCACATGAACCAGCACGGTGAATGCCAGATTGTCCTCGCCATTCAGCCCGAACAGATAACTGCCGATGGCGAGGTGGCCGCTACTGCTCACGGGTAAATACTCGGTCAGACCCTGGACAATGCCCAGAATCAACGCTTCCAGCCAATCCATGTCAATTATTCGTTATCTTCGTGTTTGTCGTCTTTCTTGCGATAGATGATGGCAAATGCCATGAGCACAAAGCCCAGAAAAGCGATGAGCGGGCCCGTGGTCACACGGCTGCTTTCAAACAGATTCTTGTTGAACGTGTTACCCACATTGGCATCACCAGTCATCAGACAGAAACCGATGATAATCAACAGCAGGCAAATGCCCATGAGGATAAAGTTAATCTTTGTCAGCGGGTAAGACACTTTGCCCTTCTCCACGGGCTTGTTCTCATTTTGTTTTTTTTCTTTTGTTGCCATTTTATTGATGAATTCTAATCTTAGCGAGGTACAGCACAGGGCATAATCCCGCAATTTGGTGCAAAATTACAACACCAGGAGGCCTTTGTCAAGACTTTCGCTCCGTTTTTTTCAATTACTCACATGAATAAAGCCCCAAACAGCAGAAAAATTATTCAAACCAAATAATTTAATTTGAATAATTTAAAATGAATAACAATAAGGGTCTTAAGCGGTCTCGAAGGCGTCGGCGACCAATTTCAGGTTGTCGATGATGTCGATGTGCTGGGGGCACTGCGCCTCGCACTGGCCGCACTCCAGGCATTCGCTGGCCTTGCCGTGGCGCTTGCTTAAGAGATCATAATAAAGCTTGCAGTTGCCCTTTTGCAGTGGGAACTGCAGCATATTGTAGAGGTTGAAGTATTCGGGGATGGCAATCTCCTGCGGACATCCTTCAGTACAGTAGTGGCAGGCGGTACAGGGCACGGCAATCGAGTCACGGATGACCTCTGTGGCACGGGCGATGATGGCTTGCTCTTCGTCGTTGAGGGGTTGGAAATCCTGCATATAGCTGGTGTTATCATCCAGCTGCTCCATGTTGCTCATACCGCTGAGGACCATGTACACGTTGGGCAGGGACGCACAGTAGCGGATAGCCCACGAGGCAGGGCTGGCGGCAGGATTGTAGTCCTTGAACAGTTGCTCCACCGACTCGTGAACGTGGGCCAGGGAACCGCCCTTGACGGGCTCCATCACGATGACGGGCTTGCCGTGCTGTGTGCACAAGTCATAGCAGATTTTGCTTTCTATGGCAGGGCTTTCCCAATCCAGGTAATTAATCTGCAACTGCACAAAATCCACCTCGGGATGTTTATCCAGTACCTCGGCCAGCAACTTCGAGTCACCATGGAACGAGAAGCCGATGTGGCGAGTGCGTCCCTCGGCCTTCATGCGGGAGAAAAACCCCCAGCCGTCCATGCGGTCCATCACCTCAACGCGCTCACGGTTGAGGGCATGCATCCAGTAGTAGTCGAAGTAGTCCACGCCGCAGCGCTCCTGCTGCTCGTTGAAGACGCGTTCCAGGTCGCTCTCCTCATTGATGGCCCACACTGGCAGTTTGGTGGTCACGGTAAAGGACTCACGCGGATAACGCTTGACAATGACCTCGCGCAGGGCCTCCTCGCTCTTGCCGCCATGGTAGGGATAAGCGGTATCAAAGTAGGTGAAGCCGCGCTCGATAAAGCGGTCGGCCATCTCCTTAAATTTCTCGATATCAATACTCGTCTGGTCATCAGGATTGACCAGTGGCAGACGCATCAGTCCAAATCCAAGCTTTCTCATATTTATCAGTTATTTTTTGGGTCATTTATGTCCGTTATGACTTTATAATCATTAAAGAACCATTACTTAATATTCAAGTCGGTAAAGAGCTTCACACCGCGCAGGTAATGGGCGGTGATGATGTTCACACGCTCCTCGGGCAACTGTTTCAAGAGATTGACAGTGGGTTGCGAGGTGTAATTCTTACGCATCTTGCGGAAATCGCGATGGGCGCGCACGATAGCACGGGCATCACCGAAGTGGAATTTGGCCAGCGCCATGCCGAAGGCCAGCGTGTCCATCATGCGACGCACTAACAGCAATTTCTTGCCCTCTTGCAGGGGCAGGTTCTTGTGCAGCAGCAACAGGTTGTTGCGGAAGTTCAGGTAAGTTTTCCTCGGGTTGCCATACGCCAGACTGCCGCCGCCCAGGTGGTAGATATGGCTCGACGGCACCATGGCCAAGTCATAACCCGCAAGGCGGATGCGCCAGCACAGGTCTATCTCCTCCATGTGGGCAAAGAAGTCAGTGTCCAGCCCTCCGACGTCCCGATACAACTGGCTGCGCACCATCAGGCATGCACCACTTGCCCAAAAGACACTCTTGGGGCCATCGTCATACTGGCCGTGGTCATCCTCGACATATTCAAAAACACGTCCCCGGCAATAGGGGTAACCGTGACAGTCAATGTAGCCACCGGCAGCTCCGGCATATTCAAACATCTGCTTGCCGTCATCACGGTCCTTCAGCAACTTGGGCATCAGGGCGCCGACGTCGGGATGGGCCTCCATATAGTCCAGCAAGGGGTTGAGCCACCCCTGCGGTGTGCGCACGTCGCTGTTGAGCAGCACGGTATAGGGATACATCGTCTGCCCGATGGCCAGGTTATAGCCCCCGGCGAAGCCGTGGTTCTTGTCAAACTTGAGCACCTGCACCTGAGGAAATTCCTGCTCCAGCACCTGCAGACTCTCGTCGGTACTGCCGTTATCGGCGACGATGACATCGGCAACGGCAGCATCAGTGCCCTCGATGACCGTGGGCAGATAGCGGCGCAACAGTTTGGCTCCGTTCCAGTTCAATATGATGACAGCAACCTGTTTCATTCGTTTTTAGTTTCTTGTCCCCGATTTATTGTTCTACAACCTGAGCATCAACGCTCAGGTCGTCGTTTAGGGTCAATAGTTTCACGTTCACAATCTGGTTAGCCAAGCTCATGTCGGGCTCCACATTGACGCGGATGTAATTGTCGGTGAAGCCATGCATCATGCCCTTGCCGCGGCCGTGCTCAAGCAACACGGGGCGCACGGTACCCAGGTAGCGGCGTGTGAACTCGGCTTGCTTTTTGTCGCTCAAGGCAATCATTCTCGCGGCTCGCGCCTGCTTGTCCTGCTGGGTAACGATATAGGGGATGCGAAGGGCCATCGTGCCGGGGCGTTCGCTGTAGGGGAAAACATGCAGATGCTGCACCTCGAGTCCCGCAATGAAATTGTAACTGTCCTCAAACAGGTCGGGCGTCTCGCCACGTGTGCCCACCATCACGTCAACACCGATGAAACAGTCGGGCATCAGTTGGCGGCAACGCGCGACCTTGTCGGCAAACAACTGACGGTCGTAATGGCGGCGCATCAACTTCAGGATGGGGTCGCTGCCACTCTGCAACGGGATGTGGAAATGCGGCATGAAGGCACGTGACTTGGCACACCAGTCAATGATTTCATCGGTGAGCAAGTCGGGCTCAATCGACGAGATGCGGTAACGTTCGATGCCGTCAATGTCGTCGAGGGCCTTGAGCAGGTCAAGAAACTGCTCGCCCGTATTCTTGCCGAAGTCGCCGATGTTCACGCCTGTGATGACGATTTCCTTGCCTCCATCAGCCGCCACTTCACGGGCTTGGGCCGTCAGCGCGGCGATGGTTCCGCTGCGGCTGCGACCGCGAGCTGCCGGGATGGTGCAATAGCTGCACCAATAGTCGCAACCGTCCTGCACCTTGAGCCAGTAGCGCGTGCGATCTCCACGGTCACACGAGGGTGAGAAGGTGCGTATATCCAGCGACGGGGTTACCTCAAGGCGTTGCCGGCGGTCCTCAAACCAACGGGTCACATATTGTGCGATTTCGGCCTTGTGTTCGCTGCCCAAAACGATGTCCACACCGGGAATCTCGGCAATCTCCTTGCCCTGAAGCTGGGCATAGCATCCTGTGACCACCATCAGCGCGTCGGGGTACTGACGGATGAGGTGGCGGATGTGCTGACGGCACTTGCTGTCGGCCAGGGCCGTCACACTGCAGGTGTTCACGACACACACGTCGGGCTCCTCGCCCCTGGCCACAGGCACGATGCCCTGTTCGGCCAGCAGCGATTGCATGGTAGCCGTTTCCGAGAAGTTGAGCTTGCAACCCAACGTCTCAAGCTTTACCCTATGAAGGGGCTGGTTGCTCATCTGCGACGGCCTTTATTGGATTTATTGGTTCTGTTTGTTCTGTTTGTTCTCTTTGATCTAGATGATGACTTGGCGCCACGGGCTTCTTTGGCCTGACGGCGGGTGGTGTTGCCACGGGAACCGCGTTGTTGACGGCGCGAGGCACTGCCGCCCTCATACTGCATGCGCTGCCGCTCATCACGTGACAGACGGCCGCTGGTGCTGCGGCTGTTCTGCTCGGTGATGGGCTCACGGTCAATACGGTGACTGTTAGCCGGATTCTCATCATCCACGAGGACAAAGTCGAGCTGTTTCTTGATGAGGTCGGCACGAGCCACCTGGATAGTGATGTCATCGCCCAAGCGATAGACACGGCCACGGCGACGGCCACGGATGCAGTAGTTCTTCTCGTCGAACTCGTAGAAGTCGTCATCCAGGCCACGGATGCCCACAAGACCCTCGCAATGGGTCTCGTCAAGCTCCACATACAGGCCCCATTCGGTCACACCCGAGATGTGTCCCTTGAAGACGCCTCCCAAGCGCTGACCCATGAATTCGACTTCCTTATACTTGATGGATGCCCGCTCGGCATTGGCGGCAAGCTGTTCCTGTGCGCTCATGTGCTTGCACTGGTCCTCGAGTTTCACGGGGTCAACACTCTTGCCTCCAGCGGCATACACGTCAAGCAGGCGGTGAACCGTCAAGTCGGGGTAGCGGCGGATGGGCGAAGTGAAGTGGGTATAATAGTCAAAGGCCAGACCATAGTGGCCGATGTTGGTGGCGCTGTAAATGGCCTTGGCCATCGAACGGATGGCAAGGATGGACAGCATCTCTTCCTCGGGTTTGCCCTTGGCCTGCTCGAGCATCTTATTAATGGACTTGTTGATGTCGCGGCCAGAGCCCTTAGTGCGCACCTTGTAGCCGAAGTGGGCCGCGATGTCGGCAAAGTTCTGCAACTTGTCGAGGTCGGGCTGGTCATGGACACGATATACAAAACTCTTGGCGGTCTTGTTCTTGGGCACCTTGCCGATGTGCTCGGCCACCTTGCAGTTGGCCAGCAGCATGAACTCCTCAATGAGCTTGTTGGCATCCTGAGCCACATGGACGTGGACGGCAGTCGGCTTGCCCTGCTCGTCAATCTCAAACTTGATCTCCTCGCGGTTGAAGGAAACCGAGCCTCCCTCATCAAAGCGACGGCGGCGCAACTGCTTGGCCATCTCGTTGAGCACGGCAAGTTCCTCGGCGAGGTCGCCCTTGCCGGTCTCCAGGATGTGCTGAGCCTCCTCATAGGAGAGGCGCCTGTTGCTGCGCGTTACAGTGTGGCAAATCTTGTACTTCTTCACCTTGGCCTCGGCATCCATCTCCATGATGACCGAGTGGGTGAGTTTGTCCTCATCGGGACGCAACGAGCAGATGAAGTTACAGAGTTTCTCGGGCAGCATGGGCACGGTGCGGTCCACCAGATAGACCGAGGTGGCGCGCTCATAGGCCTCCTTGTCAATAATACTGCCGGGGGTGACGTAGTGGCTCACGTCGGCGATATGAACGCCGATTTCCCAGTTGCCGTTCTTGAGTTTCTCAATGGAAAGCGCGTCGTCAAAGTCCTTGGCATCGGCAGGGTCGATGGTAAATGTTGTCACGCCACGCATGTCGCGACGCTTGGCAACCTCCTCGGGCGTGATACCCGGCTCCAAGGCCTCGGCGGCTTCAGTCACATTCTCAGGGTACTTGTACGGCAGGCCGAACTCAGCGAGGATGGCATGAATCTCGGCGTTGTTCTCACCAGCCACACCCAGCACGTCAATCACCTCGCCAATGGGCGAGTTGGCGTCCTCGGGCCAGTCCACAATCTTGGCCACGACCTTATCGCCGGTCCTGCCGCCGGCCAGCTTATCCAGAGGGATGAAGATGTCGGTGGCCAGGAACTTGCTGTCGATGGCGAGTTGGGCAAAGTACTTCATCACCTGCAACGTGCCGACGAAGACCTGCTCCTTGCGTTCCAGAATCTTCACCACCTCGGCCTCGGGTTCCATGCCATGACGAGCGGCGCTGATGTGCACCAGCACGCGGTCACCGTTCAAGGCGTGCATCGAGTTGCGCTCGGCAACCATGATGGGCAGGCCGTCGTCGCTGGCGGTGTCAACACTGTTCTTGCCGTTGCCGCGACGGATGAAGATACCCTCGGCGACCGAGGAACGGTTCACCGCCTTGTAGCTGCCGGGGCCTGACTGTGTCAGGAAGCCATCAATGGCGAGTTGTTCCAGAATCTCGACAATCAGCGTGCGCCGCTTGGGAGTGTTAGCGCCCACGGCAGCCGACACCTGCTTGTAATTAAAGGACGATTCGCCCTGCTCATTAAAGAAATTGATGACCCGGTCGTGGTATTCACGACGTTCCTGCTTCAACGATTGTAATCCACCTTTTCTTGCCATATCTTGCTATGTTTATTTCCAATTGTTTTTGGACAATACTACTAAAGAAGGCAAAGATAGTGATTTTTATTGAATGTAACAGCTTTCACGCCCCCTTTTCGCATTTTTTAAAGAAAAACACTTTTTAAGTTAAATCTAAAAAACTGGAGCCGAAAAGTGAAAACTTTTTCATAACTTTGCAGCCACTTTACTCCTAACAACTTGTGTATGCCGTATGCCATAAAGGCTTAAGTGCTGCCAAAAACATAAAGATAGCGATGGATTTTACCTGGATACGCAAAACGACAAACATACCACTACGCCTCTTTGTTGCAGTAATGCTGTTGGTGCTCTTGCCGATTGCAACAGTTTCCGCGCAGCAGCAAACCGACATCAACAAGCCCACCCGTGAGCGTGTGAAATCGGGTGACAAGAACAAGAAAGACAAAAAGACCGCCGACTCCAAGTCGACGGCCCCTGCCAATACATCCACCAACAAAAAGAACAATCAACCTGCCACCACCAAGACTGACGACAAGAAATCCTCTGCCACCACAAAACCCGAAGAGAAGAAAGACAACAAACCGGCCGCCGCAACAAAGCCCGAAGAAAAGAAAGATAACAAACCGGCCGCCAATAATACACAGACATCCGATAATAAGTCCCAACTCTCGACCGCCAGTTCCAACTATAATGGCCTTGACGTTTCCAAGCATCAGGGTGTCATCAATTGGGATGTGGTCAAAAAAGACCATAAGATTCAATATGTCTTCATCAAAGCCACCGAGGGCAGCAACGTGGTTGACGAGAAATACCGGGCCAACATCCAAGGTGCGCGCAGGGTCGGCATCAAGGTCGGCAGTTACCACTACCTCACCAACAAGTCGAGTGTGACAACGCAGTTCCAGAACTTTGCACGCAACGCCTTGCGCGAAGAGCAGGACCTGCTCCCGGTAATCGACGTTGAGGTCTGCAAGCAATGGACTCCACAACAGTTGAGGGACAGCCTCAAGGTGTTCGCCAACATGGTGGAAGACTACTACGGCTGCAAGCCCGTCATCTATACCTACGAGAGTTTTTACAAGAACATCCTGGGAAGGGCTTTTGCCGATTATCCCATCTTCATCGCCAAGTACTGCAGGACGCCCGAAGGACGACCCAACGTCAACGTGAACTGGATTCTGTGGCAGTATAGCGAGAGTGGACGGGTTAACGGTATCTCGACCTATGTGGACCTGAGCCGTTTCAACAAGGGACGTTCCATCAACGATATCCTGTACCGTCCTCCCAAAGGCAAACCCAAAATCAGCGTCAAGGACGCCGTGGACCGCAACAAGCCTAAACCCACGACCGCCAACATGACGGAACAAGGCAAGTCCAAGGAGCAGCCCAAGCAGTCCGAAAAACAGAGAGAGGAAAACGAGAAAAAGGCCGCTCGCCAGAAACAGACCGAAGAGCGTAACAAGAAAATAGCTGCCGACAACGAGAGGGCTAAAGCCGAAAAGGCTAAAGCTGAAAAGGCCAAGGCCGACAAAGCCAAAGCCGATCGTGAAAAGGCCGAGAAAGCCAAAGCCGACAAAGCTAAGGCCGAACGTGAGAAAGCCGCAAAGGCCAAGGCCGAACGTGAAAGAGCCGAAAAGGCCAGGGCCGAAAAAGCCAAGGCTGAAGCCGAAGCTAAAGCCAAGCGCAAAGCCGAAGCCAAGAAAGCCCGCGAGGCCAAGGCCAGACAAAATCAGAGCAAGACCAACAAATCGGCCAGCCTGCTCAACTCCTCATCCTCCGACCTGTCGAAGTCTCAACGCAACGACAGCATCCGAAACGCTAAGAATCAAGGCCGCAAAATCAACAAAAGTTCGGCCGACAATGACTGACAGATACCTTCACATACAACGTTTCACAAGACCATTGCTGGCTATCATGGTGGCAATGGCCTTGTTGTGTGGATGTCAACAAAACGGACAGACTGGCGCCAATAATCGCCAGGTGCTTCCCCGCAACAAGGAAGCAAAGTATGACGGTATCGACATATCCAGCCACCAGAGCTACATTGACTGGGAAAAGGTGAGCAGCGACAAGGACATCCGCTTCGTCTATATCAAAGCCACCGAGGGAGGCACCTACCGCTCGCCGCACTATGCCCATAACATCACGCAGGCCCGACGCAACGGGTTGCTCGTCGGCAGTTACCACTATGTGACCTCAACGGCGACCATCGACGAGCAGTTCGAGAACTTTTCCAAGTATGCCCTCAAATCGGTGCAGGACCTCATCCCCATGCTCGACGTTGAGGTGAGGGGCGATTGGTCACGCAGCCAACTCATCGACAGCCTGGACTACTTCTGCCAACTCATCGAGACCCATTACGGGGTTCAGCCCATGATATACAGCACGATGGGTTTCTATAACAAAAACCTCGCGCCACATTTCAACAGCCATCGGCTCTACATCGGTCGCTACTCCAACACCGAACCCGAAATCGACTGGGAGGGAGAATACACCATCTGGCAATACAGCGAATCGGGCATCATTCCGGGTATCGACGCCTACGTTGACCTGTGCCGCTACCGCGAAGACGGCTGGCTGGACGAGATTATGTTGTCTAAATAGGTGACCGGACCGGACGGTCCTCTCCATACTCTAACTCTAAACACTGAACTTACCACATGACTCTTATCGATGCTCTAATCCTGCTGATTGTACTGGGGGGCCTGGTGTTGGGATACCGCAAGGGGCTGCTCGGACAACTCTCATCGCTCATATCCTGGATTGTCGCCCTGGTGCTCTGCTATAGTTGCGGAGACCTGGTAAAGGACATTTTCTTGGCCTTCGTGCCCAGTGCTGCACAATGGCCGCTGTCAAGCATCACGGTGAAGACCGTTTCTCTGGCATTGGCCTTCATCATCGTGATGGTGGCCATCAGACTGGTGATGCGACTTTTCAAGGGGGCTGTCGAAACTGTAAAGTTGGGCTTTCTCGACAAAGCGGGCGGAGCCTTGCTCTTCATGTTCAAGTATGCCTTCGTGCTGAGTATCGCGTTGAATCTGCTGTATGCCATCAATCCTGACATGAGCACCTTCGGCACCAAGCATATGCTCGAAAACAAGCCTTACGAATTCACGCTCGACCTGATGCCCCGCATCCTGGGAAGCGACAAGATGCCCAGCGACTCTCTCAAACTCTACCGCGACCTTATCGAACCTGTTCCCGTTGAGCCATGAACCTGCAACTCACAGCACCCGAGAGCGTTACAGCAGCCATCGCGCTGCCTTCGTCCAAGAGCATCAGCAACAGGGCTTTGCTCATCGCTGCCCTGTGTGGTGATGAGCCACAAGTGACGCAGGCCGCCCTGTGTGACGATACCGCTGTGATGATGGAGGCTTTGAACGGACCGGGTGGCGAAATCAACGTGGGTGCCGCAGGCACAGCGATGCGTTTCCTGACCGCTTTCTTTGCCACACGCGAGGGCAGGACCGTCATCCTTGATGGCGTGGAACGCATGCGCCAGCGACCCATCGGTGGTCTTGTTAATGCCCTACGCTCATTGGGTGCATGCATCGACTATCTGGGAGAGGAAGGTTATCCTCCCTTGCGCGTCACGGGCACCGCGATGCACGGGGGCAATTTGGTGATGGACGGCAGTGTGAGTTCACAATTCATCTCTGCCGTGATGATGATACTCCCCACCCTGGGAGGCGGCAACATCTGCCTCACGGGCAACATTGTGTCGATGCCCTATATCCGCATGACAGCCGCAGTGATGACCGACATGGGAGCTCATGTGGAAATCAATGGGGACAGCATTACCGTCGGCAACGGTTACAAGGGTAACGACATGGTTGTTGAGACCGACTGGAGCGCAGCCGCACCATGGTATGCACTCGCCGCATTACTACCGCAATCCCACATCACGCTGGAGGGACTGACGGCCGACAGCATCCAGGGCGACGCCCACCTGGTGGAACTTGGCAGCAAACTCGGCATTGCCTCACGTTTTGACGCCAACGGGGTGACGCTCGACACGAGCCACTTCATCGGTTGCTGCTGCTCCTGCTTTGCCGACATGACCGCCACGCCCGACCTCATTCCCTCATGGACCGTGCTGCTGTGCCTGCTGGAACGCTCATTCCGCATCACAGGCACGTGGACACTGCGCCTCAAGGAGAGCAACCGCATCGAGGCGCTGCGTGACGAACTGGCCAAATTGGGCTACCTGCTGAAGATTGAGGGCGATGATGCCATCTCGTGGTATGGCGAACGGACACCCACGGGGCCGTTTCCACCCGTCATCAGCACCCACGGGGACCACCGCATGGCGATGGCCTTTGCCCCTGCCGCAATGCGTTTCCCAGGTATAGTCATCAACGATGCCGACGTGGTGAGCAAATCCTATCCCTCGTTCTGGCGGCATCTTGAGCGTTGCGGCTTTATCATCAATCAATTGGCACAATAAATGCAATAACGACATGAAAATGAGAACAAGACGCATTATCATAATGATGATATCGGCATTACTCGCATTGAATGCAGCAGCGCTCAGCGCACGTGAAAGCATCGTTGTCATCAGCGACATCCACCTGCTCAGCCCAGAGCTGATCACCCCGGGTGCCGCCATTGACCGCACCGATACGAGCGATAGCAAAATGATGGCCCAAAGCAATGAAATCATGGCGACCATCACCGACAGTATCATCGCCATCAAACCGGCTATCGTACTGCTTACTGGCGACTTGACTTACAATGGTGAGCGCGCCAGCCACGAGCGCATGGCCTCGCACCTGAGCCGCATGGCACAACACGGCATCCACCCGCTGGTCATCCCCGGCAACCATGACTGCAACAACCCCAACGCACGACGGTTTGACGGCGACAACACGTTGCCTGCAGCCACCATCACCCGTGACGAATTTGCACAGATTTACCACGACTACGGTTACGGGAACGGCAGCAAGCGCGACCCGGTCTCGCTCAGTTATTGCTGTGAGCCCATCGAGGGAATCGTTGTCATCGGTATCGACAGCAACATGGACGAACTCAACAAACTCAAAAGCCGTGGCGACAGCGCCGACAAATACTACAACGCCGGACGCATCAAAGCCGAAACGCTGCAATGGGTCATCGAGCAAGCCACCGATGCCAAGGCGCAGGGCAAGCAGGTCATTGCCATGATGCACCATCACCTGGTGCCCCACTTCGACCACCAAGAGCATTTACTCACCAACTACATCGTCAAGGACTACAACGATTGCGCGCAACAGCTCATGGATGCAGGCATCCACACCATCTTCACGGGACACCTGCACGTGACCGATGCCACCACATTATATAATAGTGAACACACCGACAGCATCGTCGAAGTAGCGACAGGATCGGCCATCTGCTACCCCTTCGCCATCAGGACAGCGACCATCGACCCCCGACACCGCACGATGGATATCAACACACGCTGGCTTGACGCCACGACAAGTTGCGCCTCGTTGCGCGAACAAGGTCGGGCCCGCATCATCCAGGCAACGCCTGGCATGATGGCCATGCTGTCTAACAAGGCCTGGAGCCGCTTGGGCGGCAATATGAACCGCCTCAAAGCGATGCTCGAAATGGGCGGCGGCACCGTTCACCTGCCCGAAACGCCTCAGCAGACGACACAATTGGCCCTGCGCCACTTGAGCGAGGTCTTCAGCCGTGCCATGCTCGCCGTGGTCGAGGGCAACGAGCAGGAAAAGGACGTTGAGGATATCATCTCACAAGGCAAACAGGGCATACGCGCCATCATCAAGGAAATAGCACCCGAGCAAGCCGATAACCTGTGGGAATTCTTCCAGGAAAACGTATATCCCCGTCTGGATCCCCTGCTGCGCAGCATCCTCGAGGACCGCAATGCCGTCGGCACTCCCAACGAATCCCACACCGACGACCTGCACCTCACCGTCACCCTGTAATTCAGTTCGTTCGCTCATCTTCATTCCAGGATTGGTGCACGTAGCAAGCGTGTATCAATATTTTACACGTTTCCTTTGCCCGTCTTCATTTTTTTCTTACATTTGCGAAAAAATGACCGCCAAGGTTACCCAACGTATCTTGATTAACTCCATGCATTATGAGCGACAATAATTCAACACCGATCGTCAAAATGGCTGTCATCAGTGACTTGCACGTGATGGCACCTGAACTGCTCGTCAACGACGGCAACGCCTTTCAGGAGTACTTGAACCGTGACCGCAAAATGCTGCGCGAGAGCCTCGAAATCCTGCAGACACTCGTTGATGACATCATCGACCTGAAACCGCAGCTCACGCTTGTCACCGGCGACCTTACCAAGGACGGTGAGCGCTTGAGCCACCAATTGGTGGCGGCACAACTGCAACGACTCGTCGATGCCGGCATCCAAGTGCTTGTCGTTCCCGGCAACCACGACATCAACAACCCCGATGCCAAAGCCTATGACGGCGATACGGCGACACCCGCCGACACCATCGCGCGAGCCGAGTTTGCCGAGATATACAGGAACATGGGATATGACACGTTGTCGCAGCGCGACCCCGACACCCTGAGTTACCGACGCGACATCACCGACCGGCTGACCATTCTCGCCATCGACGCGTGCATGGACAGGCTCAACACTTTTGTCGCGCATGGTGACGCCCGCGACCACTGCAAGACCAGCGGACGTCTGGAACCGTCGTCCCAACAATGGCTCGTGAATCAAGCCGCACAAGCCTCGGCCAAGGGCCGTCGGGTCATTGCCATGATGCACCATCACCTGGCACCCCACTTCCACATGGAGGACACCCTGGCAGCCCCCTATATGGTCGAAGACGCACGGCAACTGTGTCAACGCCTTGTTGAGGCAGGCGTTCACGTCATCTTCACCGGGCACCTACACATCAGCGACATCAGCCAGACGAGTTCCCGCCAGGGAGAAATGGTGGAGATAGCCACCGCTGCAGCAGTGGGATACCCCTGCCAGTGGCGCATGGCCACGTGCAACACCAGTGCCGGCAAGATGCAGTTGCGCAGCATCACGTTGAACAGCCTGCCGTCCGACGACCAATTCGCTGAACGCGCAAGAGAAACTTTCAAGAACTGCATCCCGAACATGACACGGGGCGTGCTCAACCGCTACTGGCCCGAAATCAGCGGTGCCATCGCCAACTATCGCGACAAGCACTCGTTCATGATGCGATTCGTAAAACTGCCTGATACGCCTGACGCCATCGCCGACTTGCTGCTCAAGCATCTGCAGGAGCCCGTCACCGGGGCCTATATCGCCTTTGCCGAGGGCAATGAGGGAAGTAGCGACAATCAGCACCTCGTCGAAGAACTCATCGAGGGCACTGACCGCGTCGTGAGCGAGACGGTGACAGGCATTCTGCGACCGTTCGCCAAGGCGGCTTTGAGGTTGCGCATTTACAACATCGCGCGACTGGTGCTGCGCAGCATACTCGAGGACCGAAATGAAATTGGCACCAAGCACGAGACCATCATCAACGATCATACGGCGATTATCAACCTATAGAGGGCACATTCATAACCACACTAACAGCAGCGGTTGCGATTTTTCACAAAATCACAACCGCTTATTCTTCTTTTTAGAGTATGAGAAAATTTACTTTTATCGAATCAATATGCTTTTATATCGCCGCAAATATAAAGAAATATTTTATAAAAGCAAACATTTCTCGCAAAAATATTTTCATTTACAGTCATCAAGTCCAAAAAATGCATAAAATACTGCAATATAATACAAGACCGCACCTCTCCGGCCCATATTCAAGCCGGTAAACTGAACGCTATGCACCACAGTACCCCGCCTCAAAACCAGCCATATCATTAATACCAATAGGCCATTTTCGGGTATCTAATTCTTCATTAGAACACACTTTTCGTTTCAAAAGGTAGAAAATATTAAGAAATTTTTACTGAAATAAATAGTTTTGATATCATTTTGTTCATTTTGTTGCCGATTTGTTTGGTTTAGTAGCATTTCCTGTCTATTTTTGCAAATACGTTATAATTAGCAAATTATCAAAAACGTGATATTATGAGTGCCCCCAAAATCGAACTAACTTCCAGAGAAAAGGAAGTACTTGAATTGCTGTCTACAGGGTATAACAGCAAAGAAATCGGAGAAAAAATTTTTATCTCCTCAAATACTGTGGAGTATCATCGTAAACAATTGTTGCGCAAAACCAACTCTCGCAACGTGGCCGAACTTATCGGTAAAGCTTACCGTACAGGCCTCTTAAAAATCAACGATTAACTTCAAGTATAAAAACATCAAGGGCCGTACCTGGTTTTACAGGTATGGCTCATTTTTTTGCCCCTGCGGGCATTCATCCTGGGTGAAGGGAAACTATTGTACTTCGAAACACAATTTAAGGATTATTTATGTAGCGGTGTCAGCTAAATTTAGTAATTTTGCGCTACATTTTTTTGGTCGGGACAGCTTGGAGCCCGACGTGCGGCATAATCATTGGAAAAATAATGGACTTCTTAACGACATATCACCTGCAGGGACTTGTGCTCGGATTGTGCTCGTTCCTGATTATAGGTATCTTCCATCCCATCGTCATCAAGGGTGAATACCACTTTGGACAAGGGTTCAAGTGGGTCTTTCTGGTAGCCGGAATCGGGCTGTGTATCGGATCGTTGCTGGTCGATAGCGTCATGCTGTCGGCACTGATGGGCGTCGGGGCATTTTCTTGCTTCTGGGGTATCAAGGAGATGGGCGACCAGCAGGAGCGCGTCCGCAAGGGATGGTTCCCTCGCAACCCCAAGCGCACCTATCCGTGGGATAAAAACGGTCAGGAGTCAGATAGTAAAGAATAGTCGTCAAGTATCAGTGACGTTAATCAAGTTGACATCGGTATTGCTGATGCTGCTCGGCACAGCGGTGTGTGCTGCTCACAACGTGAGCGGCACAGTCACCTGTGACGGCCAAGGCATAGCCGGCGTAGCCGTCAGCGATGGCTACGAAGTGGTGTTCACCGATAACAACGGCCATTACGAGATGACGAGCGGCAAGAAGAACGGCTACGTTTTCTACTCACTGCCCAGCGGCTACGAGCCCATGCTGGCCGACGGCTTTAACCCCCAATTCTGGGCTCAGCTCGACACCGACGATACCGGCGTTGAGGAGACACATGACTTTGAATTACGACGGGTGGACAACAATCGCCACACGGTCATCTTTGCCGCCGACACCCATCTGGCACGGCGCTGCAGCGACCGAGCCTATTTCAAGAAAGGGCTTATCGCCAGCCTTAACGATGAGAAAGAAGGCGCTGGCGACGCTCCCATCTACTCCGTCCTGCTCGGCGACCTCACCTGGGATGTGTTCTGGACACAGAACGACTACAACCTGGAGGATTTCATGGCCGACATGAAACACTTCAACTACCCCATGACGTTGTGGCCCGTCATCGGTAACCATGACCACGACCCCAGCGTGCCAGCGGGTAACAACACCGACCAGCAGGCAGCAGGACCGTGGCGCGACATCGTGTGCCCCAACTACTACAGCTTCAACCTGGGCCGGGTGCACTATGTCGTTCTCGACGATATCCTGTACCTCAATATCGCCTATGATGGCGAGAACTACAGCGAAGGCGTCGTCGGCAGCCGCAACTACAGGGGTACCATCACCACCGAACAGATCCAGTGGCTGCGCAAGGACCTGGCGCTCGTGGATTACGACACGCCTGTCGTGGTCTGCCTGCACATCCCGGCTTGGAGCATCAATGCCAATTTCAGCAGCAGCCCGCGCTTGGACAACACCACCACGCTGTGCTCGATGCTCAACAAGTATAAGGAAGCCCACATCATGAGCGGTCACAACCACTGCAACTACACCGTGCACCCCACATCATTCCCCCATGTGACCGAGCACAACATCGCCGCCACCTGCGGCTCGCTGTGGCAGAGTGCAATCCTTACCGGCCACCACATCTGCCATGACGGCAGCCCAGCCGGCTACATGCGGTGGACAGTCAACGGCGATGACCTGCGCTGGGCCTTCAAGCCCATCCACGAGGGAGAGAGCCAGATGCGCGTTTATGACATGAACACCGTGCGTGATTTCTATCAGACTAACACCGCGATGCGCTCAATTCTCAACGAGACGCCCTCGAGGGAGGATTATGCCGACATCGACGACAACCTGCTAATGGTTAATGTGTTTGCCTATGACCCGAAGTGGCAAGTGACCATCTGCGAGGGGGATAGTGTCCTGCCGTGTGAACGCGTCTATACCGAGGACCCGTTCCACACATTGGCCTATGATGTTGCCTGTTACAGCACCTATGGCTACTGCAGTTCCTACTATACCACAAGCCCCACCACCCACTTGTTCAAGGCTCACGCAGCCACTGCGACCGAGCCTGTCACCGTGCGTGTGGTCGACAACTTCGGCAACATTTATCTCCACACCATCTCCAGGCCTCACAAGTACAACATCAACATGGAGAACAAGGAGAGGTCCCTCGTTGCCGGTGACATGAACGCCGACGACGAAATCAACATCGCCGACGTCAACGCAGCCATTGATAACCTCTTGGGCACGAAGCAAGGCCTGTGCCCGGTCATCGCCGACTGCAATGCCGATGGAGAAGTTTCCATCGCCGATATAAACAAGATTATAGACTTAATTCTCAGATAACAGATGATGCGAATAGATATATTGACCGTGATGCCCGACGCGCTCGAGTCCCCGTTGCACACTTCCATCCTGCAACGCGCACAGGACAAGGGACTCGTCGAAATCCATGTCCATAACCTGCGCGACTGGAGCCTGCGCAAGCACCGCAAGGTGGATGACTACCCCTTTGGCGGCGAGGCAGGCATGGTGATGCAGATAGAGCCCGTGTGGCGCTGCATGGAGGAACTGAAGAGCCAGCGCGACTACGACGAGATCATCTTCACCTCACCCGACGGCGAACAACTTGACCAGCCCATGGCCAATGCCCTGTCGCTCAAGGAGAATATCATGATATTGTGCGGGCATTACAAGGGGGTGGACTACCGCATCCGCGAGCACTTGATCACCCGCGAAATCACCATCGGCGACTATGTACTCACCGGCGGCGAACTGCCTGCCGCGGTCATCGCCGACGCCGTAGTGAGACTGCTGCCCGGAGCCATCGGCGACGAGCAAAGCGCCCTGAGCGACTCTTTCCAGGACGGACTCATCGAGGCTCCCGTCTATACGCGTCCCGAGGTGTTCAACGGCTGGCGCGTACCCGAAATCCTGCTGAGCGGCCACCAGGCCAAAATCGCCGAGTGGAAGATGCAGATGTCGCTGGAACGGACCCGCCGCCTGCGCCCTAACCTCCTCAAAGATTAACAATTCCATCTATAAACTGAAAACTCTCAATTTTAAACTGAAATATGGCACTTTTCAATTTTCAACGACCCAAGTGGATACCGCGGTGGCTCAACATACCACTGCTCATTTTCGTGGCCTTCGTCGTCCTGCTCGTCTTCTTCGGCGAGAACAGTTTCCGCAGCAACATCGAGTACCGCAGCCAGATTAACGAACTCAAGAGCCAAATCAAGAATCTTGAGGACTCGGCAGCGATGTATGATGCCAAGGTCAACGAACTGAATACCGATAACGAGTCTCTCGAGCGCCTCGTGCGTGAGAAGTACGGCATGAAACGCATTAACGAGGAGGTATTCATCACCGATATCCCCTGAAATATCCCGGCAAGATGACATCAGAGAAAAGAACAAAAATAGGTAACGCGCTGGTAATCATCGGTCTGCTGCTCATGCTCGTCATGGCAGTCCTACCCCTGATTTTCCTGGAACTGGAAAGAACGGAATGGGTGATCTGGACCTATACCGCTGGTGCGCTCGCCGTGTTGGTGGGACGGCTCATCGGCTATGACAACTCCGGCTCGCTGCGCCTCAAGCGGTTGCAGCACATCCTCATCCTCAGCGCCCTCCTCTATTGCGCCAGTGGCTCGGTGAAATTCATCGAAGGGTTTCAAAAGAACTGGCTGGCGTTGCTCTTTGCCGGCCTTATCGTTCAGTTGTATGCCACTTGGATGATTGACAGGGAAGTTAAGAAAAACGAAAAATAACCTCAACCGGGCCCTTTGGCTTTGTAATTACTCAATTTTTAGTAATTTTGCGCTTTTAATGAAAGGTAATCTCACCATAGATAACGGAAACACCTCGGTCAAGGTGGCTTTCTTCATCGGCACCCAAGTGGTGGCGACCAATCGTTTCCTGCGCCGCAACGTGCGTCTGCTGGAACGTTTTATCAGCACCTACAAACCCGACACCGCCATCGTGTGCAGCACAGCATCGAGTGCCGTGAGCCAGCGCATCGAGCAACTGGCCGAACAACGATGCCGTCGGGCCTTGCATCTCACTCACGAGACGCCGCTGCCCATCCGTTTGGGCTACAGAACGCCGGCCACTCTGGGCAGGGACCGCATCGCGACAGCGGTGGGAGCATGGACCATCGCTCAACGGCTCGACAACGCCTGCGATGTCCTGATCATCGACGCCGGCACAGCCATCACCTATGACCTGGTGACAGCCGACGGTTGCTTCATCGGCGGCAACATCGCCCCGGGTATGGCTTTGCGATTCAAGTCCCTGAACGAGCACACGGGACGCCTGCCGCTGGTTGATGCCGAGGGCGACACGCCGGTCGTGGGTTACGACACCATGACGGCAATCCGCAGCGGTGTGATGCTGGGACTGCTGGGGGAAATCAAGTCCTATATTGCCGACCTGCGACTCTCCCACCCCAACCTGATGATTTTCATCACCGGCGGCGACGGCAAGATGCTGCATTCACGCCTGGGCGATGAAAACATCATTTACAACGAACACCTTGCGGCTGAAGGTCTCAACCGCATCCTTTTATACAACGAAGCCAATGAGAATCTCTAAAAAGATAACATTATTGACGCTTGCCATGGCGCTGGGATGCGGCATGGCCATGGCTCAAACCTCGACAACACCCTACTCCAAGATGGGCTACGGTATGCTCAACGACAACGTGTCGAGCATACAGCGCTCGATGGGCGGCGTGGGTTATGCCATGAAGGGCGGACGCATCATCAACGTGATGAACCCCGCCTCATATTCCAATGTGGACTCCCTCACCTTCCTCTGGGATGTGGGTATCGACCTGACCAACCTCTGGAGCAAGGAAAACGACAAGAAGGGATACAGTTTCGGCGGTGGACTGGATTATTTGACAGGCCACTTCAAGGTTGCCAAGGGCGTGGGCATGGCTTTCGGACTGCTGCCCTACTCCTCGGTAGGATATGCCTATGGCGGCACCATCGACGGTGGCAACGAGTCACGCGCCGGCAGTGGCGGACTCAACCAGCTGTTTGTCGGTGTGGGCTATGAGCCCGTCAAGAACCTGAGCGCCGGTGTGAACGTCGCCTATCTCTTCGGCACGACATCCAACACGACCCTGATTGTCTCCACTTCGTCCAGCTACTTCTCACGCACCATGAGAGTGCGCGACTGGAACTTGCAGGCCGGACTTCAGTACAGCCTCTCTCTCAACAAGGGCCGTGACCTGGTCACCCTGGGTGCCACCTACCAGCCCAAGAAGTCCTTCCACGGTAACACGTGGGGCACCAAGTTCGACAGCCAGGACAACAAGGTCGACACCATCGGCTACACGTCCATGAGCGGCAAATATGAGCAACCCACCTCCATCGGCGCCGGATTGAGCTACACACACGACCGCAGAATTACCATCGAGGCCGACTACACCTACCAGAAATGGAGCAAGGCCAAGTATCTGTCCATCAACGGATTTGAGCCTCAGACCATGCAGTTCGACGACCGATGGAAAATCGCTGCCGGTCTCCAGTACACGCCCAACCGCCGCGGCTCCTACTTCGGTGCCATGGCATTCCGTGCCGGTGCGTTCTACAATCACGACTATCTGAATTACAACGGCAACAACGTGCGTGACTTCGGTGCCAGCGTCGGTATCGGATTTCCCGCACTGGCGGGCGACAAGACCACCGTCAACCTAGGATTTGAATGGCGCCACCGCAGCACCAGCCCCGTGAAGCTCATTACCGAGAACTACTTCAACATCACCCTGGGTGTGAACTTCAACGAATCCTGGTTCTGGAAGAGCCGCATCCGTTAATCTGTCGACATTGAGACACCTGCCCTACATAGCGATTGCCCTCATCATCGCGATGGCCTTCGGCTCCTGTAAGGACGACGGCACCAGCGTGGTCAGTCATGCCACCGACCCCGAGAAGGTGCCCACCATGTCCACCACCGATGTGCAGACGGTAATCAGCGACTCGGGACACACACGCTATCGCATCGAGGCACCCTTGTGGAACATGTTTGAAGAGGCCAAGCATCCACATTGGACATTCCCCAAGGGGGTTACCTGTGAGGAAATGGACAATAACTACAAGACGACGTCGACGCTCAAGTGTGACTCAGCCTACTTCGACAAGATGAACTCGCTGTGGACGCTCACCGGCAACGTGCACATCACCAATCCCGCGGGCGACGTTGTTCTCACCGACCAACTGATGTGGGACCAGCAGCAGCACAAACTCTACAGTGACGCCTTCATCCACATCGAGAAACAGGGACGCATCATCGAGGGCTACGGCTATGAGTCCAACGAGCGCCTGACGACCTACGAGCTGCGCCAGGTCGAGGCCATCTTCCCCATCGACGAGAAGCGCATGCCACATCCCGGCAGCGGCAATCCCGCGCCGGCACCGGTGCAATAGAGATCAGACAGCCAACTTTTCAGTTAACAACAACAATAGAGATACAAGACACTTTGGACCCTAGTTATTCATCACCGCTGATTATCGCGCTCATCGCGCTGCTGTGCTCGGCTTTCTTCTCGGGCATGGAAATCGCCTTTGTGACTTCCAACAAGGTGCGTGCCGAGATAGAGATGGCACGCGGCGGCATCATCAACAGGATTCTCAACATCTATTACAGTCATCGCGAGATGTTCATCTCGACGCTGATCATCGGCAACAACATCGCCAATATCATCTATTCCATGGCGATGGCCATGTTGTTGACTCAGCCCTTGAAGCAGTACTTCGCCATCAATAACGAAGCCTTGCTGCTGCTCATCCAGACGCTTATCGCCACCTTGATTATCCTCATCTTCGGCGAGTTCGTCCCCAAGACCATCTTCCGCATCAATCCCAACGCATCCCTGCGCACGGCTTCAATCCCGCTGTTCATGGTCTACTGCATCCTCTACCCCATCTCGCTGTTCACCGAGTGGCTCTCTGCGATACTGATGAGGCTCTTCGGCATCAAGATCGACACCACACGCATGCGCCTGCTCACCGTCGACGAGTTGGACGCCTATCTGCAGGAGAACATCGACAAGCGGGAGGACGAGAACAAGACCGTGGAACGCGAGGTCAAGATTTTTGAGAACGCGCTCGACTTCAGCGACACCAGGTTGCGTGACTGCATGGTGCCACGCAACGAGATTGTCGCCGTCGATGTCGAGGACACCACACGCGACGACCTGGTGAAACTCTTCACCCGTTCGGGCCTGTCCAAGATTGTCGTGTATAAAGAAAACATCGACGACGTCATCGGCTTCATCCAGGTGAGCGAACTCTTCGTCACCAACGTGGACTGGAAGACGCGCGTCAAGCCCGTCCTGTTCGCCCCCGAAACACTGCTGGCACGCAAGATGATGCAGCAACTGATGGACGAGAAGCGCTCCATGGCCATCGTCCTCGACGAGTTCGGCGGCACCAGTGGAATGGTCACCCTCGAGGACCTGGTAGAGGAAATCTTCGGTGAAATCGAGGACGAGCACGACCGCAACCAGCTCATCGCACGCCAATTGAGCGAGACGAGCTACCAATTCTCGGGACGCATGGAAATCGAGGAAATCAACGAGCGCTTCCACCTTGACATCCCCGAGAGCGACGACTACCAGACCCTCGCCGGATATCTGCTGGCCGAGGAAGAGGCCATCCCCAACGTGGGCGACGTCATCGACCTACCCCCTTACCGCTTCACCATCGAACGCAAAACCGCGGCACGCATCGAGCTGATTCGTGTCGACATCATCGACCAAGACGAGAAAAAGTGAACCCCAACTGGGCTCAAACCGACCAAAAAGTAAAAAAAATAATACTATTGGTGAAAAAATAGACAAATTATTTGCAGGATTAAAAACATTTGCACTATCTTTGCACCGCATTTCGCCCGAAATGCGACATGGTGTGTTAGTTCAGTTGGTTAGAATACCTGCCTGTCACGCAGGGGGTCGCGTGTTCGAGTCACGTACACACCGCCAAAAAGAGATGTTCCGTCATGGGGCATCTCTTTTTGTGTTGATAAACTTGAAAAAAACACGCTGAAAAATAGTCCCGTTTCATTAACATTCATTATCTTTGCGACATCACTCATGACATGTAATTCAAAATAGCCAAAATAAACCTAACAATTTACAGTTATTAACCCTTTATTATTTTCAGCTTTATGAAGAAATTTCTATGCTTACTTTTTGCAGCCATGCTATTACCCATGGCAATGCAAGCCCAATTGATTGGGGACCAAAACATCAAGGTACAGAAAGCGCCCTTCGCGCTCAAGTCTTTCCAGCATCGTCTGAATACTCCGACCCGTGCCAACCTGGGTGATAACCAGCTGATCATGGGTCACTACGACACCGACGATCTCGCTGACTCGGATGCAGGTCTGGGTATTACTGGTCTTCCTGGCAACCAACGCCTTGGCACCATCCTCTCGCCCGATGAGTTGGCTCTCTTCCGGGGTGGCAAGATTGTCAAGTTCCGCGTCGGTTTGGCCAATGCCACGCCCATTTCAAGTGTTTTCGTCGCAGTAGTCAGCGCCAATGGTGCAATCGGCTCGCTGCAGACCTGGTCATGCAGTTCCAATGCTTTGGGATGGAACGAGATTGAACTGGAAACGCCCTATGAGATCAATCTTGAGAGCAATCAGAGCCTGTTAATCGGTTTTGAGTATCGCCAGACCAGCTCCAACTATCCCATCTCGGCAGTTAACGTCGGTGAGATTTATCCCACCTACCTGTACTACCAGAACAGCTGGCAGGACGTAGGATTAGACAGCTACGGTAACCTGAGTGTCCAGTGCGTGGTAGAGAGTGAATCCTTCCCTGATTACACTATCTCGGCCAACAAACTCAACACCAACAATTACACCAAGCTGGGCGAAGACATTCCTTTCGTCTTCAGCACCAGGAACGCAGGTGTTGCCAGTGAAGAGATTGCTGCCGGCGATTGCACCTATGACGTGTTCATCGACGGAGAATTCGTAACCACCATCAGCAATCCCACCCCCTTCGGCAGAAACGGCATTGACATCGAGTACGCCATTCCTTCAACAGGTATGGAACCCGGCAAGCACAACCTGAAAGTTGTTGTTAACTCGCTCTTTGGTGAGCCTGTCGAGAATCCCGCATCTTGCAGCCGCGACTTCATCCTCTTTGTGAACAGCTTCGACCGTCAGATGCACCTGATCGAGGAATACACCTCCAACTCTTGCACCTATTGCCCGCTCGGCGCCGGCATGCTCAAGACGCTCATGAACATGCGCGACGACATTGCCATGGTAGCCATCCACGGCAACCAGAGTTCAGTTGACCCCTGCAACACTACACAATGTGACACGTTGCAGAACTACGTTGGCTTGAGTGGCTGGCCCTCGGCAGCATTCGACCGTTCAGTAGGTTGGGAGGATGAATCAACCCTTGCCAGCAGCATCGGTTACTACGAGCAATACCATCAGGAGGTCGCTTCAGCACTCAGCAGCTTCCTGGACTATCTGACTGAAGCAACACCCAGCTTCGCAACGGTTAACATCAACAGTACCCTGGATCCCGAAACCCGCAACGCCGTCATCACCATCGATGGTGATCTCACCTCCGACTTTGACATCATGATGGGTGAGGACGCTAAGTTGTCGGTATTCCTTACCGAGGACAGCCTCGTTTACCGCCAGCTGAATTTGGGCACGTGGCAGTCTAATTACGTGCACAGCCACGTCTTCCGCAAAGCCCTCGGCTCGGTAATGGGTGTGAAACTCAACAAGGTTGATGGTGACAAGTACAGCAACACCTTCGAGTTCACTATTCCTTCAAGCTGGAAGACCGACAAAATGGAGATTGTTGCCTTCATCAGCAGGCCGCTCGCCAATGGTGCAACCGGCGTGTACACCGACATGTATGTCAACCAGGCCAGCAAGCGCAAACTCGGCGAATTTGACGTGCCCGAACTCATTCGTGGCGACGTGAACGGCGACGGTGTAGTGAACATCAGCGACGTGACGATGTTAATCTCGGCGCTCTCCAATGCCACAACCGACAGCCTCGAGAATGCCGACATCAATAATGATACCGAAGTGAACATCTCTGATGTCATCATGCTCATCAACTACCTCGTGAATGCATCATGGGGTGATGAATAATGTCGTGACAACAAGTCCATAAAAAAAGCTGGAGCAAGCATGAAGATGCTTGCTCCAGTTTTTTTATCCTGACGGATGTGTGTGTTATCTATTTGTCGGGGTACCTGGATTCGAACCAGGGACCTCCTGCTCCCAAAGCAGGCGCGCTAACCGGACTGCGCTACACCCCGTCACACACGTTTTGCGGTTTTTAGCGGCGCAAAGGTACACTATTTTTTAGACATGACAAGTCA
>JAZQJW010000043.1:0-17628 GCA_045541835.1 Sodaliphilus sp. | reverse complement strand
CTCCGACTTTGGGCATCAATGCTGTGCAGGGGGATGTTGTCGCGTGTGATGCGGAATGTGATAGGTTCCTTCACTCCAGGACGCAACACCTTGACGGTCACTTGTGTGCCCTTCTTGCCGCGCAGCCGTTTTTGGATGTCGATGTTCTTCATCTTCACACCGGCGATAACAGTGTCATTGACCGTGATGATGCGGTCTCCTGCCAGGATACCCACGCGCTCACTGGGACCGCCGGGAACGGTCTGGATTACATAGAGTGTGTCCTGATTCAGGTTGAACTGAATGCCCACGCCACTGAATTCACCCTGCAGGGGCTCTTCCAGTTCCTTGGTTTCCTTGGCATCGGTGTACGATGAATGGGGGTCCAAGCTTTCAAGCATTCCCCTGATGGCATCTTCAATCAGTCTGTCCTCGTTGACCGAGTCCACATACAGTGTCGAGATGGCATACTCGGCATTCAACAGCTTCTGCAACGCTTGGGGCATGGTCCGTTGGGCCATACAGGTCAAGGAGAAAGCCAGGCACATAGTGATGGCCAGTGATATTTTTTTCATTTTGGTTTTGTTTTTTTGTTCTGTGATCTAGTGGGGGAGTTGTGTCACGTCGGCATCGACCGGTAGATATGCCTTTACGTCCTGGCCGTAGTTGTAGAGCTCGCGCACGATGCTGCTGCTGATGTGGCTGTACTCGGGCAGGGTGTACAGCAGGATGGTTTCGATACCTGTCAGGTCACGGTTCACCTCGGCAAGATGCTTCTCGTTCTCGAAGTCTTGAATCAGGCGCACGCCGCGGACAATGAATTGGGCACCGACTTCCTTGGCGACATCGACGGTCATGCCGGTATAGGTGATGACCTCGATGCGCGGGTCACCCTTGAACACGCTCTCAATCCACGACTTGCGCTGCTCCATGGTCATGAACGAACGCTTGTCTCCGTTCACGCCGATGGCGATGACAAATCGGTCAAACAACGGCAGGGCCCGTCTCACGATGGACTCGTGGCCGACGGTGAAGGGGTCAAATGACCCCGGGAACAACGCCACGCGCTGCCCCTCGTTATTAATGCACTGTGATGTCTTCATCATCTTCATTCACTAGATTGTCAATAATAAAATTCTGGCGCTCCATGGTGTTCTTGCCCATGAAGAAGGCCAGCATTTGCTTCACTGAGTCCTCCTTGCGCAACTGAACGCGGTCGAGACGCATGTCGGGGCCGATGAAGTCCATGAACTCGTCGGGGGAGATTTCACCCAGACCTTTGAATCGGGTGATTTCGGCAGCGTCGCCCAGTTTGTCGAGGGCGGCGAGGCGTTCTTCGTCACTGTAGCAGTAGTAGGTCTCCACCTTCTGCGGCTTGGCTTCGCGCTTGTTGGTGCGGGTCTTGCGCTTGGCGTCTTTCTTGTTCAAGACACGGAACAGCGGTGTCTGCAGGATATACAGGTGGCCCGTCTTGATCAACTCGGGGCAGAACTGCAGGAAGTAGGTCAACAGCAGCAGGCGGATGTGCATGCCGTCGACATCGGCATCGGTGGCGATGATGACCTTGTTGTAGCGCAGCCCTTCAATGCCGTCCTCGATGTTCAGGGCTGCCTGCAGCATGGCGAACTCGGCGTTGGTGATGACTTTCTTGGGGTCAAGCCCGTAGGTGTTCAGCGGCTTACCGCGCAGCGAGAACACGGCCTGTGTCTCCACGTCGCGTATTTTGGTGATGGAGCCGCTCGCACTCAGACCCTCGGTGATGAAAATCGAACTCTGGTCGCGGCGGTCGTTGTCCTTGGGAGCGCGAGCGTCGTTGAAGTGGACACGGCAGTCGCGCAACTTGTCGTTGTGCAGGGCGGCCTTCTTGACGTTCTCGCGCACCTGCTTGCTCACGCCGGCGATGGCCTTGCGCTCGCGCTCGTTGTCCTGAATCTTCTTCAGCAGCACCTCGGCGGTCTCGGGGGCCTTGTGCAGGTAGTCGTCAAGTTCCTTCTTGATGAAGTCGTTGATATACTTATAAATCGTGGGGCCGTCTTTCCACATGATGCTGCTGCCCAGCTTGATCTTGGTCTGGGACTCAAACACGGGCTCCTCGACCTTGATGCTGATGGCGGCAACGATGCCGTTGCGGATGTCGCTGTATTCAAAGTTCTTGCCGTAGAACTCCTTGATGGTCCTCGACAAGGCTTCGCGGAAGGCGCTCTGGTGCGTACCGCCCTGGGTCGTGTGCTGGCCGTTCACAAAGGAGTAGAACTCCTCGCCCAACTGGGCGGCATGGGTGATGACCACCTCGATGTCCGAGCCCATGAAGTGCATCAGGGGGTACAGCGGGTCGTTGGTCATGTTCTCCTTGACCAGGTCGCTCAAGCCGTTGCGCGAGTGGTACTTCTTGCCGTTGAACGTGAGCGTCAGGCCTGTGTTCAGGTAGGAGTAGTTCTTGATCATCTGCTCCACGATATCCTCATGGAACTCATAGTTCTTGAAGATACCGGCATCGGGCCTGAAACGAACCAGTGTGCCGTTCTCCTCGCCCTCATTGGCAGCGATGATGCCGCTCTCCTCCTTGGCGACGCCTTCCTTGAAGAGCACCGATGAGCATTGGCCGTCGCGCACGCTGCGGATGTAGAACTCGGTGGACAGGGCGTTCACCGCCTTGATACCCACACCGTTCAAGCCCACCGAGCGCTTGTAGGTCTGCGTGTCATACTTGGCGCCGGTGTTCATCTTCGACGATGCGGCCTTCACTTGGTCTAGGGGGATGCCGCGGCCATAGTCACGGATGGTCACCGTGCCGTCGGCCACGTCGATATCGATGTTGGGCTTGGCAAAGCCCGTGTTAAACTCGTCGATACTGTTGTCGATGACTTCCTTGATGAGGACATAGATGCCGTCATCGTTCTGTGAACCGTCACCCAGCTTGCCGATGTACATACCGGGGCGCAGGCGGATGTGTTCACGTGGAGAGAGCGTCACCAAGCGGTCATAGCCGCCAAAGTCGCTCGCCCCTTGTTGCTGCTGGCCCGCATCCACGACGGGCTCCTCTATCTGATTCTGTTTGTCTTGGGACATACTTTTGGAAAAATTCTTCGTTTTAACTTACAAAATTACAAAAAATCCCGCAAACACTGTGCCACACGTGCCTATCTATAAGGTTTATTAACTAAAAAGTCTCGCCAGGCGTCATCCTCAAGTTGCGTGTCCCTGTTTTGCAAGCCTCTGGCATGTAATTGTTCTCTTGGCGTTTTTTCTCCTTGCTCCTGTAATAATACCGCCTGTAGCGCCGTTTTTAACATAAAACACTTGACAACAATGAGAACTATCCACTCAACCATACTTTGGCTGGCTGCTGTGGCCTGCATCCTGTCCTTGGCTTCCTGCGACCCCATGTCATCGGTCGACTATAGGATATACAACATGATGGACGACACGGTGACCGTCGATATGTACAAGGAAATCATGACATCGGCCTATGAGGGCTATAGCATTGAAGACGACAGCGTGACCACCCGTTACGGCAGCGACGACAGTGTCTATGTAGCCATCCTGGCCCCGAAACAGTCCCTGGTGGTTCATGACGACTGGAGCGGTCTGTATCACGAGGAACAGGTGGTCCCCCTCTGGAAATACATCAAGTCCATCAAGGTCGCCGATACCGAACTGGCGGCCTCCAAATGGAACAACGAGCAGGCATGGATCATGAAGAAAACCGGCGGAGGCAACTTCGAGGGCGAATCCCGCCACTACGACCTCTTCCTCCGCAACAAGTAGCCTGTCCAAGAAAACAAACAACAAGAAATACAAGCCCTATGTTTGCACCGTCAAAGTCAAACATAGGGCTTGTTTTCAACTTATCAAACTTGTTTTGTGATGTCAGCGGTTCTTGATGACGGCGACGTAGGTGATGAGGATGATGTTCATCATCAGGGCGTAGATGATGGCCGGGATGGCGATGACGTCGTTGTTGAACACCAGCGGGCTGCTGGCGATGGCGATGGCCTGGGCGGCATTCTGCATGCCCACCTCGATGACTATGGTGCGGCGCTCCTTGCCCGTGAGTCGCATTGCGCGTGACAACAGGGCGCCACTGCCCATGGCAAGCAGGATGAGCACGCTCACCGAGAGGCCCAGTTGGCCGAACTTGTTGATGATGGCCTCATGGTTCTGGATGAAAAACACGGTGGCCAGGAAGATGAGGGCAGGGAAGGCGATGCGCGACAGCACGTTATGCATCTTGTCGGCGGCTGATGACCATTTTTTCCTCACGGCGATACCCACCACGATGGGCAGGAACATGAGCACGAGGTTTTGCATCACCAGTTTGCCGATGGGCAGATGCACCTGCACGGCGCTGCCGGCAGCGGTCGTCACCCAACCCATGATGAGGGGGACGGTGACCAGTGTGATGATGCTGCTGCATGCCGTGAGCGATACCGACAGGGCGACATCACCCTTGGCGAGCATCGAGAACACGTTAGAGGAGCTACCTCCGGGACAGCACGCGATCAGGACGAAGCCGATGAGGAAAATCGGCTCCAGCCCCAGTGCCATGCCAATGAGCCATGCCAGCAACGGCAAGATGATGATTTGTCCAACCAGACCCGCCAAAACGGGCTTGGGACGGGTTTTAAACAGTTTGAAATCAGCTAACTTCAAGTTCAGGCCCAACTCAAACATCAGCAACGTCAGGATGGGCAATACAATCCAAATTGTGTTCATCGTCTATCAGTTCTAAAAGTAACTGCAAAGGTACTAAAAACCATGATATAAAACAAGGCACTCACCCGTTATTACACGGATAAGCGCCTCGTAAATCTCTCAAAGCCCAAAGCCCAGCGTCTAATGTCTAAAGTCTAACGTCTAAAGTCTAACATCTAACGTCTAAAGTCTAACATCTAACGTCTAACATCAAAGTTTAGCGGCGATAGCGTCGGCAATAGCCTGCATCTCCTCGGCAGGGAGGGTCAGTTTCGGACCACCGAAGGACATGTCCTTCTCGGTCTGCAACGGCACAAGGTGGATGTGGCAATGGGGCACTTCAAGACCCAGCACGCCGATACCGATGCGCTGGCAGGGAATAGCCTGCTCGAGCGCCATGGCCACCTTGCGGGCGAAGGCCCACAGACCGGCATATTCTTCCTCGTCGAGGTCGAACATATAGTTCACTTCGTGTTTCGGAATGACCAGGGTGTGACCTTTGGCCATGGGATTGATGTCGAGGAAAGCAAAGTAGCGGTCGTCCTCGGCCACCTTGTAGCTGGGAATCTCGCCAGCGGCGATTTTGCTGAAAATGGTTGCCATGTTATACTTCGATGTTGAGGATTTCAAATTTCATCTTTCCGGCGGGAACCTGTACTTCCACCACCTCACCGACCTTGTGGCCCAGCAGACCCTTGGCAATGGGGGTTGAAATGGCAATCTTGCCCTCGCGCAAGTCAGCTTCGGTCTCGGTAACAATCGTGTAGGTCATCTTGGTCTTGGTCTTGATGTTCTTGATGGTCACCTTGTTGAGCAGTTGCACTTCGTCGGTCGTGATTTTGCTCTCGTCGATAATGCGTGCCGATGCGATGAGCGTTTTCAGCTCAGCAATCTTCGCTTCAAGCATACCTTGACGCTCCTTGGCAGCATCATATTCTGCGTTCTCTGAAAGGTCTCCCTTGTCACGGGCTTCAACTATGGCGCGGACAACCTCGGGACGTTCAACGTTTTCGAGATGAGCCAACTCGGCCATCTTCTTGTCGTAACCTTCCTGTGTCATGTAAGTAATAGCCATGCTAAGTACTGTGTTTTTAAATTTTTAAGATTCAAAAAATTAGAAGAATCTCAATGTCTTGCACTTGAGATCCCTCGCGGTTAATATTACGGTGCAAAGGTATAAATAAATTTCAAACAGGGCAACTGATTGTTAATAAAATCATGCTGTTTTATTAAAATTTAACCGATGACCGTTAATGCCATAACCGCTTTCGGTAGGCTTATTGGGAGCACGTTTATAAATGGGGTTTAGCGGCGCCACAGGGCGATAATCTGGCGGATGCCGATGCCGACACTGACGATGGTGATGACGGCGGCCAGGACGGTTTGTCCCGCTTCCATCGCAGCCATCACACCGGCAGCCACGGCGAGTGTCCACAACAGGTTATAGAAGCTGGCGCGGGATACCGTCAGGCGGTAAGCCCTGAAGTACACTCCTGCGACGATGAGTGTGTAGAGCAGATACGATACCAGGAAGGCGATACCCAGGCCTGTGAGGCCCCACCAGCGGTAGAACAGGATGTTGAGCGCCAGGTTGATCACCGCGCTGGCCACCTCGGTCCACAGGTAAGTCTTGCCGTCACCTTTGGCCAGGATGGTGAACGCCAGGCACCACGACAGGGTGCGTAACACGGTGCCGATCATGCCCCACGAGACAAAGGTGAGGATGGAATAGTACTCAGGAGAGTACAGGAACCACACGATAAACTCCCGCAGCAGGATGAACAGGGCAACGATGGGTGCCATCACCGTGATGGCCACGTTGATTTCCTGGGAGACAAAGGCGCGAAGCCTCAAGCGGCTGTCTACCACCTTGGCAAGACGGGGATAATACTCCATCCCCAGGGCGGTGAGAATCAGTCCGGTGTATTTGTTGATAAGGGTGTAGCCGGCTTGATACAGGCCCACCTCTCCAGTGCCTGCATGCATATTGAGCCATGCGTTGAAGGCATAGGCGGCGAGTTGGCTGGCAAAGTTGCCAAGGGTCATATAGATGCCAAGTTTGACAAAGCCTTTGCCAATGTCAAAGGTCTCGCGAGGCGTGACAGCGGCAGTGGGGTACTCGCGGTTGCGGAAAACCCACGCAAAGGCCGCCAGTGCCACGGCATAGGCGATAATCGATGGCAGGATGCTGCGCTCACGCAGCAGGTAGAACAAGGGTATCGACACTGCCAGGCCCACGACGGTACCCCATAGCGTGACACTTGCTAGGCGCTTGAGGCGTGCCGTGCCTTGCAACACGGCATACTCGCCGTTGGTAAGCGCTTGTAACAGCACGGCGATGCTCAGGGCCACAAACCCCCAGATGTGGGTCGTGTCGCCGAAGGTCACTCGGCTCAGCACGGGCGCTAACGACAAGGTGAGCAACGCCCCTGCCAAGCCCAGCCACAGCGACCACTTGCGCACAACGGTCACCATGCGGGCGACGAGGCTTTCGTCACGTCCCTCACAGGCTTGTGAGATGTCGCGCACGCTACTGGAGCGGATGCCCAGGTTGGTGCCCGTCGAAATCATTTCCAGGGCATTGTTGAACAGGCCGAACAGGCCGGTGCCCACAGGGCCAATCCACATGGCGACAAGTTTGGTGCGGATGATGGAACAAATGATGCCGACGACCTGGACACCTCCGAAGATGCCCATCGCCTTCATCGCCATGCGCGATATGTTACCTTGCCCTTTAGACATTCACTAATCTCTAATCACTAATCTGAGAGCATCGCGAGCACCTCTAACCTTTGGAGTCAACGTTGACTTCAAATACATTATAAACGATGCCGCGGCCTCCCAGGCGGCATTTTTGCTGCACGAGACCCTCATTCAGGTAGCGGCCATGGTCTTCATTGCTGATGCCGAAATCGAAGTAGCGGTAGCCCTCTTGGGTGCTCTCCTTGATGAGGTGGTCAAACAGCAGGGTCAGCGCCTTGCTGTCCTTTCCTCGAGGCGAGGCGCCGATGTACTGGCTGTGGGCAACAGGCCCCGACAGGTACATCACCACGCCCGCCAGCAACTCATCGTTGAGGGTGGCGGTATAGAGCTTGATGTTGTCGGGAAAACGGCTATGCAGCAGGCGCATCTCGTCAAGTGTGTGCACCGGACGGGTCTCATAGCGCTCATCGAGCAGTGAGGACAGCAGTTGCCAGTAGCCCTCCCAGTCGTCGCTCTGACCCACTTGGATGCCGGCTTTGCGGGCAGCGTTCAGGCCGCTCTTGTTGCCGCGGTCCAGGGGTAGGGGACACGTCAGGTCGATAGTCGTGGAGATGTTGCTCTCGACAAGGGCGGCTCCGTGCCTGAACAGGGCATACAGGTCTTCTTCACAGGGGTAGCGGTGATAGATATGCGGCACGGGCTTGTAGACCAGCCGATGGAAGCCGTTGTCCTTCATCCAACCGATGGCGGCGTCCATCACATCAACCATGACGGTGGCGTCAAAGTGCTTGAAGGGAAGCAGCCAGCTGCCGTAGGTCAGGCCTCGGTGCGACCACAGGGTGTCGCCAGTCTTGTTAGCCGGAAGCAGGGCACACATCTTACCGTCGCGCAAGGCCACGAGGGAACAGTCTTCAAAGCGGTCACTGTGATAATCCATGTAGCCACGCTGGTGCAGGAACGTGCCGTTGCGGCTGTTCCTCACAAACTCGTCCCATCGGCTCGCCATCGAGCCGTCATATCTCACAATCTCTATCATTTCCGGTAATATCCTTGTCGCTGCTGTGATATCCGAGATATCTGTCGCTTCCGTCAAATAAAACGCAAATATAATAATAAAAAGTATTACCTTTGCCAAAAAATAGAGTAAAACGCATGAAACTGTCAAGAATCGGTCTGTTACCGCGAGTTATCATCGCCATCATCGTGGGTGTGTTGTGTGGCTCTTTCTTCCCCGAGTGGGCTGTCAGGTGCTTTGTCACCTTCAACAGCGTGTTCAGTCATTTCCTGTCCTTCCTCATCCCGCTCATCATCGTGGGACTGGTGACGCCAGCCATTGCCGACATCGGCAAGGGGGCGGGGAAATTGCTGCTTATCACGGCGCTCATCGCCTATGGCGACACGGTCTTTTCGGGCTTCCTGAGCTATTTCACCAGCACGGGCATTTTCCCTGCCCTCATCGACCGCAGTAATGCCGCCCAGGCCGTGGCATCGGCCGAGGAACTGAAGCCGTTCTTCACTATCGAGATTCCACCGCTGTTGGATGTGATGAGCGCGTTGGTTTCGGCCTTCGTCATGGGATTGGGCATCTCGTTCTTCGAGTCTAACTATTTGAAGAAAGGCTTTGATGAGTTCCGTGACATCATCACCAAGACCATTGAGGTGGCCTTGATACCCATCCTGCCCGTCTATATTTTCTCCATCTTCCTCAACATGTCGTTCACGGGACAGGCTTGGCGCATTATCAATGTGTTTGTGGCCATCATTGGTGTCATCTTCGTCATGCACATCCTCCTGCTTGTTTTCCAGTATTGTGTCGCCGGTGCCATCTCGGGGCGCAATCCTTTCAGGGCGCTCTACAATATGCTCCCGGCCTATTTCACGGCGTTGGGAACCTCGTCCTCGGCGGCTACGATTCCTGTGACACTCGAGCGTGTCAAGAAGAATAACGTCAGTGAAGGCATCGCTGGCTTTGTGGTGCCGCTGTGCGCGACGATTCATCTCTCGGGCAGCGCGATGAAGATCACGGCTTGTGCTGTGGCTCTGCTGCTCATGCAGGGCGGAACAATCGAATTGGCTTCCTTCGCGGGATTTATTCTCATGTTGGGTGTGATGATGGTGGCGGCTCCTGGAGTACCGGGAGGAGCCATCATGGCGGCTTTGGGCGTGCTCCAGTCCATTTTGGGCTTCACGGCCGAACAACAGGCGGTGATGATAGCGCTCTACATCACGATGGACAGTTTCGGTACCGCTTGCAATGTGACGGGTGACGGCGCCATTGCCCTGGTAGTGGACAGGATTTATAGCCGTCGGCTGCCTTCTTGATGGCTGTAAATTCGGCATTTATCTTGCTTTACTGAAATTATTAAGCTTGTTTCACAAGCAATTACAAGTTTTTTTCGAAAAAAAGTACGAAAAAATTTTGTATGTGAGAAAATGATATTAACTTTGTAGCGCATAAAAGGGAAAAATCAATTTTGATTTATCAAAGAGTTTCGGATTAACTTACTGTCGTCAAGATAGGATGGTTAATCCATTTTTTTGGCCTTACCTCATCTTCCCCTCCTTGTTTCCCTCTCATTGACCGAGTGCATCCCGTGCGTGCGTTCTCTTTTGTCGCATGGCATTCCGATATAGATAAAACGAGTGCCGGCGGAGCCTCCGCCGGCACTCGTCAGTGCTTTATGACCGTCGGTGCTACATCAGGCACTCAGGATCATATCAATCAATACGTTCACGTCGGCGATGTTCACCTCACCGTCCTTGTTCACGTCACCCAAACTGTTGGAAGTGGAGGTCAGGATCATGTTAATCAGGACGTTCACGTCGGCGATGTTCACCTCGCCATCCTCGTTCACGTCACCAGGACGGGGCGTGGGCTGGGGCTGAGGCTCAACATAGGTAGCGCCGCAGACACCGTAGGCCTCTACGCCTTCAACGGCGAACGTTACGGTGGTGGGCATCGTGCCATCCTCGTTGGCCTTGGCGCGCAGGCACTTGATACCGCTGTGGTGCAACGGGTTGTTCACATCCAGAGGTACGCTCTTGTTGATGGCTTCCTCATCGCTGCTCGGGGCAATGTAGCTCCAGTAGATGTTCTCGCCATCGCTGTTGATCTGGGCAACACATGCGATTTCACCGCTGTCCTGGGCGCCCTCGACCTTGATGGGGGAGTCGTCGATGAGTTCGCAGTCGGCGATGCGCAGGTCGGCATTGCCTGCAACGTCGGCTCCGGTCTCCATGTTCTCAATCTTGTTCAACGCGATGCGGTAGATACCGGGAACGCAGCCATAGGGGTCGGTCTGCACTTGCATGTACAGGTAGCCGTTCTCCTCGTCGAGATAGAAGGTCTTGATGATGGCGTCCTTGAACAAGGCGTTGTAGTGTTTGGGCTTGCCCTGGCCGCCCTCGGGATAGATGTCGCTCTTCTTGAAGCGCAGCAGGCACAGGCCGTTGAACTTCTTGCTCATCCAGAAGATGCCGTGCTTGTCCTGGGTGAAGCCGCCGGTGATGGAACCCCAACTGATCTCGTCGTTGTAGTAGGGCAGCCACTGGTTCTGCAGCAGGAAGGGTTGCTGGCCATACAGACCCGTGGTGTCGGCGTTCATCTCGTGGATACCCACGTTGCGGTCACTGATGTAAATCTTGTTCTCCTTGCTGTCAATAAACATGGTGAACGGGTCCTCGCTGGGTGCGTAGCCCACATTATTTAATACGGTGACGCGGTAGAAGATGCCGTTGGTGTTGTTCACGTAGAACAGTTCGCCGTCGCCCAGGGGCTGGTTGGGATCCTGATAGGTGAAGCGCTGGCCTGCTACAGCCACATACACGCGGTTCTTGTAACTCTGCAGCGTGAAGGCGTGCTGACCGGCATTGAAGTTGGTGTTGACAATATTGCCGTTCTCGTCCTTGTACATCAGGCTGCCGTTGGTGGTGGCGAAGTACAGGCCGGACGGGCAGCCCAGCGTGGAGCCTTCGCCCGAAATGGTCTCGTCGGCAACGATGGTCAGATAACGCCACTGGTTGGCGCTCTTGAAGGCGTTGACCGACTCGGGAGCGACCTTGCAGATGACATTGTGCTGGCTCTCGTTAAACACGCCGGCGGCAAGGGCGGGCGTGTTGACGTTGAGCACGCGCAACTCCTGGATGGTGACGGGAACCGAGCCCGGCTCCATGTAGTTCACGTTGGCGGGAATCTCCATCTGCTCCAGGGCGGTGCAGCCCTCAAAGCAGTTGCGCATCATGTTGGTCGTGGTGCTGGGCAGCGTCACGTCGGTCAGGCTGGTGCAACCGGCGCACAGACCCTGCGGAATCTCGTTGCGGCCCTCACTGATGACGATGGACTGCAAGGCTGAACCGGCGAACACGTTTTGGCCGACGGTCAAGTCCTTGTCGAGTGTATAGGACTCGAGGTCGCTGTAGGCAAAGCCGTAGTTGCCGACGGTGGCCAGTGCAGGCAGGTCAACGCTGGTGAAAGGAGCGTAAGCCAGGCCGTAATTGTCGATATTGGTCACGGCGGCGTTGCTGTAGCTCGTGCCGATTTCGCCCTCGTGGGCGCTTACCAGCAGACGGGTGCCAGCGGCATTCAGCAGCACGCCATTGTCAAGTTTGAAGGCGGTGTTGCCCTCAGCAAGGGTGATGTTGGCAAGGGTGGGGATGGGGGCAAACGCACCTGTGCCGATGCTTGTCACGCTGGCGGGAATGGTCACACCGGTCAATCGGGTGCCGGCAAACGCCTGGGTGCCGATTGCTGTCAGCGCGGCGGGTAGCACGATATCACCCGCAAGTTGGCTGTTCTCGAATGCGCTCTGGTTGATGGTGGTCAAAGCGCTGGGGAACGTGAACGACGTGAGTGCTGTGTTGTAGAATGCAGTGATGCCGATGCTGGTCACGGCATCGCCCATCGTGATGTTGCTCAAGTTGCGGCAGCCGTTAAAGGTGCTCTGCTCGATGACCGTCACGGCAGCGGGAATATCGATGCCGGTCAGCGAGGTGCAGCCGGCAAAGGCGCTGTTGCCGATGCCGGTCACCTTGTTGCCTTCCTCAAAGGTCACGGTCTGCAATGCCGTGCAACCCTGGAAGGTTGTGCCCTGAATGGTCGTGGTCTCGCCGCCGACGGTCAGCGTCTTCAGGCCGCCCATGTTGTGGAACGGTTGCTCGTTGTTCAGATAGGCGCTGGCATCCACATTGCGGCCCATATAGATATACTCGATGCTGTTGATAGCCGTGCGGGCCTCGGCCGAGGCTCCAAAGGCGGTGACCTTCATCACAACGGGGGCATCACCCTCGGTAATAATCAGCCGCTTCAGGTTCGGGCAGTTGGCAAACTCCTCGCTGACGGGTTTGCTCCAACCGGCCATAATGGTCACCTCTTCAAGATTGGTGCAGCCGTTGAACACACCGCTGCCGACGTTAGTGGCCGTCTCGGGAATGGGGCTGAAACGAAGCCCTGAACAACCCTTGAAACTGTTTCGACCGATGGTCACACAAGTTGCGGGCAGCGTGATTGATGTCACGTCCTTGCAGTCAAGGAAACAGTTGGCTGCCGTGGCAACCACGGTGTATTCCGTCCCTTCATAGGTGAACTTCTCGGGAATCACGATGTCACCGGTGTAAAAGAGCGTGTCGGCCGGGGTGGTGGCTGTCGCTTTCACGATAGTGTACTTAGCCACCGTGGCCTTGTTGCCCGAGGCTGTCGTGTAGTTGATGCCGTCGACCGTGATGCTGGCAGCCTGAACGGCTGTCGCCATGGCCAGACATCCTGCCGCCAACCACAGGCGGCGCAACCATGTCTTCTTGTTAGTAAAATCTTTTTTCATAAGCATTCTTTTATTATGGTTATCGAATATATTTTCCTTGTTCTGTCGACTTGATTCGGCACTCGAATTGCCGAATGTTGTTTCAACCCACAAATATAATCAAAAATCATAAAAGCAAAGGTATCACCGCTTTTTTTTTCAGGACAACCTCCCGAAAATGCTTTTTTATAGTGATGTACAACAATCACCGTTTCCCGCAAGGGCAGCAGGGTGTTGAAATACTCATGTCTCTGATACAATGATTGCGCTTGCGCGAGAAGTCAAAATCATTGGCAATGATAGAGCAGCCCTCCCAAAACCCTGCGGGGCTAATGCGAATTTCACAAATTCATCAAATTTTTGCGAATAGATTTTTTTCGTTAAATAAGTTTCATTAGCGAAATTGGCATTAAAAAAACTTTCAGGGTCAACTCCTATATCATACCCAAATATTAATATAATCGCATGACCGTTTTATTTTGATTTCTCGGCCGTTAGACCGAGAAAACTGAGTCAACTGGAGTTCCGCAACACCCTCCACGGTCCTCACTTTTAACCCAAAGCAGTCACACCACAACCAAGGCATCCACACTCGGACTCCAAGTGTGGATGCCTCTCTAATCACTAATCTCTAATCAGCGAGCAAAGCGAGCATCTCTAAACTTTAAACTTTAAACTCTAAACTGCTCGCGCAGCGAGCATAAATCATCATGTTTCGTTCAACACATAGTTGATGAGCGTGATGGCATCGCTGATGTTCACCTCAGTGTCCTCATTGCAGTCGGCGGCGCTCAAGTCGATGCCGGGGGCGCTGCCGGATGCGATGTAGGTGATGAGCATGATGGCATCGCTGATGTTCACCTCGCCGTCACCGTTCACGTCGCCACGTGTGCTGGCTGTGATGAGAACCCAGTTCGAGCCGTCGTAGCGGTAGGGGTTCCAGTACTTGGCAGCGGCAGCAGCGGCATGGGTAACGGTGAACACATTGCTCTCGTAAGTGTTATACAAGACGCGCAGCGTGCCCCTGTCGGAACTGGAGCGCGTGGGCAGGCTGTTCATCAGCGTGGTCATGCCCGTGTTGGAGATCTGGTTGCCGTAGCAATAGAGCGTGTTGAGTGCGTTGCAGCCCAGCACATTCAGCGAGGTCAACTTGTTGTTGTTGCAATAGAGTTGGGTCATGGCGTTGCAGCCCTGCACATTCAGCGAAATCAACTGGTTGCTCTGGCAAAAGAGATTCTTCAGTTTCTTGTTGTTGCTCACGTCGAGCGTCGACAACTTGTTGTTGGCGCAAAACAGGTCAGTCAGGTCAGTTTGTGCCGACACATCCAGCGAGGTCAATCTGTTGCTGTGACAATTCAGAAGTGTCATCGCCGTATTGCCGTTAAAGGAGAGATAAGTCAGATTGTTATCGTAGCAGTAGAGTTGGGTCAACGCCGGGCAGTTGAAGATGCCCAGTGCGGTCAACTGGCTGTTGCTGTGGATAGCGACCTCGGTCAGGTTCGGATTGTTGTAGGCTTGAACGTTAGTTAATTTGCTCTTATTGGTCAGCGCGAGCGAGGCGATATTGGTGTTAGAGCAATTCAGAGTTTCCAGGTCGTTCAGGTCGTTCAGGCCGCTGAGTCTAGTGATGGCTGTGTAGGAGCAGATGAGGTTTTTCATCGCCGTGTTCTCCAGATTGGAGATGCTGGACAGGTTGCTGTTGGGGGAACAGTCCAGATAGGTCAGTGCCGTGCAGCCCGACAGGTTGAGCGTGGTGAACTTATTGCCCCAGCAGCGCAGTTCCTCGAGCGCTGTGTTGCCCGTTATGTTGAAGGTGGTCAAGGCATTATTGTAGCACTTGAGATCGGTCAACGCTGTGCATCCGCTGATGTACAACTCGGCCAACTTGCTGTTTGAGGCAATCTCGGCGGTGGTCATCGACGTGTTGCCATTCAGGCGAACGTAGGTCAGGTTGGATTTGTCGGTCAGCGTGAAGTTCGTGAGTTTGTTGTTGCGGGCGTACAGTTTCAGCAGGTCGGTCATCGAGTTGCAGGCGCTTAGGTCTGAGATTTTGCAGTCCTCACAGTCCAGAAAGGTCAGTGCTGTGCAGTCAGACATGCCTATGATTTCGGTCAGGTTGGAATTATAATAGCAGCGCAGTTCCTTGAGCGCTGTGTTGCCCGTCACATTGAGCGATGACAGGTTATCGTTGTAGCAACTGAGTGATGTCATCGATGTGCAGTTCTGGCACTGGAGTTCGGTGAGGCTGGATTTGTTCAACACCGACAGGGACGTGAGTTTGGTGTTGTAGCAACGCAGCGTTTTGAGTTTGGACAGGTTGCCCAGCGACAGCGAGGTGATGCCTGTGTTGTAGCAGTAAAGCGTCTCCAGATTGGTGCACCCCGACACGTTAAGTGAGGTGAGGTGGCTGTTGGGGGCGCAGTCCAGATAGGTCAAGTTGGTCAGCGCTGACACGTTGAGCGAGGAGAACGGGTTGCCGTAGCAGCGCAGTTCCCTGAGGCTGGTGAGTTTCTCGATGCCCGTCATGTCGCTGATGTTCTTGTTGGCCATGAAGAGTATGGTGAGGTTCTGAAGTTCGTCTTTGGTGAGGTACCCCTTGGGGTAGAGCGAGAGCATGGCGTTGCGGAAGTTGGCATCGGGGAAGTTGGTAGAGTTCAACAGCAGGCCGTAGTCGTCGCTGATGTAGACGTCCTGGTTATAGACGTTATTGCCGTTGAGTGTGATTTGTGCGTCCCAGTTTCCGGTGACGATGGCGCCCCAGGGAGCCAGAATCTTTGTGCCGTCATGGAGGTAAACTTGGCATTTGCGGGCGACAGGATAACTGCTGTTGCCGGAGGCCTCGAGGGTCACATTACTGCCGGCATGGAATCTGAAATAACCGTTATAGAGAGCACCCTCGTTTCCCATAATGGTAGCAGTGACATTAGAGAACTTCACATAATCTATTGTGGCAGGGTCCGACGTCGTGGCGTTCTCTCTGCCATGGCCCATGATGGCACCATTCTTCTGTCCACTAATGTTGAAGGTGCCGGGGCCCTCAATCCACAGCGTGGAGTAGTCGCGCACATAGATGGCTGCGTCCTGTTCGCTGTACAGGTTGACCGTGCTGCCGCTGGTAGCGATTAAATGGCAATCACTCGATTCATTACCTGAACCACCGCACTGGAAGCGGATGGCGCAATCCTTAGTACACATGAGGTAACAGGTGCCGACGAACTGCACGGTCAGGCCTTGGACACTGCGGTTGAGAATAGCGTGGCCGCTGCCGGTGCGGAGGATCTCCACGTTGGTCAGCGTCAGCGTCTTGGTTGATGGATTGTAGGAGACCGTTCCTCTCACGATGTCTCCACCCGTGACATTGTTGTAGTTGCTGGTTGTGACCTCGACGCCCGCAACATTGATGTCGTAATTGGCGGCGGCTGCCGATAGGGTGACCATCAGCATCGTCAGGAAAAATAGAGTGATTCTTTTCATAACAGTACCTGTTTAAATAGGTGCCTCTTGGCGTCCCCCGAATTCGGCGTTTAATATAGTGGGGATATGAAAGGCGTGGGGACTTCGTTTGCCTGTTCACTCATCAGGGAAGCATCACTAAACACCCTTGCGCCGAAAACAGTCATCCCCTCCTCTCATTCCCGGCCTTTTGGTCTGGCCTTTTCCCTTGGGATCAGGGGATGGCAAACCAATCAACCGGCAACTGAGCGTTATTGACTGCCCTTGACCTGTGCAGAATTAATGGGGAAAACTTCCCTGATCAGGAAAAAGACAAAACGCCTTCATTTTGTCGAAAAAATGTCTTGCATGCAGCCCCAAGAACAAGCTTGGAGCCTGCACAGCCTCAAAGGTAACACTTTCTCACAAAACCACAAAAAAGGATGATGACTTTTTACAAAAACAGTGAAAGAATTTCTCGCCTAAACCAAGGCATCCACACTCGAATCCGAGTGTGGATGCCCCACTAATCTCTAAAGTTTAAACTTTAAACTTTAAACTGCTCGCAACGCGAGCCTAATCACCATGTTCCGTTCAACACATAGTTGATGAGCATGATGGCATCGCTGATGCTCACCGAGTTGTCACCATTGCAGTCGGCGGCGCTCAAGTTGATGCCGGGAGCGTTGCCCGATGCGATGTAGGTGATGAGCATGGTGGCATCGCTGATGTTCACCACGCCGTCACCGTTCACGTCGCCACGCGTGCTGGCTGTGATAAGAACCCAGCCCGAGCCGTTGTAGCGGTAGGGGTCCCAGTACTTGGCTGCGGCAGCTGCGGCATGGGTGCCGGTGAACACATTGTTCTCGTTAGTGTGGCTCAGGACGCGCAGTATGCCCCTGTTGGAGCTGGAGCGCGTGGGCAGGCTGTTCACCAGGGTGGTCATGCCCGAGCTGGTAATCTGGTTGCCGTAGCAATAGAGCGTGATGAGTGCGTTGCAGCCTTGCACATAGAGCGACGTCAA
>JAZQJW010000042.1:0-78100 GCA_045541835.1 Sodaliphilus sp. | reverse complement strand
TCTTCCTAAGACCGCTTGGCCTCCGACTTCAGGATTCCTTGTGTATATCATATAATGCTCGCATGTCTCGTTGTCCAGCCAGAAGTCCATATTCCAATAGTATTTCTTGTCTCTGTACAGGTGAATCTCCATGAACAACTGCTTGACTAGTTTACACTTTTCATCATCGCTCAGACTGTCGATGTCAGTATTAACATCAAAGACTGGAACTGATTCAAGTGCGGTTGTGAGCTCTTCTATCTGTTGTCTCTTGGCTGCAATCTGCTTCTCGATAACCTTTTCAAGTTGCTCAGCCTTATCAGCCTTGAGCTTGCCAAACACGATACGCTCCTCAATTCTCTGAACACTCTCATTAAGCTCATTAATCTCTTCTGTCAATACCTTAATCTTGTCCTGCATGGCATTCTTGTTTTGGTTCTTTGTATCGGCAGAAAGCTTCGGGAATGCAGATATAAACCTGCAGTAGTGCTTCTTCACAACGTACCATGTTAATGCATCAACAACACCGATCTTGATGTAGATTCTTGTTTCCTTATCATCTAAGTACGAGAAGTAATCGTTATTCTTAGTGTTCACATAGAACAGTTTTCTTTTCGTCTTGCAATAAGGATTGAACAAGAAAGAACGGCCAAGTGCCAGCCTCTTAGTCTTGACTCTTCTCTTCTTAACAGGGAACTTGCTTTGCACGAGCTCAAACAAATCATCTGAAATGATTCTGGGCTTGTTGTGCTCACCGCAATAGTCTCTATTATGAAGAATGTTGTCGATGTGGGTGTGGCAATCAATAGCACTTTGGAAATTCAAGAAATAACCCCTTGACCTCATGATACGGGCGATTCCTAACTTACTTTCACCACCAGCGTACATGTTGAATATCTCACGAACAATATCAGCTTCTGTTTCATTGATGATATAGTTCTTGTCCTTATCATGTGAATAACCGAACAAGTCTTTACCGCCAACAAATTTGCCGCTGTCTCTATTCTTCAATTTACCTCTGAGGGTGCGCTCTTTCAACTGCCTTGCTTCTTGCTCTGCAAAAGAAGAATACAAAGCAAAGATGATGTTAGAACTTTCGTTCAGGTTCCCGTTATCATCAAGCAATTTGAAATAAGGATTAAGCACTATCAACTGGACTTTGTGCTCTAAGAAATAGTCTCTGAGACTGTAGAGAACTTTGGGACGACGGGATAGGCGAGACAGCTCATAACAATATACTGTCTGGATCTGACCGGTCGTGATGTAGTCTTTCATCTCGTTAATACCAAGCAGCTCTTCTTCTGATTTCTTGACTGCCGATTCCTTATTCTCAATGACAATGATGTCTTTTTCTGAATAACTCCTTAACGCTTCTTGTTTCAGCTTGTCGGTCTGAGACATAAGCTCCTGGCCGACCGTGGAAACTCTGCTTAATAGAATTACTTTCTTTGCCATATCGCTTAATTGATTTGATAATGATTATGGGACAAAGATAGACCGATAATTTGAAATCGGGAAATAATTTAGGAAATTTCAGCATAATTCAGAACTACTTTTAATGATAATTTGTCTTGAAGATTTGGCACAGGTTGCGGCTCTTCTTGGGCAACGCTTCGAACTGCGGCGACTGCACGTCGAGTTCGCTGGCGGCGCGGCCCATGCGCACGAGCGTCGTGCCCGAGGCGATGTTGGGGATGCAGTTGGTGACGCCACCCACGGTGGGTCCGTTGACCGCCATCACGGTGACTCCCGTCGCGTCGCGGCCGATGACATAGAGCATCAGGTCCTGGCTGGTCTCCTCGGTGCCGTCGGGGGCATATCCCGGGGTCTCCTGTACGAGGATGGTGTCGGTGGGGTCAAAGATCTCGTTGTTGCTGGTGTGGATGACTGCGACGGGTGTCTCGCCGGCAGCCGCCGTGTGGCACTCGATGACGTCATCGGTCAGGCTCGCCATTGTGGGCTTGGTGTCCACGCTGTAATAATCAACGACCATGCTGCCCGTGTGCTTGCTGCCGGCATAGCGCGAAATCTGGTCGATGGGTGTGGACATGGGGCGGATTTTCACGATTTGCTGGTCAATCTCGTTGAGCAGCAGGTCGGGCGACCCCTCACGGGTGAGGTCGGTCGTGAGCGGACCGTCCACCACGTGCTTGCCGTCCTCGACACCGGTGATGAGCATGCCCACTGCCATGGTGGCTCCGGCGGTGTTGCCACCGGTCAGGCATGAGGCGAGGATGGCGATGAGGATCATGATGATGACAAAGAGGACGAGTTTCTTGTGGTTGCGCATCCAGCGCCAGGTTTTGGAAAAATTGATGATGTTCATGGATTTTTTTAGTTTAAAGTTTAAAGTTTAAAGGTTAGAGAGGGGGCTGTCAGTCCCAGATGCTGCGGCGGCAGTAGCGGGGAAAGACGGGTGTCGTCTCGGGCTCGACGGCCGGGTCGGGCTCGGGATGCAGGACGGCTTCGATTTTCTCGTTGCGGCCTCGCAGGTAGCCGGCGGCATCGGCGTTCTCCACGTCGTTGTCGTGGGTCACGCCACGGGCGAGCGTTTGCAGCAGGTCGGGAGAGACGAGCGCGGCGTCCAGGCCCCGGGTGAGGCTGCGGAGTTGTCCCGAGGCTTGCTCGTCAAGACCGAGCACGGCAATCATGTCGTCGAGGGTGGGGGAGGCGGCCTGATCTGCCTCGGGCACGCCTTGCGGTTCTTCACTCTGGCGAAAGGGCGGTGGTGTCACCGCCTCGCGGTTCTGATTCTGGATTTCTTCGTTGTTCATGGATTTTTTAAAAGTTTAAAGTTTAAAGTTTAAAGTTTACAGTTTAAAGGGGCATCCGCCATCTATTGGTCCTATCGGTCCCATGGCTCCCATTCCCTCCCGTCAGGGCTTGGCGGCGGTGACGATTTTGCGGTCGCGCTGGCGACGGAAGGCTTCAAAGGTCTCGAACACGTCGCTCAGGGCGATGTCGGCGTTCTCGCTTTGCAGTTGGTAGGCGCCCTGGCTGTTCACCGTCGGGTTCTTGCCTTGCAGCGCGCCTGTCACTCCGCTGATTTCCTCAAACAGTTTCATCTGCAGTTCTATCATCTGATAGGCGCCGATGTTGGTGTTGTTGGCGCTGATCTGTTCGGGCTTGGCCTCGTTGAAGCGTGGGTTGTAGGGCAACAGGCCGTTGGCGCTCGACCAGCATCGGCGGGCCTCTTCCCAGGTCCATCCCTCGGGCAGGGCGGTCTCGGGGTACAGGAGCACGCCCTTGGCACTGCTGCGCATCACCTGGTCGAGCAGCGAAATCATGCGGTTGACGTGCTTCTGCGTGTCGATGATGTCCTCGACCACGGCGTGCACCTCGCCGTCGGTGAGCGGATAGAGTTTGATGACAAACGGGTGGCTGCCGTGTCGCCATGGCGAGTCATACTCGGCGAGCAGGTCACCCATCGGGCTGAACCAGCGGCAGTGCCACACGGTGGCGATGTCCCAGCGGGTGGTCACGTCGGGGCGGCCCTTGAGGCGTCGGCTGTTGCCCATGGGCTCGATGGTAAGCGTGCCCTCACGGCGGTTGTGGCACACGACGACCTCGCGGCTCTCGAGGGTCCACACCTCGATGGCGCGGCACTTGCCGTCGCTGGCGTGCCAGAAGTCGCTGCCCAGTTGCGAGTCGGCCCCGAGGCGCGTGGTGAAGTCGGCCAGCCGGCTGTCGGCACTGTCGGTGTAGAGGCGTCTCACCCATGCTGCCTTGCGCGGATTGCCGCCGGCGACACGTCGCAGCAACTGGGCGATGTTCAGGTCGTGCAACTGGCCGATGAGTTCGCAATCCCAGGCCCTGGTATCGTTCATCGGGCCAACGAACAGTTTGTTGACGTTCACGTTATCGACCCTCACGTGCTCGCTGCCGCCCGGCTCGTGGGCGGTGTCCACACGCTGGATGCAGCAGCCCGAGATGAGGAACTCCTCCAGCGCGCGGCTGTCCAGTTCGTCCAGTTCATTGTCGCGGCTCACTTGGGCCAACGGTGCCGTGGCGGCATTGTCGTGCTTGATGTACTGGGAGCGGAAGCGCCCCACGATGGTCTTCACCATCTGGCGGATGAGGTTGTTGGTGATGCTGTAGCATCCCTGGCAGGCCAGGTGCTCGCCCTCGGTCATCACGCGCCCCTGCTGGTCCTTCACCAGGTCGCCCCATTGGTCGCCATAGGTGAACCGCTTGTTGCGCAGCCGCGCCTGCCGCAGTCCTGCCGCGTTCATCCAGGCCTGATAGGCAGCCCGCAGCACGCGGATGTGTTGTTCATTGTCTGTCGGTGTTTTCATGGTTGTTTGTTTTTCGATTGTAGGGCCTCGCCGTGGCGTGGCCGTCAGTAAATTCTTGACGCTGCAAAATTACCACCCCGCAACAAGCCCCCACCACGTCAAAAATCAAAAAGCCCCTGAATTAAGTCAAATTATATTACCTTATTATTCTAAATTATGTATCTTTGCAGGAAAATGACAAATAATAACCCCCTAAATCTTAAGATAACAATGAGACGATTCCTTTACTTTACCTTAGTACTCATGTGCATGTTGAGCGGTTCGATAGCGATGTATGCTCAGAATTCTGATCAAAATAAAGGCGACGTGAACGGTGACGGCGAGGTCAACATCGCTGATGTCAACGTCCTCATCGACGCCATCTTGACCGGCGACCACGGCATCAACGGTGACGTGAACGAGGACCACGAGATCAACATCGCCGATGTTAATGCCCTCATCGATATCATTCTGGGCGGCGGCATCGACCAACATCTTCTCAAAGTTTGTGAGAAAGTCGCTGAAATCAACGAAGTGGTTGCTGAATACTATATGCAATGCGAATCAATTGAAGAGTTGATGCAGCATGCCGATGACATTGAGGCACTCGATGGCGTTGAATACATTTTCTCAAATGACAACACAACGCTGTATGTGGCAATCAAGGATTTCGGCACGATATCATATTCTTATTACCCTGAACTTGAGATTTCTGATACAACTGTAATACAGGGAACAAGATTTGAACACCCGCTGAAGAAAACTAATGCACAGACGCTTTATTCTCACCAAAACTTTGGTGGCTTGTTGATTGTAAACCAGCAGTCAAGAGATGAAAACAGAAAGTTTTATTCTGAGAGATACGATAATTTGTTGGCTTTTTTAAATGAGTCTGGATTTGAACATTCTTTTCTTGAACCATCGCCTGATGTTGAATTTTTTAGAAATGGTTTGTATGATTACGACTATGTCTTTTTGATTACTCATGGCGGTTATGAATTTGATACTAATAGATTTGAAGATGATCCATATTATAGAGGCTTGCATTGGTTGTTAACCTCTGAAGAGGTGCTTCGTGGTGCAGATGGCCAATTAATGCCAACTGAATTAGCTGCTTTAAGAAGTACATACAATGAATCTGAAGTCTCGGTTGCAACTATCAAAGAAAAACGAAATGGAGAATGGACCCAAGTTAGTTACAAAAAAGTATCTAATCATTTTATTGCATCGTCTAATAAATCATTCAATAATCCGGGAAAAGCTATAGTATTTAATACTGCTTGTCATTCTATGCAGGGACCAAGACAGGACATATATGAAGGTGATTCAATCAATTATAGCATGGCAACCGCTTTTTCCAAGAATGGTGCTGGAATCTATTTGGGATATGACGAATCAAATAGCCATGGAAAACTGGCTGGTCTTCAGTTTTATTATAATTTATTGTCAGGTATGTCTATTAAAGGCGCATTTGACAATCTTCAATATGATAATATCCATGAGTTTCTCACCTCTGGTACTGCAGGCAACTCCAGTACAGGATATTGGGCTGACCTTATTCCACACTATCCAGATGAAAATATTTACAAAACTTGTATCCTGAATCCATTAATCCAATTTGAAGATAACTCAACGGATAGCGAATTGAGTATTAACCTTCGAGCGGAATCATATTTCAAGTCTTATAATCTTAATTATGCGAATAAACCTGTTGAAGATTCTTTCAGCCTTTGGTCAGATGTACTTACTTACGGATTTGAATTAAGTGAGTCAGAGTATTTTACAGATGTGATCAGGCTCGATGAGAAACAAATTGGTGATGAGAACTGTGATTTAGATAAAAATACATCGATAGTATCTTTCTCACATTCACTGTCTTATGCAGAATTTCAAGCGGAGCCCAAGATTAAACCGAATACTACTTACTGGGCGAGGGCTTACATCAATGACGGACAAGGTTATAACTATAGCGACGCCATCACGTTCACCACTGGAACCATTGTCGACGAAACCCCGCAAACCGAGACGTTCACATGTAACGGTGTCTCCTTCACGATGGTAACAGTTGAGGGGGGGACATTCACTATGGGTGATGCAAATGGTGATGGTTGGGATGGCGAGAGACCAACCCATCAGGTGACATTATCGTCATTCGCTATTGGGCAAACTGAGGTGACGCAAGCCCTGTGGAAAGCAGTGATGGGTAATAATCCGAGTTATTTCAATAGTGACTCATCAAATCCTGTAGAACAGATTTCTTGGCATGATTGCCAGCAATTCATTTTTGAGTTAAATAAGTTGACGGGCAGGAACTTTCGTTTGCCGACGGATGCCGAATGTGAGTTCGCTTCGCGTGGAGGAATAAAAAGTAATAATTACAAATATTCGGGTAGTAACGTTATAAATGATGTGGCGTGGTATGATGGCAATTCCAATAATAAGACCCATCCCGTGGCTAGTAAGGCCCCAAATGAATTGGGCCTGTATGATATGTCTGGTAATGTGTGGGAGTGGTGTCAAGATTACTTCGGCAATTATAATAGTGAACCTCAGACTAATCCTATGGGACCTGAAGATGGATCGAATCGTGTCATGCGAGGTGGAAGCTATGACTTCAGTGACTACTTTTGCCGCGTAGCACATCGCAATTATGATAATCCTTCACAGAAGAGTCCACACCTTGGAATGCGCCTTGTCTTAGACGATGTGTTCTCTTTGTCTGTAAGTACAATTGACTTGATTGTCGGTGAAGAAACAACAGTGCTTATCTTAAACGGAAGTGGTCAATATGCTGTAACTGGTGATGCTGGTGTTGTTGATGCAAAGATTCAGGGAAACCAACTTCTGTTGAGTGCTAAATCGGTTGGTACAGCAAGGCTAATTGTTTCTGATTTGACGAAGGGAGTTAATACGACTTTGCTCGTGAATGTTACTTTGAATAAGACTTTTACCGTCAATGGTGTTTCGTTTTCGATGGTGCCAGTAGAGGGAGGAACATTTTTGATGGGTGCCAGTTCCGATGATACTGAAGCTGAAACCAATGAGAAGCCTGCTCACCAAGTGACCTTGTCAAACTATTATGTGGGGCAGACTGAGGTGACCCGTGGCTTGTGGCTTGCTGTGATGGGGGGCCGTCCCGATGACTATTGGGGGCTCAATAAACCAAAAGTCTTTGTGACTTGGCTGGAGTGCCAAAGTTTTATTAATAAACTCAATGGAATGACTGGAATGCAGTTCCGCTTGCTTACTGAGGCCGAGTGGGAATTTGCAGCCCGGGGTGGCAACAAGAGTATGGGCTACAAGTACAGTGGTAGCAATAACATCGATGATGTGGCTTGGTATAGAGAAAACGCCTGGTATGTAGATGATAGTGGCTCTCGTCCTGTGGCAACAAAAGCCCCCAATGAACTAGGCCTGTATGATATGACAGGTAACGTTAGTGAATGGGTGAATGACTGGTATGGCTATTATAGCAGTAGCGCACAGACGAATCCTTCAGGGCCTGCCACTGGTACATACCGCGTTTTCCGCGGTGGCAGTTACTTTAATGCAGCAAAAGATAGCCGTGTGACATACCGCAGTGGAGGTGCGGAATCATATAGTGGGGAAATTGTGGGTTTTCGCCTTGCTCTATAGTAGGTCACAGTTGCTACTAAAACAAATGGCAGATAAATACGAAAACCTAACAGTATAAGCATGCTACAGCAGGCCCAAATGCTGCCTTTGGACCTGCTGTCGGCGTTGTAGGCGGTTCCATTGAGTTGCATTGAAATGCGATTGGGCGTTTTTTTTTGAGGCAATTTGGGAGAGCCTATCGCTTTTTTTTGTATCTTTGCAGTTCGTATTGCGGGCAAGGGTGCCCGTGATGATTATTTTTAAAAGTCAATAACAATGGCAGATATCACTATTGCTGGCGTGATGCGCGCAGGAGCGTACTCGCCCAACCATATCGGCAACGACACGGCCATCTTCAACCTGGTGGCAGAGCAACTGCGCAAGCGCGGTTGCCAGGTCAACGTCTATAGCGAAGAGCAATTCAACAACTCCGAGATTAAGGAGCCCGTCGTGCTGGCCATGTGCCGCGAGCGCGAGAGCATCGCCAAGTTGCAACGTCTGGAGGACGAGGGCAAGTTGGTCGTCAACTCGGGTTACGGAATCGAGAACTGTACGCGCGAGCGCATGACACGCATCCTGCTGGGCAACGGCATCCCTTATCCCGAGAGCCTGATTGTCAACACCAACGAGAACATCAAGGACCAACTCAAGAAGGCCGGCTTCAAGAGTTGCTGGATCAAGCGCGGCGATTTCCATGCCATGCACAAGGAGGACGTGAGTTACGTGCGCCATCCCGAGGAGGCCCAGGAGGTGCTCCAGGAGTACTTCTACCGCGGCATCACCCGTGCCGTGATCAACGTGCACCTGAATGGTGACCTGGTGAAGTTCTACGGCGTGAGGAACTCGCAGTTCTTCTACTGGTTCTACCCCTTTGACGAGGGTCATAGCAAGTATGGCTGGGAAGAGGTCAACGGCCATTCCCAGGGCATCGACATCGACCTAAAGGAACTGAAGGACATCTGCACCCGCGCTGCCGAGGAGTTGAATGTTGACATTTACGGTGGTGACTGCATCGTGGATCCTGACGGCACCATCCGCATCATCGACTTTAACGACTGGCCCAGTTTCGCGCCCTGCCGCAACGAGTCGGCTCCCCACATCGCCAAGGCCGTTCTCGCCCTTGCCAAGGCCCACATGGGACTTTAAAGAGTGAGGAGTGAGGAATTAGGAATTAGGAATGAGGAATTAGGAATGAGGAGTGTGTCTTTAGGGACCTTAAGGACCTTAAAGACTTTAAAGACCTTAGAGACTTTAAGGTCTTGACAATAAAACCAAAACAAACGATTAACTGAAAAGCATGACATTAAAAGAAGAGTATCAGGAATCGCTCAAGTCGATGGACACCGAGGAGTGGTTCGACCTGCATTTTCACCGCCCCTTGGGATTCTTGTGGGCAAAACTGTTCGCCAAGTTAGGCGTCAGCCCCAACGCCATCACCGTCGCCAGCATCTTTATGGGTGTTGCTGGTGGCATCATGTTATATTTCCATCAGCCTGATTTGGCTTGGCTCAATTGGGTGGGCATGCTGCTCATCACCTGGGCCGACACGTTTGACAGTGCCGACGGGCAGTTGGCGCGCATGACGCAGCAGTATTCCCGCATGGGCCGCATCCTGGACGGCGTGAGTGGCGACTTCTGGTTCGCCGCCATCAGTTTCGCGCTGGTGTTCAGGGAACTGGACTTCGGCGACAGCATCACGGGTTCGCATTTCTTTGCTAACAACGCGTGGATAATATGGACACTGGGCATCCTCTCGGGCATCAGCCATGCCTTGCAGGCTGCGATGGCCGACCTCTACCGCCAGTTCCACCTGTTCTTCCTCAAGGGCAGTCAGGGCAGTGAACTCGACAGTGCCGCCAAACTCAAGGAGCAGTATCACCGCCTGGAGTGGGGCAGGAACTTCTGGAGCAAGTTGCCGTTGTTCTTCTACAGCGGCTACACCGCCAATCAGGAGCGCCTGACGCCCAACATGCGGCGCCTGCGTGCCGCCCTCAACGAGAAATATGGCGAGGATGGCGTTCCCTCAACGGAGTTCCGCGAGTACTTCCGCCAGTTGAGTCTGCCGTTGATGAAGTACACCAACATCCTGACCTTCAACACACGCATCATCGTGTGCTTCATCACGGTCATCTGCAATGTGCCCTGGCTGTACTTCGTGTTCGAGATCGTGGTGTTCAACATCCTGCTCATCTACATGGTGATGCGCCACGAGGGCATCTGCAAGAAGGCCATCAAGCAATTGGAAACGGAAAAATAGAAATAATCTGGAGATAACAGTTAAGGTCCCTGGGGGTGTAAAAACCTTAGGGACCTTATTCGTTCTGTTCATTCTGTCAGTTTCGTCCACGCGTGCGTGCAGGAAAGACGAATGAGATGATTAGCCGAAGTCAGCGTAGTCCGCGCTGGAAAAATGAGGTGTTTTTTTAATTTGTTTAATATCCCGAAACTTGGCGGCACCTCAGCAAATCAAACAAGTTCGTTTGCATTCGGTTTGCACAAGTTTTCCCGAAACTTGGCGGTTATTATTCCAGCAGTAGACACACCCTGATTGACGCCTAATGCTTCAATATCATGTCAATGAGGACGTTGACGTCGGCGATGTTGATCTCGTGGTCCTCGTTCACGTCACCGTCGATGCTGTGGTCGCCGGTCAGAATCGCGTTGATGAGGGCGTTGACATCGGCGATGTTGACCTCGCCGTCGCCGTTCACATCACCGGGAATGTGGTCGGGGATGGCCTGGATGTCGATGAAATCTTTCCAAATCTCGGCATTTTTGTACCTGGAAACAGATGCTCCCGGTACATAGAGCGTAGCCTGTTCATAGACATTATAGTTGAAGTAACTCCAGCCGTTATCGGCCGCAAATGACGGAGGCGTTTCTGCATTACAGGTTACGGAGGCCAGTTTCCAAGCACCGGAAAAGGCTCCATATCCAATCGATGTGACACCGGTGCCAATGGAGAGTTTTGTTATACCCTGGCATTGATTGAATGCGCAATTTCCGATGGTCTGTACCGAGTTCGGTATGTTCACACTCGTGAGGGAAGAGCAGGCATGGAAGGCAAAGTTTCCAATCGTGGTCACGTTATTGCCGATAACCAGATTGGTCAAGTTTACACATTCATGGAACGCGTGCTCGCCGATTTCAGTAATCCCATTCCCAATAACGAGACTGTGCATCTGATTACAAAAGGAGAAGGCGTCGGCCTCTAAAGTGATGACAGAGTTCGGGATAGTCACCGAGGTCAGTTTCATACAGCCGCTGAAAGCACGATTGCGGATCGTTTCCAGATGATTGCCCAGGGTGAGCGTCGTCATCTCAACGCACCTGTAGAAGGCGTATTCCCCGATTTCGGTTACACCGTCACCGATTTTGGCTTGTTGCAGATTTTGACACTCATAAAAAGCGAATGAGTCAATGGTTTTCACCGAGTTGGGAACGGTGATGCTCTTCAGACCGCTCTCACGGAAGGCTTGAGCGCCTATCATGGTTAGCGTGTTGGGGAGGGTAATCTGTTGCAAACTCTCACAAGAACGGAAGGCAAAATCCAGGATCTGCTCAAGCCCTTGAGACAAAGTGACACTTTCAAGACTAACGCAGTTCTCAAATGCCTGCTGTTCGATAGTCTTGACCGATGCGGGAATGGTGATTGACTTCAGGCTTGTGCAGCCATAGAAGGTCAGTGACTCGATAGTTTCGAGTTGATTGCTCAAGGTCACCTCTTCAAGTGAGAAGCATCTCTCGAATGCATAGTAGCCCAACTTAGTAACAGAGTTAGGTATAACCACCTTTTTCAAAGCAGAGCAGTTGTTGAAGGCATTATAATCGATTTCGGTGACCGAGTTGGGAATCGTGATACCGGTCAATGCGGTGCAGCCCGAAAAGGCTGAACTGCCGATTCTCTGAATCGTGTTGGGGAGCGACACGCTCGTCAATTCGGTACAATGATAAAAAGTAGACATGCCGAGGCCTACCACCGTGTAGGTCGTTCCTTGGTAAGTCACGGTTGACGGGATGGTGACGGCACCGGAGTAAGAGTTGTAGTTCTGGTCCATGTAGGTGACATCGACCTCGTTGGGTCTCCCTTTTTGATAGTAGATGCCGCCGACTTCAAAGTCGTAGGCCATAGCCGACGAAGCGGCAATCAATAACGTGAGCGCCAGCAGCGCCAAACGGGGAAAGTGTAAAGATTTCTTCATAGTTCAATATCGTTTTTATTAGTGGCTAAGAATCATGTTGATAAGGGCATTGACGTCGGCAATGTTGACTTCGTTGTCCTCGTTGACATCGCCCTTTGCGTTATGGTTGCCGCTCAGGATCATGTCGATGAGGGCGTTGACGTCGGCGATGTTGACCTCGCTGTCACCGTTCACGTCGCCGGGCTTGCCGCCATCACGCGAGATGACGATGTGGTCAGGAAAATCATCGTTGCCGCAATAAATAGCATAGCCATAGCCGCTAGATTGGCTAATGTAGGCGTCGGCGGGGTAGGTGATGGAGCAGTTCTTGAAAGTGATGCCTTCACCGAATCTTTCAATTGACCCTTTGAGGTCTGCCTGGACATTGTCGAAAGTGAGGGCACACAATTCGCCAAAACCGTTGTTGGCAATGCCATTGACAGTCTCCAAGTAAATGTCTTTGATGGTGAGGTGTGTACAGTTAAGAAAAATGTCGATCCAGGTGCTGGACGTGTACAGTTTGCCGTCGCCAATAATGGAGATGTTCTTGATGCTGTAACTGAAGAAATACATTGCCGAAAACCCGTTGGTAATCAGTTTGCACTCCCCATGAATCACGATGGTTGCATCCTCGGTCACCGATATGGGTCTAACGCCATCATAACGGTCGTCGGTATAGTATTCGACGACGGCATTGTCCAGGGTGAGCGTTTTGGTGGCCTCGTCCCAGGTGATCGTGCCCCTCGTGATGTAAGGGCAGTGGAAACGGCCATTCTCATCGGGTATGGAATCACATACCCCAACAAATGCATTAGCGCTCAAAGCGGCGAAGACAAGTGTCAATAATAAGATGATCTTTTTCATAGTGTCGTATTCTTAGGGGTTGATTAGAGTTCTATTCAATGTGGCAAAGATAAGCATTTTAATTGACTTTTCGCCATAAAATGCTATAAAAAAGGTCCCTAAAGTCATTAACGACCCTAAGGACCCGTATGATAGTTAACAGTTAATAGTTAACAGTTAACAGTTGACGTCTAACGTCTAAAGTCTAATGTCTAACATCTAATGTCTGACATCTAACGTCTAACGTCTAACGTCTAACGTCTTAATACCCAAAAATCTCCTCGAGGGTGAGGCGGTGAATCGGGCCAATCTTCTCGAGAGCCTCGATGTCAAGTTCCTTCTCGTCACCCAGGATGAGGTAGCGGTAGGGCTTATTGGCCATCGACTGCTGCTCAAACTTGACGATGTCGGCCAACTTGAGACCCGGCAGTTGGTTGAAGACTACCGAGTTGATGTCGTAGTTCAGACCCAGGCGCTGAGCATTCATGTAACTGTTCAGGACGCCACCGCGCACGGTGCGACGGCTGGCCAACTTCTTCATCAGCGACTCCTTGGCAAGGGCAAAGGCGGCTTCGCTCTGGGGGATGGTGCCCACGATGTTGTTGAACTCACGCACGCAGTCCATCATCTTGTCGTTCTGGGTGATGATGTAGGTCATGGCATACTCGGGATGGCCTTTCTCATAGGGCTGACGGTAGTAGGCGGCTGCCGAATAGGCCAGACCGCGTGCCTCGCGCAACTCCTGGAAGACGATGCCGTTCATGCCACCGCCAAAGTACTCGTTGAACAGGTTGATGGTGGCAGCGTGCTCGGGCGACCACTGGGTGCCCTCGTTGTGGTATTGTACCATGTAGATGTTCTTGGCCTCATAGGGTGCCAGCAGGATTTCGGTCCTCGGGGTGGGCTGCTCCATGTAGGGGGTGCCCACGGGAACGGCGGCCAGGTTCTTCTTGGTCTTGTGGACCTTGCTCAGGCATTTGTTCAGTTCCTTCTCGGTCATGGGGCCGTAGTAAACCACGGTGTGCTGCATGTCGCGCAGGCCCTTCACGAGGCTGATGAGTTCGACGGGTTTGGTGTCGCGCAACTGCTGTTCGCTCATGATGTTGGTGTACTCGTTGCGGGGACCGTACATGCCATATTCATTCAGGCGGTTGAAGCACTCGTCCTGGCTGCTCTTGGCATCGTTGCGGGCCTTGAGAATCACGTCCACCATGCTGCTGTAGGCTTCCTCGTCAACCTGGGCGTTCTGCATCAGGTCCTCGGCGAGTTTGAGAGCCTCGGGCATATTCTCGCTCAGGCCGCTCAGGGTCAGGTAAATCTCGTTGTCGGTGACGTTCATCGAGATGTTGCAGGCCAGTTTGTACAGGCGCTGCTTGAACTCGGTGGCATTCATCTTCTTGGTGCCCAGGAAGTCCATGTAACTCAAGGCGGTCTCGTAGCGGTTGTCGGCCGTGGCACCGAAGTCATACTTGTAGGTCAAGGAGAACAGGTCGTCCAGGTCGTTGTGCTTGTAGAGCAACGGCAACTTCTTGCTGGTCTGACCCACGGTCATCTCCTTGCTGTAGTCCACAAACTGGGGCTGGATAGGCTCGACGATTTCGCTCAGGATGTTGCGAACAAAGTCGCTCTGCTTGTCGCGGTTGGTGGGAATGGGGGTGATGGTGGGCTTGTCAATCTTCTTCTCGGTGGTGTCAACGCCCATGCGCTTGTAAACGCACACGAAGTTGTTGTCCAGCAAGTGGCGGTTGGCAAAGTCCACAATCTGGTCCTTGGTCATGCCGGCCATGCGGTCGAGTTTGCCCACTTCCTGTGCCCAGTCCACGTGGTTGATGAAGGCGTTCACCAGTTGGCGGGTGCGGGCCCCGTTATTGTCGAGGGCGCGCAGGTACTGGAGTTTGTTGTTGTTGACCACGCTCACCAGCAGGTCATCGTCGAAATTGCCGGCACGCAGTTTTGCCAACTCGCCCAGCAAGAGCGCACGTACCTCTTCCAGGCTCTGTCCCTCGTTGGGATAGCCCAGCAGCAAGAGCATCGAGTAGTCGGTCATCTCATCGCTGAAGGCACCGGCGCTCATCACCTTGAGGGGCTGGTTCAGGTTCAGGTCGATAAGACCTGCCGTGCCGTTAGAGAGCATCTCGGCCACCACGTTCATGGTGTCGATCTGCAGGGAGTTGCCGGCGTCAAAGCGCCAGCCCAGGGCCACGAACTCGGCCTCCTGGCCAACGACGGTGGTGTCGATGGGGGCAGTGATGGGCTTGAGGGGGGCAAACTCGGGACGGGTCAGGTTGTTGTTGGGCTTCCAACTGCCGAAGTGGCGCTCCAGGATGGCGATGACCTCATCGGGGTCAAAGTCACCGGCCATACAGATGGCCACGTTGTTGGGGCAGTAGTAGTTGTGGAAGTAGTTCTTGATGTTGGTGATCGACGGGTTCTTCAGGTGCTCCTGGGTACCGATGGTCGTCTGGGTGCCGTAGGGGTGGGTGGGGAACATCTTGGCGCTCAAGGCCTCGAAGATTTTCCTCTGGTCCTGGGCGATGCCGATGTTGTACTCCTCATACACGGCCTCCAACTCGGTGTGGAAACCGCGGATGACCATGTTCTGGAAACGGTCGGCCTGGATGCGTGCCCAACGGTCCACCTCGTTGGCGGGGATGTCCTCGGTATAGCAGGTGACGTCGGTGCTGGTGTAGGCGTTGGTGCCCTGACCGCCGATGCCGGCCATCAACTTGTCATACTCGTTGGGGATGTTGTACTGGGCTGCCAGTTGAGAGATGCTGTCAATCTCGTGGTAAAGCACGCGACGGCGCTCGGGGTCCTTCACCAGGCGGTACTGCTCGTAGCGTGCCTCGATGGTGTCGAGCAGCGCCTTCTCGGCGGCATAGTTGCTGGTGCCGTACTGCTGGGTGCCCTTGAACATCAGGTGCTCCAGGTAGTGGGCCAGACCGGTGGTCTCGGCGGGGTCGTTACGCGAGCCGGTGCGCACGGCGATGTGGGCCGCGATGCGGGGACTCTGGTGATTGACGCTGAGGAATACCTTCAGGCCATTGCTCAGCGTGTAGCACTGGGTAGCCATCGGGTCACCAGGGACACTCGTGGCTACAGGCTTCTGTGCGGCCATGCCCAGACACGCCAGGACGGCCAGCATCATCATGAATAATTTCTTCATTCCGATTCTAAATAGTTATTGTTAAATTGGTTTTACGGTTAGTTGGCGGCAAAGTTACGAAATTGTTTTCACAAAATGTAAAAGAATTAGACGGTGAAGTGTATAATATTTAGACATTAAGTGTTTTTGGGGCAATATGGCCTCGAGAAAAGCCGTTATTATAGTGTATATTCGCAACATTAAGAATCAAATTTACTAACTAATAACTATTACCACTATGAAAAAGACAAGACGATTGCTGGCCATGCTGCTGCTCTTGCTGGCCGTGTTATTCCCTGGCGCCTTGACGGCGCAGCAGATGGCCATCCCGGTTGACCAAGCCGTGAAAATCGGCAAACTGGACAATGGGCTGACCTATTATATCCGTTACAACAACTATCCCGAGCACCGTGCCAACTTCTACATCGCTCAACGCGTGGGCGCCATGCAGGAAGAGGACAGCCAGAACGGTTTGGCCCACTTCCTGGAGCACATGGCCTTTAACGGCAGTGAGCACTTCAATGGCAAGGGCCACACGATTATCGATTTCATCCGTTCGATAGGCCTGAACTGGGGTGGTGACGTGAATGCCTACACCTTTTTCACCGAGACCGTTTACAACATCGACAACGTGCCCACGACGAGCCAAGACGTCCTCGACTCGTGCTTGCTCGTGCTCAAGGACTGGAGCAACGGCTTGCTGCTCACCGATGAGGAAATTGACAAGGAACGCGGCGTCATCCACGAGGAGTGGCGCTTGGGACAGAGTGCCATGCAGCGCATGCGCAACCGCCAGATGGACAACCTGTTCCCCGGTTCGAAGTATGCCAAGCGCGACGTCATCGGCGACATGAACGTGGTGGACAATTTCCCCTATCAGGTGCTGCGCGACTATTACCACAAGTGGTATCGCCCCGACAATCAGGCGATTGTCGTTGTCGGTGACATCGATGTGGACCACACCGAGGCCCTGATACGCGAGATGTTCAGCGGCATTCCTCTCGCTGCCGACGCTGCCAGGGTCGAGGATTTCCCTGTCCCCGACAACAAGGAGCCTATCGTGGTTGTGGAGAAGGACAAGGAACAGCAATTCAGCATCTCGATGCTCATGTTCAAGCATGACATCGTCGAGAAGCAGGATAAGAACGACATCAATTATCTGGTCATCAATTATGCCAAGCAGGTTTTGAGCCAGATGCTCAACCAGCGCCTCAACGAGAAAGCCCAGGAAGCGGATTGCCCGTTCTTGCAGGCCTACGGTTACGACGACAGTTATATGGGCGCCAACACCAAGGATGCCTTCACCTTGATTGCCGTCCCCAAGGAAGGGCAGACCGAAGCCGCCACCCAGGCGGTGCTCATCGAGGCCCTGCGTGCCGCCAAGCACGGTTTCACCGTCACCGAGTATCTCCGTGCCAAGGAAGATGTCATGAGCAGTATCGAGAAACAGTACAACGAGCGTGACAAGGTGAACAGCCGCACTTACGCCCAGGAATACTGCCGGCACTACATCCACAACGAGCCCATCCCCTCAATCGAGGACTATTACCAGATCATGAACATGATAGCCCCCCAAGTCCCCGTTGAGTTCATCAACCAGATTCTGCCCCAGCTCATCAGCGCCACGGGCGAGAACCTCGTCGTGCTGAACTTCAACCAGGAGAAGGACGGTGCCGTCTATCCCACCGCCGATGGCCTCATGGCCGCCGTCGTGGCTGCCGAGCAGAGCGACATCGAGCCTTATGTCGATGACGTGAAAGACGAGCCCCTTATCGCCCAACTGCCCAAGAAGGGCAAAATCGTCAAGGAGACCTACAACGCCACCTTCGGCTTCAAGGACCTGGAATTGAGCAACGGCGTGCGTGTGCTGCTCAAACCCACCGACTTCAAGAAAGACCAGATCTGGATGATGGCCGAGCGTCGTGGCGGCAAGTCATTATATGGCGAGAAAGACCGCATCAACATCGACCTGCTGAACAATGTCCTTGAAACCAGCGGATTGGGCGGCTTTTCCAGCACGCAGTTGCAAAAAGCCCTTGCCGGCAAGCAGACGAGTGTGAACCAGCAGGTTTACAGCCACGAGAACTACATTACCGGTTCCTCCACCGTCAAGGACCTGGAGACGATGTTCCAACTCATCTATCTGAATTTCACCGATGTCACCAAGGACGAGAAGAGTTACAAACAGTTGTATGACGTTATTGAAATCTCCCTCAAGAACAAGGACCTGAACCCCGAGAGCGCGTTCAACGATACGGTTAACTACCTGATTAACAACCGCGATTGGCGTTCAAAGTCCATCGGTGTGGAAGACCTGAGCCAACTCGACTATGACCGCTGCCTGGAGATGGCCAAGGAAGTGACCGCCAATGCCGCCGACTATACCTTCCTGTTCATCGGCTCGTTTGACGAGGGGGTCATCCGTCCCCTCATCGAGCAGTATGTCGCCTCGCTGCCAGCCAGGAAGGGCAAGAAATCCAACTGGGTGAACACCGGCAACTATCCTGATCAGGACATTGTCAGCCACTTCACCCGCAAGATGGAGACACCCAAGACCAACATCAGCATTAATTGGATTGACCATAAGACCCCTTACAGCCTCGAAACGAGCATTCAGGTCAACCTGCTGGCACAGATTCTGGATAAGATTTACAACGATAAAATCCGTGAGGAAGCCGGTGCGGCCTATGCCGTGAGCGCTTATGGCAGTTCCATGCTGGACGGTGACTTGCCCGTGACGTTGCTTCAGGTGTCCATCCCGCTCCAGCCCGAGTTCACCGATAAAGCCGTGGCCATCGTCAACGAGGAGATGCTCAAGGCCTGTGAGAACATCGACGCCGCCAGCCTCGAGGACTTCAAGAAAGCCATGCTCAAGAACTTTGAGACGCAACTCAAGGAAAACAGTTACTGGTATCACACCATCATGGCCTACGCGATGCGCGGCATCGACAATTACTCTGCCTATGAGCAGACTGTCAAGGCCCAGATGCCCGAAACGATTGCCGCCTTTGCCCGCCGTCTGCTGGCTAACGGCTGCAAGGTTGAGGTGGTGATGTCGCCCGAGCAGTGACAGGGTCCCGATAATCGAAACTGAAAGTGTGGTGCGCCTCTCCCCGGAGGACGCATCACACTTTTTTTAAGGTCTAACTCGTCTGCAGGTGGTCACAATAACACGGCGGTGTGTCACGTTAAAATGATATAGACTTCATTGAGGTGGTGTATAATAACATAACCGCCCGTTGGGCGGGAAATTAAGCAAATGATTTTTTAATTAATTTCCCGTGCGTTGGCACGGTTAAGTTACCGAGTCAGAATGATGACACACCATCTTGATGGCGTCCTATCGTTCGTGTTAATGCAAAACCTGGAGCGTCAAGATGCGTGAGACCCTGGCCAATATCATCTACATGGCGCGTCGCTTCAAGATGGCGACGGCGCTTAATCTGGTGGGCCTGATTGTGGCGTTTGCCACATTCTACCTGTTCATGACGCAAATCTATTTTCAGGACACCTTCAATCACAACCTCAAGGACTATGAGCGCCTGTATCGCCTGGAGACCGACGCCGTTTACAACGAGTGGGAATTCAGCGATCTCGTCTGCTACCCCTTCAGCGAGGGCCTGCGCGACATGGAACAGGTGGAGTCCTATTCCATGACCGAAGTCCAAGGGCAGGATTACGACTTCCTGCTGGGTGACGGCAAGGTGGAGTACACGATTTCAAGTGCCAACAGGACGGCCCTCAGCATTCTCACCGACAGGGTCATCTGTGGCAGCCTGGAGTTGAACGAAGACAGCCATGATGAGTTCATCATCCCCCGGAGCATAGCGCTGGAATACTTCGGGACGGCCGACGCCGTTGGCAAGACGATGAGGATGTCCTACCCCGAAGTTGACTCACTCGGTACTGTCAAGTACACGATTTACCCCTATAAGGTGCGCGGCGTGTATGAGGATTTTCCTGAGAATTGTGAGGTGGACAACTGCATTTATTGCAGCAGGTATGACGACGATTTGTTGAGTTTCAACTATCTGCACAAGTGCATCATCAAGTTCAAGACGGTGCCCGACGATTTGGACGCCTTCGGGCAAAGGCTCAGGCAGTCCATCATCGACCGCTTTGTCCGTAACATGGAACGCCATGGCGAAGTCCCTGAAGCCCCGAAGATTATCGAAGGCCTCAAGACGATGAACATCCAGTTCACGCCGCTCAAGGACAGTTACTTTGAGTACAGTTCGTTCACCAATGGCGGCAGCGGTTATAAGGGCATGGTGACCATCCTGAAACTCGCATGCCTGCTGGTCATGATGATTGCTGCCATCAATTTCTTGAATTTCACCCTTGCCGAGAGCCCGATGCGCGTGCGCAGCCTCAACACGCGGCGAGTGCTGGGCGCTTCACGCCTGTCGCTGAGGGTCTCCTTTGTGGCCGAGTGTGTCATCGTCGCGGTGGTGGCCTGCCTGCTCTCTCTCGTGCTGTGCTGGATGATTCAGGGGATGCCGCTCACACGAAGCCTCACCGAGGGCAGCCTCGCCCTCATCGCCCACTGGCGACTGGTGCTGCTCATGTTGCTCATCGCCATCGTGGTGGGTGTCGTTGCTGGTGTCTATCCCGCCATCTTCGCCACCTCGTTTGCCCCGGCCGTGGCGCTCAAGAGCAGTTTCGGGCTGACTCCGCAGGGCCACAAGTTGCGCTCCCTGCTGGTATTCCTGCAGTTGTTCATCTCAATGACGCTGATCAGTTATATCGGCATCCTGTACATGCAGAGCAACTACATCTATAACTCGACCTACGGCTACGACAAGAACCAGATTTTGATATCAAGGTTGCCGCACCCCGACGGTGCCGACAGGCTCTATCAGGATCTGATGCGCTGTCCCGGGGTTGAGGCCGTGTCCTTCTCCAACAATTCGGTGGGATTCACCGACGGGCATAACGTCCAGCGGGGCGACAAGGACGGCCACGACATCAGGTTCGGCTGCATTGAGGTGAACAACGACTATCTGAAGACCCTGGGCATCAAGGTCATTGACGGACGCCCCTTCCTGGACAGTGCTACGACCGCCATCATCATGAATGAGTCGGCCCGCAAGCAGTGGGACTGGCTGAAGATGGGTGATCGCTTGTCAACGGGAATCAATGTCACCGATAGCGCTGCTGTCGTCGGGGTCTGCGAGGACATCCGTTACGGCACGACACGCATCATGAGCAACCACCCGTTCCTGTTCATCCTCAACCGCGGGATTGCCGACTACGTGAATCTGACCTTGACCGTCCGCATGGCTCCCGACGCCGACCGTGCCCGAGTGACAGGCCAGGTCAAGGAATTGATGGCCCGCTACTATGGGCCCGATATTGACGTCGTGCCCTTCGACAAGTTGTTAAGGGATGAGGTGTACGAGAACGAGTTCCGCTACATCCGCCAGGTGCTCATCATCGCCCTCATCTGTATGCTCATCACGCTCATCGGGGTGTTCTGCCTGACGATGTTCGAGACCGAGTACCGCCGCAAGGAAATCGGCATCCGCAAGGTGATGGGTGCCAAGTCGAGGGAAATCATCATGATGTTCTGCAGGAAATATGCGTGGCTGACGCTCGTGGCCTTTGTCCTCGCCGTGCCGCTCGCTGTGTTCTGCGGATGGCTGACCCTGCATTACTTTGCCGAGCACACCGACATCCAGTGGTGGATTTTCCCGTTGGCCTTGCTGCTCGTGGGGGCCGTCACCCTGGGCACCGTGATACTGCAGAGTTGGCGCACCGCGCGCGAGAATCCCGTCAACAGTTTCAAGAATGAGTAATCCACAAACCCGAAAACCGACAATTGCGATATGATACAAGTAAGGAATCTCAAAAAGGTGTTCAGTTACGGCGAAATCTCCACCGTTGCGCTGGGTGGCATAGACCTTGACGTGAATGAGGGCGACTTTGTCGCCATCATGGGACCCTCGGGCTGCGGCAAGACCACACTGCTCAATATCCTGGGCTTGCTGGACAATCCCACCGAGGGCAGTTATCTGCTGGACGGCGTTGAGGTGGCGCAGTTTAAGGAAAACCAGCGCACCGAGTTGCGCAAGGGGAAAATCGGCTTTGTGTTTCAGAGTTTCAATCTCATCGAGGAACTCACCGTGGAGCAGAACGTGGAACTGCCGCTCAAGTACATGGGCGTGCCGGCCGACGTGCGCAAGACCAAGGTGATGGACGTGCTGCGGCAACTCAACATCTCGCACAGGGCGAAGCATTATCCCAACCAATTGTCGGGCGGCCAGCAGCAACGCACGGCCATCGCCCGGGCACTGGTGTACGGCCCCAGGCTCATCCTCGCCGATGAGCCGACCGGCAACCTCGATACCCGCAACGGCAAGGAAGTGATGGACCTGCTGGCAGAACTCAACGACGAGGGCACCACCATCGTCATGGTGACCCACTCGCAGCGCGACGCTTCCTACGCCCACCGCGTGGTCAACATGCTTGACGGCTTCCTCGTCGAAAAAACTCAATTGTAAAACCTTCGCCCCGTCAACCTCGGGGCAAAATCCTGATTACGCTTTCAACTCCAGCAGGGCGACGTTCTCGACGTGGTGGGTGTGGGGGAACATGTCCACGGGCTGGATTTCCACAACACGGTATTTCTCGTCGAGCAGGGCGATGTCTCGCGCCTGGGTGGCGGGATTGCAACTCACGTAGACCAAGCGCTGCGGCTCGGCATTCAGGATGACCTTGACGACATCCTCGTGCATGCCGGCACGCGGCGGGTCGATAATCATCACCTCGGGGCGACCGTGCTCGGCGATGAAGTCGTCGGTGAGCACGTCTTTCATGTCGCCGGCGTAGAACAGCGTGTTGTCGATGCTGTTGACGCGGGAATTCAGTTTGGCGTCCTCGATGGCCTCGGGAACATACTCGATGCCGATGACCTGACGGGCCTGGCGCGCCACAAAGTTGGCGATGGTGCCGGTGCCGGTGTACAGGTCATAGACCAGTTCCTCGCCTGTGAGAGCAGCCATGCGGCGTGCCACCTTGTAGAGTTCATAGGCCTGACGGGAATTGGTCTGATAGAACGACTTGGGGCCGACACGGAACCGCAGGCCCTCCATCTCCTCCTCGATGTAGTCACGCCCGCTGTAGGTGATGAACTCCTGGTCGGCGAGCGAGTCGTTGACCTTGAGGTTGACGACATAGAGCAGTGAGGTAATCTGCGGGAAACGGTCGCGTACGGCGCTCATCACGTCCTCGATAGCGGCACGGTCGTCCTGGCCGAAGACGATGACCTCCATCACCTCGCCGGTGCTGGCGGTGCGCGTCATCGTCATGCGGATGAAGCCTTGCTGGCCGCGGATGTCATAGAACGGGTAACCCTTCTCCACACAGTGGTTGCGGATGAACAGGCGCATCTCGTTGCTGATGTCGTCCTGAAGCCAGCAGCGCTTGATGTCGAGCACCTTGTCAAAGGCCCCGGGAATGTGGAAACCGGCAGCATTGCGGTCAGGGAACTCGGCGCCGCTGTCGAGTTGCTCACGCGTGAGCCAGCACTTGTTGCTGAAAGTGAATTCCAACTTGTTGCGGTAGTGGGTCGTCACTGCCGAACCCAGGATGGGGTTGATGGCGGGAATCGGAACCTTGGCGATGCGCTCCATGGCATCCACCACCTGCTGCTGCTTGCACTGCAACTGGTAGTCGTAGGGCAGGTGCTGCCACTTGCAGCCGCCGCACAGCCCGAAGTGCTCGCACATCGGCTCCACGCGCAACTCGCTGGGCTTGACCAGGCGCTCGATGTGCCCCTCGGCATAACTGTGCTTCTTGCGGTCGATTTTCAGGTCAATCACATCGCCGGGCGCACCAAAGGGGACAAACACCACCAGGTCGTTCCAGCGGCCCAGGCTCTTGCCCTCGGCTGCCACACCCGTTATCTCAAAATTCTCAATTACCGGAATATCTTTTTTCTTCTTTCTCATCTACTCAAATTATACATAATGATACCATGTCAACTTTTACCTGGCAGCGAGCAGCAGGCCGCCGCATACTACGGCAATGGTGATACTCACCAGGGTGCCTGCCAGGACGTACTCTGATTTTTCGCTTTCCTTGGTCTCGCTGAAACGCAAGATGGATTTGGCGGCGACAAGGAAACCTATCGCCTCATATTGTTGAATCGCCATGAAAAACACAATGAGCCAACGCTCCAGTGTGCCAATGAGGGCTCCTGATTTGAAGTAAGTCTGATCTTGCTGATTCTGCATGATTTTCACTTGGCAGTAGCGCAGGATATGCTTGATCTGCAAGTTGGCTGGCTTCCAGCACAAGAGTATAGCCAGCACAGCCATGAGTTTATAGGTTTGCAACCCGGCGAATTGACTCCAGTCGTTGTATTGCAGCCACCACCAGGCGACAAATGCTATGACAGCGACATGGAACACCTGGTCGATGACAAAGGGCCACACGGCGTAACGCGTCATGTGGATTGGTTGCCCCTCAATCTTGAGTTTCCGCTCGACGGCGGCTTTGGAGGCGTCGATGAACAGGTGTATCACACCGATGACCAGGGCTGCCCACCAGAACGACCACGACCATGCCGACAGCCACGAGAGCACAAGAATGATGAAGGCATGCACATACAGGTCAATGCCCATCAATCCCTGTTCACGCTTGCCGGTACAGGAACGCCCCGTCTGGCAGTAAAAGTCGCCAATCACATGGGCGAGCAGCAGATTCAAGAATAATTGTCCCATCATGGCTGTTGTCCGTCAAAATCCAATTGTTCAAAATACTTGATAGCCCGCTCGATGGCTTCCCAACCCATGTTGCGCAAGTTGTTGTTGGCTCCCGACCGTGAGATGTGCATTCGTTGTGCTACCTCGGCATCAACGGTGCACTGCAGTTTGTGAAACAGCGTCTCACACTGGCGGCGCGTTGCCTTGTTGATCATCTGATTGAGTAGCAGTGTGATAACGGGCAACGCTCCGTTACTGATATCATGTTTCATCACAATCTGGAGACTGTCGGTCGTCTTGTCTTGCATATCGGCCAAAGCACGGCCCGACAAATAGATGGCATCACCATCCATCATGTCCAACTCCTTGTCTATCAAACGCATCTCGCCAATGCCTATGGCCAAACGCAAACCAAATTGCTTGAACTTTTCATCAGCAATACCATCAGTAGGAATAAATGATTTGATAAAGGACTTGAGCAACACGGCCACGCGCAGGGCGTCACCAGGGCGTTCCATCACACACTCAATGCTGTCGCCCTTGACCAAGCGTCCCCAGAAACCTTGATAACTCGCCGCAGCGGTTTCCAAGACTTGCTTGACCCCTGACGTCAATTCTACCAATGTTGCGCGCGATAATGAAGTTGAGGCAACGATGTCAGCCGATATGGCAGCATATTTTTTACCCATAAACTTGTATCTTATAGTCACAAATCCTGTTAAATTCCAGCACTTTTCAGCCCAAAATCAAGTCCAATCACCTGTTCTTGAAATTGCAAGTTCTCAAACTTGCTTTCTGCGTTTGCAAGCCCTGGAACTTGCTTTAGGCCAAAGCAAGCGCTGGCGCTTGCATCTTTTCGCAATGCAAAGGTAAGAACAGTATTGCTAATAGACAAATAATTCCAGTTTTTTTTGAGGTTTACTCATTGAGGGCCTGGTTGATGTAGTCGCGGCTCAGGCCCAGGGAGACGGCCTGCTCGATGTCGCGGTTCATGTCGTCGCGCTGGAAGCGGAGTTTGTTGAGTTTGGCGCGCAGCAGGTACAGATAAGGGTCGTCGGGGGTCATCTCGAGGGCGGTGCGGATGTCCTCCTCGGCGTCGTTGAGGTGTTTCATGGCCAGGTAGCAGTCGGCACGGTGGCCCAGCAGTTGGACGCTTGGTTGCACCTTGATGACGCGTGTGAACATCTCGGCGGCTCGCGCATGGTTGCCATTGCGTTTGTGCAGCAGTCCCATTCCCTCGTAGTAGAGGCCCGAATTGGGATTGATGCGCTTGATCTCGTTGAACAGGTCTTCGGCACGCTTGGTGTCGCCGTGTTCCATGGCCAGCACACCCAGTGAGTAGCGGGCCTCGGTGTCATACATGTCGAGTTCGCACACGCGCTCGTAGTCGTCGATGGCGCGGTCGACGCTGTCCATCTCGACATACAGGGCGGCACGGTTCAACAGCAGCGTCACGGCATGGGGCGTCATGTCGAGGGCGAGGGTGTAGTTCTTCACAGCGTCGGCCAGTTTCCCCTGATAGCGTTGCAGGGTGGCGATGTTGCTGAGCACCATTGAGTTGGAGGGGTTGCCGGGGTCGGCCTTGAAAGCCTTGAGCAGCCATTGCTCTGCCACAGGCCAATCGTGGCTGTAGATGTAGTTCTGTGCCGAGTCGATATACTGGAAATAGGGCGTCTCGGTGTCCAGGTCGGCAATATAGGGGCTCTCAGCCTTCTTCTCTTGCGGTTTCAGGCCCTTCTCCACCTTCATGTTCTCCTCGCCGATGGAGTTAACCACCTGCCCCACAGCCTGCTGACACACCATCAGCACAGCCACAATCAACAATAACCTTGATAGCATATTCTTCATTCTTGCCAATGGATAAACGGATAAAACGGATAAAACGGAACGGACGGATTCCCCATTCCTCATTCCTCATTTCTCATTTCTCATTATTGACGTGAACGTCAACCTGCGGGAACGGGAAGCGGATGCCGTGTTGCGGGAACTGCTTGTAAATCTGCTCGTTCACGCTGTAGAGCACACCCCAGTAGTTGGCGATTTCGGTCCAGGCGCGCACGATGAGCGTCACCTGGCTCTCGTCCAGACTCTCGATGTTAACGCTCGGGTTGTAATCGGGTTTGGGAATCAATGCGGCGAGTCGGGCCTCATGCTCCTCTCGCAGTTCCTCGGCATAGCGGCGGTGCCAGTGGAACAGGCGTTTCCACCATGGTAGCGACGGCTCCTCGTGTTGCTCGACAGGCTTTTCCTCGGGCTGCTCGTCTTCCTTGACGTCGGCATCGGTGTGCACGATGCGCGGGTCGGCAGCGATAATCTCCAGGGCGACCTTGCGGGCAGTGTCCACGTCGTCACCATAACTGATGCCCACGCGCCATTCCACGCGGTGGTAGTGCTCGGCACTGAAGTTCTTCAGCGAACTCGTGGCGAGGCCGCCGTTGGGGATGACGATGCGGTCATTGTTGTAGGTATTGATGATGGTGTTGAAAATCTGGATTTCGCGCACCGTGCCCTTCAACTCGCCAAACTCGATGTAATCGCCCACCTTGTAAGGCTTTAACAGCAGGATGAGCACACCGCCGGCAAAGTTCTGCAGCGTGCCGCTCAAGGCCATACCGATGGCGACACCGGCACTGGCAAAGATGGCGATGAACGAACTGGTCTCGATGCCCAGCACACCAATCACGGTGATGATGAGCAGGAACAGCAGGGTGATGCGGATGAATGACAGCAGGAACGATATCAACGAGCGGTCGAAGTCCTTGCGTATCATTATGGCGCGCACCACGCTGTAGATCTTGTTGATGATGAATTTTCCCAAGTAGAAAATCAGGATCGCGGCGAGGATGCGCAAAGCCAGCGAAATCAGTTGGCTGGACAGCGACGTCACCAGGCTACCCAGGTCCAGATACTTGAACTGGTTCACAATCTTGTCGGGCGTCATCGTGGCGATGGAGTCGGGGTGGAGTTTATTGGCCAGCGAGTCCACCTGTGACGTGACAGCCTTGGTGGCCTCGTGGATTTTGTTGGCGGCGGTGGTGTCGGGCCCCACTACGGGAATCTGCATCAATATCTTGTTCAGTAACATCTCTTGTCAATGCTTTTCTGTTTAACGGCCGCAAAGGTAACACCATCTCGTCTAAAAAACCATTAAAACCTCACTAAATAACGTGAATAGCATCAAAAAAAAGGCATTGTTAACAACTATTTTGGGGTAATATTTGCTCAATTTTTTTTAATCCAATTAAAATAACTACCTTTGCGCCCATATTTTGGATAATTACATTATTATAAAATGAAAAAATTTAACGAATATAACGGTTTTAACCTGTCAGATATCAACAAGGAAGTCCTGCAGATGTGGGATAAGGAAGATGTGTTCGGTCGCAGCATCAGTGAGCGCGAGGGCTCACCGGCCTATGTCTTCTATGAGGGCCCTCCCAGCGCTAACGGCATGCCGGGCATCCATCATGTGATGGCCCGCACCATCAAGGACATCTTCTGCCGCTACAAGACGATGCAGGGCTACCAGGTGCTGCGCAAGGCCGGTTGGGACACCCACGGTCTGCCCGTTGAACTGGGCGTGGAGAAGGCACTGGGTATCACCAAGGAGGATATCGGCAAGAAAATCTCGGTCGACGAGTATAACGCCACCTGCCGCAAGGAGGTGATGAAATACACCCGCGAGTGGGAGGACCTCACCCACCGCATGGGCTACTGGGTGGACATGAAGAACCCCTACATCACCTACAAGAACAGTTATATCGAGAGCCTGTGGTGGCTCCTCAAGCAACTCTACAACAAGGGCCTGCTCTATAAGGGCTACACCATCCAGCCCTATTCGCCCGCTGCAGGTACCGGCCTGAGTTCCCACGAGTTGAACATGCCGGGCTGCTACCGCGACGTGAAGGACCAGACGGTCACCGCCCAGTTCACCGTGTTGAGCGGTGAAGAGCATCCCGTGATCAAGGCTGTCCGCGAGGCAGCCGACGAGGACTTCAACGACGTCTACGTGCTGGCATGGACGACCACCCCGTGGACCCTGCCGAGCAACACCGCCCTGTGTGTGGGCAACAAGATTGACTATGTCGCTGTCGAGAGTTTCAACCCCTATAACGGTAAGCCCGCCATCTACCTGCTTGCCGAGGCCCGTGTTGACGCCTATTTCAAGGCCGACGGCAAGGACCAGCCCCTGGAGTACAACGCCGGTGACAAGGTGGTGCCCTACAAGGTGATTGCCCGTTTCAAGGGTCAGGACCTGCTCGAACTGCATTACGCCCAACTGTTCCCCTGGGTGAAGCCCGTGGACAAGATTGACGGCAAGGTCGTCGGCAATGACAACGGTTTCCGCGTGATTCCCGGTGACTATGTGACCACCGAGGACGGTACCGGTATCGTGCACATCGCGCCCACCTTCGGTGCCGACGATGCCCGCGTGGCCAAGGCCGCCGGCATCCCCGCCCTGTACATGATCAACAAGAAACTGGAGACCCGCCCCATGGTGGACCTCACCGGTAAGTATTATCTCATCGAGGACCTGGACGAGGAGTTCGTCAAGAACTTCGTCGACGTGGACCTCTACAAGGAATATGCTGGCCGCTGGGTGAAGAACGCCTACGACCCGCAGTACACCGTCGGTGGCAAGTATGACGAGAAGGCCGCCGAGAAGGCCGAGGACCTGAACATCTACATCTGCATCCGCATGAAGCAGGAAGGCACCGCCTTCAAGATGGAGAAGCACACCCACAACTATCCCCACTGCTGGCGCACCGACAAGCCTGTGCTCTACTATCCGCTGGACAGTTGGTTCATCCGCGACACCGCTTGCCGCGACCGCATGATTGAACTTAACCACACCATCAACTGGAAGCCCGAGCACACCGGTACCGGCCGCTTCGGCAAGTGGCTCGAGAACCTCAACGACTGGAACCTGAGCCGCAGCCGCTACTGGGGCACTCCGCTGCCCATCTGGCGCGACGAGGACGGCGAGGAGAAGTGCATCGGCGGTATCGAGGAACTCTACAACGAGATTGAGAAGGCTGTTGCCGCTGGTGTGATGAAGAGCAATCCCTACAAGGACAAAGGCTTCGTCCCCGGAGACTACAGCGAGGAGAACTACGATAAGATTGACATCCACCGCCCCTATGTTGACGACATCATCCTGGTGAGCGACACTGGCAAGCCCATGAAGCGCGAACTGGACCTCATCGACGTGTGGTTTGACAGTGGTGCCATGCCTTATGCCCAGTTGCATTACCCCTTCGAGAACAAGGAGGCCGTGGACAACAACGGCTTCTTCCCCGCCGACTTCATCGCCGAGGGCGTAGACCAGACCCGTGGCTGGTTCTTCACCCTGCATGCCATCGGCACGATGGTGTTCGACAGCGTGGCCTACAAGAACGTCATCTCCAATGGTCTCGTGCTCGACAAGAACGGCAACAAGATGAGCAAACGCTTGGGCAACGCCGTTGACCCCTTCGGCGCCATCGAGAATTACGGCAGCGACCCCTTGCGCTGGTACATGATCAGCAACTCGTCGCCTTGGGACAACCTCAAGTTTGACGAGGCCGGAGTGGTAGAGGTGGCCCGCAAGTTCTTCGGCACCCTCTATAACACCTACTCGTTCTTCGCGCTCTATGCCAATGTTGACGGCTTCGATCCCGAGGCACCGCAAGTCCCCATGAACGAGCGTCCCGAGATTGACCGCTGGATCATCTCGTTGCTGAACTCGCTCATCGCCGAGGTGCAGGCCGACCTTGAGGACTATGAGCCCACCAAGGCCACTCGCGCCATCAGCACCTTCGTCAGCGACCACCTGAGCAACTGGTACGTGCGACTGAACCGCAAGCGTTTCTGGGGTGGCGAGATGACACAGGACAAACTGGCCGCTTATCAGACCCTGTACCAGTGCCTCACCACCGTGGCTCTGCTCATGGCTCCCGTGTCGCCCTTCTACAGCGACCGCCTGTACCGTGACCTCACCCACAGCGAGAACTCGGTACACCTTGCCCGCTTCCCCAAGTGTGACGAGAGCGTTATCGACAAGCGACTCGAGCAGCGCATGCAGGCCGCACAGGATGTCACCTCGATGGTGCTGTCGTTGCGCCGCAAGCAGAACCTCAAGGTTCGCCAGCCGCTGCAGGCCATCATGATTCCCGTGCTTGACGACAGCCAGCGCAGCGATGTCGAAGCCGTTGCAAGCCTCATCCGCAACGAGGTCAACGTCAAGGAAATCAAACTCGTGGGCAACGATGCCGGCATCCTTGTCAAGCGCGTGAAACCCGACTTCAAGAAGTTGGGCCCGAAGTATGGCAAGGTGATGAAAGCGCTTGCCGCACGCATCATGAACATGTCGCAGCCCGAGATTGCACAATTCGAGAAGGACGGCAAGTTTGTTGTTGACCTTGATGGCCAGCAGGCCGAGGTCGAACTCGCCGACGTTGAAATCATCAGCGAGGACATCCCCGGCTGGCTCGTCTCCAATGAGGGCAACCTGACCGTGGCACTCGACATCACCGTGACCGAGGAACTGCGTCTCGAGGGTATCGCCCGAGAACTGGTGAACCGCATTCAGAACGTGCGCAAGAGCAAGAACTTTGACATCACCGACAAGATTACCGTCACCATTGCTCCCGACGAGCGCACCGACGACGCCATCAAGTGCTACGGCGACTACATCGCCCACCAGGTGCTGGCCACCAGCATCAACGTGGGTCCTGTTGACACCGCCGCAGCAGTGGAACTTGACATGGATGGCTGGGTGCTGCCCGTCAACGTCGAGAAAGCATAAAACCATCACCGTGGTTTTGAGACGTCTTAATTTTAATATTATAAACTCTAAACTCAAATAAATGGCTAAAAAGCAAGAAAAGACCAGGTACAGCGACGAAGAATTGCAGGAGTTCAAGGAACTCATCCTGGCGAAAATAGAGCAGGCCCAAGAGAATTACAAACGCCTCACCGATACCCTGATGGTCGATGAGTCCGACCCCACCTTTAAGATGATGGAGGAGGGCGCTTCGACGTTGCAGAAGGAAATTTCCAGCCAGCAGGCACAGCGCCAACTGGATTTCATCCGCAAGTTGCAGGCCGCGCTGGTGCGCATCGAGAACAAGACCTACGGCGTCTGCCGCATCACGGGAAAACTCATCCCGAAGGAGCGTCTGCTTGCCGTGCCTCATGCCACCCTGTCGATTGAAGGCAAAGAAATCGAGGCCAAGAACAAAAAGAAATATTGAAGTTAGGGCTGTTTCGGTATGAAGCTTTCTAACGGCAAACTGGCAGCGCTAATCATCGCGCTGGTTATCGTCATCGACCAAGCCGTGAAGATTTGGGTGAAGACCCATTTCTACTACGGCGAGGAAGTGGAGGTGACCTCGTGGTTCAAACTGTTGTTTATCGAGAACAACGGCATGGCTTTCGGCATGGAATTGGGCAGCAAACTGATGCTCACGATTTTCCGTATCATTGCCTCGGGAGCCTTCATCTACTACCTGTGGCGACTGAGCAACCGCACCGATGTCCCCAAGGGCTTTGTCGCGTGCATCGCCCTAATTACTGCCGGCGCGCTGGGCAATGTCATTGATTGTGTGGCCTATGGCCTGATTTTTGACAGCCCCTTGCCTCCCCAGGTGGCCCAGATGTTCCCGCCCGACGGGGGCTACTCCACGCTGTTCAACGGCAGGGTGGTGGACATGCTGTATTTCCCGTTGTGTGAGTGGTACTGGCCCCAGTGGATGCCCTGGATAGGGGGTAACCACTTCATCTTCTTCCAGCCGATTTTCAACATTGCCGACGCTTCGTTGAGCGTGAGCGTGATTGTCCTCGTCCTCTTCTATGTGCGTTACCTCTCGTCGGGCAACGACAAGCAGGACGATGAACAGGAGGCCGAAGATGATGCCCCTCAACAGGAGTCTGAATCCGCCGAATCTGTCGAAACCACCGAAACCACCAACTGATTTCCCCCCTATGCGTGCCGTTTCTCTCAACATCTCGCTGCTGCTCTTGCTGGCCTTGTCGCTGCTCTCCTGCGACAAGACGCCGCGTGGTGTGTTGAGCGTGAACGACATGGCCGAGTTGATTGTTGACCTGCAACTCGCCGACGCCTACATCGAGAACAACTCAGCCGAGTTTGAGACCGACTCCAGCAAACTCATCATCAAGCAATCAGTGTTCAAGAAACACGGCATCACCGCACAAGAGTATGACAGTTCCCTGGTGTGGTATGCCCATAACATGGAGGATTACATCAAGGCCCAGGACAAGGCGGTGGGAATCCTCAAGCAGCGGTATGACAAGTTGGATAAGGACAGGAGGGATAATGAGCCGTCACTTGCCGGCCTTGACGAACGTCAGGATGGCAACACCAGGCGCGTAGCCATGCCTGAAGGCGCACGCGGCGCTTCACGGCCGGGCAAGTTGAAGAAGTTGAGCACCGATGTCAAGAACGACACCGTGGACCTGTGGCAGGGCCGTCGCAGTTACACGCTCACCTCGGGTGCGCGCCGCGGCTTCATCACCTTTGACATGCCACCTGATGCCAACAAGCGTTCGGGCGACCGTTACCAGTTGGGTTATAAACTGTTCCGTGGCGCAAACCAGTTCAAGGTGTGCCTGAGTGTTGACTATACCGATGGTTCCACGTCACAGATTGCCCGCGGCTCCAATAGCGACGGCTGGGTAACCATCGACTTGCAGAGCGACACGACACGCAAGGTGCGTCGCATCTATGGCTATGTGAGTTACGACATCAAGCGGGGACAGGTGGCCTATGTGGACAGCCTGACGCTGATGCGCACACGCATGAATCCGGGCAACTACGGTCTCATCCATGGCCAGCGCCTGCTGGAGAGACGCAAGAAATAGAGACGCATCACGATGCGTCTCTAAGTTTAGGGTTTAGAGTTTAGAGATTGGGACTGACTGATGACTGTGATGAGCAACCTTTATCTGCAACTGTTTCTCACCTTCTGTAAAATCGGAGCCTTCACCTTTGGCGGCGGCTGGGCGATGATCAGCATCATCCAGCGCGAGATTGTCGATAAGCACAAGTGGATAGCGCTCGACGAGTTCCTGGACCTGCTTGCCGTGGCCCAGTCCATGCCGGGCATCCTGGCGGTGAACATCAGCGTGGTCATCGGCGACCGTCTCAAGGGGCTGAAAGGCAGCGTCTGTGCCGCCATCGGCACGATTCTGCCGTCGTTTCTCATGATTTTGTGCATCGCGGTTTTTCTCACCCCCGACACCATCAAGAACAACGCCGTGGTGAGCCGCATCTTCAAGGGCGTACGCCCTGCCGTGGTCGCCCTCATCATCGCCCCGGTGCTCACCACTGCCAAGAGTGCTGGCATCAACTGGAAGACGGTCATCATCCCGGTGGCTGTCGCCTTGCTCATCTACAGCCGCATCCCCTACATCTCCAATCCCATCATCTACATCGTGCTGGGAGCCATCGGCGGTTATATCTACTACATGAGGACCCTGCTGGGCGGTGGTAACGGAAAAAACGGGGAGAACGGAGCCGACGCAACCGAAGAAGACGAGTTCAACCCGATAGACCGAAAGGAGGGCTGCCATGCTTGAGAATTATCTGAAACTCATCTGGGCCTACCTGAAAATCGGCCTGTTCGGCTTCGGTGGCGGCTATGCCATGCTCTCGCTCATCCAGCGCGAGGTGGTGGACTCGGGATGGATTACCAGCCAGATGTTCACCGACATCGTCGCCATCTCACAGATGACGCCGGGTCCCATCGGCATCAACAGCGCCACCTACATCGGCTACGTCGTCACCGGCAGCGTGCTGGGCTCGCTGGTGACAACACTCACTGTGGTCCTGCCTCCGTTCATCCTCACGCTCATTGCTAGCCACTACATCCAACGGCACAAACAAAGCCCCTTCATCAAGGGCGCGTTTATGGGTTTGCGGCCCGTGGTGGTGGGACTTATTGCCTCGGCAGCCTTGCTGTTGATGAACAGCGAGAATTTCGGCTATCTGATGAACGAGCGCCTGATAACCATTGCCATCTGTGTCGCCTCGTTCTGTATTGTCTATTTCACCCGCGTTCACCCGATTCTGGTGATTATTCTCGCGGGAATCACGGGATTCCTGGTATTCTGATTCCGGCACCGCCACCGACTTGACCCGGTTTTAATCGGCCTGACGGCCGAGAAATGAATCAAATAAAAATCTTAAAATATTCTTGTTTAATTTCCCGCCCAACGGGCGGTTATGTTATTATAGTTGTTTTATATGACACACCCTCCTGTTCCGCTGGCCCCAAAAAATCGGCTGGCGGCTTGTCTCGATAGGGTAGAGACGGGCCGCCAGCGATGGAATTAAGTTGTTCTTATTATATTATACTGTGTTCAGCAGGATAGTGAGCAGGACTGCCAGGTCGGAGAAGTTCACAAATCCGTCCTCGTTGATGTCGGCGGCCACGGCGTTGATGTTATACTCAGTTTCACTGTTCTTGCTGTCGGATTCATGCTCAACAGTGTTGAGGAGATAGTCGATGAACAACAGTGCGTCCGAGATGTTGAGTTCACCGTCACCATTGATGTCACCCTTTTCAATCTCGGGCTCTTCAGGATCCTCGGGCTCCACGACTTCCTCTTTCTCCACCAGGTAGATGGCATCGACACCGTCCAGATTCAGGTCGGTAACGTTGACCCAGGCGGTGTTGGCTGCCATGTAAGTGTCCTCGCTTTGGGGGAAGAAACCGAGTTTGCCCTCCTCGTCGACACCCAGAGCCAGGTAGTTGGCGCTGGCCTTGGTGGCCTGGTCGGGAATGTATTCGGTTGTGATTGAGGGATCGGTGTAACTGGCGTAGTTGGTGAAGTTGCTGAAGTAGTTACCCATCAGCAGGTCGTTGTACAACGGCATCTTGTTGCAGTTGGCGATGCCCTTGACGGGAATCACCTTGTTGCCGCTGGCATACCACTGCTTGCACTTGAGCAGGATGGGCGTTGCGGCGGGGACGGTGTCACCACGGCCGTAGACCTTGATGGCGGTGGCACAGTAGCTGCCGACGCTGTCCTGTTCAATCTCCTGGATGGTATAAGCACCCTCGACACCGCCCTGCTCGGGGATGACAAAGGGGTAGTCACATGAGATGGATGTCCAGTACCAGCCCTTGGCGTCCTTGATTTCGGGGGAGGCGGGTTTCACGCCCAGGAAGGAGGTCTCGAGCGACTCCTCGTTGACGGGCTCAATCCACCAGTGGGCTTGCCTTACCATCTTGTTGAAGCCGGCGGTCATTCCCACACCGAAATCCCTGAAGTAGCATATCAGTTGCTCATATTGAGTCGTTGCCACGTAGGTGGGCTTGTCGTCTTCGGTCACTTCCGAGACGAGGACGTCCAGATAGAGATGCGTGAGCGAGCGGGTGCTCACACCTTGAGCGTAGAGGCTCGTCTGTTCCATTCCGGGGATGTAGATGATGGAGCCGGGGTCAGAAATCTGAGCCGAGTCTTTTTCCATCATGATGCAAGACCAGAACGCGTCAGGTCGGGTCGTTTTCTCATACTTCGTGCCCTTGATAGAGATGTAGGCATCGCTATAGGCATTGTGGACACGATAATACCCTGGTTCACTGTATTGCGACGACGCAACAAGGGCCACCAGCAGGCAAAGAACTGACACAAAAGATCTCATAAATGTAGAACTTAATAGGTTAACATGAATCTAAAACACTTCAACGTCGCTGCGGAAAAGACTTGATAATCAGTGCATCACGCATCTGTTTAAGCCCAAAATTAATAGACTTAGAATGGACAAGCCCAACCAGTCGATAATCCTCATCCTCAAGCAACGCGGCAAAATTAAACATTAAAAACAGAATGTGCAACTTTTTAACTTATTTATGCGAAAGAATTATCCTTTTAGGGGGTAGCGTTTTAAAGTTGTTCTATAGGGAATAGGCGTTAAAATGTTGCGCCATTGGATTTTTTGGTATATATTTGTGCCGATTATGGGCGTCGGTCTTTCGGCTTGAAGATGTCGGGAGTTTCCGCCCTGTATTAAACTCATTGACCCGAAAATAACTACCAAAGATGACGAACTGCAAAAGGATATCAGTAATCACCCTGATTCTGGCGGTGGGCACCCTGATGGCTCACGCCGGGACCTGGATTCGCATCAACCAGTTGGGATACCTGCCCGATGCCACCAAGGTGGCTGTGATGATGAGCCAGGACGAGGTGCCTGTGACCTCGTTTGAACTCGTGGACGCCTATACGGGCCACACGGTCTACCGCTCGACGGCAATACGTGCCATGGGCCCCTGGGGGCAGATGCGGGAGACTTTCAGGTTGGACTTCAGCGCCTTCCGGGGCGAGGGCGCTTATCGCATCGTGGCGGCTGGCGTGGAATCGCCGATGTTTCCCATCAACAGCCGCGTGTGGGACGGCACGGCCGATTTTGTGCTCAACTACATGCGCCAGCAGCGGTGCGGCTTCAACCCGTTCCAGCGCGACAGTTGCCACGTCAAGGATGCCTACGTGCGCTATCATCCCGACAAGGAGGGGCAGCACATCGACGTGCGCGGCGGCTGGCACGATGCCGCCGACCTGCTGCAATACACCACCACGAGTGCCAACGCCATCTACCAGATGATGCTGGCCTGGCAGCAATGCCCGTCGGCCTTCGGTGACCATTTTCAGGCCAACGGTCTGGAGGGCGCCAACGGTATTCCCGACCTCATCGACGAGATTTATTGGGGCCTCACCTGGCTCGACAAGATGAACCCCAGCAAGGGCGAACTCTATAACCAGATTGCCGATGACCGTGACCACATCGGCATGAAACTGCCCAAGGACGACCCGGCGGACTACGGCTGGGGCCCCAACAACGGCAGGCCTGTCTATTTCATCGACGGCAAGCCGCAGCAGCGCGGCAAATTCATGAACGCCACCATGGGCGCGGCCAGCACGGCAGGCAAGTTCGCCAGCGATTTCGCCTTGGGTGCCGAGGTGCTGGAACCCTACTACCCCGAGTTTGCCGCCAAAATCCGTGCCAAGGCCGCCGACGCCTATCAGGTGGGCCTCGACAAGCCGGGCAATGCCCAGACGGTGAGCGTCGTCTCGCCCTACATCTACGAGGAGGACAACTGGGTGGACGATATGGAACTGGGAGCCATCGAACTTTACCGCATGACCAGCGATGAGAAATATATGACCCAGGCGGTGGAATACGGGCGTCGCGAGCCTGTCACCCCGTGGATGGGCGCCGACAGCGCGCGTCACTACCAGTGGTACCCCTTCATGAACATGGGGCACGTGCGTGTGGCACAGCAAGCCAGCGGCAACCAGCGCTTGCAAGCCGAGTTCATCCGCAACATCAAGGCGGGCCTCGAGCGTGTCAAGGGACGTGCCGAGCAGACGGGCAACCCCTTCCTGTGGGGCGTGCCGGGCATCTGGTGCAGCAACAACCTGACCACGGCGCTGCTCACCCAGTGCATCCTCTACCGCCAGATGACGGGCGACCGCCAGTTCGAGGAGATGGAGGCGGCCCTGCGCGACTGGCTCTTGGGTTGCAACCCGTGGGGCACGAGTATGATTGTGGAACTGCCCCGTGGCGGCACCTATCCGCATGCCACCCACAGCAACTATGTGATGGAAGGCGTCGGCATGCCCACGGGCGGTCTGGTCGACGGCCCTGTCTATGCCACCATCTTCAACAGCCTCAAGGGCGTGAACCTGGCCGACGACATGCTCAACATCGAGGGCAACACCTATGACCTGTTCCAGCCCGGCGATGTGGTCTATCACGACAACACCCACGACTACAGCACCAATGAGCCCACCATGGACGGCACTGCCTCGCTGACCTTCCCGTTCTCGTACTATGAGAAGGAGGGCCATCGTGCGAGCGGCAACTTCACCTGGGACGAGGGGGCCATCGTGCGTGGCGACACGACCAAGAAGCAGTTGTGCCTCGTCTTCACCGCCGACGACCGTGCCGACGGTGCCGAGCGCATCATCTCGACGCTCGACAAGCAGGGCATCAAGGGGGCTTTCTTCTTCACGGGACGTTTCCTGGACCTTTACCCTGACGTGGTGCGTCGCCTGGTTGACGGCGGCCACTACGTGGGCAGTCACAGTTATGGCCACCTGGTGTATTGCGCCTGGGAGAAACGCGACTCGCTGCTGGTGACCAAGCAGGAGTTCCGTGACGACATCCTCAAGAGTTACGAGAAACTCGCCCAATTCGGCATCACGCCGCAACAGGCGCCGTGGATGATTCCCCCCTACGAGTGGCACAACGCCACCATTGCCGCTTGGGCGCGCGAGATGGGGCTGCAACTCGTCAACTTCTCGCCCGGCACCGCAAGTTGCATGGACTACACCTATCCCGGCATCACCGGCGGCAACCCTTACCGCGACAACCGCTGGCTGTGGGACCGCATCATGGGCTGCGAGAAGGAGAAGACCCTCAACGGCCACCTGCTGATGATACACCTGGGCACCGACCCGTTGCGCACCGAGAAATTCTACGACCGTCTGCCGGCCCTCATCAAGGAGTTGAAGAAAAAGGGCTACACCTTTGTCGCCCTTCCCGACTTGCTGTCCACCCATTGACACATTCCTGATTCCGCTCCAATTGGTCCAATTAGCCAAAGAACAAACACTGTTGACACATGCGACGCAATAATACCAATCTGTCGATCTGCAAGGCCATCGCCATCATCCTGATGTGTGCCGGACATGCCGAGGGCCCTCATCTGCTGATGAACTTCATCTACCTGTTCCACATGCCGCTGTTCTTCATCGCGGCGGGCTATTTCTTTGACAAGAAGTACCTGGCCGACCCGTGGGCCTTCTGCAAGAAGCGCGTCAAGGGGCTCTATGTGCCCTTCTTGAAATGGAGCCTGATGTTTCTCTTGCTCCACAACCTGTTCTTCAAGATAGGCCTGCTCAACGAGCGATTCGGCAACTGGGAGGGCGGTGTGACCCATCCCTACAACTGGCACCAGTTCTGCCAGCGCCTGGTCAGCATTGTTTTCTCGATGGGTGGCTATGACGAGTTCCTGGCGGGAGCCTTCTGGTTCTTTAGGGCCTTGCTGGTGGCGAGCATCGTGTTTCTTCTCCTGTACCTGTTGCTCAACAATCGCCACAAGTGGCTCAACGACAAGACCATTCCTTGGGTCATCATCGCCTTGACGATAGGTTTCGCCTGGTTCAAGGTCGCTAATAGCCTGACCATCTCCACCCTCGTGCAGGGCGGCATCCGTGACTGCTGGGGCGTGATGTTCTTTGCCATGGGTGTGCTGTATCGCCGTTACGAGAGCCGCATCCCCGAGCATTGGGGCTTGACATTGGTCTATGCGGCGTTGCTGGTGGGTGGCTCCCTCTTGAGTTTCCAGGGCATGGCGCTCAAGGTGGAGTTGCGCACTGTCGCCACCCTTCCCGTCACGGGAGCCATCGGTTTTCTCATGGTCCATTCCATCGCCTCCTGGATTGACCGTCATGACGGCATCGTGAAGCGTTTTCTGGTCTATTGTGGCAACAACACCATCTATATCTATGTGTTCCACATCATCAGTTTCAAACTCGTTTCGGCCCTCAAAATCTGGTACTACGGCCTCGACTGGGGACAGATAGGCTGCCACATGGTCATCCACGAGAACAGCGAGACCGACCTCTTCTGGGTGCTGTACACCATCGTCGGCACCGCAGTGCCATTGCTGGGCATTTACGTTGCTCGCTGCGCTCGCAGATTAGTGATTAGAGATTAGTGATTAGTGAGGCATCAGCGTTATAGATAAAAAGAAGACAATAAGTACAATAAATACAAATTGGCATCCGCATGGCAGTAATGCTACGCACCGCATGGCATAGTATTTATTGTATTTATTGTTTTCCCTTTCTTCGTTGTTTTATTTCGTCCGTTTCGTCCGTTTCGTCCACGCGCGCACGAGGCGGACGTACCTCTAATCTTTAATGAGCCTACCTCTTCGGTGCGGTTTTTTTGCTGATGAAATAGGAGAACCACAGGACGACGACGAGGATGGCGATGCCGATGGGGATGTTGAGGAAATACCTCCTGGCTGCCTCACTCTGCATTTCACGCAGCAGGTGAATGGCGTAGTTGGTGTTCAGCAGGATAGACAGCAGGGTAATAGCGCACCCAAAGGCCACTATCACGCGCCACAGGGTCCTCCAGGCGCTGTAGCCGAAGAGTTGTTTGTAGGTCAGGAAGACCAGGACCGCTCCAATGACGACGACGAACCATCCCAGCGAAGTGATGTCATAGACCATGTTCAGAATCAAGAACATGACAGTGCTGAACACCTGGATGAAGAAGCCTTGAGGCAGGGTGTGAAAGGTGTTGCGCGGTGCGAACCGGTAAATGAAGTAGTTGGGGACAATCAGAAAGGAGAGCAGGACCAGGGACAGCAAGTCGGGGTGGGTGTTGAGCCACATGAACACATAGTTCAGGTAATCGCTCGGGGGCGGGAAGGCGCCATTGATGTGAATGTTCAGCCATGAGAAGGCCGAAGTGATGTAGGCCATGCGCCCGGTCGTTTCGACATTGAACATGCCGTGGATGGCACCCGTGAAGAAGTCGACCAAAACACCCATCACGGCAACGATGGCCAGCATCTTGACAGGCGGGAAACTCACCTGGCGCTTGCCGTTGATGTAGTCGCTGATGAAGTAGCCCGGACGCAGGAACAACTGCGCCAGCGAATAGAGCAGCGAACGGTTGTGCATGCCCCACACCTCGGCAATGCTCTTGCCCACACTGCGCCACGTGATGCGTCCCAGTCCCGATTTTTGGGAGCAATAGGGGCAGAAGTTGCCCACGAAGTCATGGCCGCAGTTGTTGCAATGCTGCGTGTCGTGGGAGTTGAACTCGTGTTCAAACGGGTCGTGCTGCCAGTTCTTGAACTTCTGATATGTTTCTTTAATACTCACGGTTTGCCAAAGTATAGATTATCTGTTTCTTCCTGACGTGAAGGATATGAAAAACTCATCATGGGCCTGTTGACACTGCTCTTTTCAGGTGTTGGAGTTGGTCACCATCCTGACAAGCAGTTTTCCAAAGAGTTTGAATCCGCCGATAATGTTGGATTCTCCGGCCTGTATCATGTGTATGCTGAAGTCGATTCCCAACATAAGCAGTGCGAGCAGGTGGGCACAAGTCAATGCTAAAACCAGCCGCCACAGCGTGCCCCACCAGCCATAACCAAAGATTTGCTTGTAAGCGAAAAAGAGCCACACGTTACCCAACATCAGAACCGTAATGTGCAGGGATGTGAGGTCATCCAAAATGTTGATGATCAGAAACACTGTCGCCGTGAACACCTGGATGAAAAAGCCCTGCGGCAGGGTGTGACGGGTGTTGCGCGGGGCATAGCGGAAGATGAAATAGTTGGGGATGATGAGGTAGGACAGCAGGATCAGCGACATCACCTCGGGATGGAGATTCATCCACTCGAAGGCATTGTCGATGAACAGCATCTTGTCACCGGCAAAGTCAAAGTCGTTGTTGAACACACCGGTGATGGGGGCGCCTATCAGATAATCGACAAAGAGTCCCAGCACGGCAATGAGGGCCAGCATCTTGACGGGCGGGAAACTCACCTGGCGCTTGCCGCTGATGTAGTCGCTGATGAAATAGCCCGGGCGCAGGAACAACTGCACCAGGGAGTAAAGTAGCGAGCGGTTGTGAAGACCCCACACCTCGCCAACGCTCTGGAGCACGCTCTTCCACGTGATGCGGCCCATGCTTTCACGCTGAGAGCAGATGGGGCAGAAGTTGCCCACAAAGTCGGTGCCGCAGTTGTTGCAGTGGTGCATGGTCTGGCTCTGGCTGCTGGCCCTGTAGTCAAACGGGGTCTGCTGCCATTGCCTGAATCGCCTGTATGCTGCTTTAATATCCATTGATATGATTTAGGCTTTAGGGGTCAGGATTAGGCTACAGCGAGCAACCGCCACCTAATCCCCGGCACCTAAAGCCTAAAGCCTGACACTTGAAATTAATCGTCGTACTCCATGCCGATGAACTGGAAATTGCGGTTGAACTCAACTTCCATGCCGTTGTTGAGTTTCACCTCATAGACGCTGCGGTGGCGCTCCAGTTTAATGATCGACTTGCCAGGGTAATTCTGGCTGATGTAACTGCTGATTTGGGCGGGGACAGCCTCGGTGGGCACCTTGCTGTTGTAGCACTCGATGTCCTTCCAGTCGCCTGAACGGTCAAACTCAATCTTCTCACCGCTCTCATAGCGGATGGTGAAGTCGTCCCAGTCGGCGGTCACCAGCAGGGGCACCTTAGTGGCGAAATTTGCCTTGAGGAAGGCCTGAGCGGCCTGAGGCAACTGATCGTAGGTGATGACGCGGTCATCATCGTCGGCACTCATCGTGAGGCTCATGGTCATGACCATAGCCATCAACAGTAAAAATTTAATCTTCGTCATAGTTGTTGTATTGAGTTTTAAGTTTTAAGTTTTAAGTTTTAAGTTGTAAGTTTTTAGTTTTTAGTCCTTAGTCGCCCGGATGGCTTCACTAATCTCTAATCACTAATCTGCTCGCGCAGCGAGCATCAATCGTCCATCTCCATCAGGGCGCCCTGCTCGTTGTACTTCATTTCAACGCCGGTGGACAAATCGACTTCGTAGCCAAAACTCTCCTTGTCAATCTTGGTAACGGCGGCTCCGGGGAAATTGGCCTGGAGATGGGTGGCTATCGGTGCGGGAATCAACGCCATGGGCACAGGCTGCGTCATGGAGCCCTCTACCTTGTCCCACATGTCGTCGGTGTCAAATTCGATGTGAGTGCCGTTGGCCATGAAAACCTCATACTTCCATCCTGTCAGTTCAAGATCCTTTTGGGCAAAAGTGATGGCCTGTCCGGGGAACGTCTGCTGGACAAACGTCTTGACGGGAGCGGGTAATTGCTCGGGAACAACAGGCTTGTCGCTGCAAGCCGTCATCAATAATGCTATGGCAAAAATGCCTGATACAATAAAACTCTTCATCATCGTTTACTCTTAAAATTCGCTGCAAATATAAGCGTTTTTATTTGATATAGGGCCAAAAATGCAGGAAAAACCTTTATTTTGAAATCAAGCAGGACGCTCCACGGTTCATCGGCAGCACTCCGGCGTTATATATCGGTCCTAAAAAATGTTATTTTGGAGTAATTCTGTCCAAAATATTTGGTATTTCAAGAATTGTTGTACCTTTGCCGCGCAAAAACATATTATATTTATAAACCGGTTTTTTTATAAAATGAAAAGTATTAAAGCAATTCTTCTGTTGGCCGTCATGATGCTGATGGGCTTCAATGCCAAGGCCGACCATGACCAAGTGATTACCTTTGACCAGATGCCCGAACTTGCCCAGGCATTCCACAAGCAGTACTTTGCCGGAAAGGTGCCCCTCGTGGTCACCATGGATTGGGACGACTATACCATCCGCTACGAGAGCGGTGAGAAGGTGGAGTTCAACAAGCAGGGCGACTGGAAAGAGATTGACTGCCGTGCCTCGATGGTTCCCCAAGAACTGATTCCCGAGCAGATTAAGACCAACATCGCCAACTCGTTCCCCGGTGCCATCATCCTCAAGATTGACCGCAATCGCCGTGGCTATGAAGTGAAACTCAACAATGGTCTTGAAGTGGAGTTCAGCCCCGACTTCCAAGTCATTGACATCGACGATTAATCAAGAACAAGCATTATTCACACAACAGGGAGTGTGTCATCAACCGGGGGCTGGAACTCTAACCGCCCTGCAGGCGGGAAAACTTGTGCAAACCGAATGCAAACGAACTTGTTCGATTTGCTGAGGTGCCGCCAAGTTTCGGGAAAACTTGTGCAAACCGAATGCAAACGAACTTGTTCGATTTGCTGAGGTGCCGCCAAGTTTCGGGAAATTAAACAAATCGTGTGTTTATCAGACAGAATAAATATTTAATGAATCATTATGTTTAATTTCTCGCGCCTTGCGCGATTATTGACAGGGGCATGAGTTTTGCAACACCATTCTTATGCTACCGGGCCGCAATGATGACGCAACCCCCAAATAATCATCATTAAACAAATGACCAAGATGTATTTTAAAGTTTTGTCTATCGGCGCAATCCTGTTTGCGCTCTGCTCTTGTGGCAATAATGGCGGTGCCGACCAGCAGCAGGCTGCCATGCCTCCCGTTCAACAGCAACAGATGCAGGCGCCTCCGGCCGATTCTGCCATGGCCCAGGCTCAGGACCCGAACCAGGCTCAAGCCACACCCGCTGCCGCAGCCCAGTCGTTGCCCGAACCCATCACCGCTTTCATCAAGCAGCATTTCCCCAATGCCGCGATTGCTGGTGTCGAGCCCGACCACGAACATGGCGGCCTGGAATATGACGTCTATCTGAACGACGGTACCCAGATTGACTTTGATGCCAACAACCAGTGGGAAAAAGTGGAATCCATGAAGGGTGTTCCCGCTTTCTTCATCCCCAATAACGTTGCCTCCTATGTGAAGAGCAACTTCCAGAACGCTGCCATCACCAAGATCAACAAGGAGTATCACGGCTACGATGTCGAACTCGCCAACGGTGCCGAACTGAAGTTTGACCGCTCAGGCAATTTCATGGGCATGGATGATTGATGCTCGCTGATGCTCGCGTTGCTCGCAGATTAGTGATTAGAGATTAGTGATTAGTGAGGCATCCGCCTTCGGGTTCGCCCACGAATTTGCACGCGTTTATCAAATCTGCATCCGCATTCCAGACAATGGAGTGCGGATGTTTCTTTAACCTCTAACCTCTAACCTTTAACCTGCGAGCAACGCGAGCATTTTCTGTCCGTTTCGTCCGTGCGTGGGCGGGGGTAGAGGGGACGGCCGGCGGCGAGGGCCTCGGCGCGTTCTTTGGCCACCAGGCGGCAATGGGCTTCCCACTCGGCTTGCCGCTGGGCGCGTTCGTGGCGGTCGATGGCGTCGGAGCGTTCCCGCATGAAGTCCTGGCGCAGGGCGGTCATGATGACCAACGGATCCATTGCACCATAGAAGCGCCCGTAATGTCCCGCCTTGAGACGGTACAGGAAGAGCATCACCTCGGTCACCTTGAGGAAACCGAACTCCTGGATGATGATTCTCGCCAGTTGCTTGATCTGCTCCCTGTCGAGTTTCTCCTTCACACCGCAGTAATCCCCCAGGTCATAGAGTTGCGGCAGCATCCACACCGTTGCTGCTTGGTCATCATAGGCGTAGCGCAGGGTCACCAGCATCGGGGCGGTGCCAAAGAAAGCCCTGTCCTCGTGCCGGGCGCAGGCTTGCTGCAACTTGGGATTCATCACCTGCATGAAGGATGCCAGGTCAGAATGGGACGACAGCAGGGCATTGACTTTCTGCTGCAACTTCGGCGATAGCACGGTAACAGTCTTGATGACGGGACTCTTGCTCGGCTCGGCGGCGGGCAACAGGGTCGGCAATATATTCATGATGGGTTTTGGTGTTTCGTGTTTCATGGTTGTTGTTGGTTTTATAGATTTTGATAATATACGGTAACTGGTTGACAAAGTGCACTTTGGCTTGCGATAACGTCTCGCGCTGGTCTCTCTCCCTCAGGTAGGTGATAAAGTCCATGATATGCATCGCCATGTCCTGCTGGCTGATGCGGCGGCTCATGCACAGTTCGCCGAGCCACGGTTGTTCCCTGAGCAACTGCTCCTGCAGCGTTTCAAGTTCAGGCACCTCGGTCATGGACACGGCAACGGCTTTTTCGTTCGTTTCGTTCATTTCGTCCGTTTCATCCACACACGCGTGAGAAGAAGAGAGAGTTATAATATTATTTTTTTTATTTTTTTTTTTTATAGGGGGTGGGGGGGAAAGGTCTTCTTTTTTACTTTTTTTTGTCGAAACCGGTTTTGCCGCCGCCTCTTTGTCAGGCAGGGGATGCTTGCGGGGACGGCCTCCACGGGCTCCGTTGGCACGGTTGGTGGCCAGGCGCTGCTTGGCATCGGCGACAGCGGGCTGCAGCAACGCGAAAGCCAGCCTCAGCCCCGAATTGTTGAGCAACTGGTCAACTTCGGCCTCCTCGTCGTTCATGCAGGCCGAGAGGGCACGCATCAGCCGCCCAAGTTCAGCGTTCTTGAGCGCCCCGGCGATAGTCGCCATCAGTTCAGGCTCGATGGATATGTTGAGTGCGGTTGTCATGGTGAAAAATGGGTTTTGAGTCGGTTTTTTTATTTGATGCTGCAAAAGTAAAACATCCCGCCACCCTTCCACCATGTCAAAAATCACAAAAAGCACCTCAAGCAAGCAAATTTTTTTTGAAACCCCGTGCCCGCGTGGACGAAACGGACGAAATGAACGGAAAATGCTCGCTGCGCTCGCAGGTTAGAGTTTAGAGTTTAGAGGGGCATCCGCCCCCCGTGAATCCAATTCCCCTTGGCGGCATCCGCATGTAGGGCCTCGCCTTGGCATGGCCGACCCCTCTACCCCCACGGACGAAACGGACGAAATGAACGAAAAACAACAAAGAACTTGAAAACAAGAAATACAACAAATACAAATTGGCATCCGCATTGCGCTGATGCTTTAGCATTTATTGTATTCCTTCTATGACGGATGGAACGGGAAAACAAAGCGCTGAGCTTTGTCGGTGTCGGCGCTTGGTGTTATGTCATTTTCTTATTAAATCACAACGCCTTCGTCAGCTATTTTTTGCTCAACATCAAACCAAGGTCTTTCAAGATGATTTATGGTTTCATCATACACTCTCCAAACGACATTGGCATCAATATCACTCCAATCTTGTTTGCGCATAGACTTTCTTAACACATAAATCTGGTCAATTCTTGAATATGCAGGATCAACAGCATAACTCACATCGTATCTTTCTGCTACTGCTATAAAACGAGTGTGAGGATTTCCACTTTTTAATTTCTCGGCTGTAGCAATAATAGAATCAAGCATTGTCTTGTCTATATAAGTCTTGGCTTCAATTGCAATAGCTGGAATTCTAATCTTTAATGGACAATCATCATTAACTGTAATATTGAATGTCCGGTATATGGCATAATCTTGATCCTTTTCATTTACTCAAATTTCAGGATTCTCAATGAAGTTCTGAAAATCTCTTGCTTTGAAATAAATGTTTGAATATGCTTTTACTGCACCACTATCCATTATGTCTTCAGCTTGAAACTCTTGAATTTTTGAGCTCACATAATTCTTAAATAACAGATATAAAAACTCTTCAAGAATAGTTGGTCTAAATTTTCCTTGAGCAGTAAAGACATTCTCAAGTCCGTTGAAATGCATGAAATTATAATACGCATTAATGCAATCCACTAGTTTCATCACCCGCTTTTTGTTATCTATCTTCAAACTTAATGCAGTTTTTAAATAATTCACATATTCAGGGACCAATGCCTCTAGAGCATCTCTTTGCTTTGCATTTAACTTTCCATTAATCTTTGTCAAGATATTCGCTGCATGGCTTAATTGTGGGAACTCTCGCTTCGCCTCAACTAAATAACTTAAATCTTCTTCTTTCATATTATATTAATTAATGTTTCAACAATTTGTTTATACAATCACCTATGGCTTTAGCCATTAGTACTGGAACGGCATTGCCAATTTGTTGGTATTGGCTTAAACCCTTTTCCCAACTCATTTTAGTCCTCATTCCCTCAAATATAAAATCATCGGGAAATGATTGAATTCTCGCACCTTCTCGTGCTGTGAAGTTCCTATTTAAGTGTGGATGGATAAAATTTGATTGGAATGATGCGGCAATAGTTGGTGCGGGTTGATCTCCAAAAAGTCTTTGGTTATTCTGGCTGAATTTTATGTTTGATTTTTGGTCTGGCGCTCCTCTTCTTACAGCCCCGTGGGTTTCCCAAACATCAACTAAAGATTGACCAGGCTTTATGGCCTTAAATCTCTCTATCAACCGTTTGGTGTGGTTCATTGCTATGTGATTTGTGACATATTGCATTTTCCCTCTCATCAAACGTTGATAATCATTTTGTGGCTCAATTGGGTATGTCATAACTTCAGACCCCTCACATGCTTGTATTTGAGGTAAATCTGAAATAGCTTCGTCTAATGTTACTTTATGGTCAAGTTCTAAAGGTTCTGGAAATCTTGGAGTTATGTTTAAGTCTCTTCGTACACCTATAACAATTACTCGTTCTCTGTTTTGAGGTACGCCATAATCCGAAGCCAGTAACACCCGATAATCAACATCATATCCGCCAAATTGGCCGGAATGACTAAACTCCTCCAAAATAGTTTTAAGAACAGCTCCTTTTTGCATTGAGAGTAGTCCCTTGACATTCTCCATTACAAATAATCTTGGAGAATACCAATTTATAAATTTGACAAAACCATAAAAAAGTCTATTTCGAGGGTCGTCGGCAACTTTGTTGCGTCGTTTGTTGGCAAGACTAAAACCTTGGCACGGAGGTCCGCCAACAATAATATCTGGAGTAATATCTCCTATTAGTTTGTCAACTTCACTTTTTGTTATTTCGGTAATGTCTTTACGGATGAAAGGTACATTAGGAAAATTGCGATTGAATGTTTTCTCGCAATTATCGTCAATATCAGAAGCTAAAATGGAACGAATTCCAGCCATTGACAAACCTTTGGTTAATCCACCACAACCAGAAAACAGATCTATCGAAGTTAATGCGTCATTGGCGTAATCTTGAATAAAATTAATTTGAGCAATAACCTGCTCTAGTGTAATCGTATTAAATATACTTATTTGTCTATTGACGTTATCTTTCTTTCTCATTGGATGAGGTCTCATTGCAGCAATAATCTCGCGTCCACTTAAGAAAATTGGTTTCCCGTCAATCCAATTCGTCCTCTCGCGATATAATGCTAGCACCTTCTTAATGTCTAGATCATTAAAAGTGCATTCATTTATTAAGTTATATACAAGATAATCCCCATTAGGGTTAGTATAGCCAGAGTCAACCATTTCTTTTTCAGTATAGACTTGGCTTCCTTTAGATTGAAAGTAATAGACTACATCTTCATTGCCAAATTCATATAAGACTATGAATTGAGGATTTGCAATGCGTGGGTTCTCTTTATTAATCCAACCATTTCTGCCTTTGCCAAGTCTTACATTATATTTACCGATAGCTCCATTAGATTTATTAGAAAGAATCCAATCTAATTGATGCTTTTGGTCATTACGAAAACAACCAATAAGAAAGATTTCGTCACGACATTGTGAGAGATTCTTTTCTTGGACAATATCTTCTAAATCCTCAAAATCAAATTGAAGATATAAATCTTGTTCTTGGGCGACGATTGAGGCCATACATCGTTAATAGTTAAACCAGTAAATAAATAATAATTATTGAAATATGTATAGAACAATTCTCTTTCAACGTACAAAGTTAGTGTTTTTTTTTGAGATTGAGATAAAAAATTGCATTCCCATAAAAAACTTGAATGATTAACTGCATAGCTGATTACATGCAATTCACTCATGCTAAAAAAACTTGTATCAAGACGAGTAATAACCGACTACACAAAAGTGTGCAATTGCATGAAAAACAGAGAAGGTTTTTGATTACACACGAACAAGACAACCCAAACAGCGCAATATGCAATGAAATGTTTTGGGGATATGTTGTTTATTTCGTTCATTTCATTACCTTAATTCTGGACAATATGCACGCATGAACAAAACGGACGAAATGAAAAAGAAGTGCCGGGGCGTGGTTGCCTCGGCACTTGCTATTGTTGACTGATGTGTTGTCGTGGGATTACTCGTCGTCGCGACGGTCGTCACGGCGGGGACGACGCGGACCATTGGGACGGGGACCGCGGTTGCCACCCTGGCCACCAGGACGTGGACCATTGGGACGTGGACCACGGTTGCCACCGTTACCATTGCCACCGTTGCCGCGGGGACCGCGGTTGCCACCCTGGCGACGCTCGTCATAACCCTCGGGCTTGTCCTGCAGGGCGCGCATCGAGAGGCGGAACTTGCCGGTCTTCTTGTCAATCTCGATGAGTTTGACGGTGACCTCGTCGCCCTCGTGCAGGCCGCTGGCCTCCATGTTCTCGAGGCGGTCCCAACTGATCTCGCTGATGTGCAGCAGACCGTCACGGCCAGCCATGAACTCAACGAAGGCGCCGAACTCGAGGATGCTGACCACCTTACCGGTGTAGATCTGACCCTCCTCGGGCACTGCGGTGATGGCCTTGATGCGCTCAACGGCAGCCTCGATGCTCTCCTTGTTGGCGGCAGCAATCTCGACGATTCCCTTGCCGTCAACTTCTTCGATGCTGATGGTGGTACCCGTCTCTTCCTGGAGACCCTGGATAACCTCGCCACCCTTGCCGATGACGGCACCGATGAATTCCTTGTCGATAACCATGGTGACGATGCGGGGAACGTGGGGCTTGTAGTCGGCACGAGCCTCGGGAATGGCCTCGTTGATGAGGTTGAGGATGTGGAGACGGCCTTCCTTGGCCTGGTGCAGTGCCTGCTCGAGAATCTCGTAGGGCAGACCGTCGCACTTGATATCCATCTGAGTGGCGGTGATACCGTCGACGGTACCCGTCACCTTGAAGTCCATGTCACCCAGGTGGTCCTCATCGCCCAGGATGTCGCTCAGCACGGCGTGCTTGACGTTACCCTCGTCGGTGATAAGACCCATAGCGATACCGGCAACGGGCTTCTTGAGTTTGATACCGGCGTCGAGCAGTGCCATGCAGCCGGCGCAGACGGTGGCCATCGATGATGAGCCGTTACTGCTCAGGATGTCGCTGACGATGCGGATGCAGTAGGGGTTGTCCTCGGGAATCATGCGCTTGAGGGCGCGGTGTGCCAGGTTGCCGTGGCCAATCTCGCGGCGGCTCACGCCACGGGGTGCGCGTGCCTCGCCGGTCGAGAAGGCGGGGAAGTTGTAGTGCAACAGGAAGCGCTCGTTCTCGTGACGCAGCACGTCGTCGATGAGTTTCTCGTCGTCCTTGGTGCCGAGGGTCACGGTTGCCAGGGCCTGGGTCTCGCCACGCTTGAACAGGGCCGAGCCGTGGGGATAGGGCAGGTAGTCGGGCTCGCACAGGATGGGACGGATTTCGTTGGTCTTGCGGCCATCGAGGCGGATGTGCTCGTCGAGGATGCAACGGCGAACGGCGTCGCGCTGCACTTCCTCGTAGTAGCGCTTGATCATCGGTTCCTTCTCCTCACGCTCCTCCTCGGGGATGGTCTCCATGAAGTCGTCGTAGGCCTTCTGGAACGTCTCGTTGCGCCACTGCTTGTCGGCCTTGCCGGCCTGAGCCACAGCGTAGCACTTGGGATAAATCTCCTTGCGCACGCGCTCGTGGAGTTCCTCGTCGTCGGTCTCGTGGCAGTACTCGCGCTTGGCGACGCCAAGTTCCTTGGCCCACTCCTTCTGGATGAGGCACATGGGCTTGATAGCCTCGTGGGCTGCCTTCAAGGCTGCAATCAGGTCATCCTCGCTCACTTCGTCCATTTCGCCCTCGACCATCATAATATTATCGTAAGTCGCACCTACCATCAATTCCATGTCAGCATTCTCAATCTGCTCAAACGTCGGGTCGATAACGAATTCGCCGTTGATGCGTGCTACACGCACCTCGGCAATGGGCTCTTCAAAGGGGACATCGCTCACTGCGATGGCTGCCGATGCGGCAAGACCTGCCAGGGCATCGGGCGCGTCAACACCGTCGCTCGAGAACATCAGGATGTGAACGATGGTGTTAGCGTGATAGTTAGAAGGGAACAGAGGCCTCAGCACGCGGTCAACGAGGCGTGCGGTGAGGATCTCGTAGTCGCTGGCGCGGCCCTCACGACGGGTGAAACCGCCGGGGAAACGGCCATAGGCGGAGAATTTCTCCTTGTATTCAACGGTAAGGGGCATGAAGTCCACGCCCTCGTCGGCCTCCTTGGCCGAACATACGGTGGCCAACAACATCGTGTTGTTGAACCTCAATTCAACAGCTCCATCGGCTTGCTCAGCAAGCTTTCCAGTCTGCAGAGTGATCTCACGTCCGTCACTCAGTACGATGGTTTTTGTAGTAGGTGTCATAAAAATTTACTCTAATATTTCAAAAAATCGCGCAAAGGTACAAATAATATTCCGATTATCGGTCATGATTTGCCATTTAAAAGCAAGTGGACCACAAGGTTTAACGATTGTTTGCATCTCGGGGCGGTTTCGGGCAGGTTTTGATGCCGCTGCCGGCCGCCTGCCCGAAGTGCGGTCGGCACTGTTCGCCCGGCAATCAACCGTTGGGAAATCAGATGTTTTCCTCGCCGTGATGTCGCTGAATGCCTGCAAGTTGGCGAGAGTCATTAATAAATGTTAAAAAGAGGCGGCCTTTCTTGTCGGAACAGGAGAAAATCTGTAACTTTGGAGGCATCATTTTTTTCGGGTGAAGATGAATAGTCATGCCTGAAAGTTGAATGATGCAGCATTTGCCTTGCTGGAATTATAAACTTATTGATGAACAATCATTTAAAATCTAAACATCGATAAAAATTATGAGGACATTACTACTAACTTTATTATGCGTTAGCCTGGGCCTGACAATGGCCGCGGGCGAGCAGACGTTGAGCCGGGCCGAACTTCGACAGGCGATGTTGTCGCTGCCCAAGCGCGGCGAGGTGGCCTTCACGGGCCAGGCGGCGTCACGGTCGGCGTCGCAGTCTCTCCGTCGGCATATGCAGCAACGGGCTGTTGCTCAGGGTGGTACAGTGACGTTGAATGTGCCGGGGGCTACCGCTGTGCCCTGGTCGATGATTGCCGCGATGGACCAATATGCCCTTGTCCAGGACGAAGATGGAAATCCGGTCTTAGACAACACTTATTCCGACGAGAGCGGCGCCTACATGGGCTTGAGGTCACAGGCTGTTGAGATGCTTGTCTATGTTAACGGCAAGAGCAAGATCTGGAACCTCAATGGAGCACCGTCTTTCTACATCTACACCGATGCCGGTGTGGGCACGGCGTCCATCCATCCGGGACAAATCAGCATGACCTCGTCCACGCTGCCCAGCGAAGGCGGGGGGACGGCCCACAAAATTGTTTATTGGTATCTCTATCCCGAGTCCTACCTCTTCGGCCCAGATGATGCGCAGTTGGAGGATATCGAGGGCTGTTTATATGAGGACGGGTCTATCTATATCGAGGAGGGCTTTGTCTTCCTCAAGAAAGTGGTTGTCAGCCGGATGCCGGTTTCCAACGATTGGAACCGCGAAACGGGTTCAGCATCATTGAACGCTCCCGGTGGCTCCTTGCTTGAAGAAACCATCACTTATGAATGGTCGTCGTTGATGAGCAACCTGTATCTGCTGCCGTCTAACGGTGTGCACAGTTGTTACAGGGGCCTTATCGCTGAAGAACTGACCCCTTATAATCCTGCCGACACGACGGGCAACGACAGCACGTCGGCCGACACCGATCCATTTCATCTCAATTTTGACAACATCGTCGTGTCAAGCGATTTTGAATTCATCGATTTCTCCGACCCGTCAACCACTGTCGACCCCAATAACTGGAGCGGCCACAAGCCCGTCAAGCGTCCGCCTGAAAACGGAGCGGCGCCCCCGATTTTTGACGATCCGGTGAATCCGGGCGTGAGTTTCGATGTCGTGCCGATATCCGGCTTAGGGGACGCGCTCAATGGTTATCTCGACCCCTCAACCTTCAAGTCGTCGGGCGTCTCGCAGGGCAATGGCAATGGCAGCACGACCCTCAGGGCGAGCAGGAGCACAAACGGTTTCGGCGGCCTTGACCGGTTCATCGACAACCTGGGCGGTGGTGTCTGCCTCCCCGACAACTGGGGCGGGCGCAATCCTGTCAAGCGGCCTCCCGGCGATGGCGGCCCCGGCAATGGCAGCGTGATGACGGGCGGCCTGGATGTGTTGGGCGGCGGTACCAATCCCACCTCCTTTAAGATATCTCATGGTGGCACAACCCCGATGACCAAGGAACCGGTTGAGGCGCCTGTCTATATCTGGCAGAGCGCCGACACGGTATGGGTGCTCAATCTGTACGAGAACCTCATTGATGGCGACGGGACCTGGACCCACATGACGGTGAATGCCGATGGCTACATGTCCTTCCCGTTGCAGGATGTGGCATATTACTCGACAGGCAAGGTGGGCCGCAATTTCACTTGCCTGATTGACAACGTCCAGAATGACATCAGCCTCACCCCCGGCGTGGCAGGTGCCGCGTCGCCCGAGATGATCACCTGGGAAGACGTGGTCCTGCAGGAAGACGCGTCGTCGGCCCCCGACGCTTATTACATCCAGAATAAGTTGTATTTCGTCGACGAGAATCAGTGTTTCAATCTCGGCGACAGAATCGGCATCAGCGATGTGACCACCGCCATCAACCGCGTGCTGGCCGGTGACCCCGATGTGAGCATCAGCGACGTGACCCGCATGATCAACCGGGTGCTCAACAGCAAGTAATGCTCGTGATGCTCGCAGTTTAGAGTTTAGAGGGGCATCCGCATTGTGCATGCGTGCACGCGTGGACGAAACGGACGAAACGAATAACTCTACTGCTGGAATGATGGCGCACGGGCTTTGGTACAATAGCCGCCAGGTTGACATGGACGGGCCAACTGAATGTTTTCTCATCCCAAACAATAGATTGTCGATAGTTTGTACATGACTAAACCTGATTATCCGGCAATTTATTTGTAATTTAGCGGCCGTTATGCAAAATTACGGAACAATATTAATCATTGATGATAACGAGGCGATACTCACCGCCTTGAAGTATTGCCTGGCAGGGACATTCGAGAAAGTGAAGACCCTGACCGCCCCCGACTCGGTGCTCTCCCTGCTGGAGCAGGAACAGGTCGATATCATCCTGCTTGACATGAACTTCACCCTGGGCGTGAACAGCGGGCAGGACGGGCTCGTGTGGCTCCAGGCCATCCGCAAGCACCACCCCGAGATTCCCGTTGTGCTCATCACGGCCTATGCCGACGTGTCGCTGGCCGTGAGGGGGCTCAAGCGCGGCGCCGCCGACTTCATCACCAAGCCCTGGGACAACGATGAACTGGTGCGCAAGTTGAAGGATGTCCTCGAGGCCGCTACCGAGGTGGCCACGCTCGACGAGGTCGAGGCCGACCACATCAGGCGTGCCATCGACCGTTGCCACGGCAACCTCTCCAAGGCTGCCGAGATGCTGGGCATCACCCGCCAGACGTTATACAACAAAATGAAACGACTGCAATGATATGAGCACTGCTACCCTCGTTGGCATCATCGTGGCTGTGCTGCTGGTGGCCGGAATCTGGTTCTGGCACCATCAGCGGCGGTTAGCCATGCGTGCCCACTTGATGCAGGAGGCGATACGCAACCACGACCTGACCTACCGCATTCCAGCACGCTCCATCTTCAGCGGTGAGCGCGCCCTGCAGGAGACGCTCAACCAGTTGAACGAGCACATCCGCGAGCAGGTCAACCTGGGCGAGGTGGAGTCCTGGGAAAAACTCACCCGAGTCCTCACCCACGAGATCATGAACGCCACCGCCCCGATTGCCAGCATCAGCCAGTCGATGTTGAATCACCCGTCGGTGAAAGACTCCGACCTCGAGGAGGGCATCAACGCCATCCACAACACGGTGGTGCACCTCAACTCCTTTGTCGACGGCTACCGCAAGTATTCACAGTTGCAGAAACCCGTTCCCAAGCCCGTCGACCTGGTGGCGGCCGTGAAAGACGTGGAGCAACTTTACCCCGAGGTCAAGTGGCACAACCGCATGGCCGGGGAAATCATCGTCAAGACCGACCCCAACCTGCTGCGCCAAATCCTCATCAACCTCGTCAAGAACGCCATCGAGGCAGGTGCCGAGTCGCAGGGTGTGGACTGCGAAATCGTCGAGGAGGGTAGGGTGATGCTCTACATGAGCAACGATGGCGAGATGATTCCTGCCGAGGCCCGCTCCTCGATTTTCATCCCGTTCTTCACAACCAAGCGCAAGGGCAACGGCATCGGCCTGTCGCTGAGCCGTCGCCTGCTCACCATCCAGGGCGGCATGATGTCGCTGCTCGACCATCCCCGCACGGGTTACCACACCACCTTCCTGCTGGAATTCCCGCGAAAATAAATCCCAAATAACGATATAAGTTTAACCTTTAAAAAATGCAGTAAGATGAAAAAAGTATTATTTGTTTTGTTTGCGATGCTGCTTGCCGGCGTTGCCTTTGCCGATGAGATGCAGCAGACGCCGCCCCCCGAGATTTTCTATGTAATCAACGATTACGATGTCACTATCTCTGCCGTAGGAGAGGGAGAAGTTCTCATGTATGATGAAGGTGACAATCTGGTCGATAATCCGTTTGTTGTGGCTCGTATGATGTACTTTGCGGGTGATGGTTATGTGACAGTCAAGGCCACTGCACAAGCCGAGGGCTGCCTCGTCAGCGAACCGACCTACCTGACGGTTGTTATCCCGGCCCTTCCGCTTCCTGAAATACCTGTACCCACTTTTGAGCAAGTGGAAGATGAAAATGGCATTTGGGTATATGCAAAAGGTGAAGACCCCGAATTAGATGATGTCTGGCTTTATCTGGCAGATGTTGGTGGAGAGGCAATCGAGAATCCCTATTATTTAGAGAAAAAAGACGAGGAGTATTATGCCTATTTCCAAGCCATGACCATCAGGAATGGATTATATGAAAGTGATTGGGAATTCTACACTGTTTTAGTGCCGGCATTGCCCCCGATTCCCGACCTTCCCGTGCCGACCTTCTCGTGCACCGAAGACGATTTCAATTTTACAATAACAGCCGAATGTGCAGAACCTGGTGCTGTAGTCTCGCTGTACATTGTGGACGCCTATTCTGGCGAACTGACGCCTGTGGAAAATCCTTATGTGCTGGCTAAGGCCTACATCGAGCAAAGGTTCACCCTCAAGGCCGTGGCCCATCTCGACGGCTATAATGACAGCGAGAGTGAGCAGCATTTCGTGGTGTCTGCTTTCTATCAGAAAGCCCCTGCCCCTGCAATCACGTCAACCACTGACAATGAGGGCATTACAATCACTATCGCATCCATGTATGATATTGCCACTTATTGGCGATACGGCACCGACGCGTCGGGTGACTTCGAGTGGAGTGAATGGATGGCCTACGATGGTCCTATCCGTTTCACCGAGCCGGGTAATTATAGCATTGAAGCCTATTCCCAGGATGAGATATGGGCTGCGAGTGATGTCTCGAGGCTTGACTTCACGGTGAGTGTGCCGACGCCTCACTCCGATTATGACTTCGAGGTGGATGGCATTTATTACAACTTTACCGGCAACAACACGGTGGCTGTCACTGCCCATGGCGATTACTTGATCGGCTACCATGGCGACATCGTGATTCCGTCCACGGTCAATTACAATGGCTGGAACCTGATGGTGACCGCTATCGAGGACAACGCCTTCTACGGCAGTTATAACGGGGTCGGGATTACGAGTGTGAAAATCGGTGACTATGTCACGTCAATCGGCAAGGGTGCCTTCAAGTACTGTGGTGACTTGACCGAGGTGACCCTGGGCGACTATGTCATCAGCATCGGTGACGAGGCCTTCAGCGGCTGCTCCGGATTGACCAGCGTGACCATCGGCAGCGGTGTGAGGACCATCGGCAGCGGGGCGTTTTCCGACTGTACCGCCTTGGCCGATGTCATCTGCAAGCCTGCCGTGCCGCCCGTGATGGCCGACAGCAATTGCTTCGACTGCTACGGCACGGCCACGCTACATGTGTTCCCCGCCGTCCTCGACAGTTACCAGACCACCAACTACTGGAACAGGTTCTCCAACATCGCGGGCGAAGACACGGTGGTTCCCGTGACGGGCGATGCCAATGGCGATGGCGAGTTCAATATCTCGGATGTCATCCAGTGGATTAACAATGTGTTGAACAACAACTGATAACTGGCATTCACCTCCCCCTGAGGGCGATAAACCATACTGCGGCGGGCAGGAACGGCATGATGGCCTCCTGCCCGCCGTCGTGCCAGTTGTTGATAACTATTTGGGCGAAATTGATTGTTTTCTCAAATTTTCGGCGTAAATTTGCTCGTTAAATCAAACTCTAAAGAGAGATGAAAGTATTCAGACAACTAATGCTGCTGGCCGTGAGCGCTTTGGCGCTGGCGGGCACCGCCGCTACACCCGACTGGCAGACCCAGGTGGATGACCTGATTGCCCACGGTGAGTTTGCCAAGGCCGAGAAGGTCATGAAGTCGTTGCCCAAGAAGGTGCGTGTGGCCGATGCCGTGCGCATCGACTCGTTGCGCACCATCATGCAGCGCATCCGCACCGATTTCCGCATCACCCCCGAGGAGGGCGTGAAGATGATTCGCGAGAAGATGCCCGAGGCCACCGACGCCCAGATCGAGAACTGGAAACGCACCCGTGCCCTCGAGGTGATGAACATCGACGGCAAGGAGATGTGGTTCCGCAAGAGCGTGGGCAACCTGTGGCTACTGGGCAAGGAATTTGCCGCCCAGAACGCTGCCGACAACCACGAGAGTTTCCTCACGCGCCGCAAGTATTACCTGGAGGCCATGCGCACGCCAGCCGACGCCAATAACGTGCGTGACTGGCGCCACATGAACATCACCTTCACTCTCGACGTCGATGCCGATGCCGTGCCGGCTGGCGAGACCCTGCGCGTGTGGATGCCGTTCCCCTACGAGAACCTGCGTCAGCGCAACATCCGCCTCGAGAGCAGCAACCGCCCCGTGATCTACAGCGAGGGCAGCCTGCATCACACGGTCTATATGGAGGCAGTGGCCGAGAAGGGCAAGCCCACCCACTTTGAATACACCTTCTCCTATGACGTGGGTGAGCGTCATTACAGCCAGCAGGACCTCATCGCCATGCTTGAGCCCTATGACAAGAACAGCGAGGTGTACAAGCGCTATACCGGCGACGAGCCGCGTCACGTCATCATCACCGACGAGATGCGCGCCCTGGCCCGCAAGATTGTGGGCAGCGAGACCAACCCCGTGCTCCAGGCCGCCAAGGTCTATGAATGGATAGGCCACAACCTGCCGTGGGCAGGTGCCAGGGAGTACAGCACGCTGGCCAACATCCCCCAGTATGTCATCGAGAACAATCACGGTGACTGCGGACAGGTGGGACTGCTCTACATCACGCTGGTGCGCTCGCTGGGCATCCCTGCCCGCTGGGAGAGCGGCTGGATGCTGCACCCCGACGAAATCAACTGGCACGACTGGTGCGAGACCTATTTCGAGGGCATCGGCTGGATTCCCACCGACCCCTCTTTCGGCCGCAGCGCTGTGGGCACCTCTTTGAACGACTACTATGCCACGGGCATCGACGTGTACCGCATGGCGACCAACGAGGGTGTGGGCGACAAGTTGAGTCCGCCCAAGACCTACATCCGCAGCGAGACGGTGGATTTCCAGCCCGGTGAGGTCGAGTGGCGCAAGGGCAACCTGTTCTACGACAAGTGGGACAGCCACTTGAAGGTGAATTCAATCACCCCGGTCAAGCAATAAGCCTCAGGTTTCAGGGATTGAAATGTAAATTGGATATATTTTAATAAAGATATGAATTTCAAGTCATTATTTATTGCGATTGTGCTGGCGGTGACAAGTTTTGCCGCTATGGCCATCACGCCGGTCGAGGCGTTGAACGACCTCAAGCAGCGCATCGCCCCCGACAAGCGTACTGCCGTCTGGGACGTGACAGCCTCCAAGCAGAATGGCCGTTGGGTGCTTTCGGGTACCGTCGGCACTCAGGTCCAGAAAAAGGCCATTCAGGCGGCCATGATCAAGAACGGCTACAGCGGTTACACCGACAAGATTACTGTCCTCGAGGATGGCATACCTGCCACCCGCAAGTGGGCCCTGATCAAGTTGAGTATCGCCACGTTGCGCACCGAGCCCAAACACAGTGCCGAGATGGCCACCCAGGGCATCATGGGCGCTCCGGTCAAGGTTCTGCAGAAGAACGGCGACTGGTATCGCGTGCAGATGGCCGATGATTACATCGCCTATGTCCCCGAGAGTTCGCTGGCGTTCAAGACCGAAGCCCAGATGAAGTCTTGGCGCAAGGCCAAGCGCTACATCGTCACGGCCTATGACTCGCGCATGGTGACCGAGCCTCATGGCGACGAGACGGTGAGTGACCTGGTGATGGGTAATATTCTGGAACTGAAAGCCGAACAGGGCAGGTGGCTGAAACTGGCGACCCCCGACGGTAGAGTGGGGTGGGTGGATGCCGCCGATATGGCAGAACTCTCGCAGTGGAGCCAGCAGGGCTTCAGCGCCGCCCAAATCGAGAAGACGGCGCGCCGCATGATGGGCTCCAGTTATCTGTGGGGCGGTACCTCGACCAAGGTGACCGACTGCTCGGGCCTGACAAAGGTCGCCTACTTGAGCAACGGTATCATCCTGCAGCGCGACGCCTCGCAGCAGGCCCTCACCGGCAAAATCATGAAGAAGGGTACCGACTGGCACCAGTATCAGACCGGCGACCTGCTGTTCTTCGGCAACGAGAAGACGGGCCGCGTGACCCATGTGGGCCTGTACCTGCGTGACGGCAAGTACATCCACTGCTCGGGACAGGTCAAAATCAACAGCCTGGACCCGCGGGCCAGCGATTACCCCTACCTGTACTCGCCCCTGAGCGCCAGCCGCATCAATGGCATGGTGGGCACCAAGGGCATCATCGCCCTCAAGAACCACCCGTGGTACTTTTAACAGTGAACAGTTAATGGTTTGATGCCATCCGGTTTGGTTCATTTGGCTTGTCCAGCCCGTTTAACTAATGTAAATTCATTACTTTAAAACTCAAGAATATATGGATCGTAGAAAATTTATTGCAGGAATGGGATTGACGGCGTTAGCAGCCGCCTCGCCCGTGTCACTCGACGCCGTGGAGCGCGTCGCCAAGAAAGGCCGTCGCCGCCGCGTGCCCCGTGTTAACCAGATTGCCAAGACGGGAAAACTGAAATTGTCGTTCTTCCCTTATGAACTCAAACTGCGCCACTCTTTCAATCTGGCGCGCTACAGCCGCACCACCACGCCCGACGTGCAGGTGACGCTGGAGTATGAGGGCATCAAGGGCTATGGCGAGGCTTCCATGCCGCCTTATCTGGGCGAGAGTGTGGAGAGCGTGACCGCGTTCCTCAACAAACTTGACCTGGACCAGTTCAACGACCCCTTCCGCATCGAGGATATCCTGACCTATGTCGACAGTGTCGACGAGAATAACCGTGCCGCCAAGGCCAGCATCGACATCGCCCTGCATGACCTGCTCGGCAAGATCATGGGACAGCCCTGGTACAAGATTTGGGGCTATAACCCCGAGAAGGCTCCCGTGACCAGTTTCACCATCGGCATCGACACCCCCGAGGTGGTTCGCCAGAAGGTCGAGGAGGCTCGCCCCTACAAACTCATCAAGGCGAAGATGGGCTTGGATCAGGACCAGGCCACAATCAACATCATCAACGAGATGATGCCCGACGTGCCCATCTGCGTGGACTGCAACCAGGGATGGAACAACAAGGAATATGCGCTCGAGATGTGCCACTGGCTCAAGGAGCGCAACTGCATCTTCGTTGAGCAGCCGTTCGACAAGACCTGGATCGACGAGACGGCTTGGCTGCGTGAACGCTCGCCGCTGCCCATCATCGCCGACGAGGCCTTCCAGCGCCTGCCCGACATCGTCAGGTTCAAGGGCGTGTATGACGGCATCAACATCAAACTGATGAAGAGCACAGGCTTGTATGAAGCCCACAAGATGGTGACCCTGGCCCGTGCCCTCGACATGAAGGTGATGATTGGTTGCATGACCGAGACCTCATGTGCCGTGACCGCTGCCGCCAACCTGTCACCCGTTGTCGACTATGCCGACCTGGACGGTAACCTGCTCATCGCCAATGACCGCTTCACCGGCATGACCGTCGAGAATGGCAAGATTACCTTGCACGACCGTCCCGGCCTGGGTATTGAACTGCTCAAGTAAACACCTGTGGATTCAAGGGACGGCTCTCTCGCGGGAAGCCTGGTGCTGTCTTGCCCGGTAACCGTCCCTTGGGTCATTAACTTTATAATATCATTATACGCAAACGATAATCAATGAATAAACCATACTGGGGGCTTTGGTCCCTGCTGGCCATCGCTCTCTTGTTCTTTGGAGCCCTGTCCTACTGGCAGGACGGAATACGCATCGGCGGCTTTGACCTCAAGACCGCGTCCTTTGCACGCGACCTGGGGGCAGGCGTCACTGCGGACAAGACGGGTGAGAGCGACTCCCTGGATGCCGACGGGCGCTTGCCCAACGGTCGTCATCCCAAGGGCTGGCGCGCGCCGATGGACACTACAGCCAAGAATATCCTCTTCATCGGCGACTCGATGCTTGAGGGACTGGCTCCGCGCCTGGCGGCTTACTGTGACAAGAATGGCCACAAGTTGGTAGAGGTCATCTGGTACAGCAGTTCCACCCTGCACTGGGGCGAGAGCGGCCGCTTGACCGAACTCATCAACAAGTATAAGCCCAACTATATCTTCATCTGCCTGGGTGCTAACGAGTTATATGTTCCTAACATCAAGAATGCGCGCCGCCCCCATGTCAAGAAGATGCTGGCCGAGATCGGTGACATCCCCTATGTGTGGATTGGCCCGCCCAACTGGGACGAGGATACCGGTATCAACGACCTGGTGGAGGAGGAAGTTGATGAGGGCTGTTTCTACCTGAGTGCCCACGACCAGTTCGAGCGCATGCGCGACGGCGCTCATCCCAAGCGTGCCTCGGCCTACAAGTGGATGGACCGCGTTGTCAAGTGGTTGGGCGAAAAGGGTGCCCATCCCATTCGTCTCGAGGACCCGGGCGAGGGAACCAGCCGAGCCTCCAGCATTGTAATTTTCCAGCCCCCGACGTAATACCATGTTATTAGACGCAATCGACATATCGCAATTGTTATCGCTGTTCACCTTCAACCGCGATGAGCCCATGTTGTTCACCAGCGGCTTGTTCTGGGTGCTTTTCCTCATATTCCTGCCCCTGTATGCCTTGTTGAAGTCGCGCCGCAAGAAGATGATGATTTTTGTCATCGCCTTCAGCCTGTTCTTCTTCTACAAGTCCAGCGGCATCTTCTTCTTGCTGCTTGTGGCGACGTCAATCTTCGATTGGTGGGTCGCCCAGTTCATCGAGTCCAGCAAGAACCGCACCGAGCGGCGCATCGCCCTCACGGTGTCGCTGGTCTTCTCGTTGGGCATCCTGCTGTTCTTCAAGTACAGCAACTTTTTCATGGTCAACTTCGAGACCCTTATCGGCGGCAATTTCCAGCCTCTGGACCTCATCTTGCCCGTGGGCATCTCATTCTATACCTTCCGCACCATCAGTTATGTTGTGGACGTGTACAAGGGCAGGATTCAGCCTGTTGACGACTATCTGGACCACCTGTTCTTCCTGTCCTATTTCCCCTGCCTGGTGGCAGGCCCCATCGTCCGCTCTCGTGACTTCATCCCGCAGTTGCAGGAGAACAAGCCCGCCACGCGCGAGATGATTTATGGCGGTCTGTTCCTTGTCATGCTGGGTATCTTGAAGAAGGCGGTCTTTGCCGACTATATCGCCCAGTACAACAACATCGCCTTCGGCAACCCGTCGGGCTACACGGGCTTTGAGTTGCTGATGGCTGTGCTCGGTTTCACGATGCAGATTTATTGTGACTTCTCGGGCTACAGCGACATGGCCATCGGTTTGGGCAGCATCATGGGCTTCAACCTGGGCATCAACTTCGATTACCCCTATCGTTCGCTCAACGTCACCGAGTTCTGGCGCCGTTGGCACATCACGCTGTCAAGTTGGTTGCGCGACTATGTCTATATTCCCCTGGGCGGCAACCGCAAGGGTAAGGTGCGCCAGTATTTCAACCTCATGGTGACCATGCTGCTGGGTGGCTTGTGGCATGGTGCGGCGTGGACCTTTGTGGTGTGGGGCGCCGGTCACGGTATCGCCTTGTGTGTGCACAAGTTGTGTAAACCCTGGCTCGACAACATCGCCAGCACACGCATCTCCCGCTTCGTGTCGTGGTTGCTGACGTTCACCTTTGTCGCCTTCCTGTGGATATTCTTCCGTGCCAACACCTTCCATGCTGCAGGACAGGTCATCAGTGGCATCGCGACCGACTTCGAGTGGGCCTACCTGCCCGTGTTCATCGAGCGCCGCATGACATGGTGCCTGATGCTGGCCATCATCTTCGGCCTGCACTTCGTGCCGCGCCGCCTCTGGGACAAATTGCGCGACCACTTCATCGCCTCGCCCTGGGTGGTGAAACTGTTGCTGTTCATTATCCTTATCCAACTGGTGCTCCAATTCGCCAGCGCCACCGTCCAGCCCTTCCTCTACTCCCAGTTCTAACAACCCACCCGACGGGGATAACGGATAAAACGGATATAACGGATATAACGGGGCGAGATCGCCCCGTTATCCAGTATTTCCAGTTAATCCAGTATCTCCAGTAACCTCCGTTTTCTCCGTTAAATATCCCTAATATCTGGCAAAGCATTGCCGCTTTGCTGGAAAAAATGTACCTTTGCAGCTTGTAATAAAAACAATAACAAAACAATACAATAAAAAATGGCAAAACAGGAAGACGTTTTCAAGAAGATCGTTTCACATGCCAAGGAATATGGCTTTGTGTTCCCCTCAAGTGAAATCTATGACGGCTTGGGCGCGGTTTATGACTATGCTCAGAACGGCGTAGAGCTCAAGAACAATATCAAGCGCTACTGGTGGGAGGCGATGACCCTGCTGCACGAGAACATCGTGGGCATCGACAGCGCCATCTTCATGCACCCCACCATCTGGAAGGCTTCGGGCCACGTTGACGCGTTCAACGACCCCTTGATTGACAACCGCGACAGCAAGAAGCGCTATCGCGCCGACGTGCTCATCGAGGACGAGATCGGCAAGATCGAGGAGAAGATGAACAAGGAGTGTGAGAAGGCTGCCAAGCGCTTTGGCGAGAAATTCGACGAGGCGATGTTCCGTGCCACCAATCCGCGCGTGCTTGAGAATCAGAAGAAGCGTGACGAACTGCATGCCCGCTACGAGAAGGCCATGAACGACAACGACCTGGCCGAGTTGAAGCAGATCATCGTGGACTACGGCATCGTGGATCCCGTGAGCGGCACCAAGAACTGGACCGACGTGCGCCAGTTCAACCTCATGTTCAAGACCCAGATGGGCAGCAGCGCCGACTCGACGATGGACGTCTATCTGCGTCCCGAGACGGCCCAGGGCATCTTTGTGAACTTCCTGAACGTGCAGAAGACCGGTCGCATGCGCATCCCCTTCGGCATCGCACAGATTGGCAAGGCCTTCCGCAACGAGATTGTGGCGCGCCAGTTCATCTTCCGCATGCGTGAGTTTGAGCAGATGGAGATGCAATTCTTTGTACGTCCCGGCGAGGAATTGAAGTGGTTCGACTTCTGGCGCGAGACCCGTCTACGCTGGCACAAGGCCCTCGGCCTGGGCGACGAGAAGTACCGCTTCCACGACCACGAGAAACTCGCCCACTATGCCAACGCTGCCACCGACATCGAGTTCAAGATGCCGTTCGGCTTCAAGGAGGTGGAGGGTATCCACAGCCGCACCGACTTCGACTTGAGTCAGCACGCCAAGTTCTCGGGCAAGAAGATCCAGTACTTCGACGCCGAGTTGAACGAGAGTTACACCCCCTACGTCATTGAGACGTCGATTGGTGTGGACCGCATGTTCCTCTCGGTGATGTGCTCCAGTTACGAGGAGCAGCAACTTGAGGGCGGCGACACCCGCGTGGTGCTCCACCTGCCCAAGGCCCTGGCTCCCATCAAGTGTGCCATCCTGCCGCTCGTCCGCAAGGACGGCATGCCCGAGAAGGCTCACGAAATCATGAACATGTTGAAGTTTGACTTCGCCTGCCACTACGAGGACAAGGACACCGTCGGCAAGCGCTACCGCCGCCAGGATGCCATCGGCACCCCCTATTGCATCACCGTCGACGGCCAGACCCTCGAGGACAACACCGTCACCCTGCGTGACCGCGACACCATGCAGCAGGAGCGCGTCGCCATCGCCGACCTGCCCGCCATCCTCGCCCGTGAGTGCAGCCTGAACAACGTCCTGCGCAAACTGATGTGATTTCCTTTGGAGGCTTTAGATGACAGACGTCTAATGTCTAACGTCTAATGTCTAACGTCTAACGTCTAACGTCTAAGGTCTAAAGTCTAACACACCTAACGCCTAAAATTATGAAGAAGTTTTTCTATACCGCCATCATGGCGATTGTGGCTATCACGATGCTTGACTCCTGCCTGGGCAAGACCATCGAGGACGAGTACAAGGATTGGCGCGAGAATAACGACGAGTGGTATCAGCACCAGATGTCGTCGGGCCAGTACACCTTGCTCAGGGCACCTTGGGACCCCTCGGCAACGACGCTCATCCGCTGGCATAACGACACCATGCAGACCAAGGGCAACCTCAAGCCGTTGATTACCTCGACCGTCGACGTGAAGTACAAGTTGAGTCTGTTAGACGGCACGCCTGTCGATTCGTCCTACTATATGTCAGAACCTGCCGACAGCATCTACCGTTCGGCGGTCAATACCAATATCGAGGGTTGGATGATTGCCTTGACCCGCATGCACGTGGGCGACAGTTGCACCATCATCGTCCCCTATCCCCAGGGCTATGCCTCCCGCAAGATGAACGACGTGCTGGTGCCTTATTCCTGCCTCGTGTTCGACATGAAATTGGTGGACATCTACAAGTACAGGGCCAACTGATAAATCACCTGGCCAGTTAACGAACAATCCCCCGGGCATCGCCCAGGGGATTTTGTTTTGGGGTTCTGTATGCCGTGGCAGCGCCACGTCTTGACAGGCTTTACCGCAGCGACAACTGGTAATTATAATACTTCTCGTTGCCGGTGATGTCCTCGATGACCTTGATGAACGGCGGGAATTCCACCTCGTCACCTTCCTTCACGCCCTCGAGTTCCAGGATTTGCATGCCCAACTTGGGCTCGATGTAGGTGTCCAGTTCGAAGTAGCGGTTCTTCCACACGAAGCACTTGCGCATCTTGCTGATGGGCTTGCGGTTGGGGTCGGCCAACTGCAGCAGGTCAACATACTGCTGGGCGGTGATGCGGCGCTCGGTCTCGATCTGCTTGTCGCTGCTCACGGTCTTCTTGATGGTCTGGAAATAGACGTAACTGCCCTGCCAGCCGCGTTTGCGCACACGCATCTCGGTGCCCGGCTCGCTCAGCAGGTAGGTCTGGGTGATTTCACTCTCGGTATAGTCGGGGATGTCGCCTGTGACCTCGACAATGTATTTGTGCTCCTTCTCGATGGGACTGGGAACACCCAGCACGGTCGAAATCTCGTTGAGCACCTGGCGCAACTTGTCGTCAAAGTCCATGTGGTTGCCAATCACGCGCAGGTGGGGGTGACCCGTCCAGGCACTCAGCACCTTGCGGTCCAGTTCACGGGCCATTTCCACGTCCTCGCTGCGGAACTTGTTGTTCTCGTTGGTGTAGAACTGCTCGGCGCCGGCGGCAGCGGTCACCATGTGCAGGATGGCCTCGTAGCGCGCATCGCGCAACTTCACGGTGTTGGTGCCCATCTCCTCGGTCAGGGCTTCCCAAATCTCGGGCGAGACATAGGCGCTGATGTCCATCGTGCCGCGGTCACACACGATGAGCACGGGCTTGCTGCACTGGGCGGCCATCTTGGCGAAGTGGTCCTCAAGGGCCAACTGGATATTGAGTGTCGATTTCTCGGCCTCGAAGAACAGAGCCTTGTTATGGGTCAGATAGTTGATGCCGGCGCTGCTGAACATCGTGGGCACCTCGGGAATGGCGAACACCTGGAAGCCCAGGCTGCTGAAGTGCTCGATGATCTGTGCCATAGCCGTCGTCTTGCCGGCGCAGGGGCCACCGGTCAACACAATCTTAGTAATTTTATTGGTGATCTTGTCAGTCATTTGGTTAATGATAATTCCGGTTTCACAAAAAGAAAGACAAAGTTACACACAATCCCGCATTCCCACAACCTTTCCATCCTAAAAGATGTGAAAACCTGTTCAAGCCGAAAGCCGACGCCGTCGCTCCATCTGTCGAGGCGCCGTCAAGTTGATGATGCAGAGTGTCTTGTTATCAGATTGTCAGAATCATATCGATAACCTCATTAACGTCGGCGATGTTGATTTCGTTGTCATAGTTCACATCGTAGATGTCATCAGTCCATCCCGATAATATGGCTTCTATTATCATGTTGACGTCAGCGATGTTGACTTCGCCGTCGCAATTCACATCACACTCATTGAATTCCCATTCAACGATATGCCTGAATGCCCTCCATTCGCACCATTTAACTGTGTAGTTGCTGATGGCATTCTTTGGAACGGTGAGTATCGTTTTTAGGTAGCAGGTGTAACTGAATGTGTTCCCGTCATGCAATTCAGGTGGAGTAACAGATAAGCAACGTATACTGGTCAAACTGTCACAATCTTCAAAGGCATAATACCCGATTTCGGTCAAAGAGCGTGGAAACTTCAGGCTCTTCAAACCTGTGCAACTGCTGAATGCGGAGTTCCCGATGGTGGTGAGCGATCTCCCGAAGTTGATGGTTTTCAGCCCCGTACATACAGAGAATGACGCCCAGCCAATCGAGGTGACATTGCCCAAATCGACACTCATGAATCCACTGCCTCCGTTGAAGGTGAAGTTGCGTATCTCAGAGATGGTTTCAGGGATGATAAGGTCTTTTATTTCTTGGCCATTCAGGAAAAGATGATGGGCATAGCAAAGAGGATTGGCAACTGCGCTGCCATCAAAATCAATGAGGCACCATGCGGTCAAATCCTTAATGTTGACCTTCGTCAACTCCGTGCAGTTGTAGAAGGCCTCATCTCCAATATGAGCAACGTTTTTCCCGATGGTGACCTCCTTGAGACGCCTGCAATTAAGGAAAGATCGGTATCCAATGTCCGTAACCCCATCGCCAATGGTTGCCGATGTCAAGTAGTTGCAATACGAACAGATACTCTCGCCGATGAAGGTGACATTATCAGGAATGATAATCTCGGTTAATGCTGAGCATCCATAGAATGCGAAATCGCCAATCGTTTTCACCGACTTGCCAATGGTGACTGCTCTTAGACTCTGGCTGCTGGAAAACGCGTTAGAGCCGATAGAAGTAATAGATTCACCCATCTTAACACTGGTCAAGTTATCACAGCCACTAAAAGCACTAGAACGTATCGAAGATACTGTATAGGTCTTTCCTTCATATACAACTGTGTTGGGAATTGTGATATCTCCGCGATATTTATTCGGCCCAGAGGTGACAAATACCGTTGTGTTATCCGAATTGATACCGTAATACATTCCGTCAACCTCAAAGGCATGAGCCTTAGGTGACGACGCGGCTAAAAGCCCCACAAGCAACACAAAGAATAACTTTTTCATGATCATGTTTAAATAAGGTTTTCTGATTAATGTTTATTGTATTTCTTGTTTTTCTTTTATGGAACGATGTAGCAGTTGGCCCATTGATTTTTTTCAATGCTAATTTCTCTAATTAGACGAATTACGATAATAAAGAATCACATCATTAAAATTAGATAAATTCGTGAAATTAGCATTAGCCCCGCAGGGTTTGGTTTCGCAAAAGGTTGGGCCAACATCTATATCATTGCCTTATTTTATGGAGGAGAGGCGGCGTTTGATGAAGTCGACAATGAACTGGGCCGTGCCCTCAATGCCCAGCAGGCTGGAGTCCAGGCACAGGTCGTAACTGTCGGCGTGACCCCACAGTTTGTCGGTGTAGAAGTTGTAGTACTCGGAGCGCAGTTTGTTGATTTTGTCGGCGCGTTTCTCGGCAGCCTCGCGCGTGTCACAGTCGCCGCGCTCGATGATGCGTCTGACGCGGTCCTCGATGGGGGCGTGCAGGAACACGCTGATGACGGGGCAGTAGTCGCGCAGCACATAGTCGGCGGTGCGCCCCACGATGACGCAGGACTTGCGGTCCACCAGGTCTTTCATCACCTGGCACTGGGCGTTGTAGATGCTGTCGTCGCTCATCGGTGTCTCGCCGATGAAGGCCGAGCCGGCCATCGCCAGGTTCAGCGGCCACAGGCTGGGAAAGAACTTGGGCGTGCGCTCGTCGACCGCTTCAAACATCTCGGCATTGATGCCGCTGGCCTTGGATGCCTCGAGCAGCAGTTGCTTGTCATAGTAGTTGATGTCCAGCAGTTGGGCCACACGCTGACCCACTTCTCGGCCACCGCAGCCGAATTGGCGCCCGATGGCAATCACATAATTCTGGTTGTTTTTAAGGTCTTCGTTCATCGCTATGTCGTTTTTTAGGTTCTATTCCTCGGCGTGGGCGGGGCGGTCAAACGCATCCCTGTCGATATAGGGGCTCTCGTCGATGATGACCGTGCGCCAGTTCAGATAATTGCCTGATGACCATTGACCGATGACGTCGGTCCTGTAGATGGGCGTCGGGAATTGCACAAACTCGAATTCCAGCACATACTTCACCTTGCCCTGCCGCTTGAAGGTCTTCTCCAGCAACGCGGCGTTGTCCTTGCTGGTGAGCACGACAAAGTGGCATCGTCCGCGGTCCAGCGTGCCGTAGTAGATGCCCTGGTCATGCTTGCCGCGCGTCACGATGTCGTCGTTGCGCGCCGCGATGGCGATTTGACCATCGGCCCTGGGCTCGAGCAGCAGCACAAAGGTGCGGTTGCTCTGGTCATTACGGGCGATGGTGTCCATGACCTGGAAGATGGCTTCGACAAATTCCGGGTCGGCCTTCTTGCTGAAGGTCAAGCGCTTCATCTCCACACTGATGGTCTTCTCGGGCAACGAGTTGCGCTGGCCCGTGGTGAGTTGGCGGGTCACGATGATTTCTTCATCCTTGGCCCACAGGCTACCGGCAAAGAGCAGGGCAGCCGTCAATGTGATCAACAATCTTTTTATCATGATTCTTTTGACGTGCTAAATTACACATTTTTTTTGACTGCAGAACGCTTTAATCGTTTATTTTGACAAAAACTTTGTGTATAATTATTTTGACTTAAAAAAAATAGTGTTTACTTTTGTGAGTTCAAAATCTGGTTCTTCTTGCCCTGGGCAAGGGTGGTGGAAAGACAGTATAAGGATTGAATAATTATTAACATATTAAAGGTTTTTAGGTTTATGAAAAAGATATTACTCTTGTTAGTCTTGGCGCTGATGGCGCCGTTGGGCTTGTTCTCCCAGGGCTGGCCCTCTAACTATGGGGGTGTCGTGCTTCAAGGTTTCTTCTGGGACAGTTTCCGGCCTGCCGATGGCCAGCCCGATAAGACGATGGCGACCATGTATGGCGCCGGCTGGGGCGAGAACGACCAGTGGTATGTCCCCGTGACCACTTGGGCCGGTCTGCTGGCACAGAAGGACAACATCGCCCCCTTCATCGACTTGTTGTGGCTGCCCCAGAGTGGTGCCACGGTGTGCTCCGACCAGAGCGTCTTCATCACCGAGGGTGAGGCATGGCGTGCTGGCCATAACGGCTCATGGGTGTGCACCCATTATGGCGACATGATTAATAACCCCGACTGCATGGGCTTTGTGCCTGTGTTCTACCTTGACCATAACCGCGGGCAGACCTACAACGTCAACGGCACGACATGGGCTCCCAAGAGTTACTTCGGCACCGAGGCCGAACTCATCAACCTCATCAGTGCCTATAAGGAGGCCGGAACGGGAGCGATGGAGGACGTCGTTGCCAATCACAAGGGCGGACTGAGCACGTGGAACGAGGGCGTGCAGTTTGCCGCCGACTTTGTCGACGAGATTGACGTCATCGGTCCCACCACGGGCAAGACCTACAGCATCCAGTGGGACTGGGACGAGAACGGCAAGTGCAGGGACATCTGCTGGGATGACGAGAGCGGCATGGGCAGCGGTAACTCCGACTGCGGCGGCGATGCCGGTAAGGGACCGTGGGCGCGTGACGTGGATCACCACAACCCCGCCACACAGCAGAAGATTCTCACCTATCTGCGTTATCTCAAGGACGAACTGGGATACATCGGTTTCCGCTACGACTATGCGCGTGGCTTCGAGCCGAAGCATTTTGCCTATTACAACACCACGGTGAGGCCCACGTTCTCGGTCGGCGAGTTCTGGGGCACCACTGGCGATATCACCGCGTGGATCAAGGGCGTGTATGACGAGGGCGGCTTCCAGAGCGCCGCGTTCGACTTCCCCCTGCAGGAGCAGATCAGGCAGGCGTTCAATGACCTGAACGGGCACAGTTTCCGCTTGCTCAAGAATGACGGTCTCATCTGGGACTATCGTTTCAGGCGTTACGCTGTGACGTTCATCGACAACCATGACACGTTCAAGGACCTGCCCACCGATGCCAGCAACAGCAACTATATGCACCGCGTCAACAACCAAATTGTCGAGGCCAACTGCTTCATCCTGGCCATGCCGGGCACCCCGTGCCTGTTCTATCCTCACTTCATGCATCCCGAGTGGCATGACCTCATCACCCGTTTCATCAAGGCCCGCCGCACGGCTGGCATCACCAATGAGAGCACGGCTTGGGACCCGGTGGAAATCGGTGCCTACAGTATCGCTTGGCGCGTGACGGGTGAGAATGGTGAACTGTATCTGCAGTTGGGTGACGAGGCCGTTGGCGCCGGCGTGCCCGAAGGCTTCTCCGAGGTGTGGTGCAATACCCAGGGCACGTGCCGCTTGAGCATCACCTCCACGCTGGCCGGACTGGTCGACGACAATGTCAAGCAGGACCTTGTCTATGGCTATCCTGTCATCAGCCGTGCCAGCGGCAGTTACAATGCGCCTGTCGAGGTGAACGTGAAGCCCTCGTGCGAGGAAACCGTGCTGGTTTATACCACCGATGGCAAGACCCCCGACATTTACAGCAAGCAGATCACCGACACCGTGGGTCTGGACTTGTCGTTCGACCATAACACGACGCTCAAGGTGGGCGTGCTGGCCAATGGCGAGGTGCGCGCTAACAGCGTTGTGACCCGCGAGTATGTCGTGGACAACGCTGCCGCCAGTGACCACGTCATGGTCTATGTCAAGTATGACGGAGGCAATCTGCCTTGGGTCTATGCCTTTGACGACAACGACAACAGCCTCACCGGCAGTTTCCCGGGCTGGCAGTACAGTTATGATAACCGCGTCATCATCGGTGGCGTGACCTGGCTCCATGCCGCAATCAATGCCAGCAAGGTCAATGTCATCTTGAGTTATGGCAATGACGCGACCAAGACGGCCGACATCAATGGCGTCACTGGCGAGGTGTTCTACAGTTTCGCCGACGGTGTGGCCCATGACTTGACGGCGACCTATACCCGTGCACTCCACAATCCCATTGTGTCGATTGACTTGGCAAGTGGTGAGTATGACCACACGATCACGCCTCACCTCACCGCCAGCAACAGCAATGCGGTGATTGTCTATACCACCGACGGCAGTGAGCCTTCGCCCACCAACGGCATGCTGATGAGTTCCTATGAGGGCACGGTGACCTTTGACACCGACGGCAACCACGTGCTCAGGGCCGGCGTGCTCTACAATGGCAGCGTCATCAATCAGGTGGCCCGAACCTACTATGTAACCGGTGCCACTGGCGACATGGTGAATATCTACGTCAAGGCCGACAACGACCCCTATGTCTACGCTTGGGAGGAGAACGACGGCCAGATTGTCGCTCCCGTGGCATGGCCCGGCACCAGGTTGACCGAGAAGGACGACCAGGGCTGGTATCACTACTCGCAGGAGGCATCGTCGCTCAACGTCATCTTCAACAACGGTGGGGGCGGGCAGACCGAGACCATCGGTGGCCTTACCCCGGGTGACCACTACTTCACCTATGACGGCGGCGCGGGTTACTCGCGTGTGATGACCGACCTGCCGTCGTGTGCGACGGGCATGGGAGATGTGTTCTACTGCTATTTCGAGAACACGGCCCATTATGCCAATCCCTGTGCCTGGATCACTGACCAAACGGCCATTTACACCGGTAGTTGCTGGCCGGGCGAGGTGCTTGTGTCGCCCGTCGGCGTGGCGCCTAACGGAAACTTGATCTACCGTTGGGTTTATAACGGCAGTCTCACCGCAATGCCGTCGAATGTGATTTTCAGCGACAATGGCAACCAGGCGACGCAGACTGTCGACTTTGAGTTCGTCAACGGCGGATACTATAATGCCGGCGGACTGGTGGGCGTTGTCAATGACAACGTGATGTCGCTGGCCGACATTGTCAACAGGGGCGAGGTCGGCAAGGAGTATGTCGTCGCCAATGACCTGACCAGCGTTTGGATGAATGACCAGGGCAAGTGGCTGTGGGTGAAGGAGGAGAATGGCGATGCCATCAGTCCCAGCATCAACACCCAGTCGCTGCCGGTGCCCGATTCAATCGTTGGTGTGGACTATGACCAGAGCAACTGGGCACAACTCATTCTCAAGGAGCCCGCCGAGGACATCCAGGGACGCCTGTTGTTGGGTCAGACCGTGCTGGGAACGCTCACCGACCGTGACAATCCCACCATCGAGTTGCGTGCCAACCCCATCCCCACGACTGAGGTGTCTTACACCCCCAACACCTTCCTGCCTGCATGTCTGGTGGAACAGACCGGGTACTTCTTGGTTGAGCCCAAGCCGCAGGAGTTTGCCGACATCAAGTGGGCCATCTGCCGTGAGAAACTCAACGACACCACCTTTGTGATGGTGATGCCCAAGAGCGAGGGCGGCTACAACAGCGAGAACCTGCCCGGCGCCTTCCTGGCGACCGTCAAGCAGGGCTATTGGGAGGATATGGCATCCTATAATCCCGAGACTTCAATCAGGGAGAAGTATGGATACACGTTGACGGGCATCGTCAGGGCTGTCGAGGATGGCTCGCAACTGTTGGCTGGCGTTCGCCCCGACGACGCCGATCATTCGCCCGTGAGCGACAAGTGGGAACTCTACATCATCAGTGCGACCGAGACCATGGCAGCCGGTCTGCTGGGCGATGTGAACGGTGACAACGAGGTCAACATCTCTGACGTTATCCTCTTCATCAACTATGTGCTCAACGATGGAGCCGAGGGCTTCATTTACGAGAATGCCGATTTCAATCTTGACGGCGAGGTCAACATCACCGATGCCATCGACATGATCACCTTTGTGCTGAACAATGTGTGAGTGGTGATGCCGTCCGGTAACTGACGGCCTCCATCGGCCAGGCATATGCTACAATGAATTTGTCGCGCGTCTCCACTCAGGGTGGGGCGCGCGACGTTTTTTGCCTGCCATCGTGACAAGTCGCAGATGACATTACACATTATATAATAAAATAAATAGGGAACGATATAGCAGTTGGCCCATTGATTTTTTCAATGCTAATTTCTCTAATTAGACGAATTACAATAATAAAGAATCACATCATTAAAATTAGATAAATTCGTGAAATTAGCATTAGCCCCACAGGGTTTGGTTTCGCAAAAGGTTGGGCCAACATCGATATCATTGCCAATAAATAATAAAAGATGGATTCAGAAAAATCAGATTCATTGGCCACTTGATTGAGTTTTTTTGTAATTTTGTGCTTTAAACCAACTCAAACAAGCCTACTATGAAACAATTGTTATTCTTGATAGTGATACTGTTGGCTGCATGCGCTCCCAAGCAGGACAATCAGCAGGTGGCCAATGCCGCCACGATGACCCAGATGCGCTTCCACTGTGATGGCGACACCACAGTCATCAACGATTTGCTGATGAAGGGCTACCAGTCAGGCCTCACCGACGCCAACGCATTGATAGAGTTCTATGCCAGGCAACTGTTGGGGACGCCTTACGTCGCCCACACCCTCGAGGCCGACAAGGAGGTGCTGACCATCAACATCCATGAACTGGACTGCCTCACGTTCATCGAGACCCTGTATTCCTTGACCCGCGCCACCCTCAATCATCGTTATTCATGGCGTGACTTTGCCGCCAACATCGAGAATGTCCGTTACCGCGGCGGCAAGATGGGCGACTATTCCAGCCGCATTCATTACATCAGCGAGTGGATCATCGACAATCACATGCGTGGCAACCTGCAGGAAATCACCCAAGACTTGCCGCATGCCGACTATATGGTCAAGAACATTGACTACATGACCACTCACCCCGACCAGTATCAGCAACTCAAGAACGACACCGCCATGGTCGAGAAGATTCGGCGCTTTGAGTTGCGCAACCACCGCTACCCCTATCTCAAGCGTTCGTGGCTTAATAGCAAGGAAGTGAAGGCCGCGCTGAAGTCTGGTGATTTCGTCTCCCTGGTCACCAAGGCCGACGGCCTGGACGTCTCTCACAACGGCATCATCATCGTTGACGAGAAGGGTGAACCTTATCTGCTCGACGCATCCATGTCGGGCGGCAAGGTCATGCTGGAGCCCAAGCCCCTCTTCAAGCACCTCGAACGATCCAAGACCAATATCGGCATCCGCGTCTTCCGCATGATGTGATAGGCGGCGACAAGGACACTCCCGTCCCCGCCCATTAGGTCTTCCCGTTTAAGAAGTTCCAATTTATCCGATTTCGGGTCCCGTTCTCCATGTTCGGGTCCCGTTCTCGTTTTTTTTGGAGGGCCGTTCTCTTGGTTTTGGGTCCCGTTCTCCCGGTTTCGGCTTCCGTTTTCCTGGTTTCGGGTCCCGTTTCCCTGTTTTCTTGGTCCGTTTTCCAGTTTTCGGGTCCCGTTTTCCCGATTTCGGGTTCCGTTTTCATGATTTCCGTTTTCCAGTCCCGTTTTATCCGTTTTATCCGTTATTTCCGTTCTATCCGTTCCAGCCCGTTTTTTTTCGTTTTTGGCCCCATTTTCCCGTTCTCTCAAAAAAATCTTCATTTTTTTTAAAATTTTTTCTTGCATTTAATCGTTTGTGTTTCAGTTGATTGTGTGCAATTTTCCTAAAATTGTTAATAACTTCGACTAAAAAAAGTTGCTAAAAAATTTGCCAGTTTCAAAAATGGCAGTACCTTTGCACCGCTTTTCGCCGCTGGTGCGGCGCTAAACAATAGCTCTTTGACATGTTTGCAGCAACGAGTAGTACAAGAGAACAAGGGACAATGTAATAGTTGTTCCCGTCGATTCCAAGTCGTTTAAAACGATGTACATCAGGCAGTAAGATACGAGATTCAACCTGAATAGAGGCCAGGAACCATTGACTGGAGAACTCAATTGAGTGTTGCGTTTTCATTTTATTCTTGCAAAAGAGAAAAACGATAATACAACAACGAAGAGTTTGATCCTGGCTCAGGATGAACGCTAGCGACAGGCTTAACACATGCAAGTCGAGGGGCATCGCGGGAGTGGCAACACTCCTGG
>JAZQJW010000041.1:0-34508 GCA_045541835.1 Sodaliphilus sp. | reverse complement strand
CCGGCCAAGGTGCAGAGCGCGCTGCTCGAGGCTATGCAGGAGCGTCAGGTGACCATCGGTGAGCAGACTTTTAAACTCGATGACCCCTTCCTGGTGCTCGCCACCCAGAACCCCATTGAGCAGGAGGGTACCTATCCGCTGCCCGAGGCCCAGGTGGACCGTTTCCTGATGAAGGTGCTCATCGGCTATCCCAGCAAGAGCGAGGAGGGCGACATCATCAAGATGAACATCGCTCCCGACCCCGTTGAGGTGCGTCCCATGGTCACCCCCGCCGATATTGTTGACACCCGCAAGGTGGTACAGCAGATTTACATCGACGAGAAGATCCAGAAGTATATCGTGGACATTGTGTTCGCCACCCGTTTCCCGAGTGACTACGGCCTGAATGACCTGAAGAGCATGATTTCGTTTGGCGCTTCGCCCCGTGCCTCGATCAACATGGCGCTGGCATCGAGGGCCTATGCCTTCATGCGCAACCGCGGCTATGTCATCCCCGAGGACGTGCGCGCCATCTGCCACGATGTGATGCGTCACCGCTTGGGGCTGACCTATGAGGCCGAGGCCAACAACATCAGCAGCGACGAGATCATCAGCAACATCCTTGACAAGATTGCAGTACCTTGAGATTCAAGTTGTAAAGCAACTTGAAGTTTAGAGTTTAGGGTTTAGAGTTTAGAGTTGACGTCAACTAGGGACTAGGGACTAAAAACTTACAACTTACAACTTAAAACTTAAAAAATGGATACTAATGAACTGTTGCGCAAGGTCCGCAAGATAGAAATCAAGACCAAGGGCCTGTCGCAGAACATATTTGCCGGCGAGTACCACTCGGCCTTCAAGGGCAGGGGTATGACCTTCAGCGAGGTGCGCGAGTACCAGTATGGCGACGACGTGCGCGACATCGACTGGAATGTCACGGCCCGATACAACCGCCCCTATGTGAAGGTCTATGAGGAGGAGCGCGAACTCACGGTGATGTTGCTCGTCGACGTGAGTGGCAGCAAGGACTTTGGTGCCGTGGGCGTCGCCAAGCGTGAGATGATGGCCGAAATTGGTGCCACGCTTGCCTTCTCGGCCATTGAGAACAACGACAAGGTGGGCGTCATCTTCTTCAGCGATAAAATCGAGAAGTTCATCCCTCCCAAGAAGGGCCGCAAGCACATCTTGCTCGTCATCCGCGAACTGCTTGATTTCCAGCCCGAGAACACCGGCACCGACATCAACATGGCACTGGAATACATGACCAGCGCTTTGAAGAAGCGCTGCACCACCTTCCTGGTGAGCGACTTCATTGATGAGCACGATTACAGCAAGGCCTTGTCCATCGCCAACCACAAGCATGACGTCATCGCCGTGCAGGTCTATGACAAGCGTGAGGCGCAGTTGCCCGACGTGGGATTGATGCGCGTTCGTGACGCCGAGCGTGGCACGACACGCTGGGTGAATACCAGCAGCAAGCGTGTGCGTGATACCTATCGCCGCTGGTGGTACAACCAGCAACAGGCCGTCAACGGCACGCTGCAACGCTGCAATGTGGACCTGGCCAGCGTGGCGACCGACGAAGACTATGTGACCGCCCTCATGGGGCTGTTCAAGAATCGTGGCGTCAGGAGCTAAAGACCGTCTTTAAGGACCTCAAGGATCCTAAAGACCTGATAATAAACTAATGAAAAGAAAATGTCACAGAATGTGAGACATATCGTGATGGCCGTCGTGTTGATGCTGGCAACAACGGCAACGGCAATGGGCGGCAACGTCACGTTTAAAGCCAAACTTGACAGTGTCACCTTACTCATGGGCAAGACCACTGCGCTGCATCTGGAAATCACCCAGGACAAGAATGCGCGCGGTTTCTTCCCCGGTGAGCATCTTGACACGTTGAATGCCATGGTGGAGATTGCCGAGCGCCCCAAGGCCGACACAATAGACTTGGATAATAACCGCATCCAGATCAACCGTGACCTCATCATCCAGAGTTTTGATTCGGGAATGTGGATCATCAAGCCCATACCCTATGTGGTGAATGGCGACACGGCTTACAGCAACCAGCTCACCTTGAAGGTGATGCCTGTTGACGTGAGCAAGATGGAAGACATCAACGACATCAAACCCGTTGAGGAGGTTCCGTTCAATATTCTGGATTGGCTGCCCGACTACTGGTGGCTGTGGCTGCTGGGCTTGTTGCTCATCGCCGCTGGCATCTGGGCTTACCTCAAGTATTTCAAGAAAGGCATCAACCCGTTGAAGCCCACCAAGAAACGCTTGCCGCCCTATGAGGAGGCGATGCTGAACCTGCAGAACCTCAAGGCGGCCCAGTTGTGGCAGCAAGGTCAGGATAAGGAGTATTTCACCGGCTTGACCGATATCCTGCGTGTGTACATCGACCGCCGTTTCGGCATCAATGCTGTGGAGATGACCTCCTCTCAGATTATCGACACGCTCAAGCGCAACGAGGAGACCAAGGCGGTGAACGAGCAGCTGGAGATGATTCTCGAGATTGCCGACATCGTGAAGTTTGCCAACGCACGACCGCTTGCCGATGACAACGAGGTGGCCTTCCAGCGCGCCGTGAACTTCGTTGAGGAGACACGACCTGTTGAACAACCCGAAAAGAAGGAGGAGGCAAAAAAATGATAAATCTTGCTCATCCAGGATGGCTGTGGCTGCTGCCAGTGTTGATGATACCGCTCATCGCGTGGTACGTCTATAGCCAGGACAAGAACGAGCCCGAGATGAACGTGTCGTCGACACGCGCCTTTGATGGCATGGGCTCTAGCTGGAAAGTGTGGCTCAAGCACTTCTCCTTTGCGCTCAAGATGGCGGCGCTGGCGTGTCTGGTCATCATCCTGTGCCGACCCCAGAGTAAGGACAGCTGGTCGACCAGCGACGTGGAGGGTACCGACATCGTCATCGCCCTTGACGTGTCGACCAGTATGCTGGCCCGAGACTTCAGCCCCAACCGCTTTGAGAGTGCCAAGAAGGTGGCGACGCAGTTCGTCAGCGGCCGTGACCACGACAATATCGGTCTGGTGCTGTTCGCCGGCGAGAGTTTCACCCAAGTGCCCATGACGATGGATAACGCCACGCTGGTCAATGCCATCGGGCAGACCGAAATCGGCACCCTCGAGGACGGAACGGCCATCGGTGACGGTATCGCCACGGCCATCAACCGAATCCGCGACGGCAAGGCCAAGAGCAAGAGCATCATCCTGCTCACCGACGGTTCCAACAACACGGGTGTCGTGGCGCCTAACACGGCGGCCGACATTGCCCAGAAGTACGGCATCAAGATTTACACCATCGGCGTGGGCAGCAACGGCACCGCCGAATATCCTGTCGCCATTGACTATGCCGGTAACATTCAATACCAGCGCATGCCTGTGGTCATCGATGAGGCAACCTTGAAGAACATCGCATCACGCACCGGTGGCAAGTACTTCCGCGCCACTTCGGGCAGCGTGTTGCGCAGCATCTTCCAGGAAATCGACAAGCTGGAGAAGACCCACATGGATGTGCAGCGATTCACCCACACCGAGGACCATTACGAGCCGTGGGCGCTGCTCTTGCTCGGGCTGCTGCTACTCAGCCTGCTGCTGGATTACACGTTATTGAGGCACATTCCTTGAGTTTTGACAATTAGAAACTAGGGACTAGAAACCAGAAACTGAATTATGATTAATTTCGCTCATCCGCAATATTTCTATCTGCTGCTGTTGTTGCCGGCACTGGTGCTGCTGTTCCTGTGGAACCGCCGCAACCGCCTCAAGCGGCTGCAGCGCTATGGCAAGCGCGCCTCGATAGAGCCATTGATGCCCGAGGTCTCGCGTTACAAGCCGTGGATCAGGCTCGCCTTGGAACTCTTGCTGCTCACGATGGCCATCGTGGTGCTCGCACGTCCCCGTGCCGGTTCCAGCAAGACCACCAACAAGGTGCATGGCATCGAGGTCATGGTCGCTGTCGATGTGTCCAACTCGATGAACGCTTCAAGCACCGACAATCCTCAGGATGTGAGCCGCCTGCAGCGAGCCAAGATGATTCTGCAGAAGTTGATTGACCGCCTTGACAACAACAAGGTGGGACTGATTGTGTTTGCGGGCAATGCCTATATGCAGATGCCGATGACCAGCGATGCCGCGTCGGCCAAACTGTTCCTCAACGGCATCAACACCAACATGGCGCCCACCCAGGGCACCGCCATCGGCGCAGCCATCAATATGTCGCTGAACGGCTTCTCACAGAGCAAGAAGTCCCAGAAGGCCATTATCATCATCACCGATGGTGAGAACTTTGAGGACGATGCCGTCGATGCCGCCAAAAACGCCGCCAAGATGGGCGTTCAGGTCGATGTCATCGGCGTGGGTTCCACCAAGGGCGCACCCATTCCCATGGATGGCGGCTACCTGACCGACGACAATGGTGAACCGGTGACCACCTTCCTGAACGAGAAGATGGCGCAGCAGATTGCCGATGCCGGTAAGGGCGTCTATATCTCGGGCACGGCGGCCGATGCGGTCTCAACCTTGCAGGAGACCCTCGACAAGCTCGCCAAGAGCGACTTAGCCGTTGTGAGCTACACCCAGCACGATGAGCAGTTCCCCGTGTTTGCCACGCTGGCGCTGTTGCTGCTGCTGGCCTTACTGCTCCTGCTCGAACGCAAGAATCCGTGGCTCAAGAAGTACAATTTCTTCACTAAGGACAAAAAAGAAAACTCTGTTATCAATGAAACTCAACAAGATAAATAAACACCTGCTGGCATCGGTGATGCTTGTTGCGCTGGCCTTGGGCGTTTCGGTGCCCGCGATGGCTCAGGGCAAGGCTCCCAAGATGACCAAGCAGGAGCGCGTGTGCCTGCGCAATGGCAACAAGTTGTATGAAAAGAAACGTTATGCCGAGGCCGAGGTAGAGTACAAAAAGGCTTTGGCGGCTAATCCCAATAGCGAGAAGGCGCAGTTCAACCTCGCCACGACTTATATGCGCCAAGGCAGCGTCACGGCATCACAGGACGATAAGAAGAACCCGATGAATGAAGCCGAGAAACTGCTCACCAATCTTGCCAAGAATGCCCAGGACAAGCAGTTGAGGGGTAAGGCGGCCTATGACTTGGGCAATATCGCTTACGGTCGTCAGCAGTATGACCAAGCAGTGGAACTCTACAAGCAGGCGTTGCGCTGCAACCCCAATGACAACCAGGCGCGTCAGAATCTGCGTCTTGCCCAGCTCAAGAAACAAGAGCAGGATAAGAACAAAGATAAGAATCAAGACAAGAACAAGGACCAAAATAAAGATCAGAATAAGGACCAGAACAAAGATCAGAACAAAGATCAAAACAAAGATCAGAACAAAGATCAAAACAAGGACAAGCAAGACCAGAATAAGGATAAACAGAACCAAAATCAGAACCAAGACCAAAAGAATCAGGATCAACAGAAACAGCAACAGCAGCAGGGCGGCATGAGCCAGCAGAATGCCGAGCAGGTGCTCAAGGCCATGCAGGACCGTGAGAACGCCACTCAGCAGCGCATCAACGCCCAGCAGGCTCAACAACAGCGCCACGAGCGCCGTCGCACCAATAAAAAGTGGTAGCCGGCTGTAGATTATAACGCTGAAAACTGTTGTCGACTGAAAACTGAAAAAGTCAATGAAGCGAATCATCAATATAGCAATCCTGCTCTTGACCACCGTGTGCATGGCTCGGGCGGCATCGTTCAGTGTCAATGCGCCGAGCCAGGTCGTTGAGGGCACCAAGTTTAATGTCACGTTTGTGCTCAACAATGGCGAGGGAAGCGGTTTCATCCCTCCCGAGGTGAGTGGCGCTAAACTCATCTATGGACCGAGCGTTTCACACAGCTCTGTCTCGTCGTGGGTTAACGGCAAGTCAAGCCACAGCACGTCCGAGGAGTACACCATGATGTACAAGGCTACACAGTCGGGCAAGTGTCACATCGGTGCAGCCTCCATTGTGGTTGATGGCAAGCGTTACTCGACGAGGGCGGTGACGATTAACGTGTTGCCCGCTGGCAGCAAACAGCCCAGCCAGCAACAGCAGCACACGCCGGGCGCTCCCACTCCTTACAGTGACCCCATGACGCAGAGTGCCGACAAGGACGTCAGCGGCAAGGATATCTTTGTCCGCATCGAGATGTCCAAACCGCGTGTCTATGAACAGCAGGCAGTGGTTTGTACCATCAAGCTGTACACCAAGTATCAGATTTCGCAGTTCATGCCCACCCTCCAACCGTCGTTTGATGGTTTCCTGATCGAGGAGATTCCTGTTCAGCCGAGTCTGAACAAAGTGGAAACCTTGAATGGCGAGCGCTATATGACAGCCGTCTTGAAGAAGTGCATCCTCTACCCGCAACAGAGTGGCAACCTGACGATTTCTTCTGGCAACTATGATGTGAGTGTTGTGCAGTTCGATACCTTTAGGAGCATCTTCGGCACCATTTCCAATCCGGTGGAGAAGGATCTCAAGGTCACTAGCAACAAGGCTACCGTTCACATCCTGCCCCTGCCGGAACCTAAGCCCGCTTCGTTCACGGGTGCCGTGGGCAAGTTCAATGTCACCACCGAACTCAAGCCCGCCACGGGGCTCAAGACCTATAGTGCTGCCATCTATCGCTACATCATCAGTGGAACGGGTAACATCAAGTATATCAAGGCCCCCGAGATCAATTTCCCTGAACAGTTCGACGTCTATGATCCCAAAACCGACGTTCAGGTCAACGACGGAGCCGGCGACATGAGCGGAAGGGTAGTGATGGATTACACGTTCATTCCGCAGTATGCCGGGGAGTTTGACATCCCGGCGTCTGAATTCTCCTATTTTGACCCCGATGCTGGAAAATATGTGACGGTTAATCTGCAGGCTCGCCACTTGACTGTTGCCAAGGGCGAGGGACAGCCCAGCAATCATTACCGCATGAAGAATATGGACATCCGTCCCATCAAGAGCGGTGACCTGGGGCTGAAGAAGTCACATGGATACATCGTGGACAACTGGTCCTACTGGTTGTGGTTCCTGTTGCCGCTATTGGCGCTGACGGCCCTGCTGCTCTACTACCGCAAGCAATTGAAGGAAAGGGCCGACGTGCGGCGCATGCGCTCCAAGCGGGCCAGCAAGGTGGCACAGCGTCGCCTGAAGGCGGCTCGCGGCTTTGCTTCGCGTGGCGACAGGGGTGGCTTCTATGCCGAGATGCTGACCGCCATGTGGGGATATATGAGCGACAAGTTGTCGATTCCCGTGAGCGAGTTGAGCAAGGACAACATCAATGCCGAGTTGGAGAAGTATGGCATCGACGAGCAATTGCGCAAGGAGTCGATGGACCTCATCGACAAGTGCGAGTTTGCCCAGTATGCCCCCGAACTCGCTTCGGACGACATGAACGCCGTACTCGACGAGGCGGCGGGTGTCATTGACCGATTGGAGAGTGTTAAACGCAAGAAAACAACCATCGAGGAGTCATGAAACAGTTCATCTTCACCATCATATTAGCCGCCTTGGCCTTGCCTCTCATGGCGGCCAACGCCAACATTGACAAGGCAAACCAGGCTTACAAGCAGGAGCTCTATAACGAGGCCCTGAAACTCTATTTGCAGGAAGCCGAGAAGACGGGTGTGTCGTCCGACCTGTATTGCAACATCGGCGACACCTACTATCGTCTCAAGGACAACGTGCATGCCGTGCTCTACTATGAGCGGGCCCTGTTGCTTGACCCGTCGAACAGTGATGCGCGCTTCAATCTGGAATTTGTGCGCGGCAAGATGCAGTTGCCCGATGATGCCGGCGACTCGTGGTTCAGCAACTGGGTGGACCAGACGGTGAGCCGTCTGTCGAGCAACGCATGGGCCATCATCGCCATCATCACCTTCCTGCTTTTCCTGGCAGGTGTGGCGGCCTATCTGTTCATGGACAGTGTGACTATCCGCAAGATAGGTTTCTTTGGCGGAGCCTTGATGATTTTAATCAGCATTTTGGCCAATATGGCGGCTTTCCACGTCTATAACAAGGCGACAGGCGGCAATGGTGCCATCGTGATGCCCGAGAGCGTCACCTTGAGCACAGCGCCACGTGAGCCGCGCGACAAGGAGGAGGAAGCCTTCCAGTTGCAGCAGGGCACCCGTGTGGAGATTATTGATTCGGTCGCCGACAAAACCCACGGCAAGTGGCTCCAAGTCTCCACCGCTGGTGGCCACAAGGCCTGGATTAACGCCAAGGATATTGAAGTGATTTGATGTAGTGTGCACGCATTTATGATGAGAGTAGCCAATGCTTGAATATCTGAACGATATTGACACTGATGCCTTACTGGCCGTTAACGGGCTGCACGATTTGTTCCAGGACGCATTCTGGTGGATGCTCACCGCCAAGTGGTCGTCTCTGTTGATCGTGCTGGCTTTGGCCTGGGTGTCGCTGCATCAGAATCGTCGCCATGCCCTGCTCGTGCTGGTGATGCTCGTGCTGGTCACCATCGTGGCCGACCAGTTGTCGTCAGGACTTATCAAGCATCTGGTGGAACGTCTGAGGCCCACGCATGAACCGTCGCTGGAATCTGCTGTTCATGTCATCAATGGCTATCGTGGAGGCCTCTACGGCTTTGTCTCGAGCCATGCGGCCAACTCCTTTGCTGTGGCAACACTGTTGTCGTTCATCATGCGCCGCAGGCTCGTGGCCATTTCGCTGTTCACTTGGGCGGGGCTGCAATGCTACAGTCGTGTCTATCTCGGTGTGCATTATCCTGGAGACATCCTCGGTGGCATCTTTATTGGCTGGCTCACCGGCTGGCTCGTTTGGTGCCTGATGAACTGGATACAGCGTCGATTCCGCCTCTCTGAAGGCCACTATACCCGCACCGACGCCACCCTTATGGCTTCGTCAGTGGCCCTCACCGTCATCGGTCTGCTCACAGCCGCCCTTTTCCAGGTACTTTAATCGCCTTAGTAGGTTAGATGTTGAATTTCAACTGCTTTTATATGCTCATCGGCTCATTTGTGTGCTGAGAGATGAAAAGTATTATTTTTGAAGGAAAATTTTGTGATTTGCTTAAAATGTCGTATTTTTGTGGAAATTACCGATATACCGCATTTATCATCCCAATAATATAAAGTATCGCCTATGTCGAGAACCATCACATTCAACGAACTGAGACGCATCAAGAATCGTCTGCCCGAAGGCTCCATCCACGTTATCGCCGACAAGCTCAACCTGCCGGTTCAGTCAGTGAGAAACTACTTTGGCGGGTCTAATTATGAGTTCGGGACCAATATGGGCTTCCATCTGGAGCCGGGACCCGATGGCGGACTTGTCGTGCTTGACGACCCCAAGATTCTGGACATGGCTCTGGAAATTCTGGAGAACACATAACAGGTCTTTCATAGTGGTTAATGGATTATAGATGGAATCCGCCAGTTAACTCCTCATCCCTCATTTCTAATTCCTCATTCCTAATTTCTCATTCCTAATTTCTCATTTCTAATTTCTCATTTCTAATTTCAAACTAACTCTCCGCAAACAATGGACAACAAGAACAACAACGACCCTAACCGACTGATCACGGTCGCCATCCACACGTTTGACCGTGCGGTGGAATTGAAGAATACCCTTGAGGAAGAAGGCATCGAGGTGAAACTGCACAACGTCAACCTCGACGAGAAAGTGCTCGGTTCGGGCGTCAGGGTACGCATCCGTGAGCGCGACCTGCCCCAAGCACTGCAGATTATCGAGTCGCCCGAGACGGTAACAAGTGACAAGCGCACCGTGCTGCTGCCCGTGGACTTCGGCAAGTATTCGCTCAAGTCGGTGAAATTGGGCATGGAGTATGCCCGCCGCAGTCGTGGCAAGGTCTTGTTGCTTCACAGTTATATCAACGAGCGCCACACGATGTCGTTGCCCTTCGGTAGCGACCGTTATGAGACTCCCGAGGATGACTTCAAGAGCATCAAGAAGAATGCACGTGAGCGCATGGATGAGTTCAAGAAAATGCTCTTGGACAAGATTGCCGCTGGCGAACTCCCCAAAGTGGAAATCGAGACCAAGGTGGCCGAAGGCATCCCCGAGGAACAGATTCTCCACTATGCCCAAAAGTATGACGTGTCGCTCATCGTGATGGGTACCAGCGGCACCAACCGCCGCCGTCAGAATCTTATCGGCAGCGTGGCGGGCGAGGTGATGGATGCTTGCAAGTTCCCCATCTTCACTGTCCCCATCGGCATGCCCGACGTGGGCCTGACCGATATCACCCATGTGTCGTTTTTCTCCAACCTCATCCAACAAGACTTGATTTCCTTCGACCGTTTTGCCCGCCTGTTCAACATGCGTGGCGTGGAGGTGACCATCATTCCCGTGGTCGATAAGAAGGACCGCCGCCTGGTGGACCAGTCGTTGCAGCAACTGGTGCAGTACTGCCGTGAGCATTATCCCGAGTGCACCTTCAAGACTAAGCGTATCGCTGCCAAGACCTTTATGGAGAGTTTCGCTCAATTCGCTAAGGACGAGAATGTCCAACTCATCGCTGTCCCCAACAAGAAATCGAGCATCTTCTCGCGCTTGTTCAATCCCAGCATTGCCCACCGCGTGCTGTTCCAGACCGACACGCCCATGCTTGTCGTGCCCGTTTAATGCTTGTCTGTTGTGGCGACCTTTCAGGCTAAACCCCGTTACGATGTCCTTGATGGCTTGCGAGGTGTGGCCGCTTTGCTCGTGATTGTGTATCACGTTTTCGAGTGTTTCGATTGGTCCCCGGTTCCTCATGGATATCTGGCTGTCGATTTTTTCTTCGTGCTTTCGGGATTTGTTATCGGTTATGCCTACGACAGCCGTTGGCAGGAAGGCCTCTCGGTGGCGCGATTCTTCAAGCGCCGCCTCATCCGTCTGCATCCGATGGTGATTCTTGGTGCCCTCATCGGGGCTGTCTGTTTCTTGATTCAGGGCAGCGTGCGTTGGGACGGCACTCCTGTCTCCATCGGTTGGGTAATGATAGCGATGTTGTTAGGCATGTTGATGTTGCCGCTCTATCCTGGCGCATCGGCCGATGTACGCGGCAATGGTGAACTTTTCCCCTTGAACGGCCCCTCCTGGTCATTATTCTTTGAATACATCGGCAATATCCTCTACGCCCTGTTGTTGTGGCGCTTGTCCACGCGATGGCTGGCCGTGGTGGCGGCAGTCTCGGGCATCTGTTTGGCACATATTGCTTTGAGTGACGGATATCTTGGTGTGGGCTGGTCGATGGCCGACAGTGGCCTGTGGACAGGAATGGTGCGGATGCTTTTCCCCTATTCAGTGGGTATGCTCATGGCGCGGGTCTTTAAACCCATGAGGGTGAAGAATGCCTTTTGGTGTTGCGGTATCGTCATCTTGCTGGTCGGTTGTCTGCCGTTGACCTTCGGCGAACTGGTGCCGTGGATGAATGGTCTGTACGATGCCTTGTGCGTGATTCTTGTGTTCCCGTGTCTGGTGTGGCTGGGCGCTTCACAACAGGCAGTGAATGGCCTCACGCGCCGTGTGAGCCATTTCCTGGGCGAATTGAGTTACCCGCTCTATGCGGTCCACTACCCCTTGATGTACCTCTTCTATGCGCACATCGGCTTCAATGGCGACCTCGTGCCCATCGTCAAACTGGGCGACGTGTGGCCGGTAGCCGTAGCATTGCCTGTCGCATGCATCCTGTTGGCATGGCTCTGCTGGCGCCTCTATGACAGTCCCGTCCGTCGCTTCCTCGCTCGGCGGTTGGACTCCTGAAAGCGGCTTCAAACCCTTATTTCATGAAGGCAAGCAGGATGACCCAGCACAAGGCAAGCAAGGCAAACAATGACGACAGCATGTAGAGCTGTCGGCGAATGTAACGGCGCTCGGGACGCATGAAGCTGCCACGGGCAAACGAATAGGCAGCCATAAACACCATGAAATCATCCACATAGCCCACAATGCCCTTTTGGTCAAAGTCGCCACGCCACACGATGTAGCCAATAGCCGCCATCACCAGAATAATGCCCAACACACGGCAGATTTTTATTCCCGTGCTCACCGGTACCTGTTGTTGCTTATTATTATCCATCTTGATAACTACGTTGAGATATAAACGTTAAACTTCAAACTCTACACTCTAAACCCTAAACTCTAAACTTCCATTTTGCGCGCAAAAAGGAATCACTTCGGTTGGTCGATGCCGCGCATCGACAGGGCGATGCGGCCGCGTTCGAGGTCGATGCTGGTGACCGCGACGCGCACGTGCTGGTTGACGTGGACTTGTCGGGCGGCAGGCAGGCCGCGCTGGGGCATCTGGGAGACGTGCACGAGGCCGTCCTTGTGGATGCCCAGGTCAACAAAGGCACCGAACTGCGTCACGTTGGTGACGATGCCGTTCAATTCCATGCCTTCGCGCAGATCCTTGATGTCGTTGACGTTCTCGTCAAACTCCCATACCTGCACGGCCGAGCGTGGGTCGCGTCCGGGTTTCTCGAGCTCGCTCATGATGTCGCGCAGGGTTGGCTCGCCCACATCTTTCGAGAGGTAGCGGCGCGGGTCGATTTTGTCGCGTTGTGCCTTATCCTTAATCAGGTCGGCGATGCTGCAACCGCAGTCTTTGGCCATGCGCTTTACCAGAGCGTATCGCTCAGGGTGAACTGCGCTGTTGTCCAATGGATTGTCGCTTTCAGGCACACGCAGGAAACCTGCTGCCTGTTCAAACGTCTTGGGACCCAGTTTAGGCACCTTGAGCAATTCTTGGCGCGAAGTGAAATGGCCGTTGGTGGCACGGTAGTCCACAATATTTTGGGCAAGGGCAGGGCCGAGGCCTGCAATGTAGGTGAGCAGTTCCTTGGAGGCTGTGTTGACGTTGACGCCCACGCTGTTCACACAACTCTGAACCGTGAAGTCCAACGCCTCCTTCAGCCTCGTCTGGTCCACATCGTGCTGGTATTGTCCCACACCGATGGACTTGGGGTCGATTTTCACCAGTTCGGCTAGAGGGTCGAGCAGGCGTCGCCCGATGGAGACGGCACCGCGCACGGTCACGTCCTTGTCGGGAAACTCGTCACGGGCTATCTTGCTGGCGCTGTAGATGGATGCGCCGTTTTCACTCACGACGAACACGTCAATCGGGCGGCGGTAGCGGATGCGTTTCAGGAAACGCTCGGTCTCGCGGCTTGCCGTGCCGTTACCGAGGGCGATGGCGTCAATCTTGTAGGCTTCGGTGAATGTGTGAATCTTTTTGGTAGCCCCTTCGATGTCGTTATGGGGAGCGGTGGGGTAGATGACGTCGTTGTGTAGCAGATTGCCCTGTTCGTCGAGGCAGACCACCTTGCAACCCGTGCGGAATCCAGGGTCAACAGCCAGCACACGCTTGCGGCCCAAGGGCGGGGCGAACAGTAGTTGGCGCACATTCTGGGCAAAGGTCTCGATAGCCTCATCGTCGGCCTTTTCCTTGGCGGCAGTGGCAAATTCGGTCTCAATCGACGGCTTGACCAGTCGCTTGAAACTGTCCTCGGCAGCCTCCTCGACAAGTTGTGAGGCCTCACCGTTGCCTTTCACCACGATGCGCGCGATGTTGTCAAGTGTGCGGTCATCGTTGATTTCGATACCCACCTTGAGGAAACCCTCTTTCTCGCCACGGCGAATGGCCAGCAACTGGTGTGATGAGATGCGCTTCAACGGCGATGAGAATTCGTAGTAATTCTCGTAGTTGCGGCCCTCAATCTCTTTGCCCTTGACAAAGTGGGACACCAACCGCGCGTCGTACTTGAAGCCGCGCCTCACGGCGTTTCGCACCGCTTCGTTCTCACTCACCCATTCGGCGATGATATCCTGGGCACCGGTGATGGCGGCGTCGGTGTCGGGCACCTTGTCGCCGTCGACAAACTGTCGTGCCCGCTCCTCGATATTGCCACCTCGCTGCGACATGATGATTTTGGCAAGCGGTTCCAGTCCCAGTTGTCGGGCTGCCTCGGCACGCGTCTTGCGCTTGGGCTTGTAGGGCAGGTAGATGTCCTCCAGCGTGTTGGCATCCCAGCAGTTGTTGATGCGGTCTGCCAATTCGGGCGTGAGTTTCTCCTGCGCTTCGATGGTCTTGAGAATCGTCGCGCGGCGTTTCTCCAGTTCACGATAGTAGCGTAAGCGCTGGTCGATAGACTGGATGGAGAAGTCGTCGAGGTTGCCCGTCGCTTCCTTGCGGTAGCGGCTGATGAACGGGATGGTGGCACCGTCGTCAAGCAGGCTGACGGTACCAGCTACCTGGTTGATGGGAATATTGAGTTCTTGAGAGATGAGGGTTGAGAGCTTGTCTGCCATATTGAGTGGTTGTTTGTTTTAAAAGTCTAACGTCTAATGTCTAACGTCTAATGTCTAACGTCTAATGTCTAACATCTAACATCTAACGCCTCTTACGAAGAGTAATAACTGTGATTTCGGGAGTGGCGCCGATGCGCATGGGAGGGCCTACCATGCCAGTGCCGATGTTAACATACAACTGCTGATTGCCCTCGCGGTAGGCTCCACCCCACTCGGGATAGCGCCAGCTGGCTGGCGACCAGCGCGAGTCACCCACCTGCAGCATGAGTTGCCAGGCGTGGGTGTGGCCGGCGAGCATCAGGTCGACATTGCTATTGGGTAGTGTATTGTCGCGCCAGGCGAAAGGATTGTGTTGTAACTCGATTTTGAAATTGCCGTCACGAGGACCGCTGTAGGCACTGGTGATATTGCCGCGCTTGTCACCGATGTGGTCTCCGTAGTTCTCGGTGCCGATGATGACAATCTGGTCATCGCCACGCTTGATGACAGCGTGGCTGTTGTTGAGCAGTTTCCAGCCAGCGGTGGTCTGCAGGTCGCACAGGGCCTTGCGGTCGGCACGCTTGGCGTTATCGTCATCCCACTGCACGTAGTCGTCATAGTCATGGTTGCCGAGCACCGAGAAAACGCCGTCGGGCGCATGCAGCCGGGCTAACAGGTCACGGTAGGGTAGGGCCTCGGCAGTGACGCGGCTCACGAGGTCACCCGTGAAGCAAATCATGTCAGGATGAAGGTCGTTGATGGCGTTAATCTGTCGCTCGACGATGGCCTTGCGCCCGTTGTATGTGCCCAGGTGGGCATCGCTCCATTGCACGATGCGGTAGCCGTCGAAGGCTTCGGGCAGGTTGTCAAATGCCATTTCCACCTCCTTCACCTCGAGTTTGCCGGGAGTGACGATGGCGCCCCACCACATGATGCCGAACACCAGTGCAGCCACGATGAAGGCACACACTGTCATCCACCGTTGCTTGATGAGCCGCCCAAGACCATACACAAGCGTTCCCAAGGCCTTCGGGGCCAGGATGGCAAAGAAGGTGTACAGCATGTATTGGCCGGTGACGAAGGTGCTGTTGGGTGTTGATGCCTCGCCCAAAGGCATGACGGCGACAGCCGTGGCCAGGGCGGCAGTGAGCACCGCCAGCGCACCATTGAACCGCGCCACCCAACGGTAGCCGCTACGTCGCAATTGCCGGCAGATAAAAACATCCATGGCGATGCAGAGCACCGCCACGATGATTAAGCCTATCCAGTGAATCTTCATCAGGTTTAGGGTTTTAGGCTTCAGGTTTCAGGCCGTGACGATAGAGGGCGGATGCCCCTAAAGCCTAAAACCTGAAGCCTAATTGACTTATTTCGTGGCCTCCAGGTAGTTGCTGAGGGGGTTGCTGTACATCTGCAACATCTTGTTGTACATGTAGAAGCGGTCGGCCTCGCTCAGTTTCATGCCTTCGGTCTTGTCGATCTGGCTCGAGAGGTATTTCTCGAACGCCTCACGCTCCTCTGGCGTGTACTTGTCGGCAAAGTGCTTGTCGTCGAACAGGATATCGTGGGCGATGTAGTTGGTCTTGAAGATTTTGTAGTTCTGATGGATGGCATGGTCGATGATGGCGCACACGCGGTCCACCTCCAGGAACTTGTCCAGACCCTCGGGAATCTTGTCCAGCTCCTCGTTGATGCAGGGCGTGAAAGCATAGTGTACTTCTCCCTTGTGACCGATGATGCCAGTTTTCATGCTGATGAGGTCATCCTCGGGTGCCTTGCGCCAGTTGGGATTCTTGCTCTTGCACAGGAACTCCTTGGCCTTGAGATAGTCGTTCGGGTCATACTCATAGCTGATTGAGATGGGAGCGATGTTCAGTTCCTTGAGGCTCTCGATGAAAGACTTGTCACGGTTGCCGTAGGCGAGCATCTTGATCAGGCTCTCCTGCGTGCGGTCGTTGCTGTCCTTGCAGCGGCCCTCGCGCTGGGCAATCCACAGCGAGGCGCGCTTCTGCTCGACGGCAAAGTGCATGTAGCCCGACAACTGAACGGCGGCGGTCAGCGTCTGGATGCGGCCCAGGTTGCGCTTCACGATGAAACTCTTGTTCATGCGCACCAGTTTGGTGATCCAGTCATAGATGAGCAGATTATTGCCGATGGCGATTTCGCATGCGTCGCGACCGCCCTTGATGAGCAGGTAACTCAACTGTGCCGAGTCGAGCACGATATCGCGGTGGTTGGTGACAAAGGTATAAGGTACCTCCTTGTCCAGGTTCTCGTTGCCGCTTGTCGTGAGCGTGGTCCCCGTCTTGGCCATCAAACCCTCGATAAAGGGCTTCATCACCTTGACCTGGAACTCGTGCTTGGAGTTGATGCTCAGCAACACGTGCTTGAATTCAGAATACTTGTAGTTGGGCAATGCCATGGCGACGATGTTCTGGAAACCGGGTTCTTGCACCAGGATGGTCATCGCGGTCTGGAAATCCTTGTCAGGAATCGGGCAGATGTCCTGATATTCCACTGGAATGGGTATGTTCTCGTTCTCTATCATAGTGGTTTGAATGATTTAGGAGACGCGTTTCAGCCTCTCGGTTTGGTTCATATTTCTTCAACCTACAAAGATAGTGCAAGCCGAACACAATGCCAAACAAAAAAACATTTTTTTGCTTGAGCGTTGTCGAGCTGCAGCCTGTCTTGCCCGAGTGCAACAGACGTCGACATGATAGCAAAGTGAGAGTATGCCGTTTTTCAAGACCAAATCGGGTGATTACTTATAAAAAAACGATAATACTGAGGATAAATCAGCATCCCGGCTATCGAAAAATGAAGAGAAAGTGGCTATTTGGTGAAAAATGTTTATCTTTGCGAAAACATAAATAACATTTTAACGTGAAGATTATGAAGAAAGTTTTGATGATTTCACTGATGGCACTAATGGTTAGCCTCAGTTCGGCGGCTACCGATTTTAAAACCTATGAGAACGAGAAATTCTCTATCAGTTATCCTGCTGACTGGGAGGTGACCTTTGAAGGTAGTGATTGGGTGAACATTGCTACCGGCGACGATGAGATTCGTTTTGATGTCACGTTCAATGATGAGGGCCCAATGAAGAACCAGCTGCAAATGGCCGTTGACAACTGGGAGCTCATGAAAAAGGGAGACGGCGTTCAGGTGGACCAGAAACTGGTAAAAGACGACTATGCGCTTGTAAGGTCGATAGAGACCGATGAGGACGACGGCTCACAAACCGTAGAAGTGTGGTTCTTGATGATAACCGAGGAGCCGCAATGTTTCTCGGGATCGATCCGGAGCCCGATGAGCCGCGCCAACGAGGCTATCGACATATTGGTCGAAATGCTCGGGACACTCAACCAGAAGTAACAAAGGTTTGCGCAACTGCGCTCCTGTCTTTATACCAAATAGTCATAGAATGAATCCTACTTTTAAAGAATAAAACATTATCTTTACCAAAAAGATGTTTTTAATGACTTTATAAAGAAAGATATAAACGATTCAAGGCATGGCAGCTCAATCCCTTCGATTGGAGTTATGACGAGAACGAGCGCCATCATTGCGAGAATTGCGGGTATGACTTCGTCGGCAAGTTTTGTCCGCATTGCTCGCAAAAGGCCGGTTTGAAAAAGGTATCGTGGAAGAGCGTGCTTCAAAGCACCGCCGAGGTGTGGGGAATGGGCAACCGTTCTTTGCTGTACTCCCTGTGGCAGCTGATTTGGCGTCCCGGATATTTCATCAGCGACTATATCAACGGCAAGCGGCAAGTGTCGTTCCCGCCAGTGAAAATGCTGGTTCTCATGGGGGTGATCAGTGTCATCATGGATTATTTGTTCGGCATCAATGAATTCAAGGCTGTTGAAGGCGACGCGTCATTGGTTGGTCAGTTCTTTGCCTGGATTAAGTCCAGTCCAGGATGGGTGGGTTGTTTATGGCAGGCTTCTTCATGATTCCCACATGGTGTCTCTTCCGCTATGCGCCACGCAACACCAAGCACACACTACCGCAAGGCTTTTTCATCACGGTGTTCATGGCCATTCTGGCCCTCATTGTGGAATGTATTATCGACTTGTGTGGCTACTATTTCTATATTTTGATTCCCCTATGCTATTTTTATGTCTTCAGGCAGTTGTTTGGCTATGGCTTCTGGGGAAACTTTTGGAGAGTGACTTTTACATTGGAAAGTGGTTTCTTCTTAGCAGTTATGGCATTGACTATAGCCCAACTGCTGACCACCTCTGGATCTTATGTTAATGATTTCAAAGCATTAGTGCAGTCAATACCTTTTTGGGCGCTTCCCCTTCTTGTTGGTATGTATATCAGCAAAAAAACATATGAGCTAAGGGTGACAAAGAAACAAAGTTTATTCCAATACTTGAAAGACTCATTTCAAGCGCTCAAACAGAGGAAAAAACAAAATAATCATGAAAAATAGACTATTTCAGATCATATTATTTGCCGTTATGGCTTGCTCGTGCGCTCTCATCTCGGGTGCTCACAGCAAACTCACCCCTAACGCCCAACTGTCGTTACTCCAAAAAAAAAAGCAGCACATTATGACTTAAATGGCAAGAAACTTCAAGCATTTGATGCTGACCCGAGCATCAGGCTTGTGGTGGAGGTTGATGCCAAAGATGCGTCAAGCACGTTTGACCAAATCCGTGAGGCAGGCGCTTCCGTGTTGTCAAAACTCGGGCATCAGGCTGTGATAAGCATTCCTGCCGACAACGTTGATGCCCTCGTTGCCATCGAGGGCGTGAAAAGGGTGGATGCGACCAGTAAAGGGGAGTTGAAAACCGATGTCTCACTCGTGGAGACTGACGTGAGCCTGATTGACGGCTCCGTTCCTGGCCTTGAAGAGGTTTACACCGGCAAGGGCGTCACCATCTGCCTTGTCGATGAAGGATTCGACTTCCAGCACCCGGCATTCAAGGATGCCGATGGCAACTCCCGCCTGCGCTGCGTCTATCTTCCCGCTAACGACAACGGCCACAAGTTCATCGTCGAGGATGACGAGGCCGGAACGATAGCGTATCCTGGCTCGGTGTTCGACACGCCCGAACTCATTGCCACCCTCACAACCGATACCGATATGAGCTCTCATGGCACGCACACCGCCGGCATTGCTGCTGGCACACGCTCGCCACAAGGGTTTGGCGGCATGGCACCCGATGCCGATATTGTGCTTGTGTCGATTGAGAGCAAGGACAATGTGAACGAGATTGCCTTCCAGTTCGTGGCGCATTATGACCAGCAAATCGAGGCTCCCGTAGTGCTTAGCGCAAGCATGAACTCACACCAAGGCCCCCACAATGGCACTGGTACAATGCCAGAATTGATTGATGAGTTGTCTCATCATGTCGTTCCCGTGTTCAGTGTCGGTAATGACGGTAACAGCCTCCTGCACATCTACAAGGCATTTGATGAAGAGAACAGCAGCATGAAGGCGTTTCTTGCCCGAGCGTTTCCTTTCATTGACGCCGACGGCAACATCACTGGCATGATGTCCTCGGTAGTGAACGGTTATTCACGCAACACGTTGGGCGAGGACGATACATTGAGTGTCCAGATTGGCTTGCTGAAACTCAGTAGTGGCGAGATAGTGTGGCAAACAGAACCATTCACTATCTCTCCGTCTCATGAGGGCTATATTGAAATATTGAGCGATGACGACGAGATACTCAGCCAATATTTGCAGGGGGGCTTCGTGGCAATATCTGGCATAGTCGTTGATGGCAAACTTGAACTGCTCGCTGCCGTTCAAGGGGTTCACATTCAACGACTGCCTTTCTTCATCTCGCTCTCGTCATCTTCACCCATCGAGATGGACTTGTGGGAAACGGTTGGAGGATTTGATGCAATTAACATGGAAGGATACACCCTTGGCGACAATGAGTTTTCGTGTGGCGATTGGACCTCCACCTCAAATGCTATCAGCGTGGGCAATTATGTGGCAAACACCACCCGCCGACTATACACTGGCGTTGTTACTGATGAGAGCGACCTTTATACGCTCGACGACATCAGTTACAGCTCAAGCTACGGCGTTTCGCTCAACGGTGTGGCACAACCAACTGTTGCCGCTCCAGGCATCAACGTCGTATCGTCTATGAACCACTATACCTGTGACAAGGAGATTGCCGAGACGATGCAGTGGCAGGGATATCCCTATGATTGGATGAGTGGCACCTCGATGTCGTGCCCCACGGTGAGCGGCATCATCGCCCTGTGGCTTCAAGCTGACCCCACCCTCACCTTAGATGACATCAAGGAAATGCTCGCCGCCACCTCGCGCAACGACGAGTTCACGACAGTTGACCCCGTCAAGTGGGGCTATGGCAAGATTGATGCTGCGGCAGGCATTGAATACATCAGGAGGGCAACTGCCATCAACAGTGTCGAGAGCGATGAGCCGGCGGTTGAAAGTAACCTGTGGTTTGACATCACTGGCCGCTCTTACAGCTCCAAGCCCACGGCACCTGGAATCTATATCAACTCAGGCAAGAAGTACATCATCAAGTAAGCATGGCCATCCCCATTTGATGGCAAATGGGAAAAACTCTGGCATAAAACGCATTAAGAAGTGAACCCCAAAAGTTGGACACAAACTTTTGGGGTTCACTTCATTTCGACACATCCTCCTTGTTATGCCGTGTTGAATTATGCTGTGTTGAAGTTACTTGAGCATCTCCTGGACGGCACGCTCGAGTTGGCGGTCATGCCCAGTGAGGTAGTCCTCGGGGGTGTTATAGACCTCGATGTCGGGCAGCAGCGGGGTGTTCTCGCAATAATTGCCGCGCATGTCACGACAACCCACCTGCGGAATGCCGAAGATGAGCGAGCGGTCAATCAGCGTCTCCCACCACACGGCGGTCATCGTGCCGGCAACAGGGGTGCCGATAAGTTTGCCGATGCCGAGTTCCTTGTAAACGAAGGGGAAGCCGTGGCCGTTGCTGTAATCGTCCTCGCACATGAGCACACACGACGGCTTGGTCCACTTGTTGAACGGGTCGACGCCGACAACCTTGCCATGAGGCACGAACGTTTGGTATTGCTTGCCGCTGAGCAGCGTGCACAGGTCATCGTGCAGCCACCCGCCACCATTGTGACGCTCGTCGACGATGACGGCCTCGCGGTTGCGGTTCTTGTCGCTGAGCAATTCGCGATAGACGGTGCGGAAACTCTCGCTGTTCATCTCCTTGACATGGACATAGGCCAGCCGTCCGCCCGACAGGCTGTCCACCAGGGCGCGGTTGCGGTCCACCCAGCGCTTGTAGAGCAGTTCCTGCTGCTGGCCCTTACTGATGGCCTTGACATTGACGTCAAAGCGCTTGCCGCTCTTGGGGTTGAAGACCGAGACGCGGATGGGTTTGCCGGCCTTGCCGTCGAGCATCCAGTTGTAGTCCTCGCCAGCCAGGATGTCCTGACCGTCAATCTTCTCGATGATGCATCCGGCGGTGACTCCCGTCTTCTTCACGTCAAAGGGCCCGCGCTTGATGACTTCCTCAACCTTCAGGCCGTTGCCTTGATAACTGTCGTCAAGGAAAAGACCCAGGGCGGCAGTCTTGAGGCTGGGGCCTTCGGGGTTGTAACGTGCTCCTGTGTGGGATCCATTCAACTCGCCCAGCATCTCGCTGAGCATGTCACGGAAGTCGTAGTTGTTGTTGATGTAGGGCAGGAAGCGCTTGTAGTTCTCACGATAGCCTTCCCAGTCCACGCCATGGATGTCCTCGACGTAGAATTTGTCCTTCACCTGTTGCCAGATGTGGTTGAAGATGTATTCCCTCTCCTCATAGGGGCGGTAATTGAAATTGGCCTCGAAGTTGACAGCCTCGGGTTTGCCCTTGGCAAGGTCAATTTTCTTGATGCCGTTGCTGGTGAGGACAAACAGGTTCTTGCCGTCCTTGTCGGCCTCCATCGGGCCGCCTCCCACGCCTTTCAGCACAATTTCGGTCTTGTTTTCACGCAGGTCGTGCTTCCAAAGGTCCATGTCGCCCTCAAAGGCGGCCTGGTAGTACAGGGTGTCGCCACCATTGGAGAGCACAGCGTCGCCCAGGTGTGATGAATTCACGGTCAAGCGAGCGATGCGGTCGCGGCAGTTCTCCAGGTCAAACTGCAGAGGCGTGACTGCGGGCTTTTCGTCGGCAGCGCCTTTTTTCTTCTTGTCGCTTTTTTTCTTGGTATCTTTGGCCTTGCTGGCCTCGTCTTGTTCTTTCTTCTGCTCCTTCTCGGCCTCTTCACACATCACCTTTTCCTCTTTGTTCATGGTGAAGCGCTCATAGGCATCCAGGTCAAAGAACATGATGTAGATATCATTCTCGGTGCCCCAACTGCCGTGGCTGCGGTAGCCGGCGCGGTCGCTCTCAAAAATCATCGCCTTGCCGCCGAGCACCCATTTACCGTTGCCCTCGCTGTAGCCGCTCTCGGTCAGGTTGTGGATTTCGCCGTTGCCCGAAGCGCTCACCAGTGCGATGTCCTGGCTGTTCCAGCCACCGTCGCCGATGTAGGAACTGATGAGCCAGCGGCTGTCGGGACTCCATTCAAACCACACGTCGCCGTCGCTGTAAGAGTAGATGTACTTGCCGTCCATCAGGGTGCGCACGGCTTTGGTCTTCACGTCAACGGCACGCAGTGTCGCGCGGTCCTCAAGGAAGGCGACACTCTTGCCGTCGGGGCTGTATTGCGGCTGGATGGAGGTGTGCCCAGTGTTGGTGAGTTGCTCCTCCACCAGGTCGGTGGCATAGGTGAACAGTTTCTCGTCCTTGTTCTTGATGGACGTCTGATAAATCTGCCACATACCGCCGCGCTCGCTGTCATACACGATGCTGCGGCCATCGGGCGAGAAGTCGATGGTGCGCTCCTGCTCGGGTGTGTTGGTGACTTGCTTGGTGGTGTTATATTCCACCGAGGTGACATACACGTCGCCGTGCATCACAAAGGCGATCTCCTTGCCGCCGGGGGCGACACTGATGGTTGTCGCTCCGTTACGCTTGATCTGGCGTATCAGTTCTTTCTCGCTGCGGTCGGCATGGATGGTGATAGCTACCTTTTGAGGTTCGCCGCCCTCGCGCAGGGTATAGATTTCGCCGTTGTAGCCGTAGCACAACATGCCGTTATCGGCCACCGTCAGGAACCTCACGGGATGGTTCTTGTGATGGGTGAGTTGTCGGGATGTTCCACCGTTAGCGCTCGCTTTATAGACGTTGAATGTGCCGTCCTGTTCGCTCAGGTAGTAGTAAGCCTGGCCGTCAGGAGCCCAACGGGGCGTGCGGTCTTCACCGTTGAACGTCGTCATCTTGGTGAACTTGCCGGCATGTTTCAGCCAGATGTCACGGGTGATGGAACTGGTGTGATGCTTGCGGTAGGGGTCCTCATAACCCTTGATGTCGTGGTAGAGGATATCACCGCTGGCATTGATGTCGAGGTCCTGCATCGGCAGTTCCGAGAACAGGCGCGCGCGGCCGCCAGTGGTGCTCACTTGGTACACCTGCGGGAATGAGCGGCTGGCAAAGAGTATTGACTTTGCCGTGGGCATATTTGTCGCCTCAAAGAGCACTGTACCGTTGTCAAGGAAGCACAACGGCGTCTCGTTGCCGCTGTCGGTGGTAAGGCGTTTGGGGGCGCCTCCGTCCTTGTCGACGATGTACACGTCGAGGCTTCCCTCTCGTGCCGAGGCAAAGGCAACGCTTTGCCCGTCGGGGCTCCACACGGGATAGGCGTCATATTCGGCATTGGACGTCAACTGTCGGGCTGTGCCGCCCTGGGCCGATACCGTGAACAGGTCGCCTTTGTAAGAAAACGCGATAGTGTTGCCATCAGGGGAAATGGCGCAGAAACGCATCCACAACGGATTGTTTTGTGCTGTGACAGCCATGGTCATCAGCATTGCGGCCATCAAGGCCAGTCTTCTTGAAATGTTCATGCTAAAAATATATTTTGGTTAGTTCTTGGCAAATCATTATTTGTAGTGTTCTCACTGTTTTAATACCTTTTTGCAAAGTTGCTCAATTGTCATTAGCACAAAAGAGAAGTCATATAAACAGGCAAGAGGATTGTGGCGCCATCCTTTTTGTAGTCCTTGGTGTAGATCAAGTAACGCTTGTCGATGACTTTAGAGTATTTCTCAAAGAATGCATCCAACGAGGCGTGAGTGTTGTAACCCGATGATTTCACCTCAATTGGGAGCAACTTGGCTCCTCGTGATAAAAGAAAATCAATTTCATACCTGTGTTTATCATCTTTGGGCCAACTGTAATAGAAAAGCCGATTACCTGTTGCAGTAAGCATTTGTGCAACAAGGTTTTCATATGCATATCCCAAATTTGCGCTAAGCTTGTCACTCAACAATTTTTGATAAATGATATTTTCAGTAAAATCCTTATCCCAAAATGCGAGCGTCACAAAGAGACCGGTGTCAGCACAATAGATCTTAAAGCGGGAAGTGTCTTCTGTGAATGGCATTCCCACATTTGGGTCGTTGGAATGGTAGCAGAATTGCACTGTTTTGCTATCTTCCAAGGCATGTAGCAATTCTTGCATTTTCCCGTCTTGCACATCCCCAAGGATTTGGCTCGGTCTGTAACGGTTGGCGTTTTTACTGAGTTGTGAAGGGATTTTCATGTAGAGGCGTTCCAATCGGCCCGATGGATCCAACTTTTGGAAATCATCCTGATAAAGATGCAGGATGTCGCGCTTGACTTGATCAACCAGGCTCAGATTGTTGGTCTCCAGATATTCATTTACTGCTTGTGGCATGCCACCGACCAACATGTACAACCGCAAGTCTCTCATAGCCTTGCGGTGTGCAGCACCAAGTGCTATTTCTTTATCAAAGAATGTCCTCAGTAACGGCATGGTGGCTTCGTCACCAACAGCCCATCGGAATTCCTCGTAGTCCATCGGAAGCATGCTTATCCGTTGCTCTTCGCTTGGGATGGTAATGGACTGGGTGTTCTTCTTGATGCTGATGAGAGACCCTATTTCGATGTAGTCGTAACGACCATCAGCAACAAGATATTTAATGGCTTGTCTCGCTTTGGGACATTGTTGCACCTCATCAAAGATGATGACCGATTGCTGTTTATGTAGGGCCACATTGTATATAGCCTGTAATTGCAAGAAGATATAATCCAGGTTCATCAAGTCATCAAACAATCCAACGATTTGTTTGGATGCCTGATTAAAATCAATCATGATGTGGGATTGATACTCCTGTTCGGCAAATTGCTTGACAATCGTGGTCTTTCCCACACGGCGAGCACCCTCGATTAACAGGGCGGTTTTTCCGTTACGGGAATGTTTCCATTCGAGCATCCGGTCATATATTTTGCGTTTAAAAATCCGTGCCATAACTGTTTTTGACTTTGGAATTCTTATAACTCGAAGATTATCAGTGCAAAAGTATGAATAAAAACGATTTCCCCAAAATATTTTCAACCGAAATATCCGATTTCCCCGAAATTTTTTCCTTAAAAATATCCGGTTTCCCCAAAATTTTACCTATTTTTGAATCCTGATTTCGGCATTTTTTCTCGCTTTTCGTGTTTGAAAAGCGAGGCGTCATGTGTTATATAGATGTCAACACGTTGATAACAATTAATGAAGAACGACGCATTTGAACAACAAGCATCACGATTGAGGGCTATTGCCCTTGATGCATCCGCCAAGGCGGGTGCCGATGCCGATATCGCTCAGGACATCGCCCAAGAGACGATGATACGCCTGTGGCAAATTCTGGAGCAGCGAGCGCCATCAAGCGGGCTTGAATGGCAGAGTCGCGACAGAATTATGAAAATGCGTGACGACCCTCGGCTGTGCAACCTCGACGGCTATGCCGTGGTGATTGCTCGCCACTTGACCCTGAACCACCTGCGCCGCAAGCCGCCGCTGCCCATCGACGAGCGGGTCGAAGCGGGACCCACCGTCCCCTCTCCGCTCGACCTCATGGTGCAGCGCGAGGAGGAACAGTGGCTCCAGCAGTGCATCAGGGATTTGCCGCCCACCCAGCACGCCGTCCTGCACATGCGGCAGGTGGAACAACGAAGCAATAGCCAGATTGCCATGCTACTCGGCATCAAGGAAACGAGCGTGAGCACCCTGTTGGCCCGAGCGCGACGGCAACTGTTAGAAGAGATACGTCAACAACGAGAACGAGAAAAACGATGAAACGGTATTCACAGCAACAAATCAGCGACTTGCTTGACAAGTTTATGGACGGACTCACCTCCCTTGAGGAAGAGGCCGCGCTGGGCGACTACTTCCGTACCCACGAGGTGCCCGAAGAGTGGGAGGACTACCGCCTGATGTTCGGTTACTTCGACCGTGGCATGGAGGGCGACCTGGTGCCCGCGGAACAGCCTCGCCCTTCGTTGACGCGTCTCATAGGTCGCCGCTGGTGGGGCATCGCCGTTGCCGCCTGCATCACCGCAGCCATCGTGGCAACCGTCGTGCTGCACCGCCCGGTAACCACCGTCACTGTGCCCGAAACGCCTCCCGTCATCGCCCAAAAAGCGGACTCCATCGCCACACCAGTGGCAGTGGAAGCAGAATCACAGCCCCGGCAACTGGCAGAAGTCACTCCAGTTCAGCCAGCCCATCCCGTCCGTCCAGTTTCCAAATCCACCCGTCGCCTGCAAGCCGAAAATGCCAAATTGGCCCGTGAGAACGAGCGACTGCAACGCGAACTGGCCGACCTTAGGCGCCGCGCCTTCATCATTGACCTTGAGGCCAATGGATTCAGGGCAATACAAGACGAGGACGGCAGCATTGTGCTCATCGACATCGAGCAAGAGTTAGAAAACGAACTGAACAACCAACCCACAACCAATATCCCTGCATTATGAAGACAACCATTTATATCATCATCGCGACGCTTATCGCCCTGCTCGTGCCTGCAACGGCCAGCGCCAACGTCTATGAGGACCGCCTGAAGGAGGCTTTCGACGACATCATCAGCGCCGTCTCCTTCCCGTTCAGCGACAAGGACATCAGTCAGTATCACAACATCTATTCCGATCCCGAGACCGGAGCCAAGGAAGGACAACTTGATGTGTACAAGTTCACCATCGACAGCGAGAGCATGGAACTGATTAACAACGCCAAGCAGGTCTATGTGCAAATGAATGGCAACAGCGACGCAGATGTCTTCGTCCTGTGGTGGAACGACAACGACGACGGGAGTTTCCAGGGCTACAGGCTCTATTACAACCCCGAGCAAACTATTGTCGTGGGTCTGGCCTGTGACCACTGCTACACCGTGGGCTTTGTTGCCCCCGATGACAAGCAACACCGCAAGACCTACACCCTGGAGTGGAGCAAGAACGACGACAGCGACAGCATTAGCGGGCGCCTCATCACCACCTATGCCCCCGTCAAAGCCAAAGCAACCGATGGCCATAGGATGATCAGTTCTGTGGTGATTAGTTCTGACGACTACGATAAGTATATGGAACAATTCCAAGCCGGAATGGATAAGTATCAGGCCGCAATGGAAAAAGCCCAAGGGGCGCTGTCTGATTTATCGGACGGCCAAAGTCATTCCTTTTCTTTCTCATCCTCGACCTCTTCCTCCTCAAGCCAAAGCAAGGCCAAGGACTGGATGAAGAAACTGCTCTTCTACGTCGAGAAACTGCAAGACGATGGCAGTGCACACTACATTTATCTATCCAAACTCTACGAACTGTGCAAGGACACCGAAGGCCTGGACCAGATGGACCTGAAAATCGGTATGCAGCAACTCGCATCGGTCTATAAACAACTCAAAGAGAAGAAAAAACTCAAGGAAAGTGAACTCCTCTTCCTCGAGAGCATGATCGATTTGCTCCAAAGCAAAATCAAGAACTAACCGCTATTAATCATATCAACAGTTAACCCATTGTTTCATGTGAGACATCACATGAAACAGCCATCACTACATCCTATAATGAAACACTTTACAATAATTATTTTACTGGTTTTCAGCGTCTTATTTGCTCATGCCGACATTATCAGCGGACGCGTCATCGACACCGATACCCGGGAGACTTTGCCTGGCGCAACGGTTCAGTACATGCAGCAAATCGGTGAAACAAGTTATTCGGGCAGTACCGTGATAGCCGACTCGCTTGGCCGATTCTCGTTCTATACCAACGGGCGCGTAGAGTTAGAGGTGTCTATGCTGGGCTATTACAACAAGAAGAAAAATGTCATGGCGCTCTCCGACAGCCGCAAGGACACGCTCGACATCGGCACCATCGAGTTGAAGATGTCCTCACAGATGTTGCAGATGGTCGAGGTCACGGGGCATGCCCGACGGTTCACCATGCACGGCGATACCATCGTGTTCAACCCGTCGGCATTCAGGCTGCAAGAAGGCGCCCGCCTTGACGAACTCATCAAGCAACTGCCTGGTGTCGAAACGGATGCTAACGGCAAACTGTGGTGGAACGGCAAGCCTATCCGCCTGACGATGGACGGTGAGAGCCTCTTTGGCGGTGATGCTCTGGTGAGCCAACTGCCTGCCGAAGCCGTGCAGAACATCAAGGCTTACAACAAGGCGTCGGAACTCAAGGAACGTACGGGCAATGACGACGGCAGCGAGGACATGGTGCTGGACCTGACCATTAAGCCGGGATTCCTCGACCGCTGGTATGGCGATGCCACTGCAGGCTACAGCACCCGCGACCACTATGAGGCCGAGGTCCAGATGAACCGTCTCTCCAAGAATGATCCGGTCATGGTATTCGGCGACGCCAATAATGTTGCCAAACGACATAGACGATACAAGGGCCAATACACGCTGAGTTCAGGTTATGGCCTTGGCCAAGAACAAGGCATCTCGGGCGGATACCAACACAACTGGAGCCGCGAGCAGGGCAATAAGACGCTGAAAAGTTACTACAGCATCAGTGGAGGACTGGCACATGACGACCGATGGAAAAATTCGGGCATTGAGACCAAGAACTACTTCCCTGGCGAGGCACAGAGCTATAACAAGACTTCGGGCTTTGACCGCAGCCACTCGCTGAACCCGACAATCCTGGGCATGATGCGATGGAGGCCTGACACGACCAACATGTTTTTCCTGTGGGCGCAACTTGAATACGACAACAACCGGTCCATCAACCGACGCGAGATAGAGCAGTCGGTCGATTCGGGCAACGGCTACGTACCCACCATCAATCAACAGGTGAATACACTGAGCCGTGGACACGAAACCAAACTTATCGCAACTGGAGACTGGACGCATTTTTTCAAAAACGGCTCCCTCAAAATTGCCGGAAGGCTGAACTATAGCGACAGCAAGAGCAAGCAGTGGACCGACCGCGCCATCACCGACTATCAAAGCGACTTCGCATCGACGCTCAGCCAGTATGCCATTGAGCCTTCATCAAAGTTCGGATTTAACGGCAGCATGACCTATCAGCACTGGCTCACCAAGCAGTGGATGCTCACTATGGACTACCGATTGGACTATAACAACATTCGGACAGATCGTGAATTCACGACCGACGGCATGGCCGATGCCGCCAACTCGTTCAACAACCGTTATCACAGCACGGGCCACACCGTCACCGCCGGCTCCACGTTCAATTTGGGCCCTGTGCAGTTGCTGCCGAGTGCGGCCTTGAATTGGAACCGTGAGCACCAGGACTACACGCGTGCCTTGCTTGACACGACTGCCGTCAGGAACCGTTTCAAGGTTGAGCCATCGTTCAAGGTGTCATGGAAAATGAACAGCGGCATGAACTTGGAGTTGAATTACAGTTACAAGACTATGCGACCAGAATTGCTCCAGACCATCGGCTATCGTGACTTGAGCGATCCGCTGTTCATTACCGAGGGCAATCCCTTCTTGAAGGACAGCCACACCAACGAGTTCCAGTTGTCCTACAAGGCCGTAGTACCCAGTCGCCAACTGTCAATAGGCTTCAACGCCAAGTACGGCACGACAGACCACAGCAACATCACGGCGCTCAGTTATGACCCAACGACAAACGTCTATACCAGCCGTCCCGAGTCAGTGCCCGGCAGCCGCACGTGGGAAGTGAATCTCAACTACGACCATGGCTTGGGCAACTACTTCCGCTTGCAGAACGACCTCAAAGTGATGGGCGGACGCTATTACGGTTACTTGACCATGCTGCCCACCCACGAGGAGCGTATCCTGAACCGTCAGACAAGCGTCCATCCCAAGGACAAACTGACCGTCTCGTTTGACCACAACTGGATCAAGGCCGCTGTCTTTGCCGAACTCAATGCCGACCGGTTGCGGTTCTCACAATCGCCAATCCAGAACACGACCCTGTGGAACAACAACTACGGCATGGAGTTTGAGGCCAACTACCGCAACTTTGTGTTTGAAACATCCCTCACCGAGGCCATGCGGCGCGGCTATGCCTCCAGAGGCATGAACCGTAACCGTCTGCTTTGGGATGCTTCCATCACTTGGAAAATCTTGAAGAACAAGGGCAACGTCAGGCTCTTTGCCGATGACATCCTCAACCAGGATGATTGGCGCTGGAGCAGCCAGACCGCCTATCAGCAGACTAACGAGTGGCAGGACACGCTGCACCACTACATTGGCATTTCGTTCACCTATCACCTTGATGCCAAGAAGAAAGACTGACATAGCCATCTTCTCTTCACTACAGTAAACTATTAGTTTTTCTTGCGGTTATAGTCGCGGCTTTCTACCTGCTTCCTGTGATTATAACCGCTTTATTTGCCAATCATGGATAAAATCCATCAATGACTTGATGATATGACAAAATGTGTGATTATTGCTATTGCGGTATTCGCCAGTGGACTCACATACGATGCCCAAACGCCCGTGGACTCAACCATCGTGGAGGAAACCGACGCCACCATCACGAACGATGACCTGCAAGGCGGCATCATCCGCGGCAACTAAACAACATTAATTTTGAAAACAAGAAACACAACATATACAAATAATTGGTTGCATGTTGCCCCGTTTTGTATTTGTTGTATTTCTTGTTTTTTTATTTTTCAGAACTTTTGTTGTTACTTGGTGGCAAGGTTGCGGGCATAGTCTTCCCACTTGGTGATGAGGGCGGTCATGTCGGGGGGCAGTTCGCTGTCAAAGTCCATCTGCTGGCCGGTCTCGGGGTGGACGAAGCCGAGGGTCTTGGCATGCAAGGCTTGGCGCGGACACAACTCAAAGCAGTTGTGGATGAATTGGGCGTAACTTGACGAGCGGTTGCCGCGCAGGATTTGGTCGCCGCCATAGCGGGCATCGTTGAACAACGGGTGCCCGATGTGTTTCATGTGGACGCGGATCTGGTGGGTGCGGCCTGTCTCCAGTTGGCACTGAACCACCGCCACGTGGGCGAGGTTCTCCACCGTGTGCCAGTGGGTGACGGCATGCTTACCCTGGTCGCCGTCAGGGAATACTTTCATCAGCACGCGGTCGCGCGGGTCGCGCCCGATGTTACCCGTCACGGTGCCGTCAAGTTCTTTCATCTCGCCCCACACCACGGCGATGTACTGCCGCTTGGTGCTTTTCTTGAAGAATTGGGCGCCGAGCGAGGTCTTGGCATTGGGCGTCTTGGCAATAACCAGCAGACCGCTGGTGTCCTTATCGATACGGTGCACGAGGCCCAGGCGTGGGTCGGTTACGTCATAGTCGGGGTTGTCCTTGAAGTGCCAGGCGAGGGCGTTGACCAGCGTGCCGTCAAAGTTGCCGTGGCCGGGGTGAACGACCATGCCGGCGGGCTTGTTGACGACCATCAGGCTGGCGTCCTCATAGACGATGTTCAACGGAATGTCTTGGGCGACGATTTCGCATTCATAGCGGGGGCGGTCCATCACCACGCTGATCTCATCACCGGGGTGCACGCGGTAGTTGCTCTTGACGGGACGTCCGTTCACACGGATGCAACCGGCCTCGGCGGCGTTCTGCACGCGGTTGCGGCTGGTGCCCTTGATGCGCTCAACCAGATATTTGTCGATGCGCAGCAACACCTGTCCTGGCTCCACCACATAGTGGTAGTGCTCCCAGTAGTCTCGCCCGTCCTCAGTGAAGTCGGGCTCACTATAGTCATATTGAATCTCGTGACCGCCCGACTCCAGTTCGGCATCGAGCAGTTCGTCGTCCAGCGCCATGTCAGATCAGTTATTTCTTCTTGTCCTTTTCCGACTTCTTGTCTTTGTCCTTATTGTCGCGCTTTTCTTGGGCAGCCTGATTCTTGCGTTCCTGTTCAGCACGCTCACGGGCAGCCTTTAACTCTTCCTCATAGTTCTTCTGGGCATCCTGGTAGTTGGCCTCTTCAATCGAGTCCATCATTTCAGGATCCAGCACTTGCTCGGGATCGAGGTCCACGATGGAGCCGTCTCCCACGATAATCTTGATTTGGCTGTTAACGCTCACACCGGTGTTCGGGGCAACGTTGCGGCCATCGACGGTCACTTGAAGAATCAGTCCGGCCATCTCACTCGGGATACTGTCAATGTCAACATGCTTGTAGCCCATTGCCTTGAGCATCGCTGCTCCTTGTCGGCCTGGCAGGTCAACCAGTTTGGGCAACGGGATGATGGGGGCATGCATCGCGTTCACATTCAAGTAGATGATACGGATTTTCTTGATGTAGGACTTGGCCTTGGGGTCTTGGTCAATGACCGTGCCGGGCTTATAGTTCTCATAGAATGTGGTCGAGTCGCTGATATCCCAGCGCAGACCGGCATCCTCAAGAATTTCAATCGCTTTTTCAAGGGGCATATTGCGCACGTCAGGCACTTGTACCTGCTGCCCGTGGGATGTGAAAACATCGATAAACAGCAAGGAGATATAGCCCAGAGCCACAAATGCCAGCACCATCAGGGTGGAGTTTACCAGGATGGGGTGGCGGTCACGAAAGCGGTCAAACCCGCGTTTAGTATTCTCAGTATTATTGCTCACGGTCGTTCAATAGTTTAGTTACAATTTGCAAAGATAGTGTTTTTCGGTGGCTGAACAAACATGCTACACCGTTTTTTTTCAGATTTCAAAAAAATGTTATCTTTGCAAGTGATTATGGAGAAAGATTACAACGAAAACGTTGAGCGGTTGCTTGAAGCGCCTTATTGGGTCATCGACTCCCTCCCGAAGCAGGTGCCGCAGGACAGCCCGGGGCAATTCTTTGCCGTGGAGCAGTATTATCTGCAAGAGCCGCAGCATGAGCGCTTGTGTGCGCAGTTTGCCGACGTGCTGCTGAAATTGAACTGCTACTACGATCTGCTGGTGAGCCGCGATGGTGGTGATGAATGGCTCTTCCCTGATCCCAGGATGCTGGTCAAGTGGCTGACAGAAAGTCTGCAGAACGGCCACCTGTGCGTCTTGATTGACGATGGCGGCTCACTGATTACCGCCAGTGGCGGCGACCTCTGCCTGACGCTTTACAACCCGTCGCCCGCACTTCTGCAACTCGTTGGACAACTGGCCACAGCCGCCGGCCTCTACCTTTGGCAACCGGAAGGATAAACTGTCTATGACAAAAGGCAAAGAATACCAGCAAAATCTGAAACCTGGCGATTGGACAGAATCAGGGCTTTAGTTTTTGTAGACGACTATAAACCAATATATTAAAAATTGCGAAATTTTTCGCAATCCTTTAACCATTAACCTGTAACCTTTAACCTAAATAAATATGGATCGTTCTTCACAGATTATCCGGACCAGTTGGATTGGCATTATCGCCAACGTGTTGCTCGCCGCATTCAAGGCTGTTGTGGGCCTGTTGGCCAGTTCGGTGGCCATTGTCATGGATGCCGTGAACAACCTGAGCGACGCGCTCTCGAGCGTGATAACCATAGTGGGCACAAAACTCTCGGCTAAGCCTGCTGACAGGGAGCACCCCTTCGGTCATGGGCGCATAGAGTATTTCAGTGCTATCATCATAGCCGTCATCGTTTTGTCGGCGGGTGTCACCTCACTCTTCGAGTCAGCAAAGAAGATTCTCAATCCGACACAACCGGAATACACCCATACTACACTCATCGTCATTTCTGTAGCCATTATCGTAAAACTGGTGCTGGGCAGGTATGTCAAGAACAAGGGCGTGCAATTGAACAGTGATGCGCTGATAGCCTCAGGATCAGATGCCTTGTTTGATGCTATTATAACCCTGACTACGCTTGTCTCGGCTGGTGTTATGCTGTTGTGGGGCATTTCGCTCGATGGTATTCTCGGTGTTCTCATTTCCATTGTCATCATCAAAGTCGGAGGCCAAGCGGTCTTAGGAAGACAATTAATTAAGGC
>JAZQJW010000040.1:0-6344 GCA_045541835.1 Sodaliphilus sp. | reverse complement strand
GACCAGTAGGTGCCGCCGAACTGGTCGTCGTAGAAATACTCAATAATGTAGTCCTTGATGAGTGTTGCCGCCATCAGGTACTCGGGATCGCCCAGCACGCGGTAGGCTGCCGAGAAAGCCCACAGGATGCGGGCCGAGAGGATGCCGCCCTTGTCGGCGTCCTTGACGAGCTTGCCCTCACCGGTCATCTGGCCGTAGAAACCGCCGTGCTCGTCGTCTATCATATTGGATAGCCAAAAGTCCAGGATGTTGTTTTCCAGCACATCCTGAACTTCGGCTTTCAGCTTCTTGATATCGTCGTTCATCTCTACTTCTTGATGGGATACAGATGGAGCAGGTAAAGCATGATGAGAATAATCGCGGCAGGGAAGAGCGAGAACAGTGCCCAAACCATGTTGCGAACCGATTCCTCGTCGTTGATGGTTACCACCGTCTGGCCCGTGGCAGGGTCAGTACCCGAGATGAAGCCGGCGATGCCCAACAGCAGGGCAACCAGCGAACCCGAGATGGCCGTGCCAAACTTCTGTGCCATCGTACCCGACGAGAAGATGAGGCCCGTCGATGAGGTACCGTTCTTCTCGGTGGCATAGTCGGCCACGTCGGCATACATCGACCACAGCAGCGGGGAATAGAGGCCCACGCCAACCGAAGTGAGGATAACGATGCCCACCAATACCCAAATGTACTTGGAATCCATTGGCACAAAGAAGAAGGCGATGGATGTCACCATGCAGATGATGGCTGCAACGGCAAAGGCTTTGCGCTTAGAGCCCATCCATTGGGTGAACTTGGGCGACAGGCCGCCAAAGATCATGCAGGTCACCTCGCCGAAGGTCATGAATACCGTGTAGTTGATGATCAGGCCGCTCACGGTCACGTCACCGTGCAGGCAGTATTCCATCAGGTAACCGGCCACGGCATAGCGGAAGCCGTTGAAGAAGTTGGTGCAGATGCCGATGAGCGTCAGGTAAATCCAGGGCTTGTTCTTGAACAGGTCGGCAAAAGGCTTGAAGGAGAACTTCTCGGCACGAATGGGTTTCAGACGCTCCTTGGTCAGCAGACCGCAGGCCAGCGTCATGATTGTGGCCAGGAATCCCAGGCCAGCGCCCAGCACGGCATATTGATGTGCCTCGGTGCCGCCTACCATCTTCTGCAGATAGGGGAACGAGAGCAGGGTGATAAAGCCCATTGCATAGGCGCCTACCATGCGGAACGACGAGAACTGGTTCTTCTCGTTATCATCGTCGGTCATCACACCCAGCAGTGAGCCGTAAGGCACGTTGACGGCAGTGTAAACGGCCATCATGAGCAGGTAGAGCGTGTAGGCATAGATGCGCTTGCCCACGGGACCGAAGTCGGGAGTGTAAAGCAACAATGCGAATATCAGGCCCAAGGGGATGGCGCCGAAGATGAGCCAGGGACGATAGGTGCCCCAGCGCGACTGAGTGCGGTCGGCCAGACTGCCCATCAAGGGGTCGGTGACGACGTCGAACATGCGTGCGATGAGCATCAGCGTTGCCGTGTCGGCAACCGTGAGGCCAAAGACGTTGGTGAAAAACAACGGGAAAGCGATTGACATGACTTTCCAGGTAATGCCACCGGCAGCCGCATCACCAAGGGCGTAGCCGATTTTTTCTTTTAAACTTGCCATTTTTATTAATGGAAATTAGAGTGAGGTATCGGGACATGTTTTCAGTCCGTCGCCTCATTTAGGATTCGTTATTATTTATTCTTGATTGGTTAATCGGTTCTTCTCGATGAGTCGCTTGATGGTCTCCACGCTGGCAGTGGTGGTCAGGCCGTCTTGCGGCGTGTTCATGCAGTAGTCTACCAGGCGGTCGATGGTCGAGGTGGCCACATGCAGGCGAGTGTCGCTCGAGGCGTAGTAGATGAAGACGCGTCCGTCCTCGTCGGCAATCCAGCCGTTAGAGAAGGCAACATTCATCACGTCGCCGATATACTCGCCACCCTCGGGAACGAGGAAATAGCCGCCAGGTTGTGCGATAACGCGCGTGGGATCGTCGAGTGCTGTCATGTACATATATAATACATAGCGCAGTCCCGACGCACAGCCGCGCACGCCGTGGGCAAGATGCAGCCAGCCCTGCGGAGTCTTGATGGGGTGGGGACCCTCACCGTTTTTCACTTCCATGATGGTGTGATAGTGGCGCGCATTGATGATTTTCTCATCAACGATTTCGGCATGGGTGATATCATCCACCAGTGCCCAGCCGATGCCGCCGCCGCTACCGGTGTCGATGAAACCGTCTTGGGGACGGGTATAGAAGGCATACTTGCCGTTAACAAACTCGGGGTGAAGCACCACGTTGCGCTGCTGGCTCTTGCTCTTGAGGTCGGGCAGGCGTTCCCAGGTCTTGAGATCACGGGTGCGGGCAATGGCAGCAGTAGCCGTGGCAGCGCTCAGGTCACCCGGGCAAGTGTCATCGTGACGTTCAGCGCAAAAGACGCCGTAGATCCAGCCGTCTTCATGAGCCGTGAGGCGCATGTCATAGATGTTGGTGGCGGGAACCACATCATCGGGCATCGTGATGGGCTCGGGCCAGAATCTGAAGTTGTCCACGCCGTTTGGGCTCTCGGCCACAGCGAAGAACGACTTGCGGTCGGCGCCTTCAACCCTCACAACAACTACATATTTGCCCTGCCATTTGATGGCGCCTGCATTGAGCGTCGCGTTCATCATGATGCGCTGCATCAAGTAGGGGTTGTCCTGCTCGTTGAAGTCATAGCGCCACTCCAGCGGAGTGTGCTCGGCGGTGATGATGGGGTTCTTGTATTTCTCGTAGATGCCGTTGCCCCAAGCGAGGGGTTCATTCTTGCGGGTCAGTAACTCCTCGTGATGCTTGCGTAAAGCGGTAATTCTATTCTTGAATTCACTCATTATATTGTAGTTTTTTAGTCCCTAGTTTTTAGTCCCTAGTCCCTAGTGGGCATCCGCCAACGTCTAACGTCTGACGTCTAAAGTCTAACGTCTAAAGCCTAACGTCTTTCCTCAATTGATCCATGAGCCACTGTAGCCATTCGTCCCATTGTTCCTGGTACCAGAAGTGGGCCGTCTGCTGATAGACACTCAACTTCTTGGGGGCCGTTACCACGTTGTAGGTTGCATAGGCGGTCGTGGGAGGCACCACGTCGTCGTTGTAGCCAAACGAGAACCAACCCGGGCAGGTGATGCGGCGGGCGAAGTTCACGCCATCGTAATAACGCGAGGTCTCAATCTTGTCCTGACTGGCTTTGCGCTGCTCGGGCGACATCCAGTAAAAATAATGGGGCCAACCGCAAGCCACGCCCTGGAGCGAAGCCGTGTGATCGCACAGGGCCGAGTGCACCGCACCGTAGCAGCTCACGCGCTTGTCGAGTCCGGCTGTTGCCAGCGACAGGAAACCGCCTTGGCTGCTGCCTGTCACACCCAGGTTCTTGCCGTCCCAGTCGGTGTATTGCTCAATGTAGTCGATGGCGCGCACACAACCCACGATGACGCGCTTGTAATAACTCTTGTCACGGTCGTCCATGCCAAATTCCCAATAGCAGTTGAGAGCGCCATTAGCCAGGTTGTCATAGACGCTTTGCGGCATGGTCACGTCGATGCCGTGGATGCCGATTTCGAGTGTGATGAAACCTTGTGAGGCTGTATAGACGTCGCCTTGATAGGGACGCACACCGGCACCGGGCACACGCAGCAGGGCAGGGTATTTGCCGGGTTTGATAGGCTCGCACAGGATGCCATAGGTGCGGCTTCCCCAGCGCACGTTGTGGAACGAGACTTGATAGACGTTCACGTCTTGTGTGCAACGCTCGGGCAGCAACGTCTTGGTGGGTTCTAGTTTGGTCCAGCGGGCCTCCTCAATGGCTTTTGCCCAGAACTGGTCAAAATCTTTCGGGTCAACTGTCGTGGGCTTCAGCTTCTCAGGCGAGTAGGCTGCAGTGCACCATGCCGAGTAATCTTTGCCGTCCACGTGGGCGGTGACTTTCAAGCGATAGAAGCCCGGAGTCTTCATCTGGCCCGTATAGCTCATAGTCCCATTTTTCAAGGTGGTTGATTTCTTCACGTCAGGATACATCTCGGGACCGGCTTCATAGTCGATGTCCACGTTGTCGAGCAATGTGCCCGAGCGGCGCACCTCGACATTGAACTTGCATTTTTCTCCCACTTTATAGTTCCAGTCCTGATGGTCTGGTTCCACGGTGACCACGATGTTGTTACCTCTGATTTGCGCTTCAAGCGGCAATACCACTAAGAGCAGCAATAAGCACAATAGTTGACGTTTCATTTAGAATATGTTATTAGGTTATTTAATGTGGCAAAATTAAGTATATTTCCCTAATTGGAGTAGTACTATTTTCACTAACTCTTGTACTTTTTTAATATTTTTAGGCCTTTATGTTAATCAAAAGAGGGTAAATTATCATGAAAAACTTGATTTTGTTATAATTTTGATTGAAAATTAATGTTTGAGTTATCGATATGTGCATACGTGACATCCCGCGCCTGGTTATATCGTCTATTTGTTTTAGAATCATACTGGATAAGGCCTCAGTAGTGCTGATGATTATTGCAATTCATTAGTTTTTCGGCACTTAGGGTGTCCTAAAACTCTCATGACACTTTACTTGGGTTCACTTTATGGTGGAATTCCGCCGAGGCAATAACGGATAGGGCATTCTGTTTCTTGGTCTTAGTGATCTAACTCTTGTTTAGCAACGGCTTTCAGTCAAAATGTTAAGAAAGTGTCAATATAGAGCAAAAAATAGTTTATTATGTTGGATAATTCACATTAACTTTGCAACGGTCTTATATATTAAAAATTGTGTTAGAAAGAATACGATCTTGAGATTACAAGAATTATAACTCAAATCTATATAAAATTTTATTTATTTTCAAACCAAAACCTATGTATTTTAATTACTGTAAAAAATCTATGATTGCGGCCTTTTGCTCGCTAGCTATGCTAAGCGTGGCGCCGCAAGCGTTTGCAGCCAGCAGCGGGGGAGCCGACGCTCCTCAGCAGTCGGCACAGCAGACCAAGAGGATTACGGGTGTGGTGAGCGATGCCATGGGTCCGGTTATCGGAGCCACGGTCGCCGTTAAGGGTACGGCCAACGGCACCAGCACCGACGATGAGGGTCGGTTCTCGCTCAACGTCAGCCCGGGCCAGACACTGGTAGTGACTTATGTGGGCTATCTTGCCAAGGAGGTAAAGGTTGGCCAGCAGAACAACTACGACATCTTCATTGAGGAAGACAACCAGCTCCTCGACGAAGTTGTCGTAGTTGGTTATGGTACGATGAAGAAGAGCGACATCAGCGGCTCGAGTGTATCACTGGGCGAAAAGGCTGTGAAGGGCTCTATCATCACCTCGCTTGACCAATCCCTGCAAGGTCGTGCAGCTGGTGTTACCGCTGTTCAGACCAGTGGTGCTCCCGGTTCAAGCTCTTCAATCCGCGTGCGTGGAACGGCGACTATCAACGCCAACGCTGAACCTCTCTACGTTATCGACGGTGTGATTGTTCAAGGCGGTGGTTCGTCGGGTGCTGACTTCGGTCTGGGCGACGCTCTGGGTAACGGTTCGGTTTCGACCATCTCCCCGCTGTCGACCATTGATCCCGCCGACATCGTTTCGATGGAAATCTTGAAGGACGCCTCGGCAACCGCCATCTATGGTGCGCAGGGTGCTAACGGTGTTGTCCTGATTACCACCAAGCACGGTAAGGCTGGTGAGGCAAAGTTCTCCTACAATGGTATGGTGGCCATGAACCGCCAGACCAAGCGTCTTGACATGATGAACCTGCGTGAGTTTGGTACGTTCTACAACAACCTGGTACAACAGGGTGAGGCTCAGGCCAACGCCAACTACAGCGATCCCATGATGCTGGGTAAGGGTACCAACTGGCAGGATGCAGTTTTCAGGACTGCTATCCAGCATAGCCACCAGATCAGTGCTCAGGGCGGTACCGAGAAGATTCAGTACTACGTTTCGGGTTCTTACATGAGCCAGGAAGGTACTATCATCGGTTCCAAGTTCGACCGTTTCTCGATTCGTTCCAACCTTGACGCTCAGCTCAACAGCTGGTTGAAGCTGGGTTTGAACGCCACGTTCTCTAATACCAACGATAACCTGAAGCTCGCCGACAGTGACGAGGGTATCATCAACTACTCGTTGACCACCATTCCCTCGATTCCTATCTATAATGTTGACGGCAGCTACAGCAGCATCTCGCAGGAAGGTTACACCAACCCCAACCCTGTTGCTCTGGCATTGATGGACGAGATCCTGCTGAACCGTAAGAAATTGACCGGTAACATCTTCTTTGAGGTTAACCCCAAT
>JAZQJW010000039.1:0-119186 GCA_045541835.1 Sodaliphilus sp. | reverse complement strand
TCACTCATGTTCTTGTTCTCGTCCTGCTGTGAGGTGGTCTGCTCTGCGACCTGTCCCTCTTTCAAATTTTTCTCTTCCATGTCTCTAAAGTTTTAGTTATAAATGTTTTGTAAATCCAAATCAATGATGTAAATTTGCATCGTTGATGATTGATTGATGCAAAGATATCGCCAAATGACGATATATGCAAATTTTTTTGTAGAAAATCGTCGCCAAATGACGATATTTAACATTTATTAGCAGCTTAATGGCATTAAAAACACAAAAATTATGGATATTATCAAAAGAATTAACGAGCTCATTATTGCGCTCAATCAGACCAGCAGGTCGTTCGCAATCGCCTGCGGCATCAAGTACACAACGCTCAACAACTACCTTGTTGGACGACGCGCTATCGGCTACGACACCATTGACGCCATCCTAACAGGGTTCCCCGAAGTGTCGGCAGAATGGCTCATGCGTGGCACTGGACCGATGTTTAAGAAGGACATCGAGGAAGCGCACGACACCCGCATTGACAATCTCATCGACACGATTGCCATGCAGCAGGAAACAATCAAGAACCTAAACGAGACAATCAGACAACTTAAAAACCAATAAACAGTATGAAAAAGATTTTAGTAATTCTATTCGTGTTGCTTCCGCTCATGGCCAGTGCAGTTGTAACACTTGGTGAGGTAACTATCGGTGGTGAGATTCACAACGTCACCGTTATGATGAAAAAGAATAAGCCACATTACTATTGCATCCCAGTTCCATCAAAAAACACAGGGACACATGAAATTTGGCTTAAACCCGACAAGGTCGCTAAATTCCGCACTGCTTTATTTGAAGCAAAGGCAAAGTTCAAAGAATGGAAGCAAGTAGCTCAAGACAATAACGTTGGCGAGTATGAGAAAGAAATGCCCGTGAAATTCCCAAATGTGAAATATGTTTGGGGACATGGCAACCTCTTCTTTAGTGACTCTCCTTTCAAGCTAAGGTATCACAGGACAAAGGAAGGTGTGGATTTCGCTATGTTGGTCATGCACGTCGTAGCAGACACTAACAGATTTGCAGATGAGAATTTCATCTTCTCATTCTTCAACGAAGAAGAGATAGAGACACTCCTTGAGGTTTTATCAAGCAAGAACATCGAGAAAGTGCTGCTTGAGAATGCAGACTATGACTCGACAAACGATAAAAGAACTGTTGACGACAATCTCTTCAACTGACGGTTTGTTGCCGAATTATTGTCGCGACCTCTCTCCACTACACACCACCACAAACAAAAAAACCTGCCTCTCAGCAGGTTACAAACACGATTTTCAAAATTCATTGAAATAAAGTTATTAACAAGCAAATCATGACAAAAAAGTGCGGTTTTGGGGCTGAAATAGTACCATTTAGACCATTAATCCTCAGGTTTCCAGTATTTCGGGCCTGAGGATTGATGGTCTAATCAATGACAGAGACGCAAGCCTTATTCAGTAAAGCTCACGGCGTTGGTCTGCTCTTGCAGTTTCACAAAGAAGGTAAGCGCATCGAGCGGGTTGAGCTTCTTACCGTTCTCGGTGACCCAAAGTTTAGTCTCGCCGTTCTTCATGTCCTTACTGTCCATGGTCATCTGCATCTGCATGTTATCGACCTTGCTGGTGAAGTAGAAGGCCATGACCGAGTTGGCAAAGAGCGACTTCACGTCACCAACATTGCTCATAGTTGCTGTGTTGTCGGTTGACGAAATCTTGAAATAGAGCACTTTATCCTTAAAGCCAAGCGCCATCTTGGGGTCGGAAGGTGACTGTGAGATCAAATACTCGTCACCATTCCGCGTCATCGCCTCAGCAAATGGAAGCGATCCGACAAAACTGGGCAACTGATTGGCCTTGTCACACTTCATCGCGAACACGACATTGGCTTTTTCAGGATTGAGTTCATCGGCGGCAAAACCAACCACAATTGGTCCGTTGATTGACTTGAAGACATCAATAATTTTAGTGAATTCGGGATCGCCCTGAGCTTGATCCAGGAATTTCTTCACTATATCCATCTCTGCAACCTTCTCACCTTTTAGACTGATGCTGAAGACAGCGGCATTATTGGCAGTAGGCATCATGGCGAGCAGGTCGGCATCAGGCTTTGCCGCCACCATCTCGACCAGTTTCTCATAGTCGCTATTCTTACCGAAGTTGTTTTCACTCTTGATAGTCCACTCGTTGTCGGCAAGGCTCAAATGCAAGGCAGTGCTCTGCACATCAACAATGTCAAGCACCGAACCGAACGCCATTGATTCCGGTCCATTGAGATTCTCGGCTTGCTTTGACGCAAACTTCTTGAACTTCTTGGAATTCACATAGATGTTAACGTCGTAATCACCATCGAGGGCTTTGACAATTTCATCATTTTTCGTCATGTTATTGTCGGTCGAAATCAAGGAGAGCAATTTCTTCTGGGGATTGTCGGACATCGATGTGGTGATGCACAGGATATCATCTTTCAGGGCGAAGAAAAACCCATCCTCCTCATTCGTGGCTATCTTCATGCCATCCTTCTCGGAGAACGTCGCATTCAGCTTGTCCTTAAAGTAAGCCGTCAGTTTCTTATCATCCTTGACTGGGAAGAGAGCGACAAAATCCATATTTTCGGAATTTTCATTGATGGCATTGTCGGGGACAAATAAATAGAAGCTGTGAGTCATGTCAATGCCCGAGTTCTGGAGCTCGCCCATATTGTCTTCGATTTCCTTGGCTTCGTCAGAATTCTCAGCCATCAACTGCTTGATTTTTGGGGGCAATGTCACTTTGCCGCCCTTGACTTCAATGCCCGAGTGCTCAATGAGTTGGGGCACATCAACTTTCATCACGACAAGAGCATCGGCCGGAATCTGGCTTTCGATCTTGTCCTCAACTTTGCTGCATGATGACACCATCATGAGCATCGCTACCGAGATAAATAAATACTTAACAAATTTCATAGTGAATCGTTTATTAATAATTATAACAGGTTATTCTATTCATTTTGTGCAAAGATACAGAATATAATTGAATACAACAATTATTTAGAGAGGAAATCAGAGCCTTCTGTTAATAAAAATATTTTCAACACCCTATTTAATACGATAATAATGATTACCTTTGCAGCAAATTTAAATCTTTGGATTAAGAGTAATGAAAACTTTCAGCAAATTATTCATGTTGCTCGCTTGTTTGACCCTTGCCGTTTCTACTTTCACTTCCTGTGAATTCGACACCAGTCCCGAACCCGAGCATCCGCTTTATGTCACTTACACCATCTCGGCCGGCACCGTCCTGTTTGAAGGTCCCGATTTGCTTTTAGCAGAAATTCAAGCTTGGATTAAATCGAACCAGGTCGTGTATGACAAGAGTGTCAAATACTCGACGGGCGAAGCATCGGAGTTCACCAAGACCGATACCGAGGCCATCAAGAAATACAGTGATGATTTTCTCCCCAAGTTCAAGAATTACCTGAAGGATCTGTCCAGCAGGTTGGCTGCCGGGGACTATGGCGATAATGTGAAAGTGAACGCGGTCTTCTATGTGACGGCTCACCGCACCCAGGGTTATGAGGGCAGCCTGCGTTACGAAGAAATCAAATACGCTTTCCCCACTGCCAGTGAATAACTGCCAATCATCCAACACAAAGCAAGTGCCACGCGTCTCATGACGCTGTAGCACTTGCCTTTTTTAAATACCGATATCCAATGGCAAAACTCAGAATCAGCAACGACTGGTGGACCGCCCCCGCCGAGGGAGACAGCGGCAAGCTCATCCTGGTAACCGGCCGCAGGGCGATGGACAACGTTATCGCCTCGGGCCTCTACCGTTACCGTGTGGAAGTCACCTGGTCCTATGAGGGCGATGACAAGGGCCTGCCTGCCTATGCCGACAGCAAGGTGATGGAAGAGGTGACCGATGCGCTCAATGAGTGCTTCGACCGCGACCCTATTGCCGTGATGACGGGCATATACACCGGCGACGGGCAGCGCAACTGGGTGTTTTACACCCGCAGCCTGCACATCTTCCAGCGCAAGTTCAACGAGGTGATGTCGCCTTTCCCTGCCCTGCCCCTCACGTTTGAGGCCGAGGAAGACCCCGACTGGCAGGAATACCGAGAGATGAGCCAGTGTGAGATCGCCGACGGCGAGGATTGAGGGGCGATGTTTCTTTTACAAGCTGATAGCTTGCAATACTTGACGGCATGGTTGACTGGGAATACCGGACGGCAAGCCGCGACGGCGAGGATTGAGGGGCGCCGTTTCTTTTACAAGCTGATAGCTTGCAATACTGGACGGCACGGTCGACTGGGAATACTGGACGGCAAGCCGCGCCGGGGCACAACTTGACGGCAGGGGCAACTGGGCACAACTTGATGGGGTCCCCTTGGGATTAATATTCCAAGATGTAGTCGATGAGGACGTTGACATCGGCGATGGTGATCTCACCATCTGAATTCACATCGGCACACTCATCAAACACACCGGTCAGAATGAGGTCAATCAAGCAATTCACGTCGGCAATAGTGATTTCACAATCAGGGGGTCCACAGGGGCAAGGTGGAATGACATTGATACCCTGAATGAACCTATAGTCCTGATAGGCACCGGGAATTTCAAACCTGACAACGGCTTCCCGGTATTTGAGGCCCGGGGGAAGCGGACTGGCAGTCACACGTGCAGTGACAATGTTATTGAACTCACCATACTCCACTCCATCAACCAGCTCTATCTCTAACCAATCGGGGATTTCTTCGCCTTTACAGGTGATTGTCCAATCATCGTCACTGCTATGTAAATAAGCCTTGAACTCGATATCCTTTGACCCACCCTCAGGAAAAAAGTTGCACTCACCGTCCTCTAAGCTGTTGTTGAAGGCCAGATAGGGCATACCGGCAACAAGGAAGATGCTATAGCCAGTCTTCATCTCGTTCTCGCCTCTAAAGAATCCATTCAAGCCCATCCATTTATACTGGCCAGTGAAATTTCCTGCATCATCATTGATTGGACACTTGATGTAAGCTAGTTCACCATAGCCCTCGTCGGAATGGATGTCGGCACTAATAAAGCAGGTGAAGTCTCGCAAACCATTGGCCGAGGGATCATTATAGCCTTCAAACACCACCAGAATGGCATCATCGATAGTCGGTGTGACCTCAAATTCCAACGAAGGATCATCCTCATCATGATCATTTAATGTGAAGTACACCAGGGGAGAGGAGTCAGTGTCCGGGGTGACTGTAGCATAGCCTGTTGCAATGAGCTCCCAAGAATCAGTAGCCAACTCAACAGGCTCGCCGTCTTGATAATCGGGAATGTCATCAATGCGATAAACCTTGCAGGTCAAATCTACTGATGAATCACAGATCACGTTTCCCATGACAATGCCAACAGACTTCAGCAGATAAGGATGCTCGGGTGCTTCAAAGGCTTGAGCAATACCGTCGAAATGTCCCCCATTCTTTCCGAACCATCGACCATACATGTTAGTGTCAAAGGGCACGGCGCCATTATAGGTCTTGAACAAATAGTCCAAATCACCGTTTTGCCCACCGCTGCACATGGTCTTGCTGGAGAGCAGGAGCTCACAACCTTCGTCATAACCCACATCTTGCAGGCTGGGCACTGCAAAAATCTTTCCGGGCTCTTTGCCACTCACAGCCGAGCCTGACAGTTCAAAGTAATAAGGGTATTGATAAGCAGCCAGACGATTGATTTCGGGTTGATTAACGTAGAGCATGGGCGGATCATAGACATCGTAACCATAATTGACGATGAGATTGGGCCCGTCACCATCAATGTACTGATCCGTCCAATATACCTCATCATTCCCGTCAGCACCAGGCGCTGAGCCGCAATAAGTGTATTTACTATAGGGCTTCATCAACAATATGTTACGCATCATCTGGAACCAGTCATTGCCCTCAGCCATAAAAATGGAGCTGAAAGCGCCAGCCGGACGTCGGTAAAAGGGCTTAACAGGAACCGAACTCCTGACTGGTGCAGGCAGCACCTCATCTTGAGTGCGCATCTGCATTTCCTGCGTCTCAACTCCGGGTTTCACACTTGACAGCCTAATGGTCTGACAGGAGACATCTGAAGCGACAGTATTTAGCTGAGCTGCCACGCTAAATACTATTAAAGAGGAAATAGTAATGAGTAGAGATTTTTTCATAATTGTTCAGAAATTAAATAAAAACATGATACTTTTTCAGCTAATGTCATTAATTGCTTGCAAATTTACGGGATTATTTTGATTTTTCAAAATAATCAAGCAGAAAAGCGCTGCAAACTAAAAAATATCAAAAGTAACCACGGCTGCTCCATGAACAGAAACATTCATGAGGCAGCCGCGAGTGACTGTTGGAGAGATTGTATTGACTACATGTTCATGCCGCCATCAACCTGGATGACCTGGCCGGTAACGTAACTTGACATGTCGCTGGCGAGGAAAGTTGCCACGTTGGCGATGTCCTCGACGGTTCCACCGCGACGCAGGGGGATGCGCTGGCACCACTCCTTGCGCACTTCTTCGCTGAGCATCTGGGTCATTGCGGTGTCGATGAAGCCGGGAGCGATGGCATTGGCACGGATGCCACGGCTACCCATCTCCTGGGCGATACTCTTGGCCAGGGCGATGAGGCCGGCCTTGCTGGCAGCATAGTTAGCCTGTCCGGCGTTGCCGTGCACACCGACAACCGATGCCATGTTGATGATGGAGCCACTGCGCTGGCGCATCATGATGGGCACCAGGGCGTGGATGAAGTTGAACGCGCTCTTGAGGTTAACGGCGATAACGGCGTCCCACTGTTGCTCGGTCATGCGAAGCATGATGCCGTCCTTGGTGATACCTGCGTTGTTAACCAGGATGTCGATGTGACCGAAGTCCTCATGAATCTGCTTCACCACAGCCTCGGTTTCATCAAAGTTGGCAGCGTTGCTGGCATAGCCCTTGGCCTTGACGCCAAAAGCTGCAATTTCCTGCTCGGTCTGCTTACCGCTGTCGTCAATGACAAGGTCGGTGAAGGCGACATCAGCGCCCTCGGCAGCAAACTTCAGGGCGATGGCCTTGCCGATGCCCCTGGCGGCTCCGGTTATGAGCGCCACTTTACCTTCTAACATTTTCATTTTGTCTCTAAGTTTATGGTTATTAATGATTTCACTCCAAATAAAGCACGGCTTTCCTAAAAAGCCGTGCAAAATTAGTCATAATTGTTGAGACAGCCAAATAGCTGTCCCAGTACAGGACTTTTTTACCAGCTTTCGTTCAAGACGTAGTTGATGATCTTGATGGCGTCGGTGATATCCACTCCACCGCTGGTGTTCACGTCGGCATTGTCGATGTTGATGCCATCCCAGTTGTCATTCAGGATAGCACTGATCAGTGCGATAGCATCACTGATGTTCACCTCGCCATCGCCGTTCGCATCACCGAGTTTAACCTTGGGCGCAATCTTGATATTGTCCAAGGCGAAGTAGTCGCCCACGCCATTGTCGCTGACATCCTTGTGATAGTACCAACGCAGTTGGTAAGTGACATTGGGTTGCAGCTCATAAGTGAAGGTTTCCCAATCGTTGTCTCGGGCTCCGTAGCGGAACACCGAAGTGCCATTCACCATAAACACGCATTCATCATAGGTTGTGTTTGGATTGTCCACAGCACTTTCACCCCAAGCCTTGAAATCAAAGGACAAGATAGACGGTTCAGAGACCTTGACCGTGGTCGACAGTGTAGAAGAACTGTTATGCACGCCTGCATTGCCCGACTTGGCAAAGAGTCTCTCGCCATCGTCCCACACGATCCAGGAATAGTCGCTTTCTATAAAGTGGATGTTGCCACCAGGCACATTCAAGGCTTCGTCCAGTGTGTGCATACCCACGATATTGTAGAAATTCCGCCATCCCACAGCGGCCTGATAGTCAGAGAGTGACGCAACCGCGGCATATAACGTGGCCTGATCGTAGGTTTCACTAGAGAAGACATCCTCGTCGATTTCCGGTGGGATGAGCGGATAACTGATCACTCTATTGATATTGGTACAAGCGTAAAACGCATAATTGTCCATCCTCTCCACACCTGCTCCCAAGAAAAGATCCTCGATGCTACTACAGCGATAGAAAGCACCGTACCCGATGTATTTCACTGTATTGGGTATAAAGAACGACTTCAGGCTTGTGCATTCACGAAAAGCCAGCCGGCCGATACTGGTCACACCTTCCGAGAAATTGATGGTCTCCAATTTGTCACAGAAGCCAGCAGCATGGGGTTCGATGCTCTGGATGCTATTGGGCAACGAGAGTTCCTTCATGCCCCATTGATAGAAGGCAAAACATCCAACCCGATTGACGGTATACTCTTCCCCATCGTAGGTAACAGAACGCGGAACATTTACAACCTCCTGCTTGGAAAAAGCGCTGTACAGCCTTGTTGAATCGACAGCCATGGCATAGGCCGATACCTCCACGGTATTCACATAGGAGTTGATTCCGTAATAGACACCGTCGATGATGAAGTCATAGCCATAAAACAGATGATTCTGGTTAAAATTCTTCCAGTAGTTTGCAGACGTGTATCTACCATAGGCCATGCGCGGTATCCACAGGTAGGCATTATCAAGGGTTTCCTGGGCAAAAGTGTTTAACGCTACCGTGGGAGGCATCATCGCGTGACAATTTATAATATTAAGCGAGTTCTCTGTACCCGCAAAAGCAAGTCCGCCGATGGAACTAACTTTATTACCTAACTCGATGTAAAAGAGATTGGACATATAGAAACCATAGGTTGCGATAGAGGTTACTGTGTTTGGTAGGTAGACGAACAATTGCCTGCCGGTAGTATGACATTCCCTGAATGCCGATTCGCCAATCCCGGTTACGGTATAGGTCACGCCATGATAGGTCACGGTTTCAGGAATTCTCACGATGCCATAGTAGCTGCAATAAGCCGGCGACTCCCTGTAGGTCACGCTAACATTATTGCCGCTGGTTACCGTGTAATAGATACGGTTAACAACAAACTTGTTGATTTCCTGGATGTTGGAGAACTGCGACCACGCCTCGGTGCTCTGGTAGCTGCTTTTTGAGCCTTGAGGGACATACAGCGTAGCGTTGGCATAGGTACTCTCATCAAAGTTGTTGGCACTGAACGATTTGGCCGTTTCCCTCAAACAGGTGATGCTCGTCAGGCTGGTACAGCCGGTAAAAGCATTGTTGTAAATGCTGTACATGGTGCTGGGCAGTGTGATTTTCGTCAGCGAGGTGCAGCCGGCAAAGCATTCATTTAATAGCATTGTGACACCCTCTGGAATCGTGACTCCAGTAAGCCTCGTACAATTCTTAAATGCCTGATAGCCAATACCAGTGACAGGGTAATACACATTATTGTATTCAACGCTATCAGGGATGTTGACAATGCCCGAATAGGTGTTGAACGACCCGCTGTTCTCTACGGTGAGAGCACCGCTGCCGTCGGAATAAGTTATCAACTGGTAGTAAATGCCATTTTTCGAGAAATTTACCGTTGCCGCGCCAGCACCCAACGCGCACATCAGGAACGCCAGCAAGGCAAAGGCCCTAAAAAGTAACTTTTTCTTCATAATCCATAGATTTTGGTGGGTTATTAATGCTTATTTGTCGCAAAAATACAAAATTTCGCTGAAAACCGAAAGAAAACCAAGAAAAAAAGCAACAAGTGCGATGCGAGCAGGCTCGCTGGTTAAGGGTTTGAGGTAAAAAGTTAAAGGTTAAAGAAAGCATCCGCACTCCTGACGGAGCACGGATGCTATAATCGTACAATTGTACTTATTGATTTCCTTTTTGAAATTACCAAGCGAACATGGGATAGTCCTTCATCATCTCGTTAACCTTGGCACGAACGCTTGCGATTACGTTCTGGTCCTCGGGAGCCTGAAGAACGGTGTCGATGAGCTCAACGATGTCGCCCATCTTGTCCTCCTTGAGGCCACGGGTGGTGATGGCGGGAGTGCCCAGACGCAGACCGCTGGTCTGGAAGGCGCTGCGGTCATCGAAGGGAACCATGTTCTTGTTGACGGTGATGTCGGCAGCAACGAGGGCAGCCTCGGCAACCTTACCGGTCAACTCGGGATACTTGGTGCGCAGGTCAACCAGCATGCAGTGGTTGTCGGTACCGCCCGAGCAGATCTTGTAACCCTTGTCGATGAGGGCCTGAGCCATAGCGGCAGCGTTGGTGCGTACCTGGATGGCGTAGTCCTTGAACGAAGGTTGCAGAATCTCGCCGAAGGCGACAGCCTTAGCTGCAATCACGTGCTCGAGGGGACCGCCCTGGACGCCGGGGAAGACGGCGCTGTCGAGCAGCGACGACATCTTGCGGATGACACCCTTCTTGGTGGTCTTGCCCCAGGGGTTGTCGAAGTCCTTACCCAGCAGGATGATACCGCCACGGGGGCCGCGCAGGGTCTTGTGGGTTGTGCTGGTAACGATGTGAGCATACTTCAAGGGGTTGTTGAGCAGACCTGCAGCGATGAGGCCGGCGGGATGAGCCATGTCGATCATGAGGAGTGCGCCCACGCTGTCGGCAATCTTGCGCATGCGCTCGTAATCCCACTCGCGGCTGTAGGCGCTGGCGCCACCGACGATCAGCTTGGGACGCTCGCGCTGAGCCACCTCTTCCATCTGGTCATAGTCCACCAGGTTGGTGTCGGGGGTTACGTTATATTCACAAGCCTCGAACATCAGACCCGAGAAGTTAACGGGGCTACCATGTGAGAGGTGACCGCCGTGAGCCAGGTTCAGACCCATGAACTTGTCGCCGGGCTTGAGGCAAGCCATGAAGACGGCCATGTTGGCCTGAGCACCCGAGTGGGGCTGTACGTTGGCATACTCAGCGCCGAAAATCTCTTTTAGGCGATCGATAGCAACGTTCTCGCTCTCGTCCACGCACTGGCAACCGCCATAGTAGCGGTGTCCGGGATAACCCTCGGCATACTTGTTGGTCAGGCAGCTGCCCATGGCCTGCATCACCTGGTCGCTCACGAAGTTCTCACTGGCGATGAGCTCAATGCCGTGTTGCTGACGCTGATGTTCACGCTCGATGATGTCAAAAATCACTTTGTCTCGTTCCATTGTTTAGTTTTTTTAGTTTCCAGTCACTAGTTTCGAGTCCCTAGTTTCCAGATTTTTAGTTGTTCGTATTAAAGTTATTTAGTCTCTTTTTGGTTTCTTGCGGACAGACCAGCCGAAGTGTCCCAACTCCTCGCCCAGCGAGTAGTAGTGGCCGTGGCAGTAGGTAATCAGGTCGGCGGCCTTGAGGTCAAGGGCTCCGGTCTCGGGGTCGATGTAGCGGTCGTCGGCAATGACATTCATCACCTCGCCGATGAACATGTCGTGAGTGCCCAGGCGCATGATGTCGCGCACACGGCACTCGATGCTCACGGGGGCCTCCTCGATATAGGGGGCAGCCACCGTCTCTCCCTTGACTGGGGTAAGGCGCATCTCACGCCACTTGTCGAAGTCACGTCCCGACCGCACGCCACACCAGTCGGTGGCACGAGCCAAATCACGATTGGTGAGGTTGAGCGTGAAGGCCATGTTTCGCTCGACGATGCCATGGCTGTGGCGCTCGGGCCTGATAGAAACATAACACAGAGCCGGATCGCTGCAGATAGTGCCCGTCCACGCCGCGGTGAAGACGTTATATTCCTCGGGCGACGCCCCGCAACTGACCAGCAGTGCGGGCAGCGGGTATATCATGGTTCCAGGTCTCCAGTTCTGTTTCATGCTCCAATCTTCATTCAAGTTGCAAAAGTAGGCATTTTTTCGGTAACACAGGCGATTTTCCGGAAAATTTTCAGCGGTCAATTAGTTGTTAATAACTTTCTTATCAAGGATGATGGAGAAGGTGAGTAAAAAGCGTAAATTTGCAGTTTGTAAAACAACTATTATTCTCTGAACCGTGCACATCGTCATAGCAGGAAATATCGGTAGCGGGAAATCGACCCTGGCTGAACTTCTCGCGAAGCATTATGGGTGGGAGCCCTTCATGGAACCAGTGGTTGACAACCCCTACTTGAGCGACTATTACAAGGACATTGAGCGCTGGTCGTTTGCGCTTGAGGTGTTCTTCCTCAAACAACGTTTCAAGGACATCCTGGGCATCAATGCCAGTGACAAGACCATCATCCAGGACCGCAGCATCTTTGAGGGCGTGTATATCTTCGCGGCCAACAACCACGACATGGGCAACATGGACGACCGCGACTTTGAGACCTACATGGAGCTGTTTGAGCAGATGATGACCATTGTGAGGATGCCCGACCTGATGATTTATCTGCGTTCCAGCGTGCCCCACCTTGTGGACAACATCCACAAGCGCGGCCGCGACTATGAGCAGACGATGCCGTTAAAGTACCTGTCGAACCTTAACGATCGTTATGAGGAGTTCGTGATGAAGACCTACAAGGGTCGCAAACTCGTCATTGACGTTGACAACCTGGACTACAAGAACCGTCCCGAGGACTTTGCTGCCATTGTCGACAAGATCGACGCGACGATGTTCGGCATCTTCGGGCCACTGGACTGAACAGCGAACAGTGAACAGTTAACAGTTGGATAACGACAAAAAACTCTAAGCTAAGGATTAGGGACTATAAACCAAAGAAAGAACTAAAAACTTAAAACTAAATAGATATGCATATCGCAGTAGCAGGAAACATCGGCAGCGGCAAGACCACCTTGACCAAGCTGCTCGCCAAGCATTATGGCTGGAGCCCCCGGTTTGAGCCGGTGGACAACAATCCCTATCTGGAAGACTTCTATGCCGACATGTCGCGCTGGTCATTTAACCTGCAGATTTACTTCCTGAACAAGCGCTTCAAGGAAGTGGTGGAGATTTCTCAGAGCGACATCGACATCATCCAAGACCGCACCATCTTTGAGGACGCATGCATCTTCGCCCCCAACCTTCACGGTCAGGGCCACATGAGCGACCGTGACTTCAACAACTACAAGGACCTGTTCGACCTGATGATGTCGCTTGTGAAGATGCCCGACCTGATGATCTACATCCGCTCCAGTATCCCCAACCTGGTGCAGCAGATTCAGAAGCGTGGCCGCGACTACGAGCAGACGATGCGTCTTGACTATCTTGAGGGCTTGAACAAGCGCTACGAGGACTGGATTGCCAACTACAAGGGCAATCTGGTCATCATCAACGGTGATGAGGTGAAGTTCGGCGACAATCCCGAGGACTTCCAGCAGGTGTGCGACAAGATTGACGCCAACCTGTACGGAATCTTCTCACCCTTCAACCAGCAGCGTTGAGTGGGGCCTGAGGAACGGTAAGGCGACTCATCACAAGCCACAGGCTTGCAACAGACCGACATGTCCACCCCACCCCTGTGGAGAAAAGGGGTGGATTTTTCTGAGAGCGTTTTTTGTGTTACCTTTGCGGCGTGAATTGCAAGGGAATCATCATTATCATCATGGCGTTGCTGAGCGTTATCATGCCGGCAACGGCTCAGGTGTGCGTCGACTATCTCAATGAGGACGGCTCACGCTACGTGTGTTCCCAACAGGAGGTGATGTATGACGATTTCTTCCACACCGCCCGTTTCGCCGTCTCGGCGACAGCCAATTCCAGCGGCCTGGTGACCTTTATGCTAGAGGTGACGTACGACGAGGGGATGCTGCACGTCTCCAAAGGCGACAGCCTGACGCTTGTGCTGCGCGGTGGCGACCGCATCATTCTCACGACCGACCGTGATGTCACGCGTGCCGACATTGTCAAGCGACACTACCTCACCTACAATGATTATTATGTGACCTGCCACTACCCGTTGAGCACCTACGACATCCAACGCATCACCCGCAACCGTGTGACCAAATTCTCGGCCCAGACCGACCGTTTCACCTTTGACCGCAAACTCGACAAGTTTCAGGACCGTTTCAGACGACAGTTCACCGCAGTATACGGCTATCTGATGGGCGGCACAAATTAACAACGATAACGATAAAAACAAGACAGCCAGGACTGAATGCCCTGGCCGTCTCTGTTATTTCTTGTTGTGAAGTTTTATCTCACGCGGAGTACCTTGCCCTCCTCAACGTGGTCACCTGACAATCCGTTGAGCTTCTTGAGCTGAGCTACCGACATGTTGTTCTCGGCAGCAATCTTGGTCAGGTTATCACCCTTGCGCACCTTATAGGTCGAGCGGCTGCTGTTGCGGCTCTCCTTGGTTGAGGTGCGGTTGGTGCTGGCGACAGTCTGCTCCTTCTTGGCACTTTTGGTCTTGGCGCTGGAAGCAGTGGTCTTGGTGGCCTTAGCCTCGGATGATTTCTCGTTGGCCTTCTTGGTTGAAGAATAACGCTGGTTGGGAGAATAGTCGCGAGCCTTGGTGTAGGTGCTCTTGGAGAAGGTGTAAGTGTCGGTGTGGGTGCAACGGTGAACGAAGTCGAAGATGGCCTCGGGGTTGATTGCATAACCCATGTAGCGAGTCTCGAAATGCAGGTGGGGACCCGTACTACGACCGGTGTTACCACTCAGTGCGATGGGCTGACCAGCCTTGACATACTGGTCGGGCTTAACAAGGAAGCGTGAAAGGTGACCATAGACGGTCTCCAAACCGTTCTCGTGACGCACGATCACATAGAAACCGTAACCACCGCGCTCATAACGGGTGAGACGCACGCGACCGGAGAAAGCCGAATAAACGGTGTCACCGATGGCAGCACGCAGGTCAACGCCCTTGTGGGTGCGACCGAACTTGGGACGGTATCCGTAGGATGAGGTAACGAAATTGCCCTTAACAGGCATTCTGTAATGACGAACGTCAAGCACCTTGGTGTTAGGCACGTTGGCATCCTTATAGCAGTTGACAAGCTGACTGTCCCAACCCTCGGTGTAGATATCGGGTTCGGGCTCACACTCCTCATAGAGGTTGGCGGCATACTTTTGAGTTTCCTGGACACGAATCTGGTCCTTTACTCGACTCTGCTTGGCCAGCAAATTGCTATGACGATTGCTGTAATTGGAGGCCGATTGCATATTCTGGGCCGAAATGCCAAGCGCAAAAAGGGTCATCGCCGTCAAGGCGACATAAAATCTTTTTATACTCATTATAAAGCTAATTTTCTAAGTCATTTGTTTTTAAGAACGGCCAAAATTACTCATTTATTTTGTAAGAGAAGGCATTTGGTATGCTAAAAAGTGTAAAGTTTGGTTTCGTTCTCTAAACAAAGCAAGGCAACTCATTGATTTTCAATAAAATAAAAAATTCACAAATGCAAACAGTTTCAAATCCGAAATTAGTAGTCTTGCTATGGTTTACCGTTACCTTAAGAGATGAGTCCCCAATTGGTCTGTTTGTCAAAAACATCCTTCATGTGCAGGTCAAGTTTATGGCCCCAAGGTGTTTCCAACTTGGGATCGACCCGCAGAAAATCCTCGGCAGCGTTGCGTGCCATCTGGATAATCTGGCCGTCCTGGGCGAGGTTGGCAATGTGCAGGTTGAAGGCGATGCCACTCTGCTGTGTGCCCTCCATGTCACCCGGTCCACGCAGTTTCATGTCCTCTTCGGCAACGACAAAGCCATCGTTGGTCTGCGTCATCACCTGCAGGCGATGGCGCGTGTCACGGCTCAGGTCGCTGCGTGCCATGAGAATGCAATAGCTCTGATCGGCTCCGCGCCCCACCCTGCCCCGCAGCTGATGGAGCTGCGAGAGGCCGAACCGCTCGGCGTCCTCGATGACCATGACCGAGGCATTGGGGACATTCACGCCCACCTCAATGACAGTGGTAGCCACAAGGATGTGTGCTTGACCTGAAGCGAAGAGCATCATCTGATGGTCCTTCTCGGCAGGCTTCATGCGACCATGCACCATGGCCACATTATACTGATGGAACACGTCTTTCACCTGCTCAAATCCTTGCTCCAAGGCATGCAGGTCAAGTTTCTCGTTCTCCTCAATCAAGGGATAAACGATATAGGCCTGGCGTCCCTCGCGCAGCTGCGATCCAACGAACTGATACATCTTGAAGCGGTCCGGTTCATGCCTCAAGACCGTAGTGACCGGTTTGCGGCCCGGCGGCAGCTCGTCGATAACCGACACATCGAGGTCGCCATAGACTGTCATGGCCAGTGTCCTGGGGATGGGTGTGGCGGTCATCACCAGCACGTGAGGGGGCGCCACCCGATTCTTGCTCCACAGGCGCGCACGCTGGGCGACACCGAAACGGTGCTGTTCGTCGATAATGGCCAATCCCAGGTTGTGGAACTGCACCGTGTCCTCGATGAGGGCATGGGTGCCGATGAGAATCTGCAACTCGCCGCTCATGAGAGCCTCGTGAATGGCGGTGCGCTCCCGCTTGCGCGTGGAGCCCGTCAACAAGGCCACTTTCACGCCCAGCGCATCGGCCAGCGGCTTGATGGTCTCCAGATGCTGACCCGCCAGGATTTCGGTAGGCGCCATGATGCAAGCCTGGTAGCCGTTGTCGAGCGCTATCAGTGCCGTCATGAAGGCCACAATCGTCTTGCCGCTGCCCACATCGCCCTGCAGCAGACGGTTCATCTGCTTGCCGCTGCCCATATCGTGTCGCATCTCGCGGATGACCCGCTTCTGAGCCCCGGTGAGCGGGAACTGCAGGAAGTTGTGGTAGAAGTTGTTGAAGTAGTAACCCACGTGGGCAAAAGTGTGCCCCACCAATCGGCGGCTGCTACCTTTAATATAATGTAGGATATTAAGTTCCAGAAAGAACAGTTCCTCAAACTTGAGCCTGAACTGTGCCCGCTGCAACGCCTGCTGGTCGGCGGGCAGATGAATGTTGCGCAAGGCCTCGGCCAGCGGCATGAGGTGATAACGCTGCATCAATTCAGGCGGCAAGGTCTCGGGAATGCGCTGCACCGCAGGCGTGTTCAGGACATTGACCACGAGTTTGTGAATCGCCCTTGAAGTGAACGAGCGGTTGCGCAGCACCTCGGTGAGGTTATAGACACCCTGCAAGCCCTGTGGAACAGTCTCGCTGCCGGCGAGATCAATCTCGGGATGCACAATGTTCAGATGGTTATTGAACATCGACGGCTTGCCGAAGAGAATGTATTGCGTATTGGTGTTATAGGTCTTCTGAATTGACGCGACACGATTGAACCAAACCACTTCGATGGTCCCGGTGCCATCGGTGAACAAGGCCTGCAATCGGCGTTTGCGCCCCTCACCGGCTGTTGTGAAGGTGAGAAAGCGGCCCTTGAGTTGCACCATAGCCTCATCACCCCGTAAGTCGTTCACGCGGTTGATGACACTGCGGTCGATGTAACGGAAGGGGAAATAATACAACAGGTCATAATAGGTGCTGATGCCCAGTTCCTTCCTGAGCAACTCGGCACGCTTGGGTCCCACGCCGTGCAGGTACTGTATGTCGGTGTGGCGCAGGTCAGGCATTGTACTTCAGCAGATATTCGGCCAGCGCCAAGTCCATGGGACGGGTAATCTTCAGGTTGCGCGTGTCGCCCTCAACCAGCGAGATGGGGTGATTGAGTCGCTCGACGACCGAAGCATCGTCGGTAAACGTCGGTTGATAAGGCCATGAGTAGGCGTCAAGCAGCAGACGCGCATCGAAGGCCTGCGGCGTCTGCACAGCACGCAACGACGAGCGGTTCAAGGCATGGCTGGTGTCGCCCGTGACCTGACGCACCGAATCGTTGAGTGCGACGACGGGTATGGCTGCGCCACTACGACGGGCAGCCGCAACCGTGCGGTCGATGAGTTCGGCCGTGACCAAGGGGCGCACGCCATCATGGACGGCGATAATGTCAACGCCGGTGATGTCGTCCACGCTGTCGAGCGCGTTCTTCACACTGTGCCAGCGCGTCTCGCCTCCCGGGACCACATGATGAGGCACTGTGAAGCCATAGCGCTCACACAGGTCGTGCCACAACGCCATCTGCCCCTCGGGCAGAGTGACAAGCACCTCAAAGGCACCATTACAGTTTTCCCCGAAGGCCTCGATGGTGCGCATCAAGATGGGTTTGCCACCCAATTCCAGGAATTGCTTGGGTATTTCGGCACCAAAGCGCGTGCCACTGCCACCAGCCACTATGATTGCTATCGTTCTCATCATGCCTTAATGATTTAGTCTTGCAAAGTTAAGCAAAAAAACGACGAGTTGCGCACCGTAGCCGCAATTTTGTGGGCTCGAGTGCGCAACTATTATCTTTATATGAGGTTGATGTGAACCGACGGATCAGTTTTTCAGGATTTTCTTTCCATCCTTAATGATGATGCCGCGGGTGTCTTCGGTAGCCATGATGCCATCCAGACGATAGGCCTGACCATCAGCGGGTGACACTTGCATCACATCGTTAACGCCCAAGGCTTGACCGGTCTTCTCCAGGTACTCGGTCTGAGCCCTTGCCATCTGTTCACGGAACTCTGCGCTGCCGTGCAGGGCCGAATAGGCGATGCTGGCAGCCACACGGCTGGCATCCACGTCGCTCTGCCAATGGGCACCCACAATCACGCGGCTCTCGCCATACATCCAGCCACGGGCAAAGATGGTGTCGGCAGCGGCGGGATTAACCTCGGCGAGCAGCAGGGCTGCAGTCCAGCCACGCATGGTGTGACCCGAGGGATAGGAGCCTTCTCCAGCCAACTCAGCCTCCTCGTCGGTGAGCATCTTGTCCTGGAAACGCTCGAAGGGGCGCTGACGGTGATAGAAAGCCTTGGGTTCGACGCGCATGGCGTCGGTCGTGGTGAGACTGGTAACCATCAGTTTCCAGATTTCGGGTGTACCATCGGGACTGATTACCAAACCAAAAGGTACCGAAAACTCTCCCAGCAGGGCCTCGTAAGACCACACAGCGTCACGCTTGGCAATCTCGGCACGCTCCGGGTTAAGGCGTTGTTGCTTTCCCCAGGCATAACGCATCATGTCGTTGGCAAACTCAGGGCTGTCAAAAGCGGGCGGCGCGGGCAGGCATTTTATCAGGTTGGGTAACTGATCAACAGTGAAATAGGGCTGCACCTCGTTCTGTGCATTCAGTGTCATGGCCCCCATGATGAAGGCCAGCGCAATTACGTAATACTTTTTCATAAACAAAATGATAATTAAAAACTGTAATCTTTTGATGCTGCAAAAGTAGTGAAAATCGTTGACAGGTCAACCAATCTGATGAAAAAACACAACGGACCTCCACCCTACATTAAGTGAACGGGACAAAGCGTGTTTTTCTCTAAAGTCAACATTATCAAAAATTTAAGAAGGAACTTTAAGCCTCAACTTAAAATTCCTTCTTAGGTTTCAAATAGGTAAAATTTCTAAGGTAAAAAAGATTGTTTCAGGTTTATGGCGCAAAATTAAGGTCAATTTTTGAATCGTGAAAACAATTATTTTATGTTTTACAGCATATTTTTTGCGAGAAGGCTCTATCACAGGTGGTTTGATACCTCAAAAAAAGTGCGCAATCGTTTACATTTCAAAGCAATAGCGAAGCGCTTAACGGGTGTTAACAGATAGCGTTAAACAATCCTAATCCCTGTAATACTGTAAACTGATTTGGCCATTTGCGTCAATCACCGCATAGGAGTACAACTTAATCCAGTCGCCGAGGAAAACAACTGGAGGAAGGCCATCGACCGCATTCTCGCGGGCAATGTGCAGATGGCCATAGAAGAAGGCCTCGATGTCGGGGTGAGCGGCATAATACTCCCGCGAGAAATCCAGCAGACGGGTTGCCGCCTGTTCAGAGATGGCTTTGAGCTTTTCGGGTGAGCGGTTCGTGCGGTTCTCGTTCGACCAGCCGGTAGCGATGGGATAGGTCCATCGTGGATGGATGGATGCATAGAGCCACTGACAAACCTTGTTATAGAAACACCAGCGTGTGAAGCGGTACATCACCGGTTGCTCTCCCACGTCATCGCCGTGCGAGATGAGGATTCGTTTGCCTTGGGTCTCCACCACGGTGTGCCCATTGAGGACCGTTAAGTTCAACTGATCCCTCAAATAGTCGAACAACCACACGTCGTGATTACCCGTGACCCAGGTGATCTTGATGCCTGCATCGGCCAGTTCGGCCAGCTTTCCAAAAAACCGGATGTATCCGCGCGGCACGACATACTTGTACTCGTACCAGTAATCCAGGATGTCGCCCAAGAGGAAAAGCTCGGCGGCATCCTCCTTGATGGAGTCCAGGAAACGGCACACACGGCGCTCCCGCTGCAACTGGTCGCTCATGTACTTGGCTCCCAGGTGCAGGTCAGAGATAAAATATGACTTCTTCTCGGGCATCAATGTGATCGCGGTTTACAGCATGCCGAGTTCAAGTTTTGCCTCGTCGGTCATCATGCGCGGGTCCCATTCCGGTTCAAAGACCAGGTTGACCGTTGCCGATGTCACACCGTCGACACTCTCGACCTTCTGCCTGACGTCTTCGAAGATGAAGTCGGCGATGGGGCAATTGGGCGCTGTGAGCGTCATGTCGATGTCCACATGTCCCTCATCGTTGAGGTCAATCTTGTAAATCAAACCCAAGCTATAGACATCTACCGGAAGTTCGGGGTCATAGACCGTCTTGAGCATCTTGATGATGTCCTCTTCAATTTTTAATTTCTGTTCTTGTTCCATATCGGCGGCAAAATTAAGCAAAAAGTTGCAATGGTGCCCCAAACCCAGCCCAAAATCCTCAAAAGACAAAAAAACTAAAAAAATCACTTTAGTCGAAACAGGAAGGCGAAAAATGCTAAAGAAGGTAAAAACGAAAAAAAATCATAAAAAATGCTGAATATTAGCGCTTAATTGAAAAAAAAGTACGATATTTGCAGTCGCAAAATCGACAAGGGGCTCATTTTTGGGCGCTTTTTGTTTGTTGCGGCATCCGCAACACAAAGCCTCAACCCCCTGTTGATTAGGCATTTAAGTAAGTACAATTTATTTAATATTTAACTCATAATTTTAAATTAACGAATACAATGACTAAAGCAGAAATCGTTAGAGAGATTGCTCAATCGACAGGCATTGACAAAGCATCGGTTCTGGAAACCGTTGAGAAGTTCATGGACACCGTAAAGGATTCGCTGGCAAATGGCGAGAATGTTTACCTGCGTGGTTTCGGCAGTTTCATCGTGAAGACCCGTTCTGAGAAGACCGCTCGCAATATCAGCAAGAACACTGTTATCATTATCCCCGAGCACAAGATTCCGGCCTTCAAGCCCGCAAAGGTGTTCATGGAGCAGGTGAAGTAATCGTGTCCCAGCCCGAGAAAACAATTCAATACATTATAATATAAATTATATATCAAACATTTACGATTATGCCAAACGGAAAGAAACGTAAAGGCCACAAGATGGCTACGCACAAGCGTAAAAAAAGACTGCGCAAGAATCGTCATAAAAACAAGAAGTAATCGCGCGTAGTCCAAATCTATGACGACTGTGAAATAGCGGGAACAAACGAATTGGTACGCACGGCGGGACATCAGGCGACAACTCTTGCAGTTCATGTTACCAGGCCCCGTGACGTCAATTGGTTTGTTCCTGTCTTGCTATTTCAAGAGACCGCCCAGACGCTCCGCCACGCGGTTTCTCCCCGTTCCTACCATTCCTCGCGCCGCCGAGCTGCCCCGTGTCCAGCGGGACGCCCCTCATGGTCAGCCGGTCAAGCGCCGTTTAAATCACAATATCACGACATATTTCATTTAAACTTTAAAGAAACATTACATTGTATATCACCCACCTTCTGCGATGAGAAGTGAATTAGTAGTTGACGTTACGCCCAAGGACATGACGACGGCACTGCTCGAAGACGGCCGCCTCGTGTCATTGCAACGGGAGACTCGAGATGCCTCCTATGCCGTGGGCAACATCTACCTTGCCAAGGTGAAGAAGTTGATGCCGGGCCTGAACGCCGCGTTTGTCAACGTGGGTCATCCCAAGGACGCCTTCCTTCATTACCTTGATTTGGGTTCACAATTCAACACTTTTTCTCAATACATCAAGACGGTACGCGAGAATTCCAACAAGCGGCCAACAAGCATCAGCAAGGTCAAGAACCTGCCCGACACCAACAAGCACGGCAGTGTGACCGATGTGCTGACCCAGGGTCAGGAACTGCTGGTGCAGATTGCCAAAGAGCCTATCTCGACAAAGGGTCCCCGCCTGACCACCGAAATCACCTTCACCGGCCGTTTTCTGGTGCTCACCCCCTTCAATGACCGCATCTCGGTCTCACAAAAAATCAAGGACCACGCCGAGAAGACCCGCCTGCGCCGACTGATTGAAAGCATGAAGCCCAAGAACTTCGGGATTATCGTGCGCACCTCAGCCGAGAACAAGCGCGCCGCTGAACTGAACAATGAGCTCAAGACGCTGCTCAAGGCATGGGACGATGCCATAGCCAAAGTTCAGCAGTCGACCGCTCCTGCCCTCGTCTATGAGGAAGAGAGCCGTGCCGTCGGTGAGATTCGGGACATCTTCAATCCCGATTTTGAAAGCATTCAAGTCAATAATGCTGACGTGTATGAGCAGATTCATGACTATGTGAACCTAATCGCCCCCGATCGCAGCGATATCGTGAAATTGTACAGCGACGACGTGCCCATCTTTGACAAGTTCGGCATCACCAAGCAGATCAAGTCGTCGTTTGGCAAGACGGTATCCTTCAAGTCGGGCGCATACATAATCGTAGAGAGCACCGAAGCCCTTCACGTGATAGACGTGAACTCAGGCAACCGTTCACGCACGAGCACCGATCAAGAGAGCAACGCACTGAACGTTAACCTGCTGGCCGCCGACGAGATTGCCAGGCAACTGCGCCTGCGCGACATGGGCGGCATCATCGTGATCGACTTCATCGACATGGCCAAGTCGGAACACCGCCAGGAGTTGTATCAACACATGCGCGAAGTGATGCAGAAAGACCGCGCACGCCACAACATCCTGCCCTTGAGCAAATTCGGGTTAATGCAAATCACCCGCCAGCGCGTGAGACCGGCTCTGGACATCGTTACCGCCGAGACGTGTCCGTCCTGTGGCGGCAAGGGCGAAGTTCAGCCTTCACTGCTTTTTACCGACATGCTGAAAGACAAGATTGATTATCTTGTCAACACGTTGAACGTGAACAGCTTCATTATGTATGTCCATCCTTATGTCGACGCTTACCTGAAGAAAGGTCTCGTGAGTGAGTACTGGAAATGGCGCAGGGAGTTTAAACGCAAGTTCCGCATCATGCCCGACCAGTCGCTCAACTATTTGGAGTATAAAGTGCTCGACAAGCACCGCAACGAGATTGACCTTAAAGAGGAAAAAGACACCAGCAGCAGCGAGACGAGCAAGAAAGAACGCCGTTCCAAGCATCGCAATGCCGCTGAAGAAGAGAACAAGGATTGATGCCATCTCCCCACCACAGCGCATCATCCAGTGACAGCATCATGGGCCGCTCTGCACAATACCAGCAGAGTGGCCTTTTCTTTTGCCAGGCGGAATCCAAGGGAGAGTAGTCAAAGCGGTTGCAGGATATCATGACAAAGCACGCCGGCGAGTTGAGCGAAAACAACAGGGGGATAGCAACGTTAATAACTCGTGTGCGTTAAATTTTGTGAAACGGTAACGCGATTTCATATTTATAAATTATATTTGCAACCAGAATTTCATTTTAACATTAACCATTTAATAACAATCAACTTAACCAATGAAGAAACCAACAGCTAAAGCTACTAAAAAGGACCTTAGCAAGCCCGCACCTCTGGGCAAAGAGACAAAGCGTTACATCGGTATGGAAGAGCGCTACGGCGCCCACAACTATCATCCCCTTCCCGTTGTCCTGAAGAAGGGCAAAGGCATCTATGTTTGGGATGTTGAAGGCAAGAAGTATTTCGACTTCCTGTCGGCCTATTCGGCAGTCAATCAGGGTCATTGCCACCCCCGCATCGTTAAGGCTCTGAAGGACCAGACCAACAAGTTGTGTCTGACCTCCCGTGCATTCTATAACGAGGCCTTCTGCGAGTATGAGAAGTTCATGCACAGCTACTTCGGCTATGATAAGGTGCTCCCGATGAACACCGGTGCCGAGGGTGTTGAGACCGCATTGAAGCTCGCTCGCCGCTGGGGTGTTGTCAAGAAAGGTATCCCCAACGACAAGGTGAAGATCATCTGCTGCGAGGGCAACTTCCACGGCCGCACCGTGACCGTCATCACCATGAGCGACGATCCCAGCAGCTTTGCCGATTACGGTCCTTTGACCCCCGGTTTCATCCGTATCCCCTACAATGATCCCAAGGCGCTCGAGAAAGCGCTCGAGAAATATGGCAAGGAGGTTGCCGCCTTCATCGCTGAGCCCATCCAGGGCGAGGCTGGTGTGTTCGTTCCCGACGACGGCTACCTGAAGCAGTGCTTTGACCTGTGCCACAAGCACAACGTGCTGTTCATCGCCGATGAGGTGCAGACCGGTATCGCCCGTACGGGTAAGATGCTGTGCTCTCAGCACGACGGCATCCGCCCCGACATCGTGATCCTGGGTAAGGCCCTGGGTGGTGGTGTTCTGCCCGTATCGGCATGCTTGGCCGACGACGACATCATGCTCAACGTGAAGCCCGGTGAGCACGGCTCGACCTTCGGTGGTTTCCCCCTGGCAGCCCGCGTTGCTGTTGAGGCCTTGAAGGTTGTCAAGGACGAGAAGCTCGTTGAGAACGCCGAGAAGATGGGTAAGATCTTCCGCAAGGAGATTGAGAAGATCAACTCACCGTTCATCGTTCAGGTGCGTGGCCGCGGTCTGTTGAACGCTATCGTCACCAAGCCCGTCGAGGGCAAGACCGCTTGGGACATCTGCCTCAAGCTGCGTGACAACGGTCTGCTTGCCAAGCCGACCCACGACCACATCATCCGCTTCGCTCCCCCCTTGTGCATCACCAAGGACGAGCTTATGGAGGCTATCGCCATCATCAAGAAGACCTTCGAGCAGATGTTCGGATAATAAATTATTCAAGTGTCGCAAGCCGTTCGCTTGCGGCACTTGAAGTTTAGAGGATAGAGACTTTGATTCTAATCACAAACCATCCATTTTCAACCCAAAAAACAAACAAAAACGGGAACTGGGACTAAGGACCAGGGACCAGAAACTAACAACCAAACAATAATGAATAACGCTGTTATCAATTTTCCCCTTCCCGCCAATGAGCCGGTGAAGGCCTATATGCCCGGTTCTCCCGAGCGCGTTGCCCTCGAGGCAGAACTCGAGCGCCAGAGTAAACTCGTCGTGGACATCCCCATCATCATCGGCGGTAAGGAAATCCGCACCGGTGACACGGGCACTGTTACCTGCCCCCACGACCACAAGCACGTGCTGGCTACCTACCACAAGGTGACCAAGAAAGAGATCAAGATGGCGATTGACGCTGCCATGAAGGCATGGAAAGAGTGGAGCCGCACACCGTGGACCACCCGCGCCGCCATCGTAATGAAAATGGCCGAGCTGCTCGCCACGAAGTATCGTCCCATCATGAATGCCGCCACGATGCTTGGCCAGAGCAAGAACATCTATCAGGCCGAAATCGACTCGGCTTGCGAGACGATTGACTTCTTCCGCTACAACGTGCACTATGCCAGCAAGATCTACGGCATGCAGCCCAAGGACGGCGTGGGCCAACTGAACCACACCGAGTATCGTCCCCTGGAGGGCTTTATCCTGGCTGTCACCCCGTTCAACTTCACCTCGATTGCCAGCAACCTGTGCATGACTCCCGTGCTGATGGGTAACGTGGCCCTGTGGAAACCCTCGACCACTGCCTTGCTGAGCAACTACTACTTGATGCAGCTCTACAAGGAAGCCGGTTTGCCCGACGGCGTAATCAACTTCCTGCCCGGTAGCGGCGCCCTCATCGGCGAGGTTGCCACCGAGAGCAAGTACTTTAGCGGTATCCACTTTACCGGCAGCACTGCCACCTTCAAGAGCCTGTGGAAGCAAGCCAGCCTGAACGTTGACAAGTATATCTCCTACCCCCGTCTCGTGGGCGAGACCGGTGGCAAGGACTTCATCTTTGTTCACCCGAGTGCCGACAAGAAGGCCGTTGCCACGGCAGCCTTCTGCGGTGCGTTTGAGTTCCAGGGCCAGAAGTGCTCTGCTGCATCTCGCATGTACATTCCCAAGAGCCTGTGGCCCGATGTGCTGAAGGACATCAAGGCCATGTGCAAGGAGGTGAAGATGGGCGACGTCATGGATCCCATGAACTTCATCAATGCCGTTATCGACGAGGCTTCGTTCGACAAGTGCAAGAGTTACATCGACTATGCCAAGAAGGCTGATGACGCCAAGATTGTGATCGGCGGCAAGTGCGACAAGAAGAAAGGCTGGTTCGTTGAGCCTACCGTTATCGAGACCACCAATCCTCGCTTCAAGTCGATGGAAGAGGAGATCTTCGGCCCCGTGCTGACGGTTTACCCCTACGACGACGACAAGGTGAACGAGACCGTGAAGTTGTGTGACGAGACCTCGCCTTATGGTCTGACCGGTGCCGTTTGGGGCCGCGACCGCCTGGAGGTGGAGAAGCTGACCGAGAAGTTGAGTTACGCTGCCGGTAACTTCTACATCAACGACAAGCCGACGGGTGCCGTTGTGGGCATGCAGCCCTTTGGCGGCGCACGTGCCAGCGGTACCAACGACAAGGCCGGTGGTGAGTTCAACCTGATCCGCTGGATCATCCCGCGCGTGATCAAGGAGACCCTCGTGTCACCGACCGACTACCGCTACACTTACTTGAAGTGATAGAAAGGCCGTGGCTCTGCCACGGCACAGGGAACCGGGCGAACGGGACGGCTCGAACGGGCAATCGACCGGATACTTGACCTTGACAGGCCGTGGCTCTGCCACGGCACAGGGGACAGGGCGAACGGGACGGCTCGAACGGACAATCGACTGGGCTCTTGACCTTGAACTTTTCCATCAAGGAGCATTTTATAGAGGAGGCGCATGTATTGCGCCTCCTCCTTTTTTACTATCTCTTATATATTTGCAAAAATGCGACGAAAAAGTGAAAAATCGTTAGTATTTTTCTTTATATTTTGCTATATTTGCAGCACAAAGCCTACAATAACATTCAATTAACTTTAAAATACATCTCTTTATGAAAAACAAATTCCTCAATTTCAAAGTGCTGGCTGTCATGTTAGCCTGCTTGGCGTTGGCCTTGAATGCCAATGCTCAACTCAAGCGTTCTGAGACTATACAAAAGCCAATAGTAAAGTGTGAACAAGCACAGATGCGTTCACCCGGTGAGAAGGTGCTGAAATCCAACAGGGATGTAAGCACCCCCAGACCTTTTTATCGCCGCCCCGCAGGAGGTTTCCCCTGCAGGTATGTACTTGATAACAGGGATAGTCAAGCCTATCTTCTTGTCTTTCCTACTCTCATGCTCAAGCCGTTCAGCGAATACACATATGATGCTATACTTGAAGGCGTGAGCGCCAATGCGAGTTGCCAATGGTCCTATAACGCGAACGGGCAGTCATACATCACTCACGGTAAAAGCGTGACTGTAAGTTATGGTCTAGAGTCTGCAGATGTGCCAATACTAACAATCAACGATTCATCCCTCGATAAGCCTTTTCGATATCAAATAGGCACTTATGCAATGAGTGACACCTTATTCCATGCATCTACAGTGTATACGAAGAACAACGACATTAGCGAAGACTTTGGTGAATCTTTTGTCACGCTCTTGGGCAATAAAACATTAACTACAAAGGGACGTTATGGCGATGAGCCCAATACATATCCATTGACGTATTACTATGGAGCAGAGCCATATGGTGATAATGCACAAGGCTGGTGGTTTGGCAAAAATGCTGACCCCAGAATGAAGGGAGGAATCGCCAATGCATTTGAGAAACCTGAACATCCCTACCTGCTTAAACAAGTGGTGATGTATTGCGTATTATTATCAGTTTCATCTCCTGTTGAAATGACCTGTAAAGTATATAAGTTGGCTAACCTGCCGGCTTACAGGGATGACAGCAGTGTAAGACTCAATCATGTGCCCGGTGAACTCATTGCAACGGGTCGTGCAATCGTCACAACAGACATCCCGAATGATAATGGTGAGGGAGCGATTGTGTTCACACTGTATAACCAGAACGGCCAAGTTATCACGCCCGTGATTGATGATGCCATTTTCATTGCCATTGAAGGCTATAACGAGCCCGAGATGGCAGGTCTGACTAATTTCACAGCAACAATCGGTGGTGATTATAATTCCGATGAAGGCTTCGGTGAAATGGCTTACTTGTTGGTCAACGAACAAGATGACAACGGCAATTATACCGGTGAAGTGAAGTGGCATGGGTTGAACAAATTTTTCAATCCTGGAGGTGTGACGATGAAGACCGGTTATAGCATTTTCATCACCACTGAATTGCCTTTTATCTCCTTCTACAACAGATTCAATGACGGCCAATACACCTTCCCCAATTCAGGTGGAATCATGCATAAGACCATCAACGATGAGACCGAGAACAGTATCAAGTTCCTCACCACAACACCCGTCAATGGAGGAAATTGGACCATGAGCAACGCCAATAATGGTGGCGCCGTGCCATCGTGGTTGACCATCGCATTGACGAACCAGATGGTAGACGGAACGCTCGATTATGTCAATGCCACAGTGATGGCCCAGCCACTACCCGAAGGCACGCGCTACCGTGAGGCGAAAGTGCGTTTCTCCATTCCTGCCGGTTCTATCGATTTCACCTTCAAGCAGGGAGAGATGTCAACACTGCTCGGTGACGTGAATAGTGACGGCGATGTGAATATCACTGATGCCATCGCATTAATCAATTATGTGTTGAATGATAACGCTGACGGCGTCATTCTTGAGAATGCTGACACCAACTTTGACGGTGAAGTGAATATCTCGGATGTGATCGCGTTGATCAACTACGTGCTCAATGACAGATGGACAGGACGGACGTTCACGGTCAACGGCGTGTCGTTTACCATGATGCACGTTGACGGAGGCACCTTCACCATGGGAGCCACACCAGAACAGAACACCACCAACGCCGTTGCTGATTATCCGCCTCACCAAGTGACACTCTCATCATATTTCATCGGGGAGACCGAGGTAACACAGGAGTTGTATCAGGCCGTCATGAATTCCAACCCCAGCAACTTCACCGGCAATCCGTTGTTGCCAGTTGAGAATTTGACCTATAATGAGTGCCGGGCCTTCATCCTCGAACTGAATCAGCAGACGGGCTATAACTTCAGACTGCCGACTGAAGCCGAGTGGGAATTTGCCGCCCGAGGAGGCAACAAAAGCAAGGGTTACAAATTCGCTGGCAGCAATTCTCCCACCACAGTTGGTTGGATCAGTTACAATTCCAATAGCACCACTCAAGCTGTCAAAGGGCTTGCACCTAACGAACTTGGACTGTATGACATGTGTGGAAATGTTTTTGAATGGGTACTGGACTGGTTCGACAATTACACCGAGTTAGCCCAAGTCAACCCAATGGGTCCTCGGACAGGATTAGAGCGTGTGATCCGCGGTGGCAGTTACAACAATAATCAAAACTATTGCCGCAACGCCTATCGAAGCAAAAACAGTCCCACATCAAGTGCCAAATTTATTGGTTTCAGGCTCGCCCTGTAAGCCGCAAGCAATCTGATAGCATTCACAACCTCCACGAGCGGGCCCGTGGAGGTTGTGAATTTGTATGCTAAAATAAATGTCGAAACAACCGATTTACAAGTATTTTTGTTTATCTTTGCAGGTTGAACAATCAATTTACCAATCCAGACATGAGCAACGACAAGATACTGCAGCCGCTGGCTGGCATGACACTCGAGGAGATGCAGGATGCGGTAAGCGCATTGGGTATGCCACGTTTTGTGGCTAAACAATTGGCACAGTGGATTTACCAGAAACGCGTGAACGATTTTGAGCAGATGCTCAATATCTCCAAGGCAAACCGCGAACTGCTGGCCAGCCGCTATTGCGTGGGTCTGTATCCGCCCAGCCAAGCCGCTTCCAGTGAAGACGGCACAGTGAAGTACCTCTTTGATGCCGGGAACGGACAAGCCGTAGAATCGGTGTACATTCCCGAGGACGACCGCGCCACGTTGTGCATCTCGTCCCAGAAGGGCTGCCGAATGAACTGCTACTTCTGCATGACCGGCAAGCAAGGTTTCCACGGCAACCTCACCTCTAACCAGATTATCAACCAGGTGCTGAGCATCCCTGACAGCGACAAACTGACCAATGTCGTGTTCATGGGCATGGGCGAACCGCTCGACAACCTCGATGAGGTGATGCGCGTGATTGCCATCCTGACCGAGCCGTGGGGCCTGGCATGGAGTCCCAAACGTGTCACGGTGTCCACCGTGGGCAAGCTGCCTGAACTGAAGATCCTGTGTGAACAGACGAGTGTCCACATTGCCGTGAGCGTTCACAATGCCGTACAAGAGGAGCGCTCATCGATGATGCCGATTGAACGCATCTCCCCCATCGACCGTGTGATGGACGTGCTGGGCAACTATGACTTCTCACACCAGCGCCGGTTGTCGGTTGAATACATCTGCTGGCAGTGGTTCAACGATGATATCCAGCATGCCGAAAAACTGCGTGAACTGTTGCCCAACGAGCTCGTTCGTGTCAACCTCATCCGCTTCCATCCCATTCCCGGTATCGAGAAACTGCGCACGAGCAGCGATGAGCGTATGACCTATTTCCGTGACTACCTGAACAGCAAGGGCGTCACCTGCACCATCCGCCGCAGCCGTGGCGAGGACATCGCCGCCGCATGCGGCCAACTCGCCGGCCAGGTGCGCAAGCAGCAAGCCGCCAAGGAAGGTAAACCTGCAGCCAAGCAGCCACGCAAGAAATAATCCCCTGATTCAGATTTCCTGAACCAAGTGTCAAATCCCGACCCGTCATTAAAACCGATAACTCCAAACACGCCATTATGAAACAGTACCTGCGATTCTCCACAATGCTGGCAATCATTGTTATTGCCGCACAGACCGTTCTTGCCGACGAACCAAGCGGTTACTATAACAAAGCATTGTACAAGAACGACTACTCCCTGATGTCGGCCCTGAGCGGCATCATCCGCAGTCACAAGGAAGTCTCCTACTCCAGCGGTCTGCTGAACGCCTTTGCCAAGGCCGATGTTGACGATCAAGGCTATATCATCGACATCTACAGCAACTGTCGCTATCGTCCAAATGACAACGGTTCCTCGGCATCGCATATCGGCGAGGGGTATAACCGAGAGCACAGTTTTCCCAGGAGTTGGTTTGGCGGCGCCGTGTCACCGATGAACACCGACGTTTTCCACGTCTATCCTACCGACATCCATGTCAACAGCCAGCGCAGCAACTTCCCCTATGGCGTGTGCGCCAATGGCACCCGGTTAACCTATGGCAATTATGTGGCAAAAGGCAAATTGGGCCAATGCACCTATCCAGGCTATAGCGGCACCGTGTTTGAGCCTGATGACGAATACAAGGGCGACCTGGCACGCACCTACTTCTACATGGCCACCTGCTACATGAATGAATTGCCTAATTGGCCCGGCAGCCCCCAGCTGGATTACAGGACCAACAAATACAAAGCCTTCTCGACCTGGACAATCAACATGCTGATGGAATGGACCCGTCTGGACCCCGTGAGCGAGAAAGAAATTAAGCGCAACGAGGCCATCTACGGCATCCAAGGCAACCGTAACCCTTTCATTGACCATCCCGAACTTGCCGAATACATTTGGGGCAACATGCAGGGAAAGCCGTGGTCCGGAAGCGGTGAGCCTCCCGTTCCCGCCGAAATTACCTCTCCCGCAAACGGGTCAATCATCGACTTTGGCACTACTGTCGAGGGCACTCCGCTGGAGTACAGCGTCACCGTCAAGGGTAAGGGCCTCACCCAGGAACTCATCTTGTCGATGGAAGGCAATGAATACTTCTACGTGAGTCGAAACACCTTCTCTCCCCTCGAAGTCAACAGCGGTGTCACGCTTGTCATCGGGTTCACTGCCGATGACGAGGGCACCTTCAGCGATAACATCACCCTGTTCAGCGACGAAGTGTCCACCACATTCACCGTTACCGCCACAGCGACCAAGCAGGGCGACAATCCCCCACCCCCTCCTGTAGTTCTTGGCGACAGCATCACCGAGGACTGGGAAGGCTGCTCCACTGGCGGCTATTGGACCCAGGAAGTTCAAGGTAACGCCTGGACTTGGAACTTCACCGATGCAGGCATCTGGGGTGACAACCTGCGTCACGGCGAGCTCGTCTGCCGCATGGGCAAGAGCAACAGCAGCGCCATCACCATGGCCGAGGACTTTGAGGACGGCACAAGCGCCATCGGTTTCTGGGCCGCCAGCTATGGCAACGACGGCGACGCCACGTTGCGTGTGGACTTCAGCACCAACAAGGGCTCATCGTGGACCGAATTGGGCAGTTTCACTTTCACCCGTGGCGCCTTGCAGCATGTCATTATGGATGTTCCCCTGGAGGGCAGTGCACGTTTCCGCATCGTGCAGACGGCTGGCACGCGTGTCAACATTGACGACATCACTATCTATGGCCGCGGCCAGGAGACTCACGAGATTCCGGGAGACGTGAACCAGGACGGCGAGGTGAATATCGCCGACATCAACGCCCTGATTGACGCCATCCTCGCCGGTAACGGCACTCCGCGATGCGACGTGAACCAAGACAACGAGATCAATATCGCCGACGTGAACACCCTCATTGATATGATCCTGGGGTCATAAAGGACAACACCGCACGACTCAAATCAAAACATTCACATTATTAACCTTTAATTATCAGGTACTGTGGTTATGAAAAATTTTTGTGCTATCTTGACAATGATAGCATCGGTTTTGGCAGTGAGTGCCAAAGAACCGACACCATGTCCGAGCAATTACTATGTCGATGCCTTGAACAAGAGTGACCAGGCATTGCTCACTGCGTTGTACAACATCATCACAAGCCACACCAACATCGGCTACGATAACCTGTGGAATGCCTATGCCGACACAGATACCGATCCGAACGGTTATTACATCGACATGTACAGCACCTATGACAAGTACACCTACAGCAACAAGTGCGGCAACTACAGCGCCATCGGCGACTGCATCAACCGTGAGCACAGCGTGCCCAAGAGCTGGTGGGGTGGCAGCAAACAGGCGCAGTACAGCGACATTTTCAACATTGTGCCCACCGACGGCTACGTCAACAACCAGCGCTCTAACTACCCCTACGGTGTCTGCGAGGGCGGTACGCGGCTGACCAACGACATCTATGTCGCCAAGGGGCGCAAGGGCTCCAGCACACACGAGGGATACTCAGGCATCGTGTTTGAACCCGACGATGAATACAAGGGCGACTTTGCCCGCGCCTACTTCTATATGGCGACGTGCTACAACGACGTCATCGGCACGTGGACCAAATCGGGAGGCAACGTCTTCTTTGCCGGCAACAGTTACCCCGTCTTCACAAACTATGCCATTGGCCTGCTCCTGGAATGGCACCGCCTGGACCCCGTGAGCGAGAAAGAGACGACACGCAACTGCTACGCCCACTCGTGGCAGGGCAACCGCAACCCGTTCATCGACCATCCCGAGTTGGCAGAGCACATCTGGGGCAACCAGCAGGGTCAGCCCTGGACCGGTGACGGCACCGTTGTCACCATCCCCGTGCTCACCCAACCCGCCAACGGCGAGACCATCAATGTTGGCACCATAGCCGTTGACGGCAATAGCGTGAGCAAGACCATCAACGTCAAGGGTTCCTACCTGACACAGGGCATCAGTGTGAGCGTCAGCGGTGAAGACTTCAACGTTTCCACCACTACCCTGAGTGCCGACGATGTCAACAATGGCACAACCATCACAGTGACCTATAGCGGAAACGCCGAAACAGCCACAGGCACACTCACCTTGTCAAGTGATGAAGTGAGCCGCTCGTGTAACCTTGTAGCCGGCAAGCAACAGCCCGGCGACGACCCGGTGAATCCCGATGACCCCATCAACCCGACCGGTGACAGCGTCGTTGAGGATTGGGAAGGTTGCGAGAGTGGCGGCTATTGGGTAAAAGAGGTGCAGGGTGCGGCCTTCCGCTGGTATTTTACTAACGCCGGCATCTTCGCTCAGACCAATGACCACTGGAACGGCAGCATCGGCTGTCGCTTCGGCAAAACCAACAGTTCATCCATCGAGATGCTCCAGGACGTGAATGGCACGTCGGGCATCTCATTCTATGCAGCCACCTATGGCTCGACCGAGGCCGATGCCACCCTCCAGGTGTTCTACAGCACCGACAGTGGCAACAGTTGGACGCTGCTCCAGGAACTGGCCCTGACACACACGCTGACGCAATACATCTACGGCCTTGACGTCGATGGCAACGTGCGTTTCAAGTTCCAGCAGACGGCAGGTGCCCGCATGAACATCGATGATATTGCCGTGTATGCAGCGCAGCAAGAGGAACACAACCCACAGATATTCTTCGACGGTGCCATCGAGGCCTTGACCGCCGTTCGCAACGGAGTGTCGAGCATCAGCGAAGTCACTGTTATCACCGAGGACAACGATGAGGCCATCACCGTCAGCGTCAACGATAACTTCGAGTTGAGCCTTGACCAGCAATCGTGGTCCACTACGCTGACGCTTGATGCCAGCGGCGAGACATTCTATGTGCGCCTGGCAGATACCAGTGAGGAAGGCACCTATGAGGGAACCATCACCGCCATGACGAGCGCCGTGACAGCATATGCTGACATTGAGGGCGAGGTGACGTTGCCCGATGTGATTATCGGGGATGTGAACATGGACGGCGAGGTGAACATCAGCGACGCCATCACACTCATCAACTACATTCTCAACAATGAGGCTGAACCGTTTGACGAACTTGCCGCCGACGTGAACCAGGACAACGAGGTTTCTATCTCCGATGCCATCACGCTCATCAACGACCTGCTGAACACCAACAAGTCGTTGTGGAAGGCGTTACCGAAGGAGGGCGGTATCAACGTGGAGAACCCGCTGGGCGAGACGCTCGAGGTCTATAACCTCGACGCCAACCTGGTGGCCACCGTCTCGGGTAGCGGGGAGATTACCCTGGCACGAGGCACCTACCTGGTAACCAGCGAGCGCTGCAGCAAGAAGGTTGTGGTGAAGTAACGGCGGCTTGATGGCGTAGCGTTACGAACTGATAGTTCGCAATACTGGACAGCACGGTCAACGCAATGGCGGCTCGGGCGGCACTACTGCGGCTTGATTTACTATCACGGCTCGTTATTGACGGCTGGTTTATAAAGGACAGCACGGTCTCGCCTGTAAGTGGCGAGACCGTGCTGTCTTTTCTTGGTGGGGTGTCCCGGGTTTACTGGACGGGGATCTTGTCGATGCGGCGCTGGTGACGGCCTCCCTCGTAGGGGGTCGTCAGGAAAGCCTCTACCATGGCGATGGCTTCCTCGTCGGTGACGAAACGACCGGGCATGGCAAGGACGTTGGCATCGTTGTGCTGACGGGCCAGACGGGCTACTGCCAGTCTCCAGCAAAGCGCGGAGCGGATGCCTTGGTGCTTGTTCAACGTGATGTTGATGCCCTCACCGCTGCCACAAACAGCGATGCCGGGATAGCACTCCCCCTGTTCCACTGCCAGTGCGCAGGGATGGGCGAAGTCAGGATAGTCGCAACTGTCCTCGTTGTAAGTGCCGAAGTCTTTACATGCGATGCCTTGGGCCTCGAGCCAACGCTTGACGGCTTCCTTGACGGGATAGCCGGCATGGTCGCTGCAGAGGGCCACGGGGATTCCGGGTTTTAAGATTGAGTTGTCCATGTTCTTCTTTTTAAATGGCCGTGGCAGAGCCACGGCACAGGGAACTTATTTCTTCAATGCCTGGAGGGCCTGCTCCATCGAAGCGATCTTGCTCTCGGCATCGGCTTTCTTCTTGCGCTCGTTGGCGACAACGGCCTCGGGGGCATTGGCGACAAAGCGCTCGTTGCTCAGTTTCTTGTCCACGCTGGCGAGGAAGCCGCGGGTGTACTCGAGGTCGGCCTCAAGTTTCTTGATTTCCTCCTCGACATCGATGCTGCCTGCAACAGGCACGGCAAACTCGGCGGTGCCTACCATGAAGGGGGCAGCCGTGGGATCCTTCTCGGTCACAGCCTCAACCTTCTCAAGACCGGCGAGTTTGATGATGATAGCCTCGAAAGGATTGTTCAAGCCACCGACGGCTTGGAGCGTGAGTTGCTCCTTGTTGGGGAGGTTCTTCTGCTTGCGCACATTACGAACGCCACCGACGATTTCCTTGACATCGGCCATGGCCTTGAGCAATGCCTGGTCGGCCTGTTCGGGCTCGGGGATGAGGGCATACATGATGCTCTCGCCATCCTTGCGCTCATCGAGGTGCTGCCAGAGTTCCTCAGTGATGAACGGCATGAACGGGTGCAGCAGACGCAGCAACATGTCAAAGAACTCGAGCGTGGCCTGCATCGTGGCGCGGTCCATGGGCTGGCCATAGGCCGGCTTCACGGCCTCGAGATACCATGCCGAGAACTCTTCCCAGAAGAGGCGGTAGAGCACCATCATGGCGTCGCTCAGGCGGAACTTCGAGAAGTGGTCCTTGACGGTAGCCAAGGCGTCATTGAGTTGGTTGCGGAACCAGAGCACAGCCTGACGGCTGGCCTCGGGCTGCTCAACATCGGCGACTTCCCAGCCCTTGACGAGACGGAAGGCGTTCCAGATCTTATTGTTGAAGTTGCGGCCCTGCTCACACAGCGCGTCATCATAGAGGATGTCGTTGCCGGCAGGAGCGGCGAGCATCAGACCCATGCGCACGCCATCGGCGCCAAACTTGTCGATGAGCATCAACGGGTCGGGCGAGTTGCCGAGCGACTTGGACATCTTGCGGCCTAATTTGTCGCGCACGACACCGGTGAAATAGACATTGCGGAAAGGCATGTCGCCCATGTACTCGTAACCCGCCATAATCATGCGAGCCACCCAGAAGAAGATGATATCGGGGGCGGTCACCAGGTCGTTGGTGGGATAGTAGTACTTGATTTCCTCGTTGCCGGGGTTATTGATGCCGTCGAACAGCGAGATGGGCCACAGCCATGAACTGAACCACGTGTCGAGGGCGTCCTCGTCATGACGCAACTGGCTGGCCTCGATGTTCTCGTAGCCGGGAATCTTGCGGGCCTTCTCGAGGGCCTCTTCCTCGTTCAGGGCAACTACATAGACCTCCTTCTCCTCGTTGTCGGTGGGCAGGAAGTAGGCAGGGATGCGGTGGCCCCACCACAGTTGGCGCGAGATACACCAGTCCTGAATGCCCTCCAGCCAAACGTTATAGATGTTCTTATACTTGGCGGGATGGAACTTGAGTTCGTCATTCTTGACACAAGGCAAGGCGATTTCGGCAAAGTGCTTCATCTTCAAGAACCACTGCATGCACAGGCGCGGCTCGACAGCGGTATCGCTGTTGCGCTCGCTGTAGCCCACCTTGTTCTCGTAGTCCTCGATCTTCTCGACCAAGCCGGCGTTCTTCAGGTCCTCGACAATCACCTTGCGGCACTCCATGCGGTCCATCCCGACGTAGAGCGGCGACTGCTCGCTAATGGTGGCATCGGCATTGAAGATGTCGATGGTCTCAAGGTTGTGGGTCTTGCCCAGGATGTAGTCGTTGGGGTCGTGGGCGGGGGTCACCTTCAAACAGCCCGTACCGAACTCGATTTCCACATAGCGGTCTTCAATCACGTTGATCACGCGGCCAACGAGCGGCACGATGACCTTGCGGCCCTTGAGCCACTGGTTCTTGGGGTCCTTGGGGTTGATACACATGGCGGTATCGCCCATGATGGTCTCGGGACGCGTGGTGGCAACGACGGCATAGTAGCCCTTCTCATCCTCGTGGATGATGTTGCCCTCGGCACGCAGCTGCTCCTCGTTCTCGAGGGTCTGCAGGCCGTCCACATAGTACTTGAGGTGGTAGAGGTGGCTCTTCTCCTCGTGGTAGATGACCTCCTCGTTGCTCAGCGCCGTCTGGGCCTTGGGGTCCCAGTTCACCATACGCAAGCCACGATAGATGTAGCCCTTGTCATAGAGGTCAACGAAGACCTTCAACACGCTCTTGCTGCGGGTCTCGTCCATCGTGAAGGCGGTACGGCTCCAGTCACAGGAGGCACCCAGCTTGCGCAACTGCTGCAGGATGATGCCGCCGTGCTCATGCGTCCAGTCCCAAGCATGCTTGAGGAACTCGTCACGCGTGAGGTCACGCTTGCGGATGCCCTGCTCGGCCAGGCGCTTCACCACCTTTGCCTCGGTAGCAATCGAGGCGTGGTCGGTACCGGGCACCCACAGGGCGTTCTTGCCCTCCATGCGCGCGCGGCGGATGAGGATGTCTTGGATGGTGTTGTTGAGCATGTGGCCCATGTGCAGCACACCCGTCACGTTGGGGGGCGGGATCACGATGCAATAGGGTTCACGCTCATCGGGCACGCTCTTGAAAAGGTCGTGCGACTCCCAATACTTATACCACTTGTCCTCGACCTCTTTAGGGTCGTATTTTGTAGCCAGTGTATTCTCTTTCTCGCTCATTGTTTTTGGTTATAATAATGTTTTTAGTTCCATTTAAACGGCAAAGGTAGTGAAAAACCGCCAAACAGCAAAACAGCATAGCGGTTTTTAGTCATTAACATCAAATGGAAGCGGCTGAATTGCCTGAGGAACAATTCAGCCGCACGTGATATGAAGTGATGTTGGAATGGTTTCTACTGTTCGGAAATCAGGATAGGGCCACTGACAGAACGAAGGTCTGGATAATACTTTTCATTGATATACAGGACTTTCCAAGGATAGATCTGCATCAGTTGCGTTTTGATATCTTGCGCCAAACGGGCTTTTATATCATCGTCGAGACTCCCCCCTCCTGCCTTGAAAGAAACAGACACCTCGCAGTTGACAAGATGGCCAATCGAGTCGACCTGAATCTTATTCACATTCAAGATAATGCGTCCATCACGGGGCAAGTCCTCTATACTGATAGGTAATATGGCTTTGACAAGTTGTTGCTTTGGTTGAGTGGAATGATCCGTTTTCAAAAATGCGAGAACATTACCTTGCTTGGCTAGCGACAATCCTTCAAGCGAAAAGCCATCAACAACGACTTTGTTTTGAAAGGTCTCTCGATCGGTGATTCTACCATTCTTGACCTTGAATACCTGCTCCTGCTCATAGTGCCTGAAATAGCCCGTGTGCTCATAATAAAGCCGTTTCCCTCGCGCGACACGGATATCGCCATTGTACCACGAGGTAATGATTACCCCATTATCGTAGTATTCATTAAATACCTTGTGCATATCCTCGGCCGAAAGACAAACATGGCTTTCCTCACGGCTATCTATCCAGACCTGGATGCTGTCGAGACACAGCATCTCGTCACTGTTGATACTCCAGCAGGCGGTGAATCCGTCCCAGTTGGCCGTACTTTTTATTCTGTTTTCGGGCAACACGTCAATCAGTCGGCTAACAAGAGCAGCGTCACTGTTGATGGGCCGTCCAAGCAGTTGCCATTTCTCGCCATCGATGTAAATGACTTCGCTATCCTGGCCCGTGGCCATCGAACTGATGGCGATATTCAAAAGACATATGTAAAAAATCAATCGTTTCATGACGCCAAAGTTTTAGTGATTTGTCTGCTGCAAAATTATAGCGAAAAAACGAAAAATGGCTAGCATTCAATGGTCATTCTTCGTTTGTTAAAATATTGATTTTCAATTACTTAAAAAAGAAAAAGGTCATTTTGGGGTCATTCAAAATTCCATGATAAAAAAACAGCTCCGAAAACCATGTTTTTGGAGCCATTCAGTGAGAGGAATTGAGTAAATTGAGTATCTTTGCACCATTAAATGAAACCGTCGATTATGGGAACAATTAATTTCACACAGATTCTGAGTGCAACGCTGGTATTGCTGAGTATTATCGATATCGTGGGCTCGATACCCATCATCCTGCAGTTGAGGGAAAAGGGACGACATGTGGATGCTTGGAAGGCCACCCTCTACTCCACCCTGCTCATGGTAGGTTTCTACTATGGCGGGCACTGGTTGCTGCGCATCTTCAACTGCGATATCCACTCGTTTGCCACGGCAGGCGGTTTCCTGATGTTCCTGATGGCGCTGGAGATGATCCTCGACGTGGAAATCTTCAAGAACAACACGCCCAACAAGGGGGCGACGATGGTGCCGATGGTGTTCCCGCTGATTGCTGGTGCCGGCGTGCTGACAACGCTCATTTCGCTCAAGGCGATGTATGACGATGTGAACATATTTATCGGCCTGGCTATCAACATGGTATGGGTGTTCCTGGTCATCAAGAGCACCGGCAAGATCCAGAAACTTCTGGGCGAGGGTGGCATGATGTTCTCGCGCAAGTTCTTCGGTATCATCCTGTTAGCGATGAGCGTGAAAATGATGACGGAGAACATCGCTCATTTGTTTTAGACGTTAGATGTTAGACTTTAGACTTCAGACATTAGGCGTTAGACTTTAGACTTTAGACATTAGAGATATAGCGACAGCCGTCCCGTGAGTGGGGCGGCTGTCGCTTGATTAAGAGTATGGGAGAGGATTGGGTTATTTCCAGGTGGGGTCGCTCTCGTTCCAGCAGCGGTCGAGGGCGGTGACGGCATACTGCCAGTTGCCCTTGCCTTTGTCGGGTAGCACATAGGTTGTCTCGCCGGTGATAGCAAGGATGTTGGCAGCATTGTCAAGCTTGCCTTTCTTACCCTTGGGGAAACGATAAACGACATAACGCACGGCTTGTTGCAAGGGGTCGTCGGTCTCGTGAGGAGTCCAAACAAGACACTTCTTGCCATTGACCTTCTTGATTTTCAAGTCACGGACAGCTTGGGGAGCATGATTATCCAGCCAGGAATATGCCGGGATGAGCGCAGGGTGGCTCATCTGATTGTTAGAGAGCGAATCGAGCACACCCTTGTGGTTGCTGGTGATGCTGTAAGCCGGCCACCAGGTCACACCGTGCACATTGTCCATTGAGCGTTGCAGTCGCAGCTTGTGGTCGAGCTGCGTGGGATTGGTGGGGTTACCACCCTCGTCGGCGATGTCTTGATGGGACATCACGTTGTTGACAGCTTGGCCGTAATACATGTGGCGGCCGTTGGCATGGTCGTTCCACCAGTGCATGAGCACAAGGTCACTGGCCAATTTATGCTCCAGTTCCCAGTAGAGTTGCGGCACCATATAATCCACCCAACCCTCGGCGGTCCACTTGGGGCAGTCGGCATAGAGAGCGTCATAGCACTGCAGGCCATTGGTCTCGCTACCGTCGGGGTCACTGGCCTTGTTGCGCCAGATACCGAAGGGGCTGATGCCAAAGCGCACCCAGGGTTTCACCTCCTGGATGGTGTTGTGCAACTGCTCGATGAGCAGGTCCACATTGTGGCGGCGCCAATCGTTCTTGTCCCAGCCGATGCCGTACATGTCATAGGAAGTCGTGTCGGGGAAATCCACACCAGTGACGGGATAGGGATAGAAATAATCGTCCATGTGCAGGGCATCGATGTCATAGCGCGTGAGAATGTCCCTGACCACCTTGTCGATGAAGTCGCGACTCTCGGGCAGACCCGGGTCGAAATACAACTTGCCGTCGGCATACTTGAGGAACCACTCGGGGTGCTCATAGTAGATGTGTCCCGAAGCGGGCTTATCCTCCTCGCTACTGGTCACGCGGTAAGGGTTAATCCATGCGTGCAGTTCCATGCCACGCTTGTGCGACTCATCAATCATGAACTGCAGCGGGTCCCACACGGGATTGGGGGCTTTGCCCGGCTCACCCGTGAGCCAGCGGCTCCAGGGCTCGATGTCGCTCACGTAGGCCGCGTCGGCTTGAGGACGTATCTGCCAGATGACAGCGTTGCAGTTGGCACGCTGCAGCAAGTCGAGTTGTTCGATAAGATACTGGCGGGTCTGCTCGGGATTCATCTCGGCATACTGTTTCTGCCCGATGATGTGCATCCATGCGCCGCGGAACTCATGCTTGGGTTGGGACGTTGCGGCCACTTCATTCTGCGCCATCATGCAGCCCGTCAACGCCGTCAACAACAATGAGAATAATAAGAATCGTTTCATATAGACTTGAGTTTTAGCCGGTATTCACAAATGAGAGACGCAAAATTTTGCGTCTCTACATGTTATCGTGTCAACCATAAGTTATTCTTCTTCCTCTTCGGGGATGTAGACCCATACGTAGGCACCGAGATCGATGGCACCGCTGGCGAAGCGGTCGTAGCCATACCGGTCATATCGGCCTTCCTCGGGGCACAGTGCAGGATTACCCTTGCCGATGGCGTCGCTCTCGTTCCCGAGTCGATAATCAAAGATGTAATCGTCGCGTAACGTGAGGAAACAGGGATCGGCTTCCCAGACGCAGTTCCTGAAATGATTATCGTCGTATCCCGTACTCTTCAGGAGGCAATAATTCATATAGACGTCAAACTTGTCCAACTTGCCCTCATTAATTTCAGGAGACAGGCCATGGATGATACAATTGTTGAAACGCGCCTTGATTTTGCCGAAAGTGCCATTGGAGAACTCCACATCAAAGATGTTGATGATAGGCAATGACGGGATGGAGAACAGGTAATAGTTGGCAAAAGTGCACTGGCTTGCCATCACCTTTCCGCCAGCGAAATAAGCCACCTCCTCGGCAGCATCGCTGAATTCAGTGCCGATGGCCTCGACGTAGCATGCCGCCGTCGCCAGGCAAGTTGATGCCGAGTTGGTCAAGACGCAATTCACCAGTTTCAAGGCACAATTGGTCGTATCCCCGTTCGCACTGCAGTGCATTCCGATGGAACTGCCTTTCATCACCACATGCTTCAACACATTTCCCATCGTGGGCGGCGTGAAGATGATGCCACCCCACTGTCCTGACATGATGTCGAAACTCGTTTCCCCGACGATTCGGTCGAGACGGTCGCCACGGAATGTGATGGGCTCCTCGGCCGTGCCGTTGGCAATCATCTTGCCTGCACAGCGCATCGCAGCCTTATCGTGGAACAACAGTGTGGCTCCCGGATCGATGGTGAGCGTGGCTCCCGGAGCCACGAACATCGTGTCATAGATGAGGTAAGGCTTGTCGGCCGTTAAACGGGCCTTGCGCATCACCGTGTCACCCTGAATGCGCACCACGTCCTGTCCCCAGGCACTGAGCAGCACATTCTGTGACTTACCATTGGTCACAAACTCCAGTTTGTCCTCGAGCAAGGTGGGCTCATTCTGCTCCATCTCGTCGAGTTTTGCCTCGATAAAGATGAAAATCGAGTCGTTGCCACGAATCTCCACATTATGGAACTCATCGCCACGCACCCCGTCAACATTAAGGTGGAAATGACCCTTCTGAGAAAGTCCGGCCACCTTGATAGAAGAGATGTTGACTTGTTTCTTGCTGTGGTTATAGACCACCATCTGCTTGGTGGCCGTGCCCTGGAGCGTGATGACGGTGTCAAATGCCACCGTATCCATATTGAACGCCAGCACATCGCTTGGCGAGGTGGTGAAACCATCCTCGATGCAAGAGGTGAAGAGCGCTGAGAGGGCCAACGCTGCCACTGCGAGCCATATTGTAAACCTTGTGTTATTCATTGCTTGAAACGTCATTTATTTATTATAATGAACGAGAAAAACGCCATTATAGTATGCTGAACGCTCGAAATGACTATCGTTCAAACAACGCCACCAGAGGATAGTGGTCGCTCTCGCCCTCCTTATCGCAACGGCACCATAACGGCTTGAGTTCACCGCGATAGAAGATGTGGTCGATTTTCACATACAGGTGATGGGCATGGAAAGTGTAGACAGGTCCAAAGCCAGTGTCGGCCCAAGCATCACGCAAGTCCTCGCCACAGATGGTGCGATAGGTGAAAGAGCCCGGGGTATCGTTCATGTCACCCATAACAAGGATGTCACCGGGAGACTCATCCAAGAGTTTGCGCATCGCCTGGGCTTGGCGTGAATGGATGACAAAGCCGTTACCCAACTTGCGCGCCACCGACTTGATGCGTCGCTTGCGGGCCGAGGGAATGCTCATCGACTCGATGACCTTGCTGTCGTTGCGGGTAAATCGCAACGAACTCAAGTGCATGCTCACAACACGCAGTTCCCCACCCGGAGCGTCGACGTCCCATGCCTTGATGAAGTAATTCAATGTGTCCTTGTCAAGAATCGGCGACTGCACCTCGGTAAAGGGGTATTTGGACAGGATGCCCACGTCAAAGAAGTGTTTCTTGCGATAGGGGTACTTCTTGTACAACTCGGCGAGCATCGGCTTCACCGTCTTGAGTTGCTCGTAAGAGAAATAGACCAAACCCTCCTGAATGACAACAATATCGGCATCCTGGTCAAGGATGTAGCGCATATTCTTGCTCGGATTGTTGCCATCGGCCCAATTGAACTCGGTCACATTCATTGTCAAGACCTTGAGTTGGGTCTTGCCAGGGGTGGCATCAGAATGAATGAAGTTAAAAGGAGAAATCAGCCTCATGGTGGGCCAAGACAACAACAGGGCGCCAAAGATGACGGCAACCGCCCTCCACTGCTTGAACACAGCCAAGAGCGCCATCATGACGATAGCGGCTATTGCCACAATCGGCAATGCCAAAGTCAGCATCGACGGCAAGGTCCAAACCTTAGGATCCACACGGCCACCATAAGCCGAAAGGAGCAACGCAAAGGCCATCAGGATGGCCAAAACTCGTATAATGTATTTCATAGCACGAAAATCAACATAATTTCCAGCCCGGGCGGAAGAAAGGCTCCTGGGCTGTGAACCGCGGGGCATAAGTCTTGAGCAACCATATCAGGGGCCACTCCAGTGTCATTGTCAGCACAAAGACCAGCACCGTCAACCCGATGCCGTAATCCATGCCTTGCCTCAAGAGCAGGAAACGGATGGGTTGTAAAATCAAGGGATGAGTGCCCAGAATGATGAGCGAGTAGCGGCCAAAGTGACACAAGACCGGAACGCGCGGAATCGGCTTGCATGCCCAGAAGAGCGCCAGAATGGCCACGAAGGGCAAAAGATACAACTTCCAATAAGCCGGCAAAACCTGGAAATGAAGGTTCATGAACTCATTCAGCCAATAGATGGGCATCGCCACCAGCAAGAGCGCCAGGAAGCCCCAGCCATCCCATTTCGAGGGTTTCAGAGCCCCCAATCTCTTCATGCCCCACCCTAACACGAAATAAGGCAAAGCCACCAGTGAAGTGTCGAACATCAGCGGTAATTCCACTTTGTTCACTCCTAACTCGTAGCCGACAACCGAGAGTAATACCGTAGCCACCACCAGCCCCCACAGCGGCTTTATCCAGCGCTGCAAGGCATAGAAAATGACATTGACCCAGAACAGGCTCAAGAGGAACCACAGCGGCGTGGTGTTAGGCCAGTAGCGCAGGTAGAACGGCTCAATGAGTTGCATCGGCGAGACATCAATCGGGTCAGCCCCCAAGGCAAGTCTCACAGCGGCCTCAAGGCAGCGCACCGCATAGGCAAAGACCACAAAAAAAACGAACGGCACAAGGATATTGTTCACCTTGCGCCGCGTGAAGTCGGCATATCCCTCGTAGAGTTTGAAAAAGATGCCCGATATGAAATAGTACATGGGCAGGCGGAAGGCCTGCAACGCGTCATTGAGGTGGGGTGCGAGGTAGTTGAAGAACTTGTGGTCGATGTGGTACATCACGATAAGCATGATGCACAGGCACTTCATCAAGTCGATGTATGGAATGCGCCGCTTCTCCATCACACGTGGCACTCACCAGGTTGGAAAACAGTAAGAGGTTACAGTTTTGACTGCAGCATGGCGATGACGCGAGAGAAATCGGTCATCTCGGCTATCTCCTCGGGCTCAAGTTCAATGTCGAACGCGTCCTCCAGTTCTGAGGCCAGGGTGAGATGACGCAACGAGTCCCAGTTCTCACAATTCTTCTGTGAAGCGTCGGTCGTGACATCGTCCATACCAAACGTTTCGCGCATTATATCTAAAACCTTCTCTTCCAAATTCATAATACTCGGATATTATAACAATTCTTGATTTCAAAAACACTCTCCAGTGCCAGTTTGTAGCGCTTGGAGCCATTACTGCGCTCTTCCTCACAAGTCAGGCCCATTCGGTCATAGAAGTCGGCCGTCTGTCCATTCTTGGCCGTCGGCAGGTAGGAGGCATAGACCTCGCGGTAACCCTCAAGGCGCAAGAGGTTGAGCACCGTCTTGAAGAAAGCCTCTTCGATACCCTTGCCTAGGATGCGGCAACTGAGCAGCAACGTCTCGATGTTCACCTCCGTGGAAGAGAACGGTTGCAACATGATTGTTCCCGTGATGCCACTGTCGCCGAACCGGTCACTCACCCTGATGCAATAGATTAAGTATCCGTGATTCAAGCGGTTGCGGATATCCTGCTCGCTATAGCGCCGTGTGGTGAGGTTGAACTGATTGGTCTTCTGCGTCATCTGAGCGATGCGCGGCAGGTTGTGTTCATCGGCAGGAATGACATCTATAGCGATGTCAAGGCTGTAAAGGTAGTCGTCAAAGTCGGTGAACCGTGACTGCTCCTCTTGGCGCAAGGCATTGGCACGGTACTGTTCGGTTTTGGCACGGTCCTCGTCGGTCACCTTATAGACACGGAAATAGTTATCCACCAGCGACTTGAAGAACGGCATCAACTGATAGGGCTTTTCGGGGAAGTCGGGCACCACAACTTGCGGCAGCATCTGCCTGATGAGTTCCCGCTCGGCAGGATTATCATCAATAAAGACCATGCTGTCCAAGCCGATGTTGAGTTCCTGTGCCAACTCACGGATGTTGGTGGCTTTATCCTGCCAATTGATGCGCAAGGCAGCGAAATGCTCGCGCTTGAGCACCATGTGGGGATTGAGGTTCCACACCTCTTCCACATCCTCCCTGTTGTTCTTGCTGCAGACCGCCAGGATAACGCCATAGCGAGACAACTGCAGCAGGGCCTGTTGCCAATAAGAGAATGCCTTCCCCGGGTAATCTCCACCCAACTGAATACCGTCCACTCCATCCTCGCCGAGGACACCACCCCACAGGGTGTTGTCCAAATCCAGGACAAGACACTTCTTGCGCTTGAGTTCCAACTCTTCCTGAACGCGCATCCACCACGCCTGGAAATCCCGCGCCAGTTTGGGATTCAGGAGCGTCTGAGACATGAGGTAGAATTTCCAGTTCACCAGTGTGTCGGCATCAAAACGTGCTGTGAACTCGTTCAGGTCCACCCACTTGACACGTGGACTGGATGCAGCAAGTTTCACGGCATGGGCATTGAACGCTGCTATGGCATTGTCGACCGTTCTGTCGTCGCCTGTGAGCCGTAAAGGGAACAGATTGACGAGAGAAAAGATGATGAACGGTTTGCTGGAATCGGCACTTGAGAGCACCAGGTCCAGTTTGTCGGCGAATGAGTCAATTTCCTGTGCCAACTGGTTGCTGTCAGCATTGACAGGCACCTGATAGAACCAGATGTAACGGTCGGTATCTTGCGGCACAAGGCTGATGTCGTCATAGCCGGAATAGGAGACGTCATCATAGCCCAGGAAGGCTTCAACCGTTTGATTGCGAAAGACAAAAGTCTTCATATCTTCTTATCTCTTTATCACGCGATAGACACTGCTGAGGAAGCGCCACAAGCGCGGACGCATCATCAAAGCGTGAATGATTTTCCATTTCTTGCCGAAGTAATTGGCTTCGGGGCCCACACAGGGGAAGGGGTACAGTCCCGCCTGACGTATGCGCTGCAATATCTCGTCAACACAGCCACAGGTCAGCGCCTTGGTCATAGCGAAATAGAGGTAGACGTTTCTCATGCCTGCGACGCTTGCCGGAGCGGTCAGTCCACGTTCAGCCTCAAAAGCAGTGATGGCCTCGTTGATTGACGCGGCAGCATCCACCTGGCAGTTCATGCGCCGGCGAAGGTGCTCAATATCGGTATCGTGCATGATGCTGTTCTCACGGTTCACGTAACAATAGACCACAGCGTCACTGAAGGCAACACGCTCGGCATTGGGCAGAATGCGCGCACTGAAAGGGCCATCCTCGCAATAACGGAGAGATGTGTCAAAGCGCAAGCCCATCCTGTTGATGTGATCGCGGCTCAAGAGAAAAAGCCAGGCATAAGGAATCATCGCATGGGCGCTGAGGTATTCATAACCTGTCATGACAGGTGTCGTGGCATGCTTCACAACCGGGCCCGACATGGGTTTCCCCTCGCTGTCGACGTTCATGTAATTGAACAAGAGCATGTCAAGATTCTCTTCGACTGCCCGGCGCAGCAAGGGCTCCATCATGCCCGGTTCAAGATAGTCGTCGCTGTCGACGAAATGCAGATATCGTCCACGGGCATTGTCAATTCCCGTGTTGCGGGCAGCACTCAAGCCGGCATTGGCTTGAGATATCAGCCTCACCTGTGGATGAGTCGTAATGAATTCCTGGATGATGGCCTTGCTGTTATCGGGAGAGCCGTCGTCAACAACGACCACCTCATAATCAGCCTCGTCAATCCCCTGGTTCACAATAGACTGCAGACACTTGACCACGTAGGGCGCGGTGTTGTAAACAGGAACAACGTATGTCAAGAGAATCTCTTTCATCAATGTTGTGCCTCGACCAGTTCCACCAAGCCGTTATCTTTCTTGAACAGGAAGGCCACGCGCCGGTCATTCATTGCACAGGCAGGAACCGGAGCGCTCACCACGAGGAAGCGTTGCCCACGCAGTTCGTCAATCGCCATCTCGATATCCTCCACCTCGTAGCACAAGTGATAGGGTGTCACTCCCGCCGTTTCCAGCGTTCGCTTCACCGGGCTGACGTCATCGAGCGGTTCCAGCAATTCCAGTCTCGGGGCTCCCTGCATCTCCAGGAAGCAGATGCGGACGTGTTGAATCGGATCCTCGGTCACCGCCGAAGCCTCATATCCCATGGTCAAATAAAAGCCGCGGGTTTTCTCAATGTCACGGCAAGCGATGCCGATGTGGTGAAAGCGGAGTTGCTGTTGCATCGGGGTCAATAATCAAAGACGGGAGAAACCTTACAGTTCCTCATGTGAAGAATCGCCGCACCCCAACTCAATCCGGCACCGAAGGCGCTCAGCATCATCGTGGAAGGCTCCTCAAGCCTGCCGCTCAATTCACTGGCGATGGTCAAGGGCACCGAGGCGCTGCTTGTGTTGCCATACTTGCTGATGCAATAGGGCACCCGTTCGGGCGCGATTTTCAGTTTCTTGACAAAGAAGTCCATCATGAACCGGTTGGCCTGGTGGAACACCAGATAATCCACATCATCGATGGTCATCTCGTTCTCCTTGAGCAGTTGCTTGATGCTCTTGGGCACCTTGCTGATGGCAAAATTGAAGACATCCATGCCATCCATGAAGACTTCCAGGTCGGTGCGTATGTTGCCCTCTTCCCGCTCCCGTTCAACACAGGAATCGGGGGTGATGGGATTGCGCATACCGGCGTGAATCTTGAGTTTATCCTCTCCGCTGCCATCGGTATAGAACAGGAAAGACGATTGACCGTACTCTCCTTTCTCGATGAGCGTTGCAGTACCAGCGTCACCATAGAGGGGCCAGTCCACCTTGTCACGACGGTTGACGATTTTGGAGAACGTCTCTCCATCGAGCAGGAGCACGCGGTTCACTCCTTCCATCGAGGCATAGGCAAAAGCCGTGCTCAAAGCGAAAAGATAGCCAGAGCATCCCAAGGAGATATCAAAACACATGGTGTCGCGAGAGAGTCCCAGGCGATGCTGCAAGATGCAAGAAGTTGCGGGGATGCGGTAATCGGCCGTCTGGCTCATGAACAGGAGCACATCAATGCTGTCAGGTTCAATACCGTTATCCTCCATCAACTTCACGGCCGCCTTATAACAGAGGTCGCTGGCCATGACATCAGGGGCGGCGATGCGTCGCTGCTCAATGCCTATATTATTGATTGTCTTTTCTATTTCTTCCTCAGGAATGAGATAGCCCAGGTCCTTATTGTAAACCACATCGGGCGGCACACAGGCGCTCATGGCCTTGATACCCACTCCATGAAACGTAATTCTTGCCATAATACAAGTCAGTCTGTTACTGATTATCTGATTCCAGTCACACCGCGTCGAGGTACCGGTGCACTATACAACAAAAATGCCATCAGCTATTGCTGTGGCAGGATGGCAGGAACACATCCTTGACCATCTTCACTCAACTCTCGTTTTGACAATGTTAAACAAGTCCTCTACAGTGCAACTGTTGCGGATATCGTCACCCCAAAACTCGACATCATATTCCTCGTCGATCATTGCAATCACCGATAGCGCAACAAGTGAAGACCATTCCTCCAAGTCCTTAAACTGAGTCGTGGCTTTTATAGTGTCGGGATCTGTTTCTTCAAACAGGTCCGCAAAATTCTCTATGAATTGATCCAGATTCATCTCTATCTTTATAACGCAAAAACACCTAAGATATTTTCACGGGCCGCAAAATTAATAAAAAAACTTAAATTTGCAGCTTTATTGGCCTTGAATTGAAGAATAAAAGCAGAATTCATGCCTTTTAGGCGTTCAAAGCGGAAAAACCGCTACCCTAAAAATCAAATTTCTTGGCCGGTACACCCAGATAAGTACAGTTATCCCGCGGCGGTGTCATGAGCACGCTATTAGCGCCCAGCGTGACACCGTTACCAATCTTCATGCCCTGCAAGACCACACTTGCCACCCCAAAAAGGTTATTGTTGCCAATGGTGATACCACCAGAGAGATGGGCGCCCGGCATGAGTCCGTTGAAATCGCCGATGACATTGTCATGTCCCACAACGACATGGTCGTTGATGAGGTTGAAATTGCCAAATGTGACATCACACGAAATCATGCAATCGTTCTGTATGATATTGCCCTCCCCCATTTTGAACGTCCGTGCATCAACGCAGAACAATGACGGGTCAATCAGGTTGGGATAAGAAATGAACGGATTGGTAATCGCGTGGCGGATGCGGCTCACCACCTTGTTGTCATTGATGGCGATGGCTACCGCCAGCGGTTCGTTGACCTCCAAGAGCGTGTCCATTCCACCGAGCACCTTGCCATAGAATGAGACCTGGAAACCTGCCGGCTTGGTGTCATCAAAGAAGCCCACCAGCTTCCAATCTCCGCCCTTTTTATTAATCCTCTCAAGTAAACAGGCCACTTCCTTGCCAAATCCGCCTGCTCCATAAATAGCTATATTCATCTGGTTATCAACCCTATACAATTAATCAAGTTAACAATCACTTCTTGCAGCACGAGATAATTTCCCTTGCCACAAGCTCAACATCCTCGTCAGAAACCCACGGTCCGCTGGGGAGACACAATCCCATGGAGAAGAGGTGCTCACTCACGCCGTTGACATAGGCCGGAGCATCCTTGAACACAGGCTGGGTGTGCATGGGTTTCCACAAGGGGCGGGACTCGATATTGCAGGCCTCGAGATGGAGACGCACCGTATCGTAATCGGTGCCCGTCTTTGAGGGGTCTATCAGGATTGTATTGAGCCAGTAGTTGCTATCGCAGCGTTCGTCGGGATTGACATGTACCGAGATGCCGTCAACATCGCCCAGGAGTTCCACGTAGCGGTCACACAGGTGCTTATGGTGAGCCAAGTGCTCGTCAAGCACGGTCATCTGTCCACGTCCGATGCCGGCGCAGATGTTGCTCATGCGGTAATTGTAGCCGATTTCCTTGTGCAGATAGTAAGGCACCGGTTCACGCGACTGAGTGGCATAGAACATGATTTTCTTTTTGGTCTCCTCATCAGGACAGATGAGTCCTCCACCACCACTGGTGGTAATCATCTTGTTACCGTTGAAACTCATGATGCCGTAGTCGCCGAAAGTGCCGCACAACTGTCCGCGATAGCGTGAGCCGAACGCCTCGGCCGAGTCCTCGACTACAGGAATCTCGTAACGGCGAGCAATCTCCATGATTTCATCAATCATGGCCGGCATGCCATAGAGATAGACCGGGATGATGGCTTTGGGCTTGCGTCCGGTTTTGGCGATGCGGTCCTTGATGGCATCCTCGAGCAAGTTGGGATCCATGTTCCAGGAGTCGGCCTCACTATCGACAAAAACGGGTGTAGCGCCCTGATAGACAATAGGATTGGCACTCGCCGAGAAGGTCATGGATTGGCAGATGACCTCATCATCACGCCCAACACCAAGGTTGACCAACGCGAGATGGATAGCAGCCGTTCCAGAACTCAGGACAACAACCCGCTTGCCCTCGCCACACAACTGTTCCAAGTCTTGTTCAAAGACATTCACATTCGGTCCCAAGGGCACCACCCAATTGGTGTCGAACGCTTCCTGGATGTATTTCATTTCCTGACCGCTCATGTGAGCGAGACAAAGTAAAATCTTGTTAGTAGCCATATCAATAATTTTAGTTTTGTTTTTATAATTCAGATGGAGCGGCATGCCCCGGATAGATATCACGATGCTCGGCCAAACGACGGATGAGCGCTTCACTCTTTTCGGCCATCGCTTTGTCGGAATGAGGGACATTGGTCACCGTTTTCACCCCGGGAATGTAACTGTCGCCGGTGAAAAGCATGTCATCCAGCATCCAAGTCACACAACACGGGCTGTGTCCCGGTGTCTCGACAGCCTTCACCTTGACGTCGTCGAACAGGCCCAACAGCAGCCCGTCTTCCACGACCCTGACATTATCGGGGTACTGCAGCACAAAAGGCTCACCATAATACCTCGAGAAATTGAGTTTGTCACTCAACAGCGTCTCCTGGCCCGCCGCATTGGTATAAACAGGAACGTCACGGTACAAGGACAGCAGCTGATTCAAGCCGTAGATGTGGTCAAAATGAGCATGGGTGAGCAACACGCCACACAACCGTCCCCTGATGAGGGGAAGAATTCTGTCCACGTCACCGCAATCAACAATCCAACTGCAGTCATCATTGTCGATGACATAACTGCAGGAGTTGTAGATGGTATTTACGACGTGCTGTATCCTCATTGGTCCGTCATTGATCACTGCATGTGCAGATAGAAACGCATGTCCTTGTCAAACACCTTCTGATAGGACTGGATGCGGCTGCACTGAACCCGACGAGCGCGCTCAATCACCTCATCCAAATTGTCGCCGAACATCGGTCCCGACTGTATCTGCGGCCCCTCGATGCTGGGCTGAAGGTTGAATTCGATAAACATCGGCTCTCCGTCGGCAGTAACGGTCATGTCCCAACCCACCAGGTCGAAATAGGGCAATCGCTTGTGCATGCCGAGCAGGGTTTCCACAACCTTGTCGAAGTGAGGAATCACCAGGTTCTCAACACCCGTTTCTTCGGCGAGAGAATACACCTTCATGCTCTTGAACCGATAGGCCCTGTCGTCGACCGAGCCGTCAGCACCGACGCGGCACATGGCACCGCCCTGTGACACATTATCCTTGATCGCCCCCTTGTTGCCATAACGGAAGAACGAATAGGGGTACAGGAACTCGTAAGTGCCATCGAGCTTGCGGTAAGAGAACAGTCGCATCGAATTGAGCGAAGTGGGATTCACACGCTGGATGTCGGGGTGTTGCTTCACCTTCTCCTGAACGATGAAATTGTAGCTGTATTGTTTCAACAACGCCACCAGTTCATCGGTTCCCAACTCCTGAATCTGGGCCACGCCGTCGCCGTTACAAGTATCTACCGTCGGCTTGATTATCATCTCTTTACCATACTGCTGAATCAGACTCACAGCGTCCATCAACTGAATTTCCTCACCAGCATGAGAAAAGTGGCCATTCATATTCTTAACCACACTCTGGGGCTGCTTCACATTGGGAAACAGCTCGGAGTAGATGTTCTTATCAAGATAGGCATTGATGAAGTCAAAGCGATTCAAGGCGGGCAGGACGAAGAAATAGTAAACGTCCATCGAGATGTAGCGGTCGCTGTGGATACCATTCAGCTGTGAATAGTAGTCGGCAAACATCATCGAGACCTTGAAGTCGCGATCATGGAAATAAGGAGACAGTTCCTTCTTGTGGGCCTTGTAGTCAAAGTCCTCGGGCATCACATGGTCCTTGAAATACCAATCACCCCAATAAAACTCTTTGTTGGAATTAATGTATTGAGCCATAGATAAATAAAATGCTCTAATAATTGATTATATCGCTGATTATCACATTGCCGGCATAAAACTCCATGCTGGCCCATGCCAATCCCACGCCGAAACCGCACGCGATGCAATGCTTGTCGTCGCCCGAGAGCTGTTCACGGCAACGCGAAACCATGGTCAAGGGGATGGAAGCACTGGTGACATTACCATACTCCTCCAGGCAGTAAGGTGTCTTCTCGGCCGGTATCTTAACGGCTTTACGGATTTTCTCGTCAATGAACTTGTTGGCCTGGTGAAGCAGCAAGAGGTCAACAGTTTCCACGTCAATGTTGAAAGTGGAAATCAATTCCTTGAGAGAATGAGGGGGCTGCTTGATGGCAAAGCCAAACACATCCATGCCATTGACAACCATATCAACACCACGCCTGAAGACACCGGGAGAGACTTCCTTCTCCTCAAGCGCATCGGGCGTAACGGGATTGCGCATTCCGCCATAAGGTGCCCACACGGCATCGAAACCGCTGCCATCAACTCCATACATGAAATTCATGGGTCGGGCCTGTTCGGTGTCAAAGACCAGAGCAGTGGCCGTGGCGGCATCACCGAACAAAGGACGCACCGCAGTGTCGCGAGGGTTGCGGTTCTGGGTATTGGTCTCAGCGGCCACCAGGATGGCACGCTTGAAGGTGCCGTGTGACATGAGAGAAGCAACAATGCTCATGCCATACACCCAGCCCGAGCAGCCGAATGGCAAGTCAAAGACACAGCAATCGCCACGCAACTTGAGGCGATCCTGCATGACACAGGCCGTCTGCGGAGCGATGTAGTCCCTGGATGTGCAGACATAGGCAAAGCAGTCCACATCCGATGGTTCCCATCCCAGGTCCTTGAGTAGGGCCTCAACTGCCTTGACCGAGAGGTCGGAAGCGGTCGTCCCCGGTTCTACCTTGTGATGTCGTTCGATGCCAGTCGAAGCGATGACCTTCAAGGCCTCGCTCTCATCGTTGTAGATGGGAAGTGTTCTATTCTCCTCGACTGTTGCCGGCACACAGGCGCTCATGCCCGCGATGCGAACGTTGTTAATAGTTAATTGTGACATATTATTATTTGAGATTAAGTCTTTGGATTTTTCCCGACGATGTTCGCGGAATCTTGTCAATCCACTCCCAAAGCACGGGTATCTCATTAAGAGGCAAGAGCTCTTTTAAGCGTTCCTTAACATCCTCGAAGGTTAATGTGCAGTCCCCCTTCTGGAGAAATGCCTTGGGCACTTCACCGAACACCCCGTTGGGGTCAGGGACAGCAATACAGGCGCAGTCAACGATTCCCAAGGACTTAATGGCCTCCTCGATGGTGACAGGGCTCACTTTCTCTCCACCGATGTTAATCAACTCCTTCTTGCGCCCCGTCAGATAGAAATTTCCATCCTTATCACGATGTCCCCAGTCGCCAGTGCGGAACCATTCCCCATAAAAGGCATCCTTGTTATCGGTGGGGATAAAATAGGAATGCGTCACCATATTGCCACGCACGCAGATCTCGCCATCGGTGCCATCCTCGACCGGCTCGCCAGCTCCATCAACAACGACGGCCTCGACCTTACTCGAGGCAGGACGACCGACCGTCTCAAGATTAGCAGCATTGGCATGGAACTCACTGAACATGGCGCGCGATGCCTCGGTCAATCCATAGTGCATGCACAGGCGAGTGTGGGGAAAAATCTCCATCAGCAAGCGCTTGTCCTCAACGGGGAGTGCAGCGCTGCCTATTTCTATATAACGCAGTTGTTCGGCAAATTTGGCAATCCTCTTACCGCTGAGCCGCTTGATGTACTGCCACACAGCAGGTACCATTCCAAATCCTGTCACGTGCCCTGTCTCAAGAACGTTGAAAAACGACTTGAGGTTAGCGAAATTGCTCACCAGTATTAGGGTTGCGCCAGCCATCAGCGTGCAGCGCAAGCGCCCCAAACCGAAAGAATGACTCAGCGGCAACGCCAAGGCCTCGATGTCTTCCGGGCCGTTGCCGATGAAGCCGTTGGTATTTTCCGCCGAAGCTGCCACATTGGCATGGGTCAGGCACACGCCCTTGGGGGCACCGGTGGTCCCCGTGGTGAACATCACGTCGGCAACAGCATCGGCAGCGATATCAGGCAGTATCCATTGGCCACCGTACACGGCATCAGTTTCAAATGCCGTAAACGGCAGGCAACGGTAGCCATCAATATCCAGATGATTGCCGAAAAGGACAGCCGGCTTAACCACATCGATGATATAATCAAGACGTTCTCGCGGAGCGGCGGAATCCACCACCACATTCACAATGCCCAGCAAATGGGCTGCAAAATAGAGGTAAACGAATTCCAACTCCTTCTGAGCCGACAACAAGATGTGGTCACCAGGATTGAGTCCCAGTGAATAAAGCCATGCGGATGCAGCCTCAATATTGGCTGCGAGTTGTGAATAAGTGATATGCCTGTCACCAGCGACAAGAGCGATCTTGTCGGGTTCGGCCACGGCATGTCCAGCGATGTCACACAGCAACGGGCTGTGAGGTGCGTTAAGCATTAGTGAGTTTATTGACTTCATCGACTATTGACTTGACCGAAGTCAAATCAAAGAGGTCCTCGAGTGGAAACTCCACTTCCAGTTCTTGTTCTATTGTACTGATAATCGCAAGATTACCCACAGAGTCCCACTGAGGGATGTCACCAGATGACAAATCATCGGTAACAACACTCAGGTCCACATTCAAGACGCGTGCGATAATTTCCTTAATCCGCGATTCCATCAGTACAAGTGGTAAGTGTTATTTATTGCTGCGGTTAACCACGATATCAAAGAGGTCCTGAATCGTCGTGGAATTGGTGATATCATTACCCTTGACGATAATGCTGTACTCGTCGTCTATCATGGCAATAATTGACAACGCAGTCAAAGAAGACCACTCGTCAAGATCCTTGAAATTGGTCTCAGCGGTAAATAATTCAGGCTCTGTCTCGTCAAATTGAGCCGCGAAGTTTTCAATAAATTCCTCTATGTTCATAATCAATTAATCTTTCATGGAACACATTCCAATAAAATGCTATCGAATTTGGGGGCAAAAGTAAGTTTATTTTTGAAATTCACAAAGAATTTGAACAAAAACTAAATGGAAAAGCCCCCGTCAATGACTAAATCATGCCCTGTTAGCCAACTTGAGGCATCACTCAGCAAGTAAATCGCGCCATTGGCGATATCGTCTGGCTTGCCGTAGCGTCCCAGCGGATATTTCTTGGCATCCTCGGCAAGCTGCTCCTCGGTTATAGTGCCACGATGGATGAGCGGTGTGTCCACCATACCGGGACAGATGCTGTTGACACGCACCTTGCGTGAGGCATACTCGCGAGCCGCATATTTCATCACCGAATTCAAAGCGGCCTTGGATGCTCCATAGACACCATTACCGGGCATGAAGCTGTGAGTGCCACCGATGGATGCAATCAGCACGACCGACGCACCCTTCTGGAGCACTTTTTTCTTGTACATCAGACGCAGCAATTCAACGGGAGCGAAGAAATTGACGTCGAACATCTCGTCGAATTTCTCGCGTGAGCCGAACTGCAACGGCAAGGTGGTCGAATTGCCTGCACAAAGCACGGCACCATCGAGGGGCGGCAAGGCCTTGATCAAGTTCTCCACATCCTCGGACTGAGTCAAATCGGCCATCGCCATCATATGGTTCTCGCCTTCGCGCGGGCTCAACAGGTTCATCGTTTCGGACAAGCGTCCCTGGTCGCGCGCCGTAATCACCACACGCGCCCCCATGTGTGAACAAGCCATTGCGGTCTCACGGCCAATGCCCGACGAAGCGCCCGTGACAAGTATAGTTTTTCCTTCGAGAGAAAACGGATTGAATCTTGTCTGCATTCTCAATTGCTATTAGTGGTTTATTTATATCCAAACTTCTTGGCCGGCACACCGATGTAAGTAAACCCGTCTTTGGGTTTTGTCATCAGCACGCTACCGGCTCCGAGAGTTATGTTGTTGCCAATCTTAATCTTCTGAAGCACAACGCTGTCTACGCCCATCAGGTTACAATGGCCCACCTGCACGGCACCTGACAATCTCACGCCTGGCATCAGGACGTTGTAGTCACCGACAATCACATCGTGACCAAGAACGTTGGAACCATTCAGCACGTTGAAGTCGCCCATCTGCACGTCACAAGTGACGCTGCAACTGCCCTGAATGATATTGCCTTGTCCAATCTGGAATGTCTTCTCGTCCAGTACCTTGAACGATGGCGCTATCAGATTGGGGAAATAGATATTGGGGTTAGTGATGCGGCTGTGAATGAGTTTTCTTGCAGCAGGAGAACCGACAGCAATCGTCACTGCCAGCGGCTCCTCAACCGCGTTGAGCTCTTCCATGCCACCCAGCACGTTGCCATAGTGTGAAATAGCTTCACCCTTTTCGATACCGTCATCATAAAAGCCCACCAGCTCCCATTGCTCGGAGCAGGCCCTGTTGATGCGGTAGATGCCTCCGGCCACTTCGCGTCCCAGACCACCGGCGCCATAGATGGCAATCTTTTTCACCTTGTTCTCGGCATGCTTGCACATGTCAATGCGTGCCGACTTCACCTTACACGGGTTGCCAAAAGCGACCGTTGAATCAGGAATGTCATTCACGACAACACTTCCAGCACCGATAATACTCCACCGGCCAACTTTCACGCCGGGTATCACTACCGCCGAAGCGCCAATCCAAGCGCCCTCGCCAATGTGCACATTACCACACAAAGTCGCTTGAGGAGATATGTGTGCAAAATCCTCAACTACACACTCATGATCGATAGTGGCGCCTGTATTGACGATGCAATGCTTACCCACCTTGGCACCACTCTGAATGATGGCGCCCTGCATGACTACTGTTCCCACGCCAATTGACGCATTGGGTGAAATGATAGCCGTCGGATGGATGACCGTGCCAAATTCACAATCCAGCTTCTCGACAATCTGCTTGCGAGAGATATTGTTACCCACACTCACCACCAGTGGTGACTCCCCGTTCCAGTTGTGCAGAACAGGGATCGACATTAATTCATTGATTGATTTGTCATCATCAAAGAGGGCGTCAATACTCTGCCCCGTGGCATTAAGAATGTCAATGATGACTTTTGCGTGTCCGCTAGCTCCGTAAAGATACATCAGTTATTTCCGTTAAAAGCTTCCATTGTTGCTTGACCCTCTTGGGAAATACCATCCCGAGCGATCACTTTTTTAATCGTAGAGAAGATGACTTTCACGTCATTAGTGAAAGTGCAATGGTCCACATACCACACATCGAGTTTGAATTTCTCACTCCATGACAACGTGTTGCGGCCGTGACATTGAGCCCAACCTGTTATGCCGGGACGAACCTCGTGGCGGCGAGCCTGCTCGGGAGAATACAGGGGCAGATACTCGACCAACAAAGGTCTGGGTCCTATCAGGGCCATGTCGCCCTTGAGCACATTAAACAATTGCGGTAACTCGTCTATACTTGTCGAGCGCACAAAGCGCCCCACCTTAGTCAGGCGGTCAGCATCGGGCAAGAGTTTGCCGTCGGCATCGCGCTCGTCGTTCATCGTTTTATATTTTACGATTTTGAATATCTTGCCATCCTTGCCCGGACGCTCCTGAAAGAAAAAAGCGCCCGCACCCTTGTTGGCAAAGTGCAGCCACACGGTCACCACCAGAAGCAGTGGAGACAGAACAATGATGGCTATCAACGCCAGGGTGAACCCCAGCGCCCGTTTGATAAAATTCTTATAAAAACCCTTCATTGAGTCTCAACTCAAATTGCGTTCAGTTATTCAAAACAAATATCACTGTGTCTTTTTAGCGCCAAAAATCCAATGGGCCAGGAAGGGACTCAGTCTGATGATGTTGCCGATGAGTAGGCTCACGGCAATGATTATAATCGCTATCACGCACGAGGCAGTCCCCTCAATGATTGGCATCGAGTTCTCGTGGAATACTTTGACGACATTAAACATGCTGGCCGGCACCAGGAAATAATGAATCAAATAGATGTCAAGGGTTCGACGTCCGACATACTGGAACACGCGGCCCAGTCTCGTCTCTTGGGAGAAGAGACGCTGTTTCTGCCTAAAGAACGAAAACAGCATCACGAGACCCGCAAACGACACCGGAGCACCCATGATGTTGCCGTCAATGGGATTCACATCCGATAGCGGAATCGCGAGGAAGAAGAAAAGGATGCACGAGGGCAAGAGCCACTTGCCGTCGAGCCAACGCTGAACCGTATCGAAATACTTCTTGGTCAACGTGCCCATCACGAAGTAGATGAAATAATGCAAATGCTGGAAACTGAAGAAATCCAACACCTGGTTAGGGATGGGTATCATGTCCTTGAGGGGTGTCCACGAGAAAGGATACATCAGCGCTCCTATCACGAGAAGAATCACATCGCCCCACCAATTGCGCACGAAGAAACGCACAGTAGCGTAGATCACGAAGTATTCAAAGAGCACAAAGGTAAACCAATAACCGTGTTTCGGGCCATCAAAAAGGCCATCCACAAACCCGATATCATTCATGTGCATATACACCGCGTAGAACAGAAGCGGGCTGAGCAACTGCACGGGGATTTTCTTCTTGAAAAACTTCACGATGTGTTGCGTGTTCCACACCACACCGGCCTTATAGAGAACAAAACCGCTGATCAAGAAGAACATCGGCATCCTCACCAAGCCGAAGATGTCGTGGAATGACCCTTGGGGGGGCTTAAAGCACCAATACCCCACGTGCATGAACACCACCAGGAACATGGTGAAGCCACGCAAAGCGTCGATATATTCTATTCTTTTAGTACCGGATGTATTAGACGCTTCCATTTGGTAATCCATAGAATCATCAAGTCATGAAAAGATGAGACAGTAAAAACTGCACATCTACATTTTCTTTATTGGACAAGCCTCCCAGTCAATCTGGGACGATGCCTCCTGTATAGATATAAAATCATGTGAGAGAATGAGTCGGTTCATTCTCTCTAAAGCCGTTTTCTTACCAAGATTAGATTTCAGATGCCGTTTATATCGGTTGATCCAAGTGCCCGCCTCCTTGAAATAATCTTCATACTCTTTTCTTGAGAGCATCCTCTTGTTTGCTACAATCAAATCACCAATATGGAAATAGCAAATATTGTATTCCTTTTTCTGGATTTGACGGTTCACAAACCAAAGCGGGAAGAAACGAAAATAACCGCCCCCTGAATAGGCAATGCGTTTTCCAAAAAGATTGCACATCACAATAGGGAACTCGCGGATTTGTCCTTTGGTTGTCTCAATCACTGTCGGTGACTGATTCCCAAAATCCGAGAAACCTCCAAAATCGCGCGACGCGGGAAATACTGAGGCATCATTCACGATTCCGCACTCAGCTAACACTTCAAAAACCCACTTGTTGTTATTGCCGACTGAAAAAGCAGGAGCCCGATAACTTAAAACTTTCTGGCCGACACATTGCTCGATATTGTCAATTGCCTGTCGTGTATCAAGATAGACTTCATCCTGAGTCATCTTGTTCAGCCAGGTGTGACAATTAGAGTGGCAGCCAACTTCATGTCCACGAGCTGCAATCCGCTTCACGACATCGGGAAAACATTTGGCAAGCATTCCAACGACAAAGAACGTTGCTTTAATTCCCCGTTGGTCAAGGAGGTCCAGTATTCTTTTCAGGTGACGGTCAAACTCCTGATAACGCATCTCGTCACCAGCATGAAATGCCTTTTCAATATACCATTCCTCAATGTCAAAGGTGAGAATGTTCATCCCTGTCCACTCATTTGGCTTTCAGAATCACGGCTCCACTTGAATAACCGACACCAAAACCGCACAACAATATATTGCCATGAAGGCGATTCTCTTTCCTTGCCTCGACAAGACAGATGGGAATGCTGCTCGAGACAGTGTTGCCGATGTTTTCCATGAACATAAAGAAGCGCTCGTGAGGAATGCCCAGTTTATTTCTCAAGAACTCAAGCATATAAGTATTGGCTTGATGGAGGACAAAGAGGTCAATATCATCTTGAGATAATTGATTCTTTTCCAACACATCTTTCACTAACACGGGCACATTGCGCTGAGTGAACACAAATATCTGAGCACCATTCATGAACAAGTAATCAGACGAAACCGGATTACCATTCTTGTCGAAAGTCAAATCATTCTGAGGCTCTTTTTGCCTTGATGCTCCGGATTTCACTATCAGGTTATTGGCGCCGCGGCCATCTGTACCCAATGTGAATTCGCCAATCTCGGCAAACCCGTCTTCTGATACCAGAGTTGCAGTTGCCCCATCACCAAAAATCGTTCTGTTCCCCTTGTCTTTGGGATGAAGATACTTGTTATAGGTTTCGGAAGTCAACAATAACACGTTGTGTGCGACACCGCCGGCGATCAAACCTTTAGCAATAGCCAGTCCGTAAACAAAACCAGAGCATCCCAAGTTGAAGTCAAACGCTCCGATGTCTCTACGAAGTCCTAACTTGTGTTGCAACAGACAAGCCGACGAGGGCAGGAAATAATCGGGACTCTGGGTACACAAGATTATGAAATCAATTGAGTCTCGATCAACACCATTCTCATCAAAGAGAATATTTGCCGCATTCTCGGCCAAATCAACTGCAGTCTCAGTGTCTGAAGCGACATGCCGTTGATTGACACCTACTTTCTCGGTGATTTTCTCTACAGACCATTCCGGAAAATCCTTTACGATTTCCTCATTCGATACAATTCTTTCCGGCAGATAATAAGCTATATCTTTAATATACGCTTTCTTCATCATAACTCATGTCATAAAATGGCACATTGACGTTCTACAACATTCAAGACTAAGCTTGCAGCGATGAGACGTAATCAAAGAGGTCTTGAACCGTAACAGCGTCATTCAACTCTTCAACGTCAACCATGAGATCATACTCTTGGTCAATCATTGAAATCAACGAGAGAATCATCACTGAATCCCACTCGGGAAGTTGAGAGAAAACAGTATCTGCCTTGATCGTTTCAGGATCGGTCTCTTCAAAGATACTTGAAAAATTCTTGATAAAATCTTGTAACTCCATAATTATGAATAATTTATTATATTTCTATTAATTTATCTCACATCAAAACTCATCAGCGAAAAATTCCAATTGTCCTGATTGGAAACGTCGCCTTGAAGCAATTTATTGTCTTTGTTAAGGACATAACAGGTTAAGGGCAGACGCTTGGGGACCTTACCCTTGGGGGCCTTTAGCATCAGTGCTTGTTTAAAATGCATGAAGCCCACATACAAGACAGCATCAGCCGGCACCGACTTGACAAGATAATGGATCGCATGGGTTAAGGCGCGGTAAGATTTCTTGCCAGCCTCGCGGAAGTCCATGAGATAGGCTACCCGTTTACCGTCTTCTTCACACAAGCGGTACACGAACTTGAAACGGTCATCGCTAATGACCTTATACTCTTTATTGGCAAAACGAGTACTGTAGAAAGTCTCATCGGTAGTAATCGAGAACTGCCTTTCTCGTTCATGCGGGTTTATCAATCTGGATAATACCCTGTTCACAAACAGGTGAAATTGACAAAGATATTTCCAACAGCCATCAACAACGGCAGGCAAAGACTTGCCCAGCGTCTTGGAAACTTTTATCGGCAAGACATAATAAGATAAATCGCCGACCATCGTCACCTTATTGATTTTGCAGTGATACTTGATGGAATTGTGGTTAGGAACCCCGACTTCCAAATCGAAACCGTCCTCGGCACAACGTTTTCTTAATGCCTTGATCAATTGGGCAAACAACATTACATTCTTGCGATACTTCGGTCGCACGAAGGTACTGCCGCTGACAACCACGTTGAGCCCGTTGTCATAACGTGCCGGGGTGAAAACGTTATATGCCATCAGTTCATCATTCTCGTCCATAGCTATGGCATGATAGGCATATCCCCAAGGGTTGGAGATATACCACCCGTTTTTCAAGCCATCGACATTGACATTCAATCCAAACGACTCATTAAATCCCGAGACAATCTTTTGCCAGAGACCTGCGTCGATTTCATGTGTCTTTTTGACAACGATATCAGTAGCCATCTTATTGCGGGTTTATCGTGGTAATGAACTGAAACATCAATTCTCGAATGTGCCTGTGCTCGAAATGTTTCAACACAAATTCTCTTCCTGCCTGACCGTATCTTTGTGCCTTTTCTTGATCAAAAAGGGTTTCAATAGCATCGGCTATTGATGTCGGTTCTATGTCACAATAGACACCGGTCTCGTTTTCGATGATAGAATCGATGCATCCTGTAGCACGAGATGCAATAACCGGCAGCTCCATAGCAGAGGCCTCCAGCACAACGGTCGGGAAGCCTTCACGATAGGATGGCAGGATGAATGCGTTCATCACCGAGTAATAATTCTGAATCTCGGAATAATCAACCCGGCCGGTAAAAACGACATTCTTGGATGTATTCAAGAAATTCAGCGTATCCTCAGGAATGGCATCGCGCTTTTCGGGCTGACCTATCACAAACAATTTCAACGATTTTTCAGGATGTTTCTCGGTCAACAATTTTATCGCATCCACCAACTCAATGATGCCTTTATCGCGCACAAGACGTCCGCAAAAGCCGATAACAAAATCCTGGGCCGAGAGCCCATATTGTTCACGAATGGCCTGAGTCACCGATGCTGGCACCTTGTCGGGGTTGAACTTTTCCAGGGCATCCACACCGTTGCAGGACCCTTTGCCTAACAAATGTTGTTTCTGTGGCTTATCTATTCCTAAAGCGCAGCGTCTTCTCATCACCGAGGGGCTGACACACAACACCTGCGTGGCGCACATCGTCATGAGACGATTCTCAAACGAAAAGATTTTCTGCTTCAGACCTGTCATTGTGTCCTCCAGCACTCCATGAGCCAGCACTACCCTGCGACGAGCCCCGCCCAGTTTTCCTGCAATCATGCCATAGAGAACCCCTTTAGACTGATGACCGATCACGATGTCAATCTTGTTCTTGCGCACATAACGCAAAACCTTCCAAATATTCTTTAAATCTTGCCATGGTTTTATGGCTCGAGGAATATCTAATGCAAAATATCTTGCGCCTTCTCGCTGGACAAACTCCTCGATGCCCTTTCCCGGGGTGCAGATAAGATGCATCTCGTGATTTCCATGCTCTGCCATATAAGACAACTGGTCTCCAATGAAAGTCATTGCAGAGCCAGCCAGAGGCATTATTTCCAAAATCTTAGCCATCGATTGCTCCGGTTTATTTGTTTACTTTCATCAAAGCATTACGTTTAACTTTATGTTTTATCAGCATGTACAATGCCAATCCACCGGGGATGCACAGTATGGTCAACAGTTTCTCAGGACTCTCCTGGATAAAACGCCAATTACGACTGATAATACTGCTTGAGACATAGTGGGTACACACCTTGAGTTTGCGGCTCAGACTATGTGTTGTTTTCATCTCGGCTTTACGATAAAAAGCCATGCCGCGGGGATTGTTCCAATATTGCTTGAACATGTTGAAACTGGAACCGTCCTGTTGATACTCCACAATCACGAGCGGTTCATTGAGAGTAATGAGTTCGTAATCCTGGTCAATCAGCATATATTTATAAGCCAAGCCCACGTAACGCTCCCCTTCAAACAAGGGGTACTCGGGATAGCGTTTGATCACGTCGGTCCTGTAGACCAACTTCTTGTCACCCTTCCCTCCAGCGTTATAGAAACCCTGCAGTGTTGTCGTCGGCATGTCTTGGGGGAACTTCGTCCCTATTACCTGCCCGTCCTCGGTTACATCAAGGCCCACAAGACCGGCAAACTTGTCATTGCCTTTTTCACGCCAGTAGGCCAAAATCTTTTCCACCGCGTCATCGGGCATGAAATCGTCACTATCAATGCAGGTGTTAAGCGGGGTATTGATGTTGGCATAGGCCGTGTTGTGGGCGCCGTGCATACCCTGATTCTTCTGATAGATGTACCGAATAGGAATCTTCCCTTCGGCTATCCACCCTTCAACGAGTTCACGGGTATTGTCGGAACTGCCATCGTCCACGACAAGCCACTCAAAGTCTTTGCAAGTCTGTCGGCACAGGCTCTCGTAGGTGCGCCAGATGGTGTGTGCCCTATTATAAGCAGGAGTAAAAACTGTTAATGTCGCCATTTAAAAAAATCAAAAAATATATAAATCAGCCGCAAAAGAACAGGTCTTAAGACTGATATAAACTCTCATATAACTCAAGATACTTTGTGGCAGTAACCGAGATATCATACTGACGGGCCTTCTCCTGACACCGTGCCGCCACTTGACGGTATTCATCAGGATGTTCGCACAGATGCTGAATCTTACAAGCCAAGTCTTTGGCATCACCATGAGTGAACAAAACTCCGGCCCCACCTGCCACTTCACGCAATCCGTCAACATCACTGGCCAAGAACGGTCGCCCTGAAGCCATGCTCTCAATGCTCGATAGAGACAAGCCCTCCCAATGGGATGACAGCACATTGATGTCGCTCTGCTCGAGCAGGTCGGGTATATCCTGGCGCAAGCCCATGAAATCAACCCTGTCATCCAAGCCTAGTTTGTGACACTCGGCTTTGACCGAATCGGCAACCTCATGAGGGCCTCCTCCAACAATACGCAATCGGTAATTGTCTGGAAGAAGCTTCATTGCCTTGAGCAGGGTGCTATGATCTTTTTCCACTCTCAAAGCAGCCACCATGGTAATGATAAACGAGTTGTGAGACGAGATGTCCTTAACAGGTCTCAGGAACCGTTTAATGTCAACCCCATTATTAATGGTCATGATTCTATCACGATGGCCAATATAAGCCTCAAGATTATCTTTTGCCCTGTCAGCGATACACACTATCGCATCATAGCGGTTATACATCCACTTGTCTATTGGCCTTAGGAACCAATATGAACGACGTCTGTTTGAGGAACTGTGCTCGGTGGTCACCAGTTTAGCCTTCTTGGATGTCAAGATGCGTGAGAGAGGAACAAAAAATTGGCTGGCGGTATTATGAGTGTGAACAATGTCGTATTCTCTTTGATGAAAAAAACGCCGCATATTCATTACCACACGAGGGTGATAGACGTCATTGGTCTTTTGAAGGAAGTTGACATTCACTCCACTTTCCAGCATTTTCTGCTTAAACGGAGTTTCAACGCCATTTATAAGCAACAACTCCACCTGATTCTTTTCCCCATCACGCAGCAGCGGAAGCAGATCGACAATAAGACGTTCGGCCCCACCAGTGTAGAGAGATGTTATGACATGCAGAATCTTCATAACTTAACTTAATTGCTTTTCTCCATCGAACGGTATAATTGATCATATCGTTCGGCCATCACGCTGATATCATATTTTTTGACCCGTTCTTGGCAAGCCGTTGCCACATCATGATATCGAGCGGGATTATCACATAAGTCCTGAATCGCTCCTGCAAGCGCTTCATCATCACCATGGGGGAACAGGACGCCAGCGCCTCCCACGATATCATGAAGGCCTTCAACATCGCTGGCAATAAACGGACGACCGGATGCCATGCCTTCAATGCTCGACAGTGAAAGTCCTTCCCAATGGGAAGAAAGCACAATAATATCGCTGTCATCCATGATCTCAGGAACATCCACTCTCATTCCCATGAAATCCACTCTGCCGTCAAGTTCCAGATCCTTGCACAATGATTTCATCTGAGGCTCACATTGGCCATCCCCCACCAACTGTAATCTATAATTAGCAGGCAGATGCTTAAAAGCCTTAATCAAGGTCTCGTGGTCCTTTTGAGGCCTGAAAGCAGCAATCATTGTGATGACATAATTGTCCTTGTTGGACATGTCCTTAATCGGTCGAATGAATCGGCTGGTATTGACGCCGTTGTATATCACACAAGCACGGCAATCACCGCCAAGATATTGTTCAAGATTATCGCGAGCCTTATCACCGATACACACCACATCCTCGTATTGCCGATACATCCACTTGTCGATCGGGCGGAAGCATCGTATTGACCTGCGGCGATTGGTGGTATTGTGTTCGGTTGTGACCAACTTCACCTTGGAGCGCGAGAGACACCTGGCAATTGGCACATATAATTGGCACGCAGTGTTATGGGTGTGAATGATGTCATAACCCTTCATGAAATGACGAAGCCTAAAAATATTCAACGGGTTGTACACCTCGGAATGCCTTACATTTCCTTTTTCGTTTGAGAGTTCATGAACAATCACACCTCGCTGTTGCAATTCTTCTCTAAACGGGGTCATCACCCCATTAAACAGAAGCAATTCCACTTGATGCCCCTTCTGATTGAGCAACGGGAGAAGATCCACCATCAGTCGTTCTGCTCCACCAGTATCAAGGGTCGTTATCACATGAAGTATCTTCATAACGATTGCTCAATAGGCTAATAATTCTGCTATTATTATAGTAATTTAAACGAGCCGCTCTATTATAGATAAAAGCAATCGCTTTATTTTATATTCGAATCGGTCACAACGTTGATGAGTTAACTCATAAGCATGATTATACATCCCCTCATAATCGCCATTCATTAACAAACGGATTTCATTATTTTCCGTTTTGTTTCGCTCATAATACTGTTTTAGTTTTGGCACTATCGCACGTTTAGTCAATTCGTTCTTAAAGAAGGCTATGACATCATCCTTATTCCCCCTCTTAAATTCAAGTAATTGTTGAGCATGATAATAAACCATATTCACATATTCAACAAATAACAAGTTAGAATAATCTTCTTTATGTTGTTGTTCCAATAATTCAATTCGCAAGTCAGAAAGAGTCAATACCTCTGTATAATTACGGTTAAAATGATCAACTGTTCCACCATAACGATAAAAATATACTACATCTTCAATTATCATCATTGACTTCAGATAGGGGAACAACTTCATATTCATATACAAATCATCAGCCATGTATCGTATCTCTTGAGAATACAACTCTGTATTCTGGGCCGCTCTATCAATGGCCTCTTTCCGATATAGCCTTCCCCAAACATTAATTGGAAAAGCCGCATTGCCAAAAAAAGCATCATAGTACTTCTCATACAATTCCGGCTGAGAAACAACTTGATTTTTAGGGAATGTAGATAAAAAATAATCCCACTTTAAAGGGCCTAAAATCCTTTTAGTATCACCAATAACCAAATCTACCCCATTCTGCACTATGCATCTCAGCATTTTTTCAATTGCAGTTCGGGGTAATAGATCATCATTATCAACAAAAGCCAAAAATTCACCAGTTGCTTTCTTATATCCATCACGACGAGCATAAGCGACGCCTTCATTTGGTTTGTCATAAACCTTTATTCTTTCATCCTTTTCAGATAATCTTAATGCTCGAGTTAGGCTGTCATCAGTCGAACCATCATTCACAATGATGATTTCAAGATTATGATGAGTTTGATTACAAATAGAACGAATACAAGACTCAAGAAACCTCTTTTGGTTATAAAGAGGCACAATGACACTAACCTTATATTTTTGAAGCGATTCTAAATTCATTTCTGCCTTTCACTAAAATTATCCTTATACGTTCATTAGACGCAAAGCCCATTTTTTACATTTATGTTTAAATGACACTTTAGCCATCTCGTCCATCACATGGGAATATATGCCCTCATAATCATCATTCTTAATCAATAATAATCTTTGGTCACTCTCCTCGTGCTTACTTAAATAATCTTTTAATCGTTTAACTATATGTCTCTTTGATAATTCATCTTTCAGAAATTCCATGACACCATCTTTGTCTGCCTGCTTGTACTCCAGCAGTTGCTTCACATGATAGAAAACGACAGTTGCATATTCTTTGAATAGAGGCAAGATGCCCTCTTCCTGAAGTCCATATTTATCAAGAAGTTTCACCCGTTCATCTGAGAAGAAAAACAGAGACGGATATGTCGGGCTAAAATGATCAGAAGAAGCGCCACCACAGCGATAATAATATGTTGTCTCATTTGTGCGATACATGGACCTAACGAATGGGAAGAGTTTCATAAAAGCATAATGATCCTCTCCAACAAAAGGAATCTCATCACAACACAATCTTGTGTATCGCATGGCTTTATCTATTATCGACTTTCGAAACAGATTCCCACACAACATTATTGAAAAGTAATGCTTTCCAAAAAAATTCAGATAGTATTTAGGGAATAAGTCGGATTGTTTGATAACCTCATGAAACGGGAAAGAACCCGTATCAGTATAATGACTCCTCTTAATAAAGCCAAGAACTTGAGTCATCGAGCCAATAACAACATCAACATTCTTTGACGTCATGTGACCTACAAGTAACTCTATAGCATTATTGGGAATATAATCATCACTGTCCAAAATGAAGATAAAATCACCAGTCGCTTTTTTATAAGCATCATATCTGGCCATTGTCAAACCCTCATTCTTTTTATTAATTAGAACAACCCGATTGTCCCTAGTTGCCCAATCTTGAGCCATTTGAGGACTACGATCTTTTGAGCCGTCATTGACGATGATAATTTCAAGGTTCTTATACGTCTGTTTTTCAACAGACTTTATACAGGCCTTAAAATAACGTTCCTGATTGTATAAGGGTATCAGAATACTAACCTTTGGATTCTCTTTCTCTTTTATCATAACTTTATCTTTAACTCAAGTGTTCTAAAGCCTTCACCATCCTACTGAAAACCCTGTATTTCAAGGAACCATACAACGAATGAGCATGAGTATAGGCATAGTGATACATACCGTCAAAATCGCGTTTCATCAATAAGATGACGGATGAAGGTATTGATTCCTGTCTTGTATAGAAATCCTCTAACCGAGGCATTAGTTCACGCTGTTCTATCTCCTGTTTGAAATAATTGATGACTTCCTGTTTATCAACATGCTTATAGTAAATCATCTGGGCTGCGTGATGATAAAAACAGTCCACATATTCGTCAAAAAGAGGCTTATAGCCCTGGGTATAATCAAAATGATCAAGTAATTTCAGACGCTTGTCGGAGATAACAAACAATTGAGGGAAATTCTTGTTATAACCAAACGTGCCACCACCATACCGATAAATATAGACCGACTCCTTAATACGACACATTGAAGTCAAAAACGGAAAAAGTTTCAAATTGAAATACTGATCTTCTCCCATGAACGGTATTTCAGAAGAGTACAATTCAGTCTCTTGATAAGCCTTATCAATTACACTTTTTCGATATAGTTTAGACCACGCATTTATAGGGAACACATCATTACGAAAGAAGCCTACATAATACTTGTCGAATAACTCTGGTTGGCTTATCACTTGATTGAAGGGAAAGGAATAATTCTCACCCGACATATGCTTATTGATGAATCCCAAATGCTTGTCATAAGTTCCTATTACAAGATCAACATCCCTATCCAAGATACAAGTTACCATCGCCTGAATTGCCTGAGGCGTCAACATGTCATCACTATCCAAGAATGACACGAATTCTCCCGTTGCCGCAAGATAACCATCGCGACGAGCAAAGGCAAGGCCTTCGTTCTGCTTATCAATGACTTTTACACGGCTATCTTGTGCTGCCCAATCCTGAGCCATTTGAGGGCTTCGGTCGGTGGAGCCATCATTCACAATGATAATTTCAAGGTTCTTGTAGGTCTGCTTTTCAACAGACTTTATACAAGCCTTGAAATAACGCTCCTGATTGTACAACGGAATTAGGATGCTCACTAATGGCTGGGTGTTTTCTTTCATCATTATCAATTGTTTAGGACCAACGCATCAGGGATCTAATGGCCCAACTTCTGATTCTGGATTTCATTGTTGAACGGCGTTGTTCAATCAAGTCACAGGCGCATTGATACATCCCCTCATAGTTGTTGTCTAGCAACATCTGCACTCGGCTATCAGGTGCTCCATGCTCATTATAGAAAGCGAGTAAACGCGGCATGAGTGCGCGATGTTCCATCTCTTGCCTGAAATAGTCAATGACACCTTGTTTATCGGTCACTTCACAGGAAATCAGTCTTGAAGCATGGAAATACAGGCAAGCCACATATTCGGCGAATAACGGCTGATAACCTTCCACATACTCATACTGATCCAGCATCTTCAAACGTTTGTCAGATGAATCAAACAGTTGCGTGAAGTGAGGATTGAAACGGTTGGTCACACCACCGTAGCGATAGATATACACCGTCTGATCGGTGCGGTACATGGATTGCAGGAAGGGAAACAGCCTTAAATTGAACAACTGGTCCTCTCCCATCCTATTCACATCTTTGTCAAACAACTGAGTCTGCTCCATCGCTTTATCGATAACGGCCTTGCGATAGAGGCGTGCCCACATTGAGACCAGGAACACATTATTACGGAAGAATCCGACAAAATATTTGTCGAACAGATCGGGTTGCTCTATCACTTGATGACAAGGGAAGGTCATCATTCTATCCATACCACGGCGATGAATGAAACCCAGTTTTTTGGTCGCACTGCCCAGGACGAGGTCCACACCCGTCCGGTTGATGCAATCAACCAGTATCTCTATTGCACGCGAAGGCAGCAGATCATCGCTATCCACAAATGCCACAAACTGGCCTGTGGCCTTCAACAATCCGTCACGTCGAGCCATCGTCACACCCTCGTTGGGCTTATCAATCAAATGTATCCGGTCATCTTTTTGCGTCCAGGCTCTAACCATTGAAGGGCTGTTGTCGGTCGACCCGTCATTGATGACTATCACCTCAAGGTTTTTGTAGGACTGTCGAGAGATGGAACGCAGGCAATCATCAACATACCGCTGTTGATTGTACATCGGCACGATAATGCTCACCAAAGGTTGCTTTAAATTGTTGTTCATCGGGATCATCTCTTCTGCTTTTCAGGGAACCTTGATAACGTCCTTCTGGGCCGTGACGTGCGGCATGTAGCGTTTCATGAAATGAATCAGCACATGACAAATGACTAATGTCGCTACGAAAACAACTATCACATGAAGTAAAGGATTGGGACTGGGGAAATATCTCTTACACAGTTCCGCCATTAACAAAACAACGACTTGATGTGTACACAGAATCATGATAGAGTACCGTCCCCAAAATGAGACCAGCGGTAAATAATTAATCATTTTGGCCGCAATCAGCACTACCATTATTCCCAGGATTCCACAGGGATAAACCATCAAAATGCTTAGATCCTTCGGAACCACGTTGAAGCTATATATCACCGGAGCAGGGATCAAAATGATCACAATCAGGCCGATGATAATGATACTTATATCACGTTTGAAATTGAACTTAGAAGTCAAGAACTGAGTGTGACGGCGAATCCACCAACCAAAAGCAAAGAACGGCAAAGCCGTCAACATGGAAGGCAAGTAGAACGGCACCCATACTTTAGCCCAGCCCAAAGCCAAGCCACACGCACCCAACAACAGAGAAACAGCAACCACTGTAATCTCCTGATGATTTGGAATTACTCGGCCAACAAGCCATTGGATGAAATAAAACAATATATTTATTTCGAACAGGCATAGAAGGAACCAAATCGCAAAATTATATACCGGTCCGTTAATCTTTTGGACAAAGAACACCAATGAACACTCGTGATGCAATAGAGCATAGGGAATGACCGAAGTTGCTAACAGGAAGAATACGAACGGTATCAACAATTTGTTGGTCTTTCGTTTGAGAAATCCCACAAAGCCTTCATACTGCTTAAAGAACAGACCGCTGAGCATAAAATACAACGGCATCCTGAAAGAGTTGATCTGCGGAGCAAACGGGTATCTAATCTGTAGCGCCACATTCACATGATTGAACACCACCAAGACAATACAGATGCCTTTGGCCAGGTCAATCCATCCGATGCGCATGCCGCTATCTGCCCCGGGCATTATGTTCGCTTTATCATTCATATCCATAAAAGCCTGCAAAAAAGATCAAATTTCCACTCAGCGAGTTTGGTCCACCTCTCCTTTGAGGAATTCTATTCACGCCACCAATACTGATCAAATCCACGGAATCCCGTCGTACCGAAGTAATAGACGAAGAACATGAAGAAAGTAAAGCCGGTATAGAAGAAAAGTATGATAGCAGTCTTGCGGTCCTGATCTTTCCAAAGATTCATTCGTAATAACGGGTATGTGAACAGCAATGGATACATGAACCACGACAAGAAAGCAAAGCGGTTGGAAAATGATGCCCTAATCACCATAATCCAGAACGCATTACAGAACATATAGGTGTTGGCAAGCATGTTGAAGCCTGGATCATAAAACTTGCGCCGACGGGTAACATACCAGATCATAATTACCGGGAAGATACTGTACAACAAGAAGTCCCACCTGAAACCGGCACGAGAGAAGAGTTCCTCGGTCGCTTCATTTTGAGAATAAGAAGTCAAGCGATCATCAAAACCTAATGATGCGAAAAGTTCTGTTACCGCTGAACCAGCGACAAGAGATACCACAATTGAAAGCAACCAGAAACGAATACCCCATTTGGTGTCCTTGATCACATAGAGTGACAAGAAAGCCGCCACTGAAGGCAATGCACTGGAACGGTGAATAGGCAAAGCGATCAACATGATTATTGCGGCCAAGGCTATCTTAGATTTATCATTCCTATACTCAGCCAGGAGAGCAATCGCAACAAGAATCAAACTGAGCGCCATTCCGTTACGAATACCATTTGTTCCATATGTAAAAGTTTGAAGTGCCGTAAAAAAGAACAGCATTGACATCCACAAATTCTTGCGTGTCAAAATCAATGAACAAATGAACATCCCGAAGAAGAACACAAGAGCCACGAGCACGAAGAAATCGTGAATATTCATGCCCAGTACTGTCTTACAGAAGATCTGCATGTTCTCCCACAGCCACTCCGTTCTAAAGTTTATTGGTGCGTACTCAGTAATAAATTCATAATGATGGTAATAACCAATCGTGTCGCCAAAGTCCCTGGACAGCTGACGCAAACCCAAGAAGAAAGACATGAGCAAAGTCAGCACAAATGTCGCAAACTGGGATGGTGAACTCTCAGCATGCAATAATTTCTGTGAATTCGAGCCCAAATAATAGACGACTGTCATCCATGTCAATAGGAGGAACAAACAATAGAAAGCAGTACTATAGTAATAATATGCGATGAATTCAATTGGTTGCATAATCTATCTGATATTCATGTATTTAACTTAACGTTACAAGAATAAGACCATTATCTTAACACTCTACCATACAAGGCCAGATATGCATCTTGCCATCCAGTAACTGTGGCCAGCGACCCAAGCAAACGCCCTCATCGCCCGTGTAGATATTCCTGTAGAAGTAATATAACGGCCATCACGACACAGAACCCGCTGAAGAGGTCTGATATACTCCACATCCTTGTATCCGCTCTTGACGGCATCCCTAAGGATTAATGTCATCTCGCATGCATAGCGTGCATGAGCCAACTGGCTAAAATCCGGCCAGCCTGTATCGACATCATTGCAGATGGCCCCCCAAACCTTAAAGGCTGAGAATTTGTTATTATTGAAGGTCTGCCGAGACAAACTATCACGATTAACACTCACAAAATACAATTGATCCTTGATGATGCTCACACGTTGCACTCGCTGCAACACTTGCCAGATCATGAGTGCATCCTCGCCATAGGATATTGTCTCGTCAAATCTCAATTTGTCGAATAATACTCTCTTGGTCAATTTATTGCATAATGACCCATTGACGTGATTGTGCTCGAGGAACAATTTGATGACTTGCTCCTGAGTGAAAGTGCCCTGAATATCGTGATGGGTGTCAATCATCTGATAAATAACCATATCAGTATGATTCTTCTCGTATTCCTTCACCAGAAGTTCAACCGTGTTCAGTTCAATCCAGTCATCACTATCGACAAAGAGGACGAAATCGCCCTTGGCTAAATCGAGCAGTCTGTTGCGCGTTGCAGCAACGCCACGGTTAGATTGCGTGAAAAACTCCATGCGGCCATCGTGAGCCGCCATGTCCTGTAACATTGTCCAAGAACTGTCGGTCGAGCCGTCATTGACAAGGACTATCTGAAGATTGGTGTAGGTCTGTCCTGCGACAGATTCAACACACTTCTTCAGGTAGGCCTCGGCATTATATACCGGCACTAATATTGAGACTAACGGTTGATTGTTCACCTGCTCAGAATCCATAGTACAATCTCGCTCTCTTTCAAACTGTTAACATGTTGACTTCTTAATCCAACCCATATCTCTTACGATAATAGGGTCCCAGAACAGGTGAGAGGAACAACACCAAGCCGTAACAACGGCTCACCAACCAGGCAAATGCCCTCATCGTCATCGTTGATACATTCTTCTTTTTCATCAGGTGCCAGTCTTGACGAATCGAATGCTGCAACATGCGTGTTTGTTCATCAGGTTTATAACCGTTGATCGCTGCTGCCAACAGAATTTGAGCCATCTCACACGCAGAACGCGCATGGGCATCTTCACTGAATTGAGGCCACTTCTCGTCGGTGTCACTGGTGATGTTGTGCCACACCATAAAGGAAGAGAATTTCTTGCCATTGAATAATTGGTGTGACAAGCCTGATTCATTTCTGTTGTAATGATAAAAATTCTTTTTCAAGACAACCACATTCTTGATGCGCTGCAGAATGTTCCAGGTCAAAAACGAATCTTCACCGTAACTGATGGTTTCGTCCAGTTCAAGTCCCTCGAACAAAGTGCTCCTGATCAGTTTATTCCACAACATTCCCCGGAAAAAGCCATGTTCCAAAAAGAGTTGTATCGCTTCTTCTTGAGTATAAACCACCACAGAACCTCCATTGTTGCCATGGAGTTGATACATGACGATGTCGTAGTCACCTTTTTGCTGCTCATGCATCAGGGTTTCTATGGTAACCGGGTCAATCCAATCGTCGCTGTCTACGAAAAGGACAAAGTCACCCTTCACCTTTTCCAGCAAGTGGTTGCGTGTAGCCGCCACACCCTGGTTGGCCTGTGTATAGATTTCAATACGATTGTCCTGACTGGCCAACTCCCGCATGATCTTCCAAGAGCCATCGGTTGAGCCGTCATTGATCAAGACTATCTGCAGGTCTGTGTAGGTCTGACCGGTGATAGACCCTACGCACTTCTTCAGATATTCTGCGGCATTATAAACCGGGACGAGTATGGAAACTGTCATCGTCAATCTTATTGTATAGGATGTTCGGCAAGCCAGCGCTTCTGTGCTTCAAGCAGGTTGTTAAGCAACGACTCGGCAGCAGCAGGACCGTTAAAATGCGAACGCACGAAGTCACAGCCTGCCTTGGCAATGGTTTCAAGTTCCTGCTGATGCTCGGGTTGCTGGTAATAACTGATTTTGGCCTTGAGGTCATCAAGTGTCCCGTCATAACCGATGTAGTGGACACCCTCTTTCATACCGTAGTCCTCATAGTAGCCCACCGTTTGCCCCAGATAGGCACAGCCGCAAGCCATTCCCTCGACAAAGCCGATACCGGGCAGGCCGATGATTTCTTCACCCACGACACACATCTTGTAGTCGTTGAACTTCTCGACCATGTCGAAGGAGTAATACTTCTTCTGATGGCCGACAAAGAACTTGTCGTGCAAGCGCTTAAAGACCTTGATCAGCTTATTGTCACTCGAAGAATGTTCAGACATTTTCTGGTCCTCGAGATAATCGCTGTTGAAGCAGTCCACCCAGGGTGTCAGTTCCTTGGCATTGTCATAGACCTGTTTGCGTGCCGGTTGGAGACAATCAGTGCCATAATACTTTATCAAATATTCGGGATAGGTCACTGTACCCACCGAGACCGCCTTGTTCTGACGTTCGGCAAAAGGCTTCACCACCTTGAATCGCGGAGCGAACACAAAGGGGATGACCATGTATTGCTTCTTGAACCACCCGAAGTACTCGTCGAAACCGACAAAGCGCTTCTGCATATTGCTCTCGTTGTACATCACGTCGGGGTCCAAGCGTTCGATCATGGACGACGATCCGAGGGCAAAGTGCAACTGGCTGACGGCAATGAATGCGTCGGGCCTCTTGTCGAACTCGAACTGCGGGCCGAATATCTGATACAAGATGATGAGGTCGTCGTGACGGATTTCGTCCTCACTCTTCAAGACCTTGATTTTGTCCAATGGGATGCCGTTCTTTTTCAGGGCGATACGGTGCTCCAGGAAACGGAACGATTGGAGGAACTTATTGCGTGTTGTATAGGATAGCGACAAGCCACGCTTGTTGATAAAAGAGCACACCTCCACATCATCGCGTGAGAGCAGATAATCCAGGAGATACTTGTGCTTGATGGCAACCGACTGCTTGAAGATGAATTTGTTCAACGTCTTGACAAGAAACTCGTTGCCATGAAGGTTTACAAAAACTATTCTCATAAAAAGAATCTTTATTACTTAGGAAGTTCCGGCAATAAATGACAAAGCCGGGCACATTTTTACTGTTTCACTTGGGTGACGCTCCAGTCCTGATAGTCGTCAATCAGGATGGGGCGGAATATCTTTTTGTCGAGCAACATCATGTAGATGATGTGCGACAGATACAGCGGCGAGTAGTCCTTGAGGCGCTCGTAGTAGCGACAGAACTCGGCCGCATCCTCAAAGCAATAGCCACCAGCGCTGAAGAAGTGGCTCACGACACGCTTCTCGATGATGTTGGTGACATAGAACATGTCGTCGACAGCGACATAGCTCTTGTGCTGCGGGTCGACAATCGGCAGGTTCTCAAGGGCATAGATGGCGACACTGTTCTGTGGCAGGATTTCATCGGCCGTGAAGTAGCAGTCGGCATCTTTCACAAAGATCATGCCCTTGACACCATTCACCTCGATGGCACGAGCCACGGTTTCGGCTTGGCTGCCGGTAGGCTCGTCCAGGATGGTGACATGCGCCTTCTCGAGTTTGTGGCGCCTGAACTGCATCATCAACTGCTCCTTGAGCATGAAGCGCTCATTATGCTCTTTCAAGATGACAAAAAAGATGTCATCAATCTCATCAAGCGGAAGCCCTGTAATAGCCCTCACACAATACATGGTGCCCTCGTCATCAAGACGGAAGGGTTGCGGCAGTTTGTGGGCGTAATCAGCCTTGTTGGCTGCGATGGGAACAATCAGTGTTATCATGATGTCAGTCGTTATTAGAATTATTCAAAGTTGCCAGTTGACTCGAAATGACGCGCTTGAGGTAAGCAATCACCTTGTCGTCGTGACCATATTGCAGGATGCGCAGGAAGTTCATCAGCTGCAAGGGCATGTAGTAGTCGCGGTACCACTGATACTTGGCAGTGAAGTACTCGTCGATGGCCGTGTCAATCTTCTCGCTGATGATGCTCAATCGCACCTTATCAAAAGGCTTATTGTACATCAATGTTGACCACAGGTAGGCCGTGTCCTGGCGTATCTTGACAATGTCGAGCAGCGGAGACTCAATGAACGAGTCCAGGAAATCAATCAGATAATAGTTATTGCCATTAAACAGGATGTTGCTGAAGGTGAGGTCGCCATGGCACGTGCCGACGGGCATCACCATATCCCCCACCCTGTCCATGACTTCGCTGGAGAGCTTCACCAATCGCTGTGCTTCGTCATCGTCCTTGAGGTGGACGTTTTTCTCAACTTTGCGTGCCACATCGGCCATCTTGTCGGTCAGGATGTGCGACGGCACCGTCTGCATTGTCGAGTTGGCAATCTCCAGGTCGATGAAGTATTTGATGGCGCCGATGAGATACTTAATCTGCTCAAAACCTGCCTGTTCAAAGTGCTCGATGAAATTCCTGGAATAGATATACTCCATCTTGATGGTGGCATCGGTCTCGGACTTCACCACATCAAAAATCTTGGGCACGCGTATATTTTGATATTCAATCTTGGAGGCGGTAATCTGTTTTTGTGCCTGATTCAAGAGGCGCGGCACATAGGCGGCATCGTGCGTGCTCTTGTGGATAAACAGATCGTTATCCTCATGCACGATGGCTATGTCGCAACCCGAATGGCCTTGAATGTCCAGTTTCATAGTATAAAAAAGAATTAGAGGGTTATTTTTATATAGTGGGCTCCAGCCGCAGCAGCAGCCTGCAGCCCCACAGCAGAATCTTCAAAAACGAGCGTCTCGTCGGGAGAGGCCCCCATGCGCGCCATCACCGTGTTATAGATCTCGGGCGAGGGTTTGCCCTGCTTGACGTCCTCACCGGCGAGGATGAGATCAAAGTCGTCGGTCGCGCCGATATGGTTCAAAGCGTTAAAGAGGTTCTTGGCACGGGCCGTGGAAGCCACGGCCGTCTTTCCGCCGCTCTTGCGGAACATCCTGATGAAGTCCAGCAGCGACCGATTGACCTTGAGCAGGCTGAAGTGGTTGGGATAGCACTCCCCCTTGAGGGTGCGGATGCGCTGACGCACATCGGCATCCACAATGCCCATCTTCTCCATGAAACCGTCGAAACGCAATCCGTAACACTTGCGGTAGTCCTCCTCGGTCAGCGTCAGGCCCACTTGGGAGAACGCTTCACGATAGGCGTGGTAATTGGCCTGAAACGTATTGACTAAAGTACCGTCAAAGTCAGTTATAATCAGCTTGATTTCCACAATTTAATCGATTAATGCTGGTTACTGTAGAACAAGAGCTCCTCGGGGGTACCATAGGAGTAATACTCTTCCATTGGTGCCAGGCGCACGACCTTACCTTCGGCCAGTAGGTAGTTATAGAGCAACGACACATAGAACTCAGCCTTGCCGTGGGTGCCGTCCTCGAGCAACTGATGGGCAATGCGCTTGAAGTCCTTGCCGCTGCCGAAGAAATAGGCTCCGCACAGGGCATGGTTGGAGATGGGCTCTTTCTCGGCGGTGCGCAGCACGCGTCCCTCATCGTCAATCTCGGCATAGCTGTAACGTGGATTATCGGACTCAAAGGAGACCAGCGCTCCGCCGTCGGCCTCGGCTGCAGGCACAGCAAGGGCCTGAGCCACCAGCTCATTGTACCGCTTGCTGCGGAATTCCAGGTCACAGTCCATGACCACCACGGCATCCTCGTCGTCGATGGCGCTCTCGGCCACCAGGCAGGTCTCGACCGCGCCTCTTGTCGTCTTCAGGACCGAAAACACTTGGGCGTCGGGCTGAATCGCCTTGATGAGCTGGTCAATGTGCTGGTTGTCGATGTGCTCTTGGCGCACGATAAAACTATATTTCATTTCCACGCCCTCGATGGCCACACTGTTGATGGCACGGCGGAACAAAGGCACGCCACGCAGCTCAATCAACGGCTTGGGTGTAGTCCAGCCAGCACGTGCAAAGCGCGAGCCTTCACCGGCCATGGGCATGATAATGTGTAAGGGTCTCATTTCTCTCTTATTGGTTCTTTGGGACAAGTTGATCACTTGCCATTCATGACTTCACTTATTGTTCTTGCAGGCTCTGAGCCAGGAAGTCGAGGCTCACCCTGCGTTGCTCGTCCAATCGCGCCCGGACGTCCTGCCAGTCGATGCTGCTGTCGGCAGGTTCCACAGGCTTCGTGTCGGACAAGAGCCGGTCTTCCAGATCGAGCAGCCCCAGCAGTCCCGAGATGCGGGTGTTGCCGCGTGAGGGATTGGCCAGGGTGAAAAATTCCTTGCCAAAGAGGATGCTGAACACCGTTCCGTGGAAGGAATCAGTCACCACCATCGAGGCCTGTCTCAACATCAGGAGCCACTGATGCACTGTCACCTCGGCAAACCATCCGCCAGAGAAATAGCGTACGGTCAAGCCTCTCTCCTCGGCCAACTGCTCAAAGAAGACCTTCTTGGCCGGCGTGACATCCAGGCAGTAAACAGCGAGATAGGGTTCTGGATCAGCCTGGAGGGCCTCATCACCGATGAGCGCCTCATAGTCCCTGGCGTCACACAGCAACGTGGGATCGAGGACACAGCATGCCTCCACACCCAAGTTGTCACGGCACAGGGCGATACCACTGGCCTCGCGCACCGAGATAGCGTCCATCTGCTTGGCTAGACGGGCACATGCCTCAGTCTGCTCAGGGGTGTATTCCCATTTATCCACACCAAACGAGGCGGCATAGGCGACACGCCTCAACGGTAATCCCTCCACAAACTTGAGGTACATGTCCTCGATGTGGTCACCGTTATACTTGGCACGCCACACCTGGTCGCTGCCGACCACCATGGCATCGAGACGATAGCGTCTCACCACGCTGCGTTTGTAGTGCCACATGACGTGGGTCTTGGCAATGTGCTGCTCGACGAACTCACCCGTCATAGGTTTGCGCAACGAGCCGTGATAGCGCTTGGGCATTTTCCATTTCTGGCCCTTCATGCGCGCCCAAAGCGTGCGCATGCAGTTATAAAGATAATGCGGAGTCGAATAACGCTCATAGGCGTCAATCGTGATCGGGTCGTGGCCCAGGCCCTTAAGTGCCTGCTGCAACGCCCAATTCTGCAAAATCCCGCCGTAGTTCATCTCCAGCGGCTGTGTCACAATACCGACTCGCATACTGTTTTATCAACTTCAAAAGACTTCTTCATGTCTATTAATGAATACCCTTAGCGAGTAACCGAAACTGTCTAAATTTTCTTAATATTATTCTACCTACTCTGCTTTTTGCAACAATAAACACAAGAAGAGAAACAATGGGCCAATTAAACCCATAAACATCTCTTAATTGTTTAAACACATCATATTTTATCGTCCTATCACTCTCAATGGATATTAAAGTTAAACTCTTCAAAAGATCTATTGCAAGTTCTTTCAATAAATACTCATGATTAAAATGGGTAGCAAAAAACTTTTTAATCTCAAAAGCAGAAACCTCAAAATCAACTTTTTTCTGAGCATCTGTGCTGTGACTAGCGGAGTTTTTTAAAACCCGATAAACACCTGTAGATTTGGGAATAAAAACCGATTTAGAATAATAGCAAAAGTACAACCACATTGGATAATCCCCCATCTTCCATCTTTTTTCCGATAAGCGATTCTGTGCATAATACTTTTTATAATCAAGAAATAAGCTCTTTCTAAAACAAGTCGTATGAGAAATACATTCATTCCGCTTCAACTCGGCACTGAAGGAATCAATAGGTGCGCCGAAACCAAGAGCTGTAAATAATCCCCTATTTTGGTCAAAACTATCTGCTGAAGTATGAACTAAGCCTACCTCTGAATCAGACTCTAAAATGTCCACCTGCATTTGCAGTTTGTTGGGGTCTGTCCAGTAGTCGTCTCCTTCACACAGGGCGACATACTTTGAATCGGGGTGCATGGCAGCATCCATGGCTCTAGCTAAAGAGCCATCACGCTTGCTATACTGATTCTCGGTTTCAAAAACGGGCTTGATGATGTCAGGGTATTTCTCGGCATATTCGCGAATGATGGCAGCCGACCCGTCGGTCGAGGCATCGTCATGGACAATCGCCTCGAAGGGGAAATTGGTCTTCTGCATCACAAAACCGTCCAGGCACTGCCTCAGGTACAGCTCATGGTTATAGACCAGACAACGGATTGAAACTAAAGGGACATCTGTCATATTTTCAAAATACAATTCACAACCAATGATACTCAAAAAGCAAGTGCACTACGTTGTTGACACCAATTTATATTTGTTATCTTCCTCGTCGATTACAACAAAACCGGTCTTCTGATATAATTTGAATGCCGCTATATTTGTTTTAGCACATTTCAGCTTAAAATTCGGAATACCAACACTTCTTAAATGCTCTTTGACTCTCTCTATCATTTGAGATGCCACACCACATCGTCTATACTCAGGAAGGACGCAGAAAAAAACGCAATAGCCTTCTTGGTTCTTAACAGCGACTTCGTTGTCATAGAAGAAAAGTGTGCCGATGATTTTTTCATTTTTATCATAGCAGACGATACAATTCGCTAAAGCGGCAAGCTTTTCTGGCCATTGTTTTTTACTGTCGCTATCTCGGAATGAGTACGGCTTATCAGAATAAGGGTCGAACAGTGTCAATAATTGTACGATCTCATCGACTGTCCTTTTTTTGATTTCAAATGTGAACATACTCATATCATCAATTTGTGGTCCGATTGATAAATGAAATAACCTGACCTGTCAAAAGAACTCCTCAATTTGCTTAACGGTTTTTCCTCATCAATTGAGAAATCAATCATCCATGGTGCGCCCTTGTTCTCAAGAATAAAGTCCTTGACATGCTTCGTGTCCTCACTCAAGAAGTAGATTCCCGAGAATTGTCCCGAATGTATCACGGGTTCATCAAAGTCATCTAATGCCACCTGGATCATTCCCTTGATGTAATCGTATCCCGTGCTCAACTGCACAAGTTTGTATGAAATCCAACCGCCTCCACCACGGGCACCCACTTCCATCAGATAGACTTCACCGTTCTTGTCAATCTTGAATTCGGCATGTGAAGCACTGTTGTTAATCTGTAATGCATCCAACAGGTTAGTGTTATACTGAGCGATTCTCTGTTGAATCTCACCAGGCAACAATGATGGCTGATGATGGGCTATCTCAACAAAATATGGGTTTCCAGTAGTTTCCTTATCAGTTATTGTCAGCAGATAATGCTTTCCCTTATATGTAATGCTCTCAACCGATACTTCCACGCCTTCAATCAACTGTTCTATTAAAATAACCTTACTCCTGGAGTTCTCTCTTGCCCGAGAAACAGCGAACTCAAGGTCATCTGAACTTTTCGCGACTGTTATTCCTCTACTTGCGCTACTATCGGAAGGCTTAACAATAACCGGATAATAATCTACTGTCGGAGCGTCATCGGGACCAACAATATGATAAGCGGGTTGGGGGCATGCTTGCGTTTCTGAGACTCGCTTACGCATCTCAATTTTATTGGTCGCCCATTTCGCTGTCTGCATTGAGTTACCATTGAGCCCACAATTGTCATGCAGGTAAGCCAATGTCGGCACAGCCAGTTCTAATGCATTTGCCACCACTCCGTCTATTCTCTCTTGTTTACACATCTCAGCTACCGCTTGATGGTCAATAATGGAAATATCACAAAAATGGTCGGCATAATCCTTGCAAAAGGCACCTTTTGCCCAAGCGACACAATAGGTTTCAAGCCCCATTTCACGAGCTTTCAAATATAAAGGGAGGTGAGGCTCGGAAGCGCCTAAAATAGCAAGTTTTTTCATTCTATTCATGAGCAAATATCTCCTAGTGTGTTGAGCACCTAAATAGCACTATTGAGTGACAATGGAGATGTAGGAGTTGGGGGCGGAAACGAAACGGTCGAGGGCTTCACGTGTGTCGAAACGCAGGAAAATGGTGCCCAAGGACTGGTTGGCGCCAGTAAATGCGGAGACCTTATCGCCTGGCTTAACCCACAGGTCACGCTCAACCAAATGGTCACGTTCAAAATCGGAATTGATGCACAAGTCCTTGAAAGTGCCGTCGTGCTCGCTATGCAGCACATTAATGGCATAATAGCCGTTGTAGTTAGGCTCGTGGACGTCAGGCAAGGGCAAGCCAACTGAAGCGCACACCTCGGCGTCGATGATATCCACGTCGGCGGCATAGTTCAATATCTCGGCCAAACGGTTGCCACCGGCACGGGGCGACACCTCCATGAGATAGCATCGTCCATCGGTGCACACACGGCACTCGACGTTGAACATGCCAGTAGTGACATGTAGCAGGTCAAAAAGACGTTGCAGGTCGCTCTTGAATTCCTGTTCATGTTCTTTGCTCATTGCCGAAGGCCAAAATTCGCCTGAAGGGGCAAAAGGATTCACGGCCTCGTTGTCAAAGAACTGATCATAGAAGGCATTGTATAGCAACTTGCCATCGACTACAAAGCATTCATCACCCATAGATGGTCCCATCTTCTCGAGGAAGTCCTCGATGATGTAGTGGCGCGATGGAGAGCAGTCAAGGGCGTGGGCAATGGCGGCTGGCAGATCGGCAGGGTCATCAACACGGGTGACGCCCTTGCTGCCAGCACTGTCCACGGGTTTGACAATGACGGGCCAGTTGAAGTAGTTGATGTCCTGCAGGGCATCGTCGCACTCGTTGTAGCCGCGCGCATTAGGCACGTTGAAGCCATTGTCAGCAAGGAATTGGCGGAATCGCGACTTGTCCTGCAGGATGCAGGCGGCCTCATAACTGCACTGGAAGGGCAGACCCATCTGCTCGGCGGTATAGGCCGCGGCCACGACACCGGGATCGACGGCAAACGACATGATGCCATCAATCTGGAGTTCACGTGCCAGAGCGAGCACGGCCTCCTTGTCGATGATGCTCACGTTGTGGTACTCATCGCTGTACTTGTGCGCAATGTTATCGGGCAGGTAGTCCACGGTAATGACATGGATGCCATGACGATGGGCAGCCTCGATAACGGGCAACAGGTAACGCAACCCGCCCAAGAGCATGAGTTTCTTCTTCATGAGAGCCTTAAGCTAATTTTAATGCTTTCTTGCAGTATAGAAACGCCTAGCCACGTCATTTTCTAAAATCGGTCCAAACATGACTTGTTCAATGTCCAAACCTGGAAGTGAATTAATCTCGCATATCTTAAAGCCATCGTCAGTAATGATGACATCTAAGCCGAAATACTCAAGGGTTGAGAAGTAATTCACGATGTCATAAAGACCCTTTTTTACAATATCCCAATTCGGCAATTTCTGACCTCCGAGTTTCACATGAGTATCGGGATGAGCTTCATGTTTTGTTTGACCATCCTTGTCAAAGCCTTTTTTGCGATAAAAGACGTCATTAAGAATGCCTGTCTCAAAATCAAAAGTCACGCCAACACCACCTTGCGACATATTAGAAGTTGTGGAAGATAAGCTAGTGCCAAAGCGAGCATATGAGAGAATCGCTTTTGTTTCTCCACCACCATACTTATCCTTAAACTTCGCCATGATCATCCTCAAGGTACATTCACTGTTAGGCCAGACCCTATCCAATTGACTGTGCTGGTGACAATACTCCGTAACGATGTAACCTCTGAGAGAATTCTTCAACTCCTCATATTTCTCGTGGGACAACAATTCATTATTCGCATAGATTTCATCATGTTTGATTTCAAGTCTGATAAAACCTATACCGAGGGAGCCAGCCAAAGGTTTCAACGCCAAGACCTTCTCTTGGCGTAAGAGATTGAGAAGTGCATTTGAATCTTTTGGAATCTGCTTGTCAAAATCCATTAAATAGGAATAATTCCCATCATTCTCGATATAAAGGTAATATCGTGGCATGAAGTCTTTAATCCGAGAATCCTGAAAAACATACCGGGTAGTCAGCTTGTCATCAAGCCATATTTGGAAATTATTATTTAACGGGAACAATTTCCGATAATTAAAATCAGACAAATACCTCGTGTAATTATCATCATTCAATCCCCATAAATCAATTCTGCTGGGATAAAAACCTCTTTTAACAGCCCAAATCTTATCCTTCAAAGGCTTCTTGCTTTCTTTCCAATCTTTAATTAGGCCATTGGTTGTCATTTTACGTATGTAACCATGGTGGATGCCTTTTCTCTTCAGATATGAGGCTACCAAGCATCTAATTAGCTTATTATAAGCCCTTTTGATAATATTCATAACAATGAAGATACAGATTATTTGTTGAGGATGCAGTCGAAGACGCGTTGTTGGTCGTCGGGGGTGAGTTCGTGGTGGATGGGGAGGCAGATAACTGTGTCAGCCATGCGGGTGGCGTTGGGCAGGTTCTCGCGGGTGGCACTAGGCAGACCACGATAGGTGGAGAAGGTGCTGATGAGCGGATAGAAGTAGCGGCGCGCCAAGATGTTGTGCTGGCGCAGCTTGTTGAAAAGCTCGTCGCGAGTCATGCCATACTTGGCGGCATCGACAAAGATGGGGAAGTAGCCGTAGTTGTGGCGCACACCGGGCATGTCGTCCCAGAAGTCGATGCCCTCGACGGGGCGCAGGGCTTCGCGATAACGAATGGCGACCTGGTGACGCGCCTCGATGGCATCATCGACCTGACGCAGGTTGAGCAGGCCAAAAGCGGCACGCATCTCGTCCATCTTGCCGTTGATGCCGGGTGCAACAACCTCGGTCTCACCGGCAAAACCGAAGTTCTTGAGATAGTCGATGCGCTGCTTGGTCTTCTCGTCATGAACGACCAGGGCGCCGCCCTCGGTGGTGCCGAAGACCTTGGTGCCATGGAAACTGAGCGTTGACATGTCACCCTCGGTGAGGATGCTCTTGCCGTCGACCTCGATGCCGAATGCATGGGCCGCGTCATAGATCACGCGCAGGCCGTACTTGTCGGCGATATCCTGGATTTCCCGTGTGCGGCAGGGCTTGCCATAGACATGGACCGGTAATATCGCTGTTGTGCGAGGTGTGATGGCCGCCTCGATACGGTCAGGGTCAATGCCACCTGTCGCCAGGTCGATGTCAACAAAAACGGGCTTGATGCCGTTCCACCACAACGAGTGGGTAGTCGCCACGAAACTGTAGGGCGTGGTGATGACCTCGCCCGAGATGTTGAGAGCCTGGAGGGCCGTGATGAGGGGCAGCGTGCCATTGGTGAACAGGCTGATGTAAGGCACCTTTAGGTACTCGCACAGGGCGGCCTCGAAGCGGCGATGGAACTCGCCGTTATTGGTCACCCACTTGCGGTCCCAGATCTCGCGCAGCATCAGGTGGAAATCGTCGAGGTCGGGTAACAGTGGTGATGTCACCACAATCGTTTTGTCATCCATTTCAGTAAAGTTGGTTGAGGATAGCCAGCACGGCTCAGAGGAGATAAAGCAGGGGGTCACCGGCCCTTGTGGGACCAGCGACGATGTGGAGAGCGGGTAATGCTGGGGACACTATCACAGTAGTCATTTACAGCGTGTTACCTGTCATATGTCTTGTTTCAAGAACACTCTCGCGCATATGTACGTGCACGTGATGCGCAAACATTCAAAGTTGCAAAATTAACGCTTTTCTCTCACGTGGGCAAATTTGAGGGCGATAATTGCTACAGAAAACGGCATATTTTTTATTTTTTGCATTCAAGGGCAACGGCACCCAGGCCGTTGGGCCGTGTGGCCTGGGGCTCTAACGCGTGATGGATTGGGCCTCGAGAGAGGGCTGATCACAGCCCGTATTTTACCCCCACTTCGGGACCCGATCAGCCAATGAGCAGAGACAAAAAAAGCCCCTCGAAAAAGGCTTCTCACTGACCGCCAGTCAAGGGGAGAAAATGTTTCAACGAATACTTTAAGCATTTAACCATAACCAACAAAAGCAACACGCAGATATTAAGCGTATTGCAACATGTGATTTAAAGTAATTATTGAGGATGAAAAATGAGGGGTTAATCGTCTTCGTAACCGGGTCGTCTGCCCAAGGGAATGGAGAGTCCGACCATGGCGTTGCAGCACTTGGTGTTCTTGCCCAGATACATGTAGTCGGTGCCGACAAACAAGGGTCCAAGTTTCACCGCCAGGCCGAACGAACTGCCGCCACTCATGACGGGTGAACAACTCAGCGAGAAATCCAGCAGACTCCGGGGGTGGTAGTTGACCGAGAAGGTCAGCTCGTTCTCATGGTCGGGCGCCGAGAAGCGGTTGGTGTAGAGGGCGCCGAGGCGCAGTTTGTCCTTGATGAGCATGTAGTCGCAGCCGACCACCAGTGTCGAGGTCAGCATGGTTTTTCGTCCCGACTTGAAATCCTTGTCAGGGGTGAGTCGCAGCAGGTGCAGGTTGATCGACTCGCCGTTGTTCACGATGCCCGAGAAGCGGTTCAAGTCGCCCGGATTCTCGCTGTCATACTGCAAGACGTCAGTCTGGGCATGCGCCACCTGGGTGCAGCCTTTGGCCCAGTGGATGAAGCCCAGGTCGTTGATCGCCGCCGAGAGCCTCAACTCGGGGGTCACATTAACCGCCAGACCGAAATCCATGGCGGCGCCAAGTCCGGCGACACCCGTCTCGCGCAGTTTAAACTCGGCCCTCTCGATGTAGCCCTCGTCATTGGTGATCAGGTCCAGCCCCTCAAAGGAGGACTCCAGGTCGGCAGTCGCCTCGATCGAAGCGGTACCCGTGGCATCCAGCACCTCCGTCGGGTCGCCCGTGCTCCAGTTGTAGTTGGGGTCCAGTCCCACGAGGTTGGTCCTCACCGCCGCCTCGTGGATCTTGAGTTTGAGGTTGCCATGTCCGAGCAAGGCCTTCACCCGTCCGCCGATGCTCACGCGGTCGGCGATGATGCGCGTGTAGCCCAGGCCAATCTCGGTAAAGGCGTTGATATTCAGCTCCTCGTTGCTCAGGTTGCGGTAGTACTGGGAATAGTCGTTGCTGTTCATGCCCTTCATGTCGCGCAAGAAGGTGAACAGTTCCCGGGGCACAAGCACATTGGCATCGACCCTCGTCTCCACATGGAACGTCATGAAACTGTTGCGGGTGTGCCACCAGCCCACATTCAGCAAGTCGGTGGAGACATTCACGTTGGCCTTGTTCACCTCGCGAAGTTTGCCGTAGAACTTGTCGGTGGCATAATAGTCATCGTCATCGCCGTTCCTGAACATGTCGATGACATCGTCGGTGCTGAGCACGTTGGACCGCGCCGCGGCACCCGACATCCCGACGATGGGCACGTTGATGTAGCCGCGCTCGGGGACGAGCGCCGGGTTGAGCTGGAGCCTGTAGGGGGTGCCCTCCATGAAAGAGGCCGAGCGCAGGAACTGGGCCTGTGACGACAAAGCCATCCAAGCCATGAGCGCAACGGCCAAGAGCCTCATTGACGAGGACATAAAAAATCGCTTGCTCTCCCGCAACCGATGAGGGAAAACAAGAAAAAGCCTGCAAACTGAACTCATTCTTAACATCTCCAAAACTCAAAATTCCGGCAAGGGGGCCAGCATAGAAGGGTCAAAACATCGGCCGACCAGCCATCCCGCCCACCATAGTGCCGAAAGTGGTGGCAAAGTTATACATTATTTATTGAACCGCAAACAGAAATACCGACAAATCACCATTCGGCCCGCTCCAGCATGAAGAAAATGCGATTTCTTTAACTTGAGAGGCCCATAAATCGGAAAATATAACTAAATTTGCAGTTTGTATTCAATTTCGCGACTACATCATATAAGATAACCAACTATGAGTGAAGACAATAAGAGAATCAAGGTGGGAATCACCGTTGGCGACACCAATGGCATCGGCATCGAAGTCATCCTGAAGACCATCGGTGTGCCCGAGATGATGGACCTGTGCGTCCCCGTCATCTACGGCTCCAGCAAGATCGTGAACTACCACCGCAACGCCTGCAACCTGCCCGGCCAGCAGATGAACATCACCAAGAGCGCCGAGCGCCTGAAAGAGAACATGCCCAACCTGGTGGAATGCATCGACCAGGACGTCAAGGTGGAGCTGGGTCAGCCCAGCAAGCAGGCCGGCACAGCGTCCTTCCTGGCGCTCGAGGCCGCCGTCCGCGACCTGAAGTCCGGTTTGATCGACGTGCTGGTGACAGCCCCCATCAGCAAGGACAACATCCAGAGCGAGCAATTCCACTTCCCGGGTCACACCGAGTACCTGGAGAGTGCTGCCGGTGACGGCTCCAAGGCCCTGATGGTGATGTGCACCGCCGACTTGCGCGTCGCGCTTGTCACGACCCACCTGCCCATGACGCAAGTGCCCGTCTCGCTGACCGTTGAAGGCATCCGCGAGAAACTGCGCCTGTTCAACAACTCGCTGAAACGTGACTTCAACATCAACGGTCCGCGCATCGCTGTGCTGTCGCTCAATCCGCATGCCGGCGAAAACGGCATGCTGGGCAACGAGGAGCGCGACATCATCCTTCCCGCCATGCAATTGTCGCTCGACGAGGACGGCGTGCAGTGCTTCGGCCCCTATGCCGCCGACGGCTTCTTCGGGGCGCGCCATTACCGCCGCTTCGACGGCGTGCTGGCCATGTACCACGACCAGGGCCTTGCCCCGTTCAAGACCATCGCCATGGACGAGGGCGTGAACTTCACCGCCGGCCTGCCCATCGTGCGCACCAGTCCCGACCACGGCACCGGCTATGACATCGCCGGTCAAGGCATCGCCAACGAGTCCTCGTTGCGTCATGCCATCTACACCGCCATCGACGTGTTCCGCAACCGCATCCGCTACGACGAGTCCAGGCAGAACCCGTTGCCCAAACTGTTCCAGGACAGAGGACGTGACAATGTGAAACTCGACCTGACCAAGGTGGACTAAACCAAGCCCGCACCCGACAATGGACATCAAAGGAATCATCTTTGACTACGGCGGCACCCTCGACAGCCGAGGCGTGCACTGGAGCGAAGTGCTGTGGCAAGGCTACCAGCAGGCCGGAGTGCCCATCGACAAGGCCACCTTCCGCACGGCCTATGTCGAGGGGGAACGCGCCCTGGCCCGCGAGCGCATCATCCTGCCCCAGGACGACTTCCATGCCCTGCTGCTCAAGAAGGTGGCCCTGGAAATCAGTTACCTCCCCGAACAACCCGACGAGCAGACCCGCCAGCGCTGGACGAGCCAGATCGCAGCCTATTGCGACAATGCCGCCCGCGCCTGCATCGCCGAGGCCAAGCCCATGCTTGAGGAACTCCACCAGCGCTACCCGATGATGCTGGTGAGCAATTTCTACGGCAACATCGACGAGGTGTTGCGCAGCTACGGCATCCGCCACCTGTTCAAGGGCATCATCGAGAGCGCCGTTGTTGGCGTCCGCAAGCCCAACCCCACCCTGTTCCGCCTGGGTGTCGACGCCCTGGAGCTGGCGCCTGCCGATGTGCTCGTCGTCGGCGACAGCCTGCGCAAGGACATTGAGCCCGCTGAGCAACTGGGATGCCAGGTGCTGTGGCTCAAGGGTAAAGGCTGGACCGAAGAAGAGGACCTCCAGACCCATCCCCACACCATCACCCGAATCACTCAGGTGATTGAGGAATTAGGAATGAGGGATGAGAAATGAGAAATGAGAGATGAGGAATGAGGGATGAGGGATGAGGAATGAGGAATGTGGAATTTTACACAATATTAAAAATATAATATGAATTACGCGATTATCGCAGCGGGCGAAGGCTCACGCCTTGCCCAGGAAGGCGTTTCCAAGCCCAAGCCACTGGTTGAACTGCAAGGCGAGCCCATGATCGGCCGCCTGATCAATATCATGCTCAGATGCAATGCCGAGAGCATCAGCATCATCGTTAACGAGCGCATGACCGAGGTGCGCGAGTACCTCGAGGGGCTTGACCTGCCCGTGCCCCTGAACCTGGTTGTCAAGAGCACCCCCAGCTCGATGCACAGTTTCTGGCACCTGAGCCAGGTGATTCCCAAAGGCAAGTTCTGCCTGACAACGGTGGACACCATCTTCCGCGAGGAAGACTTCAAGGGCTACATCGAAGCCTTTGAGGCCGATGAGAGCCACGACGGCATGTGGGCCGTCACCCCCTTTGTCGACGACGAGAAGCCCTTGTGGGTCGAGGTCGACGAGGAGATGAACATCACCGCCTTCCGCGACAAGAGTTGGGAAGGCGCGCGCTACGTCTCGGGCGGCATCTACGCCATGACCGACGGTGCCTTCAGCGTGCTTGACGACTGCATCGAGCAGGGCGTGAGCCGCATGCGCAATTTCCAGCGCGCCCTGATCAAGGCCGGCAAGCGCCTTCAGGCCTACAGCATCGCCAAAATCGTGGATGTGGACCATGCCGATGACATCGCCACTGCCGAAGCCTTCCTGAACGCCTGATTAAGTGCCTATTTTAAGGTATTTTATGGAATTTTGTTAAAAACTGTTATTGAGGCACTTTGAGGCGAAAAAAGCCAAAAAAATGGGTCAAAAACGGACTCAAGGGAGAGGGGTAGCGTTTTGGTTTTTTAACAGACATCACCCATTCGTCGGCAAAAATCAACACTTTTTATTATATTCGGCAAACTATTAAGCATTTTAAACTAAATTTACAAGTCTTTTAGTATTTCATTTCAAAAAAAGGCTGTAATTTAGCGCCGTTTTTCTCAAGGGAAACTTATGCCCGTGTTTGGGCACGTTAAAAAAGAAACAACAGAACATTAACTGTAATAAAAGATTATGGCAAAAGAAATTGTTAAGCCCGCTACCGGCAAGTTAGGTATTATGGTAGTAGGATTGGGTGCCGTGAGCACCACGTTCATGACTGGTGTGATGATGGCTCGCAAGGGTCTTGCAAAGCCCGTCGGCAGCATGACACAGTATGACAAAATTCGCGTAGGAAAAGGCGAGAACAAGAAGTATTTGCATTATAATGAGATCGTCTCGATGCCCAACCTCGATGACCTCGTGTTTGCAGCATGGGACGTATTCCCCGCTAACGCTTATGAGAGCGCCATCAATGCCGAGGTATTGAAGGAGAAGGACATTGAGCCCGTTAAGGACGAACTGTTGAAGATCAAGCCCCTCAAGGCCGCCTTCGACAAGAACTATGCAAAGCGTCTGGACGGTGACAACGTTAAGCAGTGCAAGGACCGTTGGGACATGACCGAGCAGGTTCGCGAGGACATCCGCAACTTCAAGAAGGAGACCGGCGTTGACCGCGTAGTTGTTCTGTGGGCTGCTTCGACCGAGATCTACGTTGAGCCCGACATGAAGTACCATGGCAGCATGGCCGCCCTCGAGCAGGCTATGAAGGACAACGTTGTTGACAAAGTCGCTCCCTCGATGTGCTACGCTTATGCCGCATTGGCTGAGAATTGCCCCTTCATCATGGGTGCTCCCAACACCACCGTCGACATCCCCGCCATGTGGGAGATGTCAGAGAAGACCCAAGTGCCCATTGCCGGCAAGGACTTCAAGACCGGCCAGACCCTGGTGAAGAGCGGTTTCGCTCCCATCATCGGCGCCCGCATGCTCGGCCTGAACGGTTGGTTCTCGACCAACATCCTTGGCAACCGCGACGGTCTCGTGCTTGACGAGCCCGCTAACTTCCGCACCAAGGAGGTGAGCAAGCTGTCGACGCTCGAGTCGATTCTCGTTGCCGACGACCAGCCCGACCTGTACAGCGAGTACTACCACAAGGTACGCATCAACTACTACCCGCCCCGCAACGATAACAAGGAGGGTTGGGACAACATTGACATCTTCGGCTGGATGGGCTATCCCATGCAGATCAAGATCAACTTCCTGTGCCGCGACTCGATCCTGGCCGCTCCGTTGTGCCTTGACCTGTGTCTGCTCATGGACCTGGCTCACCGTGCTGGCCGCTACGGCACTCAGCGCTTCCTGAGCTTCTTCCTGAAGAGCCCGATGCACGACTACACTAAGAACGAGATTCCCGTTAACCACCTGTTCCAGCAGCACGTGATGCTCAAAAACGCCATCCGCGAGATGGGCGGTTACGAGGCCGACGAGGAGATCGATTAATTCCCTTCGTATAACATACCACAAGAGTTAATGAGTGTCCGCCAGGTTTGGCGGGCACTTATTTTTTGGCGATGATATAGTAGTTGGCCCATCTGTAATTATAACCGCCCTGCGGGCGGGAAATTCAACAAAGAATATTTTAAAATTAATTTTCTTTTAATTTGGCTTCGCCGAGCTAAAGGTTCCCGTGCGTTAGCACGGTTAAGTGTGCAACAATATGCCATAGGGTCAACTGCTATATCTATATCGTTACCTATTTTTTAACAAGTTAATATTTTTTTATAATGTATCATTTGCAGATTAATTGAATTACACTAAATTTGCACCGAATTATGTGGTAATGGCAACCCCTCATGCCGTTATTGCAACTTGATTCGTTATTAGTGGAAAATAATTAGCTTAATATGCAACAGATAATTCAAGAAGATTTGGCTGCTAGAGCGGCCGCCGAAGAGAAAAAGAAAAAACGCGCGAGAACAGGTGTCAAGTGGGACCGACTGTTCATGGCATGCGCCTACAACTGGTACTGGTTTGTGCTATCGATGATTGTCTGCGCCTGCATTGCCTACCTGTATGGAAAAACGCAGCCCCAGTTCTACGTATCCAAAACATCGATTCTCATCAGGTCCAAGGACAGTGCCCAGGGTACCCCGTCGATGACCTTCAGCGACCTGGGTCTGAACACCGTCAACTACATCCCCAACGAGCCTTTCAAAATCAGGTCTTCCAAGGTGATGGAGGTTGTGGTCAACTCCCTGGGATTGAATGTCCAGTATTACGGCCACAAGTTCCTGCGCGATGAGAACATCTACAAGGACACACCCGTCAATGTCACCCCGTTGAAGGAAGTCACCCAAGGGTACACTCTCAATATTGTCCCCAAGAGTGCCGAGGAGTTTGAATTCCAGGTTTCTGGTGGCCAGTGGATGAAAGCCCGCTTCGGCAACAAGGTCAACACCAAGTTCGGTCCTATTGCCATCACTAAGACCAGCAAGTTCAATGACGGTTGCTTAGATAACAACTATATCGTCATCGTCAGCAACCCAACGAGTGTTGCAAGGTCACTTTCGGGCTCGCTCATTGTAGAGCTTGCCGACCAGCATAGTGACGTTCTCAACTTGGCCATCCGTGGCCAGAATCCTCAGTTATGTGCCGACATCCTGAATGCACTTGTCGTTGCCTACAACCAGGAAGGCATCAACGACATGAACCAGGTGGCTCGCAGCACCGAGGCCTTCATTGCCGAACGTGTGAATGACCTGTCCAAGGATCTGAGCGGTGTTGACAACCAAGTGGCAATCCTGACCGCAGGCTCAGCCAACTCCATGATGCTGGGTAACGCCGCCCACACGATGAGTCAGATTGACGCCGCCGAGAATGCCAACCTGGAAATCAATCTGGCATCTCAGATTCGCAACTACATCGCCAACATGAGTCCCAATGACCTCATCCCTGTCAATACTGGCATGAGCAATACCGGTATCACGGCCCAAATCCAGCAATACAACACCTCGATGCAGGATTACCAGAAGATTTCGGCGACATCCAGTGCCGAGAACCCCGTGATGAAGGAACTCACCGCCTCGTTGGCATCTCAGAAAAAGACCATCATTGCGAGTCTTGACAACTACATCAGCACGTTGCGCACCAAGCAGAGCCAGGCTCAGCGCCTCCAGGGTCAAGCCCAGAGCAGCATGACCGCCAATCCCTCTCACGAGAAAGCCATCACCGAGGTGACTCGTCAGCAGAAGATCAAGGAGCAGCTGTATCTGTATCTGCTGAACAAGCGTGAGGAGAACGCCCTGCAGATGGCTATCACCGAGCCCAATGCCAAGGTGATGGAACCCGCTATCCCCAACCCCGTTCCCGTTACAGCTCCGTTGACGCGTATCGTGCTCACAGGTATGGTTATCGGTCTGCTGATTCCCGCCTTCATCCTTTACCTCGTCTTCTGGTACTTCTCGCTTGACAAGACCATCCACACGCGTCGTGAGGTCGAGGAAGTGTGCGATATACCCATCCTGGGCGAGTTGCCGGCAAAGAAGATGAATGTCACTGGTGAGATTGTGGTTAACGAGACCTCGAATGACCGCATGAACGAAGCCTTCAGAATTGTCCGCAACAACCTGGACTTCGTGACGAGCCAGAACACAAACGAGGGAGAGGCCACTGTGATCCAGTTCACCTCGACCATGTCTGGTGAAGGTAAGAGTTTCGTTGCGGTTAACCTGGCGCTGTCCTACACCTATATCAACAAGAAAGTTATCGTAGTCGACCTTGACTTGCGTAAAGGTAAATTCTCGGAGTATGTAGGTGTTCAGGATGGTAAGGGTGCTTCGGCCTACCTGTCGGGAAAAGAGACCGACTTGGACAAAGTCATCCACCGCGGAGCGTTGCACGAGGGCTTCGACATCATCAGTGTCGGTGCTATCCCGCCCAACCCCACCGCCCTCTTGTTGAGCGACAACATGTCCCGCATGATTGAAGAGCTCAAGAAGCGTTATGACTACGTCATCCTCGATACCGTACCTTATAACCTGATTGCCGACGCCGCCGTTGTGAACCGCTTTGCCGATTTGACCATCTACGTTATCCGTGATGGCAGGGTTGAGCAGCAGTACATGTACGAGCTTGAGCGTCTCGCCGAGGAGCAGAAGATCAATAACCTCACCATCCTTGTCAACGACATCAAGGTGAGCAAGACCCGCTACAACTACTCCTATGCCTACGGTTACGGCAAGGGTTACGGTTATGGCTATGGTTACGGCTACGGTTACGGTTATGGTGGTGACAGCGGCGGTTACTACGTCGATGACAGCCCCAAAGAGAAGAAGGTTTCAATCGACGATTAATTCTAATACAGTTTTACTGACGTTATGAGAATCGCGGTTGTCGGAACCGGATATGTTGGACTAGTCACGGGCACCTGTTTCAGTGAAATGGGTGTTCATGTGGTATGTGTTGACGTTGACAAGGGGAAAATCGATGCGCTCAACCAAGGTATCGTTCCCATCTATGAACCTGGTCTGGAAACCCTCATCCACAAGAACGCCAAATCGGGCAGGCTGCGCTTCAGCACGTGTCTCGAGAAGGAACTCGACAACGTGAACATCGTGTTCATTGCCGTGGGCACACCACCCGATGAGGACGGCAGCGCCGACCTCAAGTATGTCTTGGAGGTAGCGCACACCATTGGCCGCCACATCAACCACTATGTCGTTGTTGTCACTAAGAGCACCGTGCCCGTCGGCACTGCATGCAAGGTGAAAAGTGCCATCGAGGAAGAGTTGACCAAGCGTGGCGTCGAAGTGGAATTTGATGTGGCCAGCAATCCCGAATTCCTGAAAGAGGGCAACGCCGTCAAGGACTTCATGAGTCCCGACCGCGTTGTGGTGGGTGTTGAGAGTGAACATGCCCGCAAACTCATGGCTAGGCTCTACAAGCCCTTCATGATTGTCAGCGACCGCATCATCTTTACCGACATCCCATCGGCCGAGATGATTAAGTATGCCGCCAACTCGATGCTTGCCACACGCATCAGTTTCATGAACGACATCGCCAACCTGTGTGAACTGGTGGGTGCCGACGTGAACATGGTGCGCAAGGGCATCGGTTCGGACACGCGCATCGGCAAGAAGTTCCTGTATGCCGGTTGCGGATATGGCGGTTCATGTTTTCCCAAGGATGTCAAGGCACTCATCAAGACGGCTGCCGACAATGGCTACCCCATGCGAGTGCTGCAAGCCGTGGAAGATGTGAATAACGACCAGAAGCTGGTGCTCTTCCACAAGATTGCAAAATACTACGGCGGTGATGAAAGCCAATTACGCGACAAGACCGTGGCCATGTGGGGACTCTCGTTCAAGCCCGAAACCGATGACATGCGCGAGGCTCCGTCGCTGGTGCTTATCGACTTGCTGCTGAAGGCCGGTGCCACTGTCCGCGTCTATGATCCCGTTGCTATGGATGAATGCCGCCGTCGCTTGGGTGACCAGGTCATCTATTGCCACGACATGTATGATGCGGCGAGCGGTGCCGACGCCCTGATGCTCGTGACCGAGTGGAAGGAGTTGCGCATGCCCAATGCCGAGACCCTGCTCGAGAAGATGCGCGGACGCCTCATCCTCGACGGCCGCAACATCCTTGACGGCGAAGAGCTGCGCCACATGGGCTTTGAATACCACTGCATCGGTCAATAGCCATCGGTTATCAGCCTGATCACAATAAACGAGGCGGTCCCGTGTTCACTATGACACGGGACCGCCTCGTTTATTGACGCTGTTGTTTTAACAGCCCAAGCGGTTGCTCATCATTTCACGACCACCTTGCGCGAGGCTTTGTCACTGGCCACTACATAGGTGCCCGCAGGGACTGAGACAGTGTCCTGCGTGCCATTCTGCACACTTACCACGCAATTACCGTCGAAATCATAGACGTCGAGCGACTCACCAGAATTGTTCTCGATGAGGATGCCATCGGTCACAGGCACGGCCTGCCATTGATGGGACACACTATTAGACGGAGTGTTAAGAATGATATTAATGAGCGCGATGGCATCTGTGATGTTGACCTCACGGTCCTCGTTGACATCGGCTGCGACTAAGTCAAACACGCTGGGGGGACTGTCCAACACATAATTAATCAAAGCCAGCACATCGGAGATGGTCACCTCGCCATCAATATTCACATCCCCACGCATTACCGGCCGAGTAGTAACCTTTCCCTCAACATCGGCATAAGCACTTGCCTGGCTGGTGCGTGCCGCTACCGTGCCGTGGAATGTGCCCACCGTGGCAGTGCTTGCCAGTCTCACGTAGAAGACCTCGCCCGACGGGTCTAGTGTCAACGTGTTGCTCCAGTTCGTCCTGTCAAGGCTCAACTGGAACTGGTCATCGACGGTCAATGTGATGTTCTCGTTATTGTTCTCGGAGGAGACACTGCCCATGACGATGCCTGACTCGCCATCCTGGACAGCCTCGATGGGCTCCAAGGGAGTGATGGAAAGCGATGACATCGCTTCCTTGTTGGCAGTCAGGATCACAACCGCACTAACCTCAGTGCTCGAAATCGTCAACGTGCCCGTAGCATCACCAGCGGTCGATGAAGTATAGGTCACCGTTACTGAGGCTCCAGCGTTAGCATTATTGGCGCTGATTATCGACGGTGTTACCGAGAAGCCATCACCTGTCACACGCACACTCAACGCCTTGGTCAAGTCCTCGCCCTTGACAGTGATAGTCTTGCTAACCGAAGAGCCCGTTGCCGTAATGGTGCCCACATTTACTGTCGAGCCGTCAACCGGTTCGGTGATCACGGGATTGGTCACAGGTGTGGTAGCAGCGCTTGTGATGGCAATGTCATCGATATTCAAGCGAGCACCTGCCGTCTGCTGAATCTTGAAACGCACATTGCCCGTAACGTTCAAGTTAAAGATATACTGCTGCCATGTCGTGGTGGGCGTACAAGTTCCGACAGGCGTCCACGAGGAGCCGGCATTGGTGCTGTAGAGGACTTGCAGCGTGGGGCTTGTTTCGTTGCTGCTCCAATTTGCGGCATAGAACGTAATCTTGCTGGCGCCATCGGTGAGGTCCTCGGCCATTTCAATATAGGAATTGGCATTCTTGCCGAAGCGGCAGCTCATGGCACCGTTGGAGTGAGAATCACCAGAATAAACGCCGACATTGCTGACGTTCCAGGCAAAGGCATTGCCCTGGATGAATGTATTGGCATAGTTACCATAGCCATCACAACCCTCCCAAGTCTCGATGGTCTCGGTGCCGCCACTGCTACCACCCTGGTTATAGGTTGCTGTCAAAGTGACGCTGTTGCTCACCTCAGAGCTGGTGATAGTCATTCGACCGGTGGCATTGGACACAGTGCCATTATAGGTCACCGTGACTGATGCTCCGGCATTCACGGCTGCTGCCGTGAGCGTGGTCGGAGTCACCGAGAAACCAGTTCCCGTGACGGCTACAGTGACCGACTGGGTCAGATAAACGCCCTTGACGGTAATGGTCTTGGACACACCACTGCCCGTGTTGGTGCCCACATTGATGGTCGAGCCGTTCGTCGGAGACGAGATCACGGGATCGGTTGAAGCGCTTCCCGTCCAGGGAGTACCCACCCTGTTACCCCAGAGGAATTCCGCCAGTTCGGGATGATCGATAAACGGATTACGGTTGTGCTGAATGTTGTATACCGCCTCGTTGCGGTTGATCTCAAGGGCGCTCACGGGGTCATTGCGGTGCCATTCCAGCAACTGGCTGATAGCCCACGGAGTGAGGTGCTGATAGGTGGTGTTAGTGAACACCACACTTCCCAATCCATTGGTCCAAGAGCCCACGCGGTCCATATAGCGCACTGCCATATAGAAATAGGTGCGTGCAAAGTCACCCTTATACTCGTCGGCAACTTCAAAGACCGTACCGGAGTAACCGCTGTGGGTGCAGCGTCCGAGCTTACCAGTACCCTTTGCGACACCATTGGCACAATCGCCGAAGGGGAAGTTGCCACGCTCATTGTTCACCCATCCGTCGACAGGATACATGTGGTACAGGTCGGTATACATGGTGTCCGACTCCTGTCCACCACCCCACCAGCTGTGGGGCACCGAGTGCTCACGGTTGTAGCACTCGCCGATGCCGCTATAAACGCCACACTGGTCATCACCGTAAGCGAATTGAGTGGTGGAATAACGGTCGATGATGGTGTTGCCGTTGCAGTCGGTTGACTTAAACTTCTCCCACAACTTGCTGTAATAGACCTGGTAGTGTCCCCTGATTTTCTGATGCAGGGACGACATCAATTGCTGGTCGCTTTTTCCCATGGCGCCATTGTAGTAGCCCGAGGGGATAGCCGCCGTCGCCTGCAGCCCGGTCAAGGCCACAAAAAACAGCATGAGGTTAAGTAGATTCTTCTTCATCTCGTGTATATTAATAATGAATAGTATGATTTTGTGTGCAAAGGTACGACATTTGTTTGAAGTCAAGCAAGACAAGAAACACTATTTTAGTTATAAATCAATAACATTGCCTTTAGAACAGATGGACGGTCCAAAAACACTGGATGAGTTGGTTACCGCGGTTGCATTAGTTTTTTATTTGAATTCAGTGACTTGATGGGTTGATTGTGATGCATTTTTTATATTTTTGTAGCGAAATTATTATCCAACCATACAAAGATTGAGATATGATAAAGACTACCATTTTCAAGTTAACTGTGCTGCTCTTGCTGGCAATGGCAGCCTGGCAGCAGGCATGGGGCTCCTTTGTGGGTCCACGCAATGATTTCCGTGACGAGAGCATTTATTTTGTGATCACTACCCGTTTCTATGACGGTGATCCTAACAATAATGCCCAATGCTGGGACGGTGCCAATGCCAACCATGGCGACCCGTGCTGGCGCGGCGATTTCAAAGGACTGATTGACAAACTGGATTACATCAAGGCCCTGGGGTTCACTGCCGTGTGGGTCACACCGATTGTTGAGAACGCGTCCGGCCTGGACTATCATGGCTACCACGCGAGTAACTTCGGCCGTGTTGACCACCGCTACGAGAGCGGAGACACCACGTTCCAGACGCTCATTGACGAGGCTCATGCCCGTGGCATGAAAGTCATTCTGGACATTGTGCTTAACCACACGGGGAACTTCGGCGAGGAACACCTGTGCAAACTCTTCACACGTGACCGTGAAGCCAACCAGTTCAAACTCAACGAGTGCATGCTGCCCTACACCACTGATTCAGTCGGAGGACGCCTGCCGACCAACTACAGCAGCCTGCCTGCAGGACAGCAGTATGACGCCCGCTTGAAGCAGATGAAGAATACCGACAACCAGAACCATGACACGCACAACTACTGGCACCACTTCGGTCAATTCAATTGGGACGACAACACCCGATGGTGGGCACAGATTGCAGGAGACTGCGTGGACCTGAACACCGAGAACCCTGCCGTTGCCGAGTACCTCATCAACTGCTACGGCACCTTCATCAAGATGGGTGTTGACGGCTTCCGTATCGACACCGGCGGCCACATCTCGCGCCTGACGTTCAATAAGATTTATGTGCCCGCTTTCAAAGCACTTGGCGAGCAGTACAAGAACAAGCGCTTGAACCAAGCCGATTTCTTCCTTTACACCGAGGTGTGCGCCCGCTTCCAGGGCAGCGTGACCTATCGCAACCAGCCGGCATTGTCACCCTACTTCTACACCTGGGCCGAGAACAAGAACTACAGTTGGAACGATGACCCGACCTATTGGGACGGCATAGCCATCTATGAGAGCACCGATCTGAACACACTGGACAACATCGGTTCCTGCCAGCAGATGTATGCCGACAACAATAAGGAGACCAGCAGCGCCATGCCGACGTCGAACAACGCCATACTCGACGGCAACAGCTACCACACGCCCGACGTGAGCCGCGCCTCAGGCCTGAACGTCATCGACTTTCCCGTTCACTACTCGTTCCATAACATCGGCAGCGTGTGGAACCTCGCCCTGAATGGCGACAAATACTATAATGACGCCACCTACAACGTCGTGTATGTCGACAGCCATGACTATAGCCCCGGCCCTAACGACAACATCCGTTTCAACGAGGGCACAGCGCAGTGGGCCGAGAACCTGTCGCTGATGTTCACCTTCCGCGGCATCCCTTGCCTGTACTATGGCAGTGAAATCGAGTTCAAGGCCGGCAAAACCATCGATCCGGGCGGTAACGGCTCCCTCAAGGACAGTGGCCGAGCCTACTATGGCGGCTACATCAAGGGAGATGTCACCGTGAATGATTTCGGCCAAGCGAGCGGCGCTACGGGCAACCTCGCCGCCACGCTCTCAAAACCGCTGGTCAAGCACCTGCAGCGCTTGAACCGCATCCGCCAGGCCGTACCCGCCCTGCGCAAGGGGCAGTACAGCACCAGCGGTTGCAATTCCTCGGGCGGTTATGCCTTCAAGCGCCGCTACACCGACAGCGCTACCGACAGCTATGTACTGGTGACCATCAACGGCCCCGCAACCTTCTCGGGTGTGCTCAACGGCACCTACACCGACTGCATCACCGGCGATGTCAAGACCGTGACCAACGGCAGCCTGACCACCACGCCATGCAGCGGCAAGGGCAACATGCGCATCTATGTGCTCTCGACCGACCTCACGCCCGCTCCCGGCAAAATCGGAGAGGACGGCCCCTACCTGTACACCAGCAGCGCCAACACCGGCACAGTGCTCGCCTATGACGGCACCGAGGAAGAGTTGTCGAGCAACGACGGCGAGGGTAACGGCACGTCACCTGTCACACCTCCCCTCGAGGAGTATGAGCCCAGCTGCGAGGAAGACGACATGAGCGTGTTCCTGGAGACCGCTAGCAGCGTGAGCAACGTGACCACCTGGGTGTGGAACAGTAGCACCAACTTCACAGGCGGCTCGTGGCCAGGTCAATCGATGACGCTGATGGGCAGCACCAATGACGGCACACGCAAGATTTGGAAGTGGACCTACGAAGGCAGCAATGCTGGCGACCCGACAGGCATCATCTTCGTTACCGACGGCCAGCAGACTTCGGACCTAACTTTCCGCAACCACGGCTATTATATCGACGGGACATGGCATCACGAGGTAACCAATTACACCTCGCCCGCCCCCACCCTAAGCATCGACAAGGCCAGCGGCCAGTATGAGGGCAGCGTGACCGTCACCATCACAGCCAGCGAGAGCGATGCCGACATCGTCTACACCACCAACAGCACGACTCCCACCGCTGGCAGCAGCCACGCCACGGGCCAAGTAACCCTCACCTTCACCGACAACACCGTCCTGACCGCAGGTGTGTTGTTCGAGGGCAAGGTGCGTAACGTGGTTCAACGAGAATACATCTTCCATGGCTTTGTGCCCTATACCGCCACCGTCTACATCAAGGATCCGACCGTTGCCCCCAACAACTGGGGCAGCGTATGGGTTTATGCCTGGGACAATGCGGGCATCCTGCACGACAACTGGCCTGGTGTTCAAATCACAGACACCAAGACCGTCAAGGGCCAAAAGTTCTATTGCCGCAGTTTCAACATCGATAGCGATGACTACACCTTCAGTGTCGTGCTCAGCCAGGGCGACAACCAGCATCAGAGTGTTGACGTGACTGGCATCAGCAAGGACATCTATCTGGAGATCACTTCAACGACCAACAAGTATACCGTGGCCGATGTCACAGACCAGTACACCAACTACCTGATTGGTGACGTGAACGATGACGGCGAGGTGAACATCAGCGACGCCATCAACCTCATTAACATCATTCTGTCGAGCGAGGTCATTGATGAAGAAATGCATATCCGCTGCGACATCAATAATGATAAAGAGGTAAATATCAGTGACGTAATTGTGCTTATCAACATCATTTTGAATAAAAAATCAAAAATACGGTCGCCATTTAGCGAAATTTAACACTTTTCTTTGCTGCTATTAGAATCAATGGCAGTAATTTTGCAACGCATTTTTTGGGTAATAATTTTTTTCATAAGGTAAAGATTTAAGAGATTGAACTAGCCTCGCCGTGACGGCGGGGCTATTCAATTATGCGAAAACGGCATTTTTGAGAGTTGGATTTGGTGAAACAAGAAAAAAGGAGTAATTTCGCACGTTTTTTAGAATCATATCAAAAATGAAAAAAATATTCTTGATTATCATTGCCGCTATCGCATTAACGGCATGTAACGGCAACAAATTCCATGTTGACGGCACGGTAGAAGGTGCCAGCGACACGACCCTCGTGCTCGAGAAGTCGAGCAACGGCGAGTGGCACATCATTGACAGCATCAAGGTAGACACGAACGGCAAGTTCAGTATCAGCGCCGATGCCCCTGAAGTGCCCAGCATCTATCAACTGCGCTTTGGCAACCAAGCCATCTGTTTCCCCATCGACAGCCTCGACAAACTGACCATCACGGCCAAGTTGCCCGACTTTGCCCGCGACTACACCGTCAGCGGCAGCGCGCATGCCGAGCAAGTGATGAAGATTGACAAGGATGCGCTGCAATTTGCCGGCGGCAAGGGCACCGAAGCCGAGCGCCAGGCCTGGAAGGACAAACTTGCCCGTCAGATAGCGTCGGATCCCGGCAGCATCGTGGCCTACTATACCATCAACAAATACATTGACGGCAAGCCCCTTTTCGACCCGATGAACGACAATGACCTGCGCTTTATCGGCGCCGTGGCCAACGCGTTCAATTCCTTCCGTCCCAACGACCCGCGCACCGACTATCTCAAGAGCGTCTTCCTTGACGGTCAGCGCCGCCGCCGTGCCGCTGCAGCCCCCTCTGACACCGTGTATGCCGATGTTGCCACGCTCATCGACATCAAACTTCAGGACTACACCGGCAAGGACTACAGCCTGTCGAAGGTCGCTGCCGACAACCGCATCGTCGTGCTGAATTTCACGGCCTATGCCGCCGAATTCTCGCCTCAACTCAACAAATTGCTCAACGACATTTACCAGAGTTATAACGGCCGTGGTGTAGCCATCTATCAGGTGAGCCTGGATCAGGACAACGTCCTGTGGCGCGAGGCCGCCAAGAACCTGCCGTGGATCACCGTGTATGACCCGCTGGGCGCCAATTCCCAGACCGTGGGAGCCTATAACCTGATGGGCATACCCACCTCGTTCATCATCCGTAACGGAGAGATTGTTGAGCGCATTGAGGATGCCGCCAACCTGAAAACGGCTTTAGCACGATATCTATAGCATTATTTTCACCATCATCATACTATTATTTTTTCATGATAATGAGAAGCCCGAACCTCTTGATGAGTTTCGGGCTTTGTTATTCTACAACAGATATGGCTCACATGTGAAATGCCTTGCAAGTGACCTCGTTCCTATTGCGCAAGCAGGGTGCTCCAGAAGTCCAGGTAACGCTGTGCCACGACAGAGGCCGCGTTGTGCTTCTCGACAAAGGCACGGCTGGCGCGTGCCATCTGCGGCAATTGGTCACGGTTCTCGACGAGCCAGGAGAGTTTGTGGTCAATATCCCCCTCTACCAGCGGCGAGACATTGACGATGGGACGATTGACCTGCTCACCGATAAAATCGTAGAACTCGGGTTCCGCCCCCGACACGGCCACCAGGCCCTGTGCCATTCCGATGAGCGCATTGGTCGCCGGAGTATAACTGTAGAGTTGGTCCACAATCACATGGGACTCGCGCATGCGTCGTGTGTATTCACTGTAGGGCAGGTTCTCCACCACTTCCAACACGGTGATGGCAGGATAGCGGTCATGGACACGCTTCATTGCAGCGAGCAGGCGGTCGGTGCCCTTGATGACATGGCGGTCGCGCTGGATGCCGATGAACAGGCGCACCTTCTGGGGCGGCTCATTCAACGGGCGAAACTCCAGCGACTGAGTGTCGATGGGGAGCCCGGCATAAGCCACACGTCCACCCAAGAGCGGTTTGTAAGCGGCATAGTATTCATAGAGGCATGCCACAACGCCATCGATTCCTGCCAGAATGTGGTCGCTGTGCTGGCGCATGAAGGGTTGTTTCCAGTTATCCTGCTGCTGTGCGATATACTCGCTGGAGCCCACATAGGGGGAAGGCTCGTCACCCAGCATATAGTCGCTGTAACGGTAGGTGTGGCCGTCATGGCAGGCGTCATAGTAAACCATGTCAGTCGCCAGGGCCGACAGCACGATGCGACGGTTATTGGCCTTCAGGTAGTCAAAGACCCGTGCCACGCGGTGAGGCTTGAGCCTCAAGAATATGGGAGACGCTATCTCGACAATGTCATAGTCCTTCATCAGGGGCAATGCCCGCTTGATGTCCATCATATACTTCAGCGCGCCCAGTTTTCCAGGATGACGCACCAGATTGATGTCGCGATGGGTGTCCATCCAACGAGAACCGTCGGAAGCCACCGTCGCCTCATGTCCCATTCGCCGCAGTTCCTGGGCCAGACAATTATGCATATTACTGGCATCGCCAGCGAACAAAATCTTCATTGCGAATGCAAAAGTAGGACAATTTTTGCACTTAATCAAAAAATGTAGTATCTTTACCCCGATAAAACGAGTGAAGAACCGTTTAACAATGCAGGTTTCAGTCATCATACCCGTGTATAACCGCGCTGCCGTGGTGCCCAACACGCTTCACACCGTGTTGACCCAGACCCATCGTCCCCTGCAGGTGGTGCTGGTGGACAACGACAGCACCGATGACTCGTTACAGATTCTGGAGCAGTTCAAGCGAGATCACGACAGCGACGATTTTCAGGTCATTGTCACCAGCGAGAGCCATCACACCGCCGGTGCGGCCCGCAACCGCGGTTTTGAGTATGCCACGGGTGAATGGGTGTTGTTCTTTGACAGCGACGACCTGATGGATGAGACTCTGGTGGCCTCCTACGTGGACCTCATCGAAAAAGCGCAAGACAAGGGGAAAACACTCGACCTGATCAGCGCCAAATCCACGCTCATCTTTCCCGACGGACGCCAGCGATCAGCCCCCTTCCACCGTCATGACCTGTTTGCCCAGCACATCCTGCACGGCCAGTTGGCCACGCAACGCTATGCGGTCAGGCGCGAATTCTTTGCCTCGACCGACGGGTGGAACATCAACCTGCCGGGGTGGAACGACTGGGAAGTCGGCCTGAGGCTCCTATTAGCCTCTCCGCGTATGGCCTATCTGGGCGGCTTGCCCCACGTCATCATCAACCACAACGGCGCCGATTCCATCACGGGCACTGAGTTCCACAGCCGCCAGGGGAGGTGGGAACACGTCATCGACATCATGAAGGGCGAGGTGCAAAGCTCCAGGCTCAAGAAGAAACACAAGACCCGCTTCCTGCGGCTGCTGGAATACCGTCGCCTGGTGCTGGCGGCACAATATCAACGCGAGGGCTTCCCTGATTTGGCCAAGCCCCTGTGCCAACAGGCCTACCGCACCCTGGGAGAAACCTATGGCCGCGGCCTGCACTGGCGCTGGTTCGTGGGTCCGGTGACCCGTCGCCTGTTCTCACGCATCGCCTCGGGCAAGCGCGGCTCGGCCCGCATCGCCCGTTTGTTATACTAAAAAAAGGCTTACCGAGCTCGGTAAGCCTTTCCTCTACTCATTTCATTAACCCTTATCTCAGAAATCCTGCGACAATATACACTGTATCGGTGCGTGTTGGAATCATTCGATAGATCACTCCGTCGGCAACCCACATGCGTTCACGATTAACCATGATGAACTTGCCATGTACGGGACGGTGGGCGAAGCGAGTGCCTACAGTCGGGCGGTGGTGAGAGAAGCGTTTGCCTACAGCCGGGTGATGAGCGACATGCATCCTGTGCTCGATGCGGGGCTTCGGCTTTGCCTCATGACGATGCTTGTGATTAGCAGCCATTGCGGTGCTGGGCATGAGTAACGCGATAGTCGCAATTACGCTCATTAAAACTTTAGCTTTCATAATCTTCTCTGTTTTGTGTCAAGGTCACCGGAGTGGCCTCGACTGGTGAAACAATGTTCGTTGTTTGTCTTTTAGACCCACCAGGCCATCAAAAGTTAAAAGCTTTTCCATCCGTTATAGACCCACAACAGGATTTTACCTATCAATCCACCGTTCTTGCAGACCAATCACGCGCCCTCGAATGGGCTCGGCATCCATCTTTGCAACCGGGTTGCACGGTAATGTGTGTAACTTTGCCGCCAGAATAACAACAATAAAAGAGACAAAACAATGGCACATCAACACGAACACAATCATCATGACGGACACGAACAAGGACACGTGCACGAGCACGAGGAGGAAATGAGCTGGTGGAAACCGGCATTGTCGCTGGCTCTGCTCGTGGCGGGCATCGTCATGAACGCAGCCGGCGTGGCATGGTTCCAGAATCGCTGGGTACAGTTGGCCTGGTATGCCCTGGCCTGGCTGCCCACGGGACTGGGGGTGCTGCGCGAAGCCATCGAGGAGGCCCGTGAGGGCGAGGTCTTCAGCGAATTCCTGCTGATGTCGGTGGCCAGCATCGGTGCTTTTGCCATCGGCGAGTTCCCCGAGGCAGTGGCAGTGATGACACTGTACTGCATCGGCGAGGCGCTGCAAGACCGCGCCGTGGGGCGTGCACGAGGAAATATCCAGTCGTTGATAGCCCTTCGCCCCGACCATGCCGTTGTCATCAGGGGCGACGAACGCGTCAGGATTGAGCCCGCCGAGGTCAAGGTGGATGATATCGTGGAGGTCAAGCCGGGGGAACGCGTGCCTATCGACGGCACACTCATGAGCGAAGCGGCCGCATTTGACACTGCTACCCTCACGGGCGAGAGCATGCCACGTGTCATCGAAAGCGGCGGCGAGGTGTTGTCCGGCATGATTTCCAGCGAGCGCGTCGTTCGCATCAAGGCCATGCGCCCCGCCAGCGAAAGCGCCGTGTCGCGCATCCTGCACCTGGTCGAAGAAGCGACCGAAAACAAAGCGCCCTCCGAGCTGTTCATTCGCCGTTTTGCCAAGGTGTACACGCCTGTCGTGGTAGGACTTGCCGTGCTGGTAGTGGCCTTGCCGTGGCTCTATTCTCTGATGACGCCGGCATTTGACTATGACTTTATCCAATGGTTGCACCGTGCCCTGGTTTTCCTTGTCATCTCGTGCCCGTGCGCCCTGGTCATCAGCATCCCCCTGAGTTACTTTGCCGGCATCGGTGCCGCCTCGCGTCGCGGCATCTTGTTCAAGGGCAGCAACTACTTGGACGCCATTGCCCAGATTGACACCGTCGTGTTTGACAAGACAGGGACATTGACGACCGGCAGTTTTGCCGTGAGCGAAGTTGCCGGGCTGACCGATGAGCAGGTGGCCACCATTGCCGCCATCGAGCAAGACAGCCCCCACCCCATCGCTCGCGCCATCACGGGCTATCGCCAGCCCGCCCGGACCGCCGTCAGCGAACTGAGGAACATCGCCGGCTACGGCCTGAGTGCCCAAGCCGACGGGAAATCGTGGCTGGTGGGCACGACGCGCCTGCTGGAGCATGAGGGTGTGGAATTCCCTCATGAGTTAAAGGAGGTGGCCGGGACTATGGTCGCTGTGGCGATTGACGGGAAATATGCCGGCCACATCGTGCTTGCCGACCGGCCCAAAGAGGATGCCGCACGTGCCATCGAGAACCTTAAAGGCCAGGGCATCGAGACTGTCATGCTCTCAGGCGACAAACAAGCACTGGTCGATGAGGTTGCACGTCAATTGGACATGACACGAGCCCATGGCGACCTGCTCCCCCAAGGCAAGGTGGAACACATCGAACGCATCAAGCAGAATGGACGTCAGGTGGCCTTTGTGGGCGACGGCATCAACGATGCGCCGGTGCTCGCCATGAGCGACGTTGGCATCGCGATGGGCGACCTGGGCAGCGACATGGCGGTGGAAACTGCCGATGTGGTCATCCAGACCGACCAGCCATCGCGCGTGGCCGAGGCTGTGAGCCTGGGGCACTGCACACGCCGCATCGTCACCCAGAACATTGCTCTTGCCATCGGCATCAAGGTGCTGGTGATGCTCCTGGGCGTGCTGGGCATTGTCAACCTGTGGGAGGCCGTGTTCGCCGATGTGGGCGTGGCCCTGCTGTGCGTGCTCAACTCCCTGCGGCTGATGCACGATACAAACAACATCTGATTATCAAACAACCTGAACAACGCGGAACAATTTTCTTGCATCTCTCAACACTGGAGCGATTGCTTGGGAGAGTTCTCTTGCCAGTCGCCGATGTTGTAGTAGTAAAGAATTATCGGGACCTTGCCGAAACGATGGCAAGGTCCCGATAATATTTTTATGGAGCATGGCTCTCTAAACTTTGAGCCCTAAACCCTATACTTTCTGTTTTGGGAAATGACCCGAACAGAATCACTTCAGGCCGCGGTTGCGGAGCAGGGCGTCAACGGTGGGCGCCTGGCCACGGTACTGCTTGTAGAGTTCCATGGGATCCATGGTGTCGCCCGACTCAAGAAGTTTCTTGAAGGCGTCGGCAGTAGCCTTGTCAAAGCAACCGGCTTTCTCGAAGGGCAGGTAACCGTCGGCCTCGAGCACCTGAGCCCACAGGTAGGTGTAGTAACCGCAAGCATACTCGTCGCTGGCGAAGACATGCTTGAAGTAGGGGCTGCGATAGCGGAACTCGACGAGGGCGGGCATGTTGAGTTGGGTCTTCACGTCCTGCTCAAAGGCTTTCACGTCAATGTTCTTCACCTCATCGGGGGTCCAAACCTTCTTGTGCCAGTACAGGTCCATGAGGGCGGCGCCAACGAGCTCGGTGGTCATGAAGCCCATGTTGAACTGAGCGCTCTCGTTGAGCTTCTGCACGAGGGTGTCGGGAATTACCTCACCAGTCTTGTAGTGACGGGCATAGTTCTTCAGCACCTCAGGCTCAAATGCCCAGTGCTCGTTAATCTGCGAGGGCATCTCGACGATGTCGCGGTCGGTGTTGGTACCAGCCAGGCCACGATACTGCACTCGAGTCAGCATGCCATGGAGGGCGTGGCCGAACTCGTGGAAGACGGTCTGCACATCATCCCAGGTGAGCAGCGAGGGTGTGTCGCCCGAGGGACGAGCCATGTTGCCCACATTGTAGATGATGGGACGGATGTTCTTACCGCCATAGTTGTAGGCCTCCTGCATGGCATTCATCCATGCGCCGGGAGCCTTCACGTCACGAGGCAGGTAGTCGGTCATGAAGATGGCGAGGTGCTTGCCCTCGGCATCCTTCACGTCATAGACCTTGACCTCGGGATTGTACTTGGGTGCATCAGGCAGTTCCTCGAAGGTGAGGCCATAGAGCTTGTTAGCGGCAAAGAAGATACCGTTCTTCACCACGCTGTCAAGGGCGAAATAGGGACGCACGTCGTCCTCGCTGAAGTTGAATTTCTCCTTCTTCACCTTCTCGGCATAGTAGTAATAGTCGCAAGCCTCAATCTTGGCGGTGTCGCCGTGAGCGGCAGCATAGGCCTGCATGTCGGCAACCTCCTCATCAACCTTCTTGATAGCGGGGCGCCAGAGTTGCATGAGCAGATCCTCGGCAGCCTGCGGTGTCTTGGCCATGTAAGGATCGGTAGCATAGTCGGCAAAGGTCTTGAAACCGAGCAGGTTGGCCTTCTGCTGACGCAGCATGAGGATGTTGCGGATGTTCTCGCTGTTGTCATACTCATCACCATGGTTGGCGGTGGTGGTGTAGGTCTCATACATCTTGCGGCGCAAGTCGCGGCTGTCGGCATAGGTCAGCACGGGGAGGCGGGTTGCGGCGATGGCATTGAAAGCCCACTGGCCCTTCTTGCCCTTGTCGGCAGCGAGTTTGGCGGCATTGTCGATAATGTCCTGAGAGAGGCCCTTGAGTTCGTCCTTGTTGTCAACGTAGAAGATGCATTCGCTCAGGTCATGCTGGATGTTGTTACCGAACTTAAGTTGGAAATCACCAAGTTTCTGGTTGATGTTCTTGAGGCTGTCCTTCTGGGCGGGGGTCAAGAGAGCGCCGTTGCGGACAAACTTCTTGTAATACTTCTCGGTGAGGCGCTTCTGGATGGGATCCATGCCAAGTTTGTCGGCGTTGTCATAGACGGCCTTCACCTTGCTGAACAGGCTGTCGTTCATATACATCGCGTCGCTCTGTGCAGTGAGCATGGGCAGCAGTTCCTCAGAGACTTTCTGCATCTCCTTGGTGTTGTCACTCTCACTCAGGGCAAACAGCACACCACCCACCTTGCTCAGGATTTCGCCACTGTTGTCCAGTGCCAGGATGGTGTTCTCGAAATTAGGCTCTGCCGTGTTCTTGATGATAGAATCAATCTCGGCGTTCTGCTGCTTAATACCAGCCTCGACTGCGGGCTTGTAGTGAGCATAGGTAATCTTGTCAAACGGCGGGATGCCGTACTCGTTAGCGTACTCCGACATAAACGGATTGTTCTCGGTTGATTGCTTGTCGCCGCAACTCACGGAAATGAGAGTTGCCAAGGCGAAAACGGTGAATAAAACTTTCTTCATATCAATAAAACATTAATTATTAATTATATATGTTATTTCTCAGTAATGTCAATATCAAAAGTCACCATCAACGGGTAATGATCGCTGGAGCCGCCCTTGAGGCGCTCGGCTGTGATGGCGCGGATGCCGCCGCGGTAGAAGACGTGGTCGATGCGGAAGGGCAGATGGTGACGGTTGTAGGTATAGGCATATCCTCGGCCCACATCCTTCCACGCGTCGATGAGGTCATCGCCCACGAGCAGGCGATAGGCGCGAGACGTGGGCACATCGTTCATGTCACCACAGACGATGACATTGGCCGGGGATTTGTCAATCTCGTGACGCAGGGTGACCGCATCGCTGTCACGCAACATGAAGGAGCGGCGCATGCGTTCCAGCGGTGCCGGCTTGACATCGGGCGACACCCTTACACTCTGTCCCTTGCCGAAACTGAGGTGATAGGACTGCATGCGGAAGTCCACAAGCCTCAACTGCTTGCCGCCGGGGAGTTGCAGGTCATAGGCCCGCGCCAGATGAGAAATCTGATTCCTGTTGTAGCCCAGAGGCGAGCGATTGTGCCTGGCCTCGCCCAGTGCCATGGTCGTGAAGGGGTAACGCGACAAGATATTGAGTCCCTCAATGCTCTGATAGCGATAGGGATACTTGGCCGTGACCTCGTCCCAATAGGGTTTTACCGACGGCACCTCGCCCCAGTCTATGCCACCCGGGCTGCCCTCCTGCAGCAACACCACATCGGGGCCGGCATCAAGAATGAGCCGCATCGAAGCCGACGGCGGTGTTCCCAACTCAGGATCATTGTAATTGAAGGCGAGCGCATTATAGGTCATCACCTTGAGCACCGAGGCCGAATCGATGGGAACGGGAGGGCGGTCATTGTTGTCGTTCATGGGCACATAGATGCCAAAGACCGGCAAGGTGGCCATGCATGCCACAATCAGGGTCAAGGCCGCTAACCAGCGCCTGAACAAGAGTGCGAGAACCAGCACCACCAATGCCAGCACGAGCATCGGCATATAGGCCAGGGTCAGAAAGGGCGCAGCGACAAAGGAAGAGGCGCTGATCTTGCCTGCATAAGCGCACAGGACAAGCACTGCGGCAAACAACAGCGTGAGCACCTCGAACAGCCGTTTGCGACGTTTCGGGCGCCTGTAGGAATAACTGTATCTCCTATCCTTGCTCACCATACCCTCACATGATATCATTCTCAACAAGGCCGCATCATGACTTGGGGCCACGCGAGACCTTGAACAACTTGTCACGCTCCTCGTCGGTGAGGGCGTCGTATCCTGACACCTTGATTTTCTTTAGAATGGTGTCCAGTTCATCCTCGCTGACACCACCGACCGACTGACGGGATGGCTGCTGTGAAGCGCGCTGCTGTCCCCCGGCCTTGGCCGTGCGCTTGAAACTGATTCTCTTGAAAGAATGGCCGTTGAAGAGCCCGACGATCGCATCGATCACCGCATTGAGCGGACGCGTGATATCGGTGCCGCGCTTGATGCACAGCGCGTAGAGCGCTCCCACGATGACACCGCCGATGTGGGCCACGCCGTCGCCCAAACTGGTGATGTCGACACCCAGTATCAGCAAGAGTACCGAGACGATGGCTATCCACTTGATGGACACCTCGCCAAAGAAAAGGAGACCGATTTTGTAATCGGGCACATAGACAGCCGTGGCCACGATGATGGCCAGGACCGACACCGAGGAGCCGACCAGGAAATGATCGACGGCTGCCAGGTGCGGCAACAGGTTAGCCACCAGCAGGTAGAGCAGGGCCCCGCCCCATCCGCCCATGAGGTAGAGTCCCGTGAGTTGCTTGGGCGAGAAAAACTCCATGAAGATGCGTCCCAGCCAATAGAACCACAGCATGTTGAACAGGATGTGCAACACGCCGTAGTGGACAAACATGAACGTCACCAGCGTCCATGGCCTCCTGACGAGCAGCGACAGGTTGCCGGGCAATTCCACCCAACTCTGGACAGCCTGTATATCGATGTTGCCGAACATCGCCACAAAAGCGAGGATGCGCAACACCAGAAAGACGACAACGTTGATGATGATGATTCTCACCAACATCGACCCTTTCAGATACTTGTACCAGATTTCGTCAATAAAACGTGCGGCCATGATTGATCACCCCGTTGTGTTTCCAATAGAGTATCATGATGATTCCGGCAATCATACCCCCGAGATGAGCGAAATGAGCCACATCGTCCATCGACCTCGTCACACCGAAAAATAATTCCAGCAGACCGTAGCCAATGACCACGAATCGGGCCTGAATCGGGAACGGGAAAGGAATGATGTACATCTTCATCTTTGGGAAAATCATGCCGAAGGCCAAGAGGATTCCGAAGACGGCACCCGAAGCGCCCACGGTGGGGATATCATAAGCACTGACGAGGACCAGTTCCCCGGTCTCGGGATTGAGCGCTTTAAAGAATTCCGGCAAGGTGAACTGCCAGACAAGTTCTTGGACCAAAGCGGCGCCCAAGCCACAGACAATATAATAGAGCAAATAGCGCTTGGAGCCCAACACATGCTCCACCAGGCTACCGAACATGAACAAGGAGAACATGTTGCAGAAGACATGCACAAAGCTGGACTTGTCATGCAGGAACATATAGGTGAAGAACTGTGCCGGATTAAAAAGGTCACTTTTCCAGTAATGGAGCGCCAGTTGCCGGAACAGGTCGATGTTGAACTTCTGCTCAAATACGATAGAAGCCAACCAAATCAAAATGTTGATAATCAACAAGTGCTTGGTTACAGGCTTGATTGAAGACAAAAAAGAACTACTATTGTATCGCATCATCTGTTATCATTTAATGGCACAAAAATACTGAAAAAGTCCTAAATCAAGGCCATTTAGCTACTAAAATTCCCCAAAAAACGCTATTTTGCGGCTTTTTCATTGATTTTTTTTGATTTTTTTTTGCTGAAATCGTTGTTTTACTTATATTTGCGCAAACAAAACTACTACTCATTTTATTCACATAACTAATTTTATAAAAAACTTACACTATGAACAAGACTGAATTAGTACAAGCAATCGCTGAAAAAGCCAATCTTACAAAGGTACAGGCTAAGGCCGCTCTCGATGCAACCCTCGAGGCTGTTGGTGGCGCACTGAAGGCTGGTGACAAGGTAGCACTCATCGGTTTTGGTACTTTCCAGGTAATCAAGAAGGACAAACGCGAGGGCATCAACCCCGCCACCAAGGCTAAGATCACCATCCCCGCAAAGAAGGTGGTTAAGTTCAAAGCAGGTGCCGACCTGGCCGTTAAAGTGAACAGCAAGAAGAAATAAATCAATTGCTTGTGCAAGAGACAGCAGCCGTGGCTCGTGTTGAGTCGCGGCTGTTTTTTGCTCGCTGCGCGAGCAGGTTAGGGGTTAGAGAAGGGTATCAGCACTTGGATTAGAATCTGGGCGTTTTGGTTAGGGTGAAATTTTTTTTCACTGTTTTTATAAAAAAAACATCATTATTTTTTGTAGTTTTGTGAGAAAGTGTTACCTTTGAGGCTGTGCAGGCTCCACGCTTGTTCTTGGGGCTGCATGCAAGACATTTTTTCGACAAAATGAAGGCGTTTTGTCTTTTTCCTGATCAGGGAAATATCCCCATTAATTCAGCACAGGTCAAGGGCAGTCAATAACGCTCAGTTGCCGGTTGATTGGTTTTCCTTCCCCTGACCCCAAGGGAGAAGGCCAGACCAAAAGGCCGGGTGTGAGGGGGAATGACTGTTTTCGGCAAAAGGATGTTTAGTGATGCTTCCCTGATGAGTGGACAGGCAAACGAAGTCCCCACGCTTTCATTTCCCCATAGTGTTAAACGCCGAATTCGGGGGACGCCAGGAGGCACCTATCTAAACCAGTACTGTTATGAAAAGAATTACTCTGTTTTTACTGACGATGCTGATGGTCACCCTATCGGCAGCCGCTGCCGATCCCCTCAATGTGGCCGGCGTCGATGTCAAGTGTAACGCTGATGCCACCATCACCGGCGGTGACATCAAGAGCGGCACGGTCACCTACACCAAGTCGACCAACACGCTGACGCTCACCAACGTCACCATCACACGCACCGGTAGCAACGACTACTGTATCCACAACAGGAGCCAGCAGGGCCTGACCGTGAAGTTCGTCGGCACCTGCAACCTCACCTCTAAGGCCCGCGTCATCCGCATGCAGTGCGGCGGTTGGAGTGCGTCAAATCCCATCGAATGCCAATTAGTGGCTACCAGTGGCTCGACCGTCAACTTGAAAAGCACCGGGGACGGCGCCATCTATGTGCGCGACTTCACCACGCTGTGTATCAAGGGTCCCGGCACATTCAACATCACAGGCGATAAGGATGGAGCCATCGCGGGACATGGGGAGTGGAACTCCTCCATGACTGACTTAGCAACTGTCGACTGTATTAAATTCTCTAACGTCACTGCCACCGTCACGGGTGCCCAGAGTGCCTTGTTAGGCCTATCTTATGTCTACTTCTCTGCCGGCAGCAACGTCACTCTCAAGGCTTCCTACAATAGCAGTTACCCCGTAGCCCGCCAAATTCTGTCGTGCCGTTTCAATGACAACACGGCCATCCTTTCACCCCCAGACGCAACCTATAGTACAAGTAGTCAGTCCTTCGTGCTCAATGGCAGCAAGATCTATAACCAGGACGTCTTCATCAGCGACAATTACGCCCTGCT
>JAZQJW010000038.1:0-26728 GCA_045541835.1 Sodaliphilus sp. | reverse complement strand
GTTGCGCCAGACCATCGTTTCGGGTCAGGGCGAATTCCACCTGCGCACCCTCAAGTGGAACATCGAGAACAACGACAAGATCCAGATCGAGTATCAGGAGCCCCGCATCCCCTACCGCGAGACCATTACCAAGGCCGCTCGTGCCGACTATCGTCACAAGAAGCAGTCCGGTGGTTCAGGTCAGTTCGGTGAGGTTCACCTGATCGTGGAGCCCTACCGCGAGGGTATGCCCGAGCCTGACACCTACAAGTTCGGCAACCAGGAGTACAAGATGAACATCAAGGACAAGCAGGAAATCCCCATGGAATGGGGCGGTATGCTGGTTGTCTACAACTGTATCGTCGGTGGTGCCATCGATGCACGCTTCATCCCCGCCATCGTCAAGGGTATCATGGACCGCATGGAGCAGGGCCCGTTGACCGGTAGTTACGCTCGTGACGTGCGCGTCTGCATCTACGATGGTAAGATGCACCCGGTAGACAGTAACGAAATCTCGTTCCGTCTGGCAGCACGTAATGCCTTCTCCACCGCATTCCGCGATGCTAACCCCAAGGTGCTCGAGCCCGTCTATGACGTCGAGATCCTGTTGCCCGCCGACTGCATGGGTGGTGTACAGAGCGACCTGCAGGGCCGCCGCGGCATCATGATGGACATGTCGAGCGCCAACGGTCTGGAGCGCGTTAAGGCACGCATCCCTTTGAAGGAGATGTCGAGTTACAGCACCTCCCTGAGTTCCATCTCGGGTGGCCGCGCTTCGTTCAGCATGAAGTTCTCGAGTTACGAACTCGTGCCCGCCGACGTGCAGGCTCAGTTGCTCAAGGAGTACGAGGAGAGCAAGCAGGACGAGGATTAATTCCACGTTCCACACATTATATAACAATGGGCGCCCTACGTGGGACGCCCATTGTTTTTTGTTAGGCAATGATATAGATGTTAGCCCAAAACCCTGCGGGGCTAATTCGAGCCTTTTGCTCGGCGAAGCCAATTACACAAATTCATCAAATTTTTGCGAATAGATTTTTATTCTTTCGTGAAATTCGTCTCATCAGCCTAATTCGCATTAAAAAAACTTTCTGGGTCAACTCCTATATCATTCCTTTTTGTTACCCCTGTCAAGGATTGGGCCGAATGAGTCTAATCGGTCAAATAAGCCCCATCAGCCCCAAATGGTCAAATTGGAGCAACAAGTGGTACTTTTAACATTTCGCGTTAATTTTTTCAGCAAAAAGTGAAAGGAAATTTTGTTTTTTCACAATAAAGTGTTAATTTTGCCGTTGATTGTTAAAACCAAGGTTTAAATAAAAGACAACGAAACTCTCATGAAGAGATCAACGATATGGATATTGACGGTTGTGATGGCGATAGCCCTGCTGGGACTGCTCGCCATGCAAATCATGTATCTGGAAAAAATGGTTGCCATGCGCAACAACCAGTTCAGTGAGATTGTGAAGCGCAGCCTCTACAGCGTGTCCACCATGCTGGAGCAGAACGAGACCAAATACTTCCTCGACAAGGACCTTGCCGAGGCCGAACAAGCCTACCCCAGCATCAACCAGAACGGCTTCGGCTTCAACGACCGGCGCGAGGCTACCATCGACACGACCCTCACCCCGGACAAGCCCGCCGCCACCAAGGTGCGTCCCGCCAATCTGCCCACACTGCAAGATCTGAACGACAGTTACCAACTCAAGCAGGAGACCCTCAAGGAACACTATCTGCACCAGAAGAGTCTGCTCAACGAGGTCATCCTCACCATCCTGAACCACTCCAGCGACCGTCCCATCCAGGAACGCGCCGACAGCGCCACCGTGGCCAACTATCTGCGTTCCGAGTTGGAGTTCAACGGCCTGACCTTGCCCTTTGAGTTCGCCATCGTGAACCGCACCACCGGCATGGTCTACAAGACCGAGGGCTACTCCCCCATGTCGCAGCAAGATGTCTACAGCCTGTTGCTGTTCCCCAACGACCCGAAGAACAAACAGAACACCCTGTGCGTCACCTTCCCCAACAAGAGCGACTACATCTTCTCGTCGGTCAAGTTCCTCGTGCCCTCGCTGGCCTTCACGTTCCTGCTGCTCGGCGTGTTCCTGTACACCATCTCGGTGGCCTTCAAACAGAAGAAGTTGAGCGAGATCAAGAACGACTTCATCAACAACATGACGCACGAGTTCAAGACGCCCATCTCGTCCATCTCAATTGCCGCACAGATGCTTAACGACGACAGTGTGCGCAAGAGCCCCGAGATGCTCAAGCACGTTTCGGGCGTCATCAACGACGAGACCAAGCGCCTGCGCTTCCAGGTGGAGAAGGTGCTGCAGTTGTCGCTGTTCGACCGCAAGAACGCCACGATGCGACTTGAGGAAGAGGACGCCAACGCCAGCATCTACAACGTCATCAACACCTTCAAACTCAAGGTAGAGAAATACGGCGGCCACATCACAGCCAACCTCGACGCCGAGGACCCCATCATCAAAGTGGACCGAATGCACTTCACCAACGTGATCTTCAACCTGCTCGACAATGCAGTCAAATACAGACAAGAGGACGTTCCGCCCGAGCTGGTGGTGACCACCGTCAACCCCGACGAGGACCACATCCAGATCACCGTTGCCGACAACGGCATCGGCATGAAACGCGAGGACCTGAAGAAAATCTTCGAGAAGTTCTATCGAGTCTCCACCGGCAACCGCCACGACGTGAAAGGCTTCGGCCTGGGTCTGGCCTATGTGCACAAGATGATTGACCTGTTCGGCGGCAGCATCAGCGCCGAGAGCGAGGTCAACCGAGGATCGAAATTCATTATCACATTACCATTATACAAATAAAGAACGACAATTATGGAAGACAAACTGAGAATTCTGCTATGCGAAGATGACGAGAATCTGGGAACGCTCACCCGTGAGTACCTGGAGGACAAGGGCTACAAAGCCGAACTGTTTGCCGATGGTGAAGCCGGTTACAAGGCTTTCCTCAAGGGCAAGTATGACATCTGCCTACTCGACGTGATGATGCCCAAGAAGGACGGCTACCAACTCGCACAGGAAATCCGCGCCGTCAACAGCGACGTGCCCATCATTTTCCTGACCGCCAAAGCGCTCAAGGAGGACATCCTCGAGGGCTTCAAGATCGGTGCCGACGACTACATCACCAAGCCCTTCTCGATGGAGGAACTCGTGCTGCGCATCGAGGCCATCCTGCGCCGCGTCAAGGGCAAGAAGGGCAAGGAGGTTACCGTCTACAAGATCGGTAAGTTCACCTTCGACACCCAGCGCCAAGTGCTCTTCACCGACGACCGCAGCGATAACCTCACCACCAAGGAGAGCGAACTGCTGAGCCTGCTGTGCGCCCACATGAACGAGATTCTGGAGCGCAACTTCGCCCTCAAGACCATCTGGATCGACGACAACTACTTCAACGCGCGCTCGATGGACGTTTACATCACCAAGTTGCGCAAGAAACTCAAGGACGATCCCTCTATCGAGATCATCAACATCCACGGCAAGGGTTACAAACTCATTTCGCCCGAGGTAGAGAGCGACGACAAGTAATCGTCCGCGGCATTGCATCTGCCCCAGGATTCACGACGAAGCTTGGGGCGGATTGTAGTGGCCGCACCCTTGTCCGGCGTTAAGCCGATTAGTCTAACTTCCAAGGAAAAAACATCATAATGATTTATTTATACCGCATCTATCAGTGGTGTATCGTTTCACCCATCATGCTGGTTTACAGCATCATCACTGCACTCATCACGATGGCCGGTTGCCTGTTCAACCAGGACTACTGGGGCTATTTCCCCGCCAAGTGGTGGGCCAGGGTGTGGTGCTGGCTGCATTTGGTGCGCGTGCGCGTGGTGGGACGCGAGCACGTTGACCACGAGACAAGTTATGTGTTTGTCGCCAATCATCAAGGTGCCTATGACATCTTCTCGATCTACGGTTTCCTGGGACACAACTTCAAGTGGATGATGCGCAAGGGCATCACCAACATCCCCATCATCGGCACAGCGTGCCGCATGGCTGGACACATCCTCGTCGACACACACAGCACACAGGGCCTGCGCAACACCATGGCCGCCGCCAAGAAAAAACTGCACGGCGGCATGTCGATTGTCGTCTTCCCCGAGGGACGACGCACCGACACCGGCAAGATGGGCCCCTTCAAGAACGGAGCCTTCAAGCTGGCGCTGGAATTCGGGCTGCCTGTGGTCCCCATCACCATCGACGGTAGTTACAAGGTGATGCCGCGCAGCACCTTCAACGTGACGCCGGGCACCATCACCCTCACGTTCCACGCCCCCATCCAGCACACCGGCGGCAACGACATCGCCCAGGTGAGTCACCAGTGCCGCGACATCATTCAGCAAGACCTGCCCGAAGACATGCGCGACTGAACCTGGCCGTTATACACAAAATGAATCGGAGTTCCCTGTTTGTCCCAGAGAACTCCGATTCATTTATACCTTTAATGTGTGATGCCCCGCCCTAAACGATCTGGTCATTCTTGACGGTCAACTCAAGCTCCTTGCTCATCTTTCTCCACTCCTTGGAGTTGAGGTAGTCCATGATGATGTGGGCATGCTTCACGTTGTGCATATCGCTGCCCAGGTAGTCGATCATGCCATTGCGGGCAAACCACAGCGCGCTGTCACGCGCCTCCTCGCCGAAGTAGCCCGTGAACGACAGGATGTTGACCTGGAAACGGGCTCCGGCGTTGTGCAACTGCTCGTAGCGCTTGCGGCGGCGTGAATAGTAGGAATAGCGTTCGGGATGAGCCAGAATGGTCCTGTAGCCCTTGACCTGCAAGTCAAACAGCAGTTCGTCGAGGTTCATCAGTTCCTGCTGGAACGAGTTCTCGAGCAGGATGTGGCTGCCCGGCATGGGCAACAACTGGTCGGCGGCATATTGCTTGTCAAAGAATTCATCCATGCGATACTCAGCGCTAAGCATCAGCTCGATATCCAGGCCCTCATCGTCCACGGCCTGCTTGAACTTCAGGAAGGCATCCATCAGCTTCTCTCGCGTGTTCTCGAAGGTGACCGCCGTCACATGCGAGGTGAGGATGACACGATTGATGCCCATCTCCTGCTCGGCACGCAACATCTCCAGCGACTGCTCGAGGGATTGCGAGCCATGATCCACACCGGGGAGGATATGGCAATGGATATCAGTATTATAGAATAGCTTAACCTGCTCTTTATTGCGCTTGAATAGTTTGCCAAACATATATTTATTCTTTTTCTTTCGTGCAAAAAACAAAATGACCTGCAAAGTTACACATTTTTCATAAAAGGAGCAAAATCAGGCTCTTTTTTTGTTCAAAAAAATGAAAAAACAAGGAAAAAGTTTTTCCAGTTCAGAAAAACGTTGTACCTTTGCACGCCATTACAAAAAATAGGCGTTTACCACCGCCAAAATATTGTAAGTTTAACATTTAAAGATATATCGAAACAATGAAGAAGGATATCCATCCCAGCAACTATCGCGAGGTTGCTTTCAAGGACATGTCTAACGAGGAGGTCTTCATCACCCGCAGCACGGTGAACACCAAGGAGACCATTGAGATTGACGGCAAGACCTATCCCTTGGTAAAGCTCGAGATTACCAACACCTCGCACCCGTTCTTCACCGGTAAGCAGAAGCTCGTCGACACCGCAGGTCGCGTGGACAAGTTCATGCAGCGCTACGGCAACCGCAAGAAGAAATAAGACGACAAGACATCAACACCCTGCCGTGTGCGCACACGACAGGCAGTGCAAGACACAGCGACGCACCTTTCCTATCGAGAGGTGCGTCGTTGTTATTTTTCCGTCTGACACTTTCTCTATTCAATAGCCATCAACCCTATTAAGCTTTTAAAATAACGCATCATCGAGGAGAGCGCCTTAAAGCCAAAACAAGCATCCAGTGCGATGGCTACCGCTATCAGGACCACAATCAAGACGACCAACTGCCTTTTAGTCTTGACGAGCTGTTTCCACAACTTGCGGTTGATGACATGAACTGCGACCAAGAGCACTGCCCCCAAGCCAGTAATACCGATGGTCCTGAGCACTACATTAACCCAATTAACTTCCTCACCCGTGATGGCCCTGTCGACAAGAGCCAAGGGCAATGCGATGACATACAGGAGGAAGGATATCATCACCACCGCTACAACGATGCGCCACGCTGTGCCCCACCAGCCATAACCGAACAATTGATGATAGTCGATCAGCAGCACTAATGACATGATAGAAATCACCATCACCGGAACATCAACATCGGTGATTTGCAATAACCTCAACACCACCGAGCCGATAAAAAGCCACAGCAGGAACTGGTTTGTCATGAACACCTGGATGAAAAAGCCTTGAGGAAGCGTGTGACGCGGATATCGAGGGGCAAATCGGAACACAAACCAAGTGGGAATAATCAAGAAAGAGAGGCCAACCAAGAATGCCCACTCGTAGTGTTGTGAAAGCCAGATCCCAAATGTCTCCATGTAATAGGTCACGCCAGTCTCGGTACTCACATCATCCCCAGTCTCCTGAAATTCCCCCCAAAATTCGGGAAAGAACCAATTCCCGACAAAGAAGAAAGCCACCGCCACAACGACCAGCATCTTGACCGGCGGGAAACTCACCTGACGCTTGCCACTGATATAGTCTCTTATCAGGTATCCCGGCCGCCACAGCAGTTGCCACAACGTGTAGGGCAACGAGCGAGTGCCCACGCCCCACACATCCATCACTCCCTGCCACACGCTATGCCAGGTGATGGGGCCATATACGGCCTTCTGCCCGCAACGGGGGCAGTAATTGTTCTCGCTCTCGGCACCGCAGTTGCAACAGCCGTGGTAATCATGCGTGTCATGATACTCGATGGGCTGCTGCTGCCACTGGCGAAAGCGCTGATATTTTTCTGATATAGTGCCCATTATTCAACATTGATGGTGTCGTCCTCGACGACGGGTTGAGGAGCTGCCGGCTGGCCAGGCTGAGCGACAGCACGCCTGATGCGGCGCTCGGCCAGATACTCCTGCAGGCTGGTGAAGTTGAAAAGCAGCAGGCAGACTCCCGCAATGAGCACCACCGTCGACACGCTGCCGCGCAGGGCAGGCAGGGCAAGCGACAAGATTCCGCACAAGATCACAAGCAAGGGGCAGAAGTGATACCAGCCACTGATTTTCAAGCTCTTGCGTGACAGCAACAAATAGATGACATGGAACAGCCCCAGCACGATGAGCAGCATGCCCATGAGCATCTGCAGGATTTCATCAAACAGGTGGGCCTTGATGATCATCACCAGGCCGAAGCACAGTCCGCCAACGGCCGGCAACACGCCCATATAGTCGGCACTGGTGCGTGTATCGGCATGCCGCGCGGCGACCATTATCAGGTAAATGACCGCGGGCAAGAGAAACATGGCGCCCATGACGCGTGCGCCCCACAACATGATATTGGGCACACCATGAAAGATGATGAGGATAATGCCGGCAAGCAGCAAAATCACATTCATCAAGAGGTTGATACTAACCCTTCTCATTGATTTCTGTAAGGTGAAATGAAACTTGTTAATAATTTTTTTACAAAAATATGATAAAAACGTCATTCTTCAAAAAATATTCATCAAAAAGTTGTATCTTTGTGAGTGAAAATGGAAAAACGCAGGCACATACTCGCCATCATCAATCCTGTGTCGGGAACCGGCAACAAGGACAAGATACCACGCGCCATCGACAACATAGTGGATCTGGAAAAGAATGACGTGAGCATCATCATGAGCGAGTATGCCGGACACGCACGCGAAATCGCTTTCCAGGCCGTGAACGACGGCATCGACGTGGTGGTCGCCATCGGCGGCGACGGCACGGTCAACGAGGTGGGCAGCGCCCTGTGCGGCACCGACACCGCCATGGCCATCGTGCCGAGCGGCTCGGGCAACGGCCTGGCACGTCATCTGCGCATCTCCATGAACGCCAGCCGCGCCCTGCAAGTGCTCAACGACGGCGTGGTGGGCAGTTTTGACTACTGCACGGTGAACGGCAGACCCTTCTTCTGCACCTGCGGCATGGGCTTCGACGCCACCGTGAGTTACAAGTTCTCCAACGAGGGCACACGCGGTTTCATCACCTACATCAAGACCGCCCTGAGCGAGTACATCAAGTACAAGCCTCAAGAGTACCTCATCGACATCGACGGCGCCAAGTTGAGGGAGAAGGCCTTTGTCATCGCCTGCTGCAACGCGGCACAATATGGCAACAATGCCTACATCGCCCCTCGCGCCACCATGCAGGACGGCTTGATTGACGTGACGGTGATGCACCCGTTCAGCATCGTCGACAGTCCCTTGATCGGTGCCCGCCTGTTCCTGCGCCAACTCAATCACGACAACCACGTGAGCATCTACCGTGGCAAGCGTGTCATCATCGAGCGCCGGCGCGACGACATCATCCACATCGACGGCGACCCTGTCATGATGCCTGCGAGACTGGACTTCAAGAACGTGGCCAACGGCATCAAGATACTCGTTCCGCCAGCCTTGCCAAACTACGTGTAACTCCAAAACATAAATCCCGAAAAACAAACAACCTATAACCAAAATAAACCTATGAGTTATCTGAAATTTGATAAAAACCTGATGATCAACCTCGAGCAATCGCTGCCCAAGGAGATGTTGAGAACCAACCAGTCCGGTGCCTATCACTGCACCACCATCGTTGGCTGTAACACCCGCAAGCAGCACGGCCTGTTGGTCATCCCAGTGCCTGAGCTCGACGACAACAATCACGTGTTGCTCTCGTCGCTCGACGAAACCGTCATCCAGCACGGTGCACCGTTCAACTTGGGTCTGCACCGCTACAAAGGCGACACCTACAACCCCAACGGTCACAAGTACATCCGTGAGTATGGCTGCGAGCGAGTGCCCACGACGACCTATCGCGTGGGTGGTGTGATTCTCAAGAAAGAGAAAATCTTCATCACTCACGAGAACCGCATCCTCATCCGCTACACCCTGGTGGATGCCCACTCGGCCACGACGCTGCAGTTCAGGCCCTTCCTGGCCTTCCGCAACGCCAACGACCTGTGTGTCGAGAACGCTGTCGCCAGCCGCGACTACCAGGAAGTGTCCAACGGCATCGCCACCTGCATGTATAACGGTTATCCCACTCTGTACATGCAGATGAACCACAAGCCTCGCTTCGTGTTCGATCCTCACTGGTACAAGAACATCGAGTACATCAAGGACCAGGAACGCGGTATCCCCTATAGCGAGGACCTGTATGTGCCCGGCTACTTCGAGGTCGAGATCAAGAAGGGCGAGCCGCTCATCTTCTCGGCTGGCGTCGAGGAGGTCAACACCAGAACGCTGACCAAGATGTATGAGGACGAAATCAAGCCGCGCACACCGCGCACAAGCTTCTATAACTGCCTGAAGAACAGTGCCAAGCAGTTCTATATCACCAACGCCGAGGGCCACTACCTGCTGGCCGGCTATCCCTGGTTCAAGATTCGTGCCCGCGACGAGTTCATCGCTTTGCCGGGCTGCACCCTGTCGGTTCACCACCGCCAGGACTTCGAGTTGATCATGGATACCGCCATGCGCGCCCTCAACGACTGGATGCGCGACGGCACCCTCGATAAGCACCTCGTCGGCATCGACCTGCCCGACGTGCCCCTATGGGCCATCTGGGCCGTCCAGCGCTATGCCCACGACCTGAATGCCGACGCCGCACGCGAGCGTTACGGCAAACTGGTCAAGGACCTCATCAACTTCATTGCCGACGGCCGCCATCCCAACCTCAAACTCGACCCCAATGGCCTGATTGCCACCGACGGCACCCAGCGTCCCGTCTCGTGGATGAACAGCACCCACCCCGACGGCACGCCGCTCATTCCGCGCACGGGTTACCTCGTCGAGTTCAACGCCTTGTGGTACAATGCCCTGCGCTTTGCCACCGACGAGTTGTTCCCCGGCCGATACGAGGACGAGGAATTTGTGGAGCGCTGCACCCAAATTGCCGAGAAGTGCAAACCCGCCTTCATCGAGACATTCATGACCGACTACGGCTATCTGTATGACTACGTGAACGGCAGTTACACCGACCTGAGCGTACGCCCCAACATGGTCATCGCCGCCGCAGCCGACTACAGTCCTCTGGACCGCCGCCAGCGCAAGCGCGTGCTGGATATTGCGACACGCGAGCTGCTCACCCCCAAGGGATTACGCACCCTGAGCCCCAACAGCTACGGCTACATCCCCTGGTACCTGGGCACCCCCGAGGAACGCCAGACTGCCTACTATGCCGGCAGCGCCCGTCCCTGGCTGATGGACTTCTACAGCAAGGCCTACATCCGCGTGTTCGGCCTGAACAGCATCTCGTTCATCGAGCGCATGATGATCGGCTTTGAGGACGAGATGAAGGAAGGCTGCATCGGCTCTTTGAGCGAACTGTATGACGGCAACCCGCCCTTCATCGGCCGTGGCGCCGTGAGTTTCGCCCCCAACGTGGGCGGCATCCTGCGCGTGTTGCGCACCTTCAAGAACCTGCACATCATCGACAAATAAAACAGAGGAGGGATAAGATATGAAAGCATTAATGTTCGGCTGGGAATTTCCTCCCCACATCCTGGGAGGATTGGGAACAGCGAGTTACGGACTCACCAAGGGCATGTGGCAGAACGGTGACATGGACATCACCTTTGTCATCCCCAAGCCCTGGGGTGACGAGCCCAAGGATTTTGCCAACATCATCGGCGCCAACTGCACTCCCGTGGCATGGCGCGACGTGAACATGGACTATGTGCAGAGCCGCATCGGCAATGTGATGGATCCGCAGTTGTATTTCGACCTGCGCAACCACATCTACAGCGACTTCAACTACATGAGCACCAACGACCTGGGCTGCATCGAGTTCTCGGGCCGTTATCCCGAGAACCTGTTGGAAGAGATTAACAACTACAGCATCGTGGCAGGCGTCATCGCACGCACCGTGGACTGTGATGTCATCCACAGCCATGACTGGCTCACCTACCCCGCCGGCATCCACGCCAAGCAGGTGACGGGCAAGCCCCTGGTGATCCACGTGCATGCCACCGACTTTGACCGCTCGCGCGGCAACGTCAACCCCACGGTGTTCAGCATCGAGAAGGACGGCATGAACAACGCCGACCACATCATCACAGTGAGCAACCTCACGCGCCGCACCGTCATCGAGAAATACGGCATCAGCCCCGACAAGGTGACCACCGTCCACAACGCCGTGGAACCCCTGAGCGAGGAACTGCTCAAGATGGAGGCGCCTCCCGGAAAGACAAACAAGGTCATCACCTTCCTTGGCCGCATCACCATGCAGAAGGGTCCCGAGTACTTCGTCGAGGCCGCTGCACAGGTGCTTCACAAGGTCAACGATGCCCAGTTCGTCATGGCCGGCAGCGGCGACATGATGGACAAGATGATACGCCTCGCCGCCAAGCGCGACATTGCCGACCGTTTCCACTTCACCGGCTTCCTCAAGGGCAAGCAGGTGTATGAGATGCTGGCAGCCAGCGACGTGTACATCATGCCGTCGGTGAGCGAGCCGTTCGGCATCTCGCCCCTCGAGGCGATGCAGATGGGCGTGCCCTCCATCATCAGCAAGCAGAGCGGCTGTGCCGAGATTCTGGACAACGTCATCAAGATCGACTATTGGGACACCAACGCCATGGCCGACGCCATCTACAGCATCATCAAGTATCCCGCGATGTTCAACGAGTTGCGTGAGCAAGGCCTCGCCGAGGTGAACCAGATCACCTGGGACAAAGCCGGCGCCAAGGTCATCAACATCTACCGCAACCTCATCAACCGTTAGCCGATTCCTAGAACATCTAGAGTATCTAGGCAATCTAGAACTTCTAGAACTTCTAGAACCAAATTAATAAAATAGAAAACAAACAATAAAACGACAATAGAGATATGAAAGCGATTTGTTTTTATTTCCAGATTCATCAGCCGTTCCGCCTGAAACACTACCGTTTCTTTGACATCGGCAACGACCACTACTATTATGATGACTTTGCCGACGATGACATCATCACGCGCATCGCGCAGCGGTCCTACCTGCCCGCCAACGAGATGCTGCTCGACATGATTCGCGAACACGGCAAGAAGTTCAAGGTGGCCTTCTCCATCAGCGGCACCGCCCTGGAGCAGTTGGAGCAGTATGTGCCCGAGTTCATCGACTCGATGAAGGAACTGGCCGCCACCGGCTGCGTCGAGTTCCTGAGCGAGACCTATGCCCACAGTTTGTCGTCACTCTATGACCCCGACGAGTTCGTGGCCCAGGTCAAGGCCCACGACGAGAAGATTTTCCAACTTTTCGGCCAGCGTCCCAAGGTGTTCCGCAACACCGAGTTAATCTACGACGATGACATCGCCTCGATGGTCTATGCCATGGGCTTCAAGGCCGCCATCACCGCCGACGCCAAGCACGTCCTGGGCTGGCGCTCGCCCAACTTCCTCTACAGTTCGGCATCGGCTCCCAAACTCAAACTGATGTTGAAGAACGGCAAACTCAGCGACGATATCTCGTTCCGCTTCAGCAATCCCGAGTGGGCCTCCTATCCCCTGACGGCCGACAAGTACATCAACTGGATCAACGAACTGCCCCAAGAGGAGCAACTGGTGAACCTGTTCATGAACTACGACGCCTTCGGCGAACTGCAACCGCGCGAGAGCGGCATCTTTGAGTTCATGAAGGCCTTGCCCCGCTTTGCCGCCGAGCATGACATCCAGTTCTGGACCCCGAGCGAGGTGGTTTCCAAGTTCAAACCCGTGGCCGAGCTCGCCGTGCCCTACCCCATGTCCTGGACCGACGAGGCCCGCGACACCAGCGCTTGGCTGGGCAACACGCTGCAACAGGAGGCCGTCAAGAAGCTGTACTCGATCGGTGAGCGCGTGCGCCTGTGCACCGACCGCCGCATCAAACTCGACTGGAACTATCTGCAGGCCAGTGACCACTTCTTCTACATGTCGACCAAGCACAACGACGACGGCTCAGTGCACTCGCACTACAGCCCCTATGACTCGCCCTACACCGCGTTCACCAACTACATGAACGTGCTGAGCGACTTCATGACACGCGTCGAGGAGCAGTACCCTGCCAGCATCGACAACGAGGAGCTGAACTCGCTGCTGTTGACCATCCGCAACCAGGAACAGGAAATCCAGAAACTGCACCGCGAGGTGGAGATGATGCGCAACAACATCGTCCAGGACACCACCGGCGACTTCCCCATCGACGAGCCCGCGCCCGCGCCTGTTGAAGAGGCAAAGCCCGAACCCGAACCCGAGAAGAAACCTGCCCCCGAGAAGAAACCGGCAGCAAAAAAGCCTGCAGCAAAAAAGGCTCCAGCCAAGAAGCCGACAGCCAAGAAGGCTGAACCCAAGAAGGCTGAAGCCAAGAAGGCTCCGGCAAAAAAGGCAACAACCAAAACTAAAACGACAAAATAAGGAAACGGCAAATAATGAAAATAATCGAGAGCAGGCTTTCGTGCCTGCTGTCCATCATCATGGTGATGGTCGCTTTGCGAGGTTACTGCGCAAGTTCTGAAAACGTAACGATGACAGTCGGCGAGACCAAGACGCTGTATCTGCCGACATCGGTGACGTCTAAGTCTTTGACCTCAGTGAATTTTTACTCGACCAGCATCCAATATGTGCAAGTCACGTCCCACACCATGTATTCGGTTACGGTAAAAGCCATCAAGGCCTTTTCCTCTCCTGTCATCGTAAGATGTGACTATTATTACTACCTCAATGGCTATCAAGCAATTGGCGCCTACGATTTCTATATCACCGTCAATGCCAAGCAGCCTCAGAGTGTGAGCATCCCGTCGTCACTGAGTCTGAATGTGGGTGAAACCGCCACTTTAACACCGACAGTCACCCCGTCAGACGCGCAGACCACATTCACCTGGAGCACCAGCAATGTCAACGTTGCCGGAGTGACACAGGCAGGACTGGTGACCGCCTACGGTCCCGGAACGGCCTATATCACTGTGAGGACTGCCAACGGCAAGAGTGCCACCTGCACAGTGACTGTTGACTCGCCTTACGACTTTATCAGTAACGGCATCTATTACAAGATCACTGGCACCAACACGGTAGCCGTCTCATATCGCAGCAAGGAGTACTACAACGGTTATACCGGCAATGTTAGTATCCCCGGCAATGTGGTCCATAACAACAAGACGTATAACGTCACTGCCATCAGGGACTATGCTATGTCTAACTGCCCAGGATTGACCGCCATCTCCCTGCCCTCCACGATAGAGACTATCGGAGAATATGCCTTCTATGAATGCCGAGGTCTGTCAGCCGTGGTCATCCCTAATTCGGTGAGAACCATCGGTAAGAGCGCCTTCAGCACATGCACCGGCTTGAGGAATCTGACCATTGGATCCGGCGTCATTTCCATTGGCGCAGGCGCATTCAACTACAGTCCCTCAATCTCTACCGTGGTCTGCTATGCCGTCTCGCCCCCTGCCATTGTTTACTCATCATTCAATTGCTACAGCGTTGCGACATTGTATGTTCCGGCATCGTCGGTCAACACCTACAAGAACACGTCTTATTGGTTGAGTTTCAAGGCAATCCTGCCGATTTCCGTTCCTGGTGACGCTAACGGTGACGGTATCGTCAACATCAGCGATGCCACCATGCTCGTCAGTATCCTGGCTAATGGCGGCACGCCTCCCGCAGGCGCCGACGTGAACGGTGATGGTCAGTTCAGCATCAGCGACATCACCCAACTCATCAGCCAAATCCTTAATCAATAGGCTTTAGGAATTTAATTTCTTGATATACCGATGCGGGGCAGCCAGTGGGGCTGTCCCGCTTTGTTTTAATGATAACAGCCAACAAGGCGCTGACAATCAGAGCACTTTCAGAGCCCGTTTCACACGTTTGAATGCCATTTGTTAAAATCATGAAAATCGTAGTCCCCAAAACCAATATTTATATTATCTTTGTAGGTTGAAAATAACACTAAATGATGATAAGATTATGGCAAAAATTCGCACTTTCCTGTTGATGTGCCTGTGCACAATGATGGTGCTGCCGGCCCTGCATGCCGAGCACCTGATGATTATCGCTGTTAATGACACCCACAGCCAGATTGACCCTGCCAGCGACGGCAAGGGTGGCGTAGCACGGCGTCGCGCCATCTACGACCGGTTGCGCGCCGACAACCCCAACACGGTGCTCATCCATGCCGGCGATGCGGTTCAGGGCACATTGTTCTACTCCCTCTACAGGGGTGATGTGGAATTTGCGCTAATGGACACGCTGGGCTATGACGCGATCATCCTGGGTAACCATGAGTTTGACAACGACATGGAGGAGCTTGCCGAGCACTACCGCAACGTCGATGCTGTGAAAATCAGTTCCAACTACGACTTCAGCCAGACACCGCTCGACGGCCTGTTCCATCCTTACTGGGTCAAGGCGGTGGGCGACAAGCGTGTGGCCTTCTTCGGCATCAACGTCAATCCCGAGGGACTGATTTCGGCCAGCAACTGCGAGCATCTGCGTTACCTCTACGCCCCCGATGTGGCCGACGCGACGGCCAAGTACCTGAAAGAGGTGCAGAAGGTGGATTACGCCATCATGGTGTCACACATCGGCTACAGCAGTTATGAGCCGAGTGAGCCTAACGACTCGCTTATCATCGACCACAGCCACTACATCGACATGGTCATCAGTTCCCACTCCCACACCACCATCACGCCCGGCAGCGGCATGGACCGTGTCGCCAATGCCGACGGCAAGATGATTCCCATCGGCCAGAACGGCAAGAGCGGCAAGGTGGTCGCCACCTATGACCTGGACCTGGAGACGGGCGACGTCGTGTATAACCACATTCCCGTCGATGCCACTTGGGACGAAGCGGCCAGCCGCTACACCGCCATGGATGCCTGGCTCGACAACTACCGCCATGGTGTGGACAGCATCATGAACAACCCCGTGTGCACCAGCGCACGCTTCATGAGGAACTCGAGCAATGCCGCCCAGAACTGGGTGAGCGACGCTACGATGGATATCATCAAGGAAGTCTCAGGCATCAAGAACATCGACTGCGCCATCATGAACAAGGGCGGTATCCGCACCGACATGCCCGAAGGCATCGTGACCGAGGGCACCATTGGTGCGATGTTCCCCTTTGAGAACCGCTACGTCGTGCTGGAGATGCCCGGCAGCGAGTTGCTGGAGAGCATCAAGGTCATGTGTGGCCGCGGCGGTGATGCCGTCAGCAAGGAGTTGAAGGCCACCTACAACAGCAAGGGCGAGGTTGTCAAGGCCACCGTCAAGGGCAAGAAAATCGACCCCAAGAAGACCTACATCGTTGCTACCATCGACTATCTGGCCAACGGAGGCGACTACATGACTCCCATGACGCGTTGCAAGACCCTGTTTGTCGACGACCAGAAGTACGGCAACCACATCCTCAACTACGTCAAGAATCTCGACGCCGCCGGCAAGAAAATCGACGCCAAGGACGAGGTGAGAATCAAGAAGAATTAAGCGTCAAGAGAACTTCAAATCCCTAAGAACCTTAATGACCTTAAAGTCCTTAAGGACCCTAAAGACCCTACACGACCTCAACAACCAAAGTTAAAGAAAAAAGAATATGACCAAATTCAAACATATATTATTGTTTGCCGTTGTCGTGCTGTGCGCGCTCAATGCCACAGCACGCAACACTGCGGCCAGGACGCCCAACCTGTTCAACGGTGTGGATGAAACCGCGATGAACCGTTGGGTGGACAGCGTGTACAACAGCCTGTCGCCCGATGCCCGCATCGGCCAGCTCATCGTCGCCGCCGTGTTCCCGACGGACAACGAGGCGACACGCAACCTGGTGCGTCAGTATGTCACCCAGAACATGGTGGGCGGACTCATCTATGAGAAAAGCACCATTGCCGAGCAGGCCGCAATCACCAATCTGGCTCAATCGCTGACCAACGTCCCGCTGATGATCACCATCGACGGCGAGTGGGGACTGGGCATGCGCCTCAAGGACGTGCCCAATTTCCAGCGCAACCTCATCCTGGGAGCCATCGACGACGACATGCTGCTTTATGAATTCGGCAGGGAGGTGGCCCGCCAGTGCCGCCGCATGGGCATCCAGGTGAACCTGGCCCCGGTGCTCGACGTGAACGACAACCCGCTGAATCCTGTCATCGGCGACCGCTCCTTCGGCGAGAGCCCCGAACTGGTGGCCCGCCACGCCATCGCCTTTGCCCGCGGTCTGGAAGACGGCGGCGTGATGGCTGTCGGCAAGCACTTCCCCGGCCATGGCAACTCGAGCGAGGACTCGCACAAGACCTTGCCCGTCATCAAAAAGAAGATGCAGGAGCTCAACACCTGTGAACTGGTGCCCTTCCGCCGCTTTATCGACGCTGGTTTGAGCGGTATCCTCACCGCCCACCTGCTGGTGCCCGCCATCGATGGCGGCAAGGCCCCCACCAGCCTGTCGCCCGACTGCGTGAACGAGTTGCTGCGTGATCAGCTCAACTTCGACGGCCTCATCTTCACCGACGGCCTCGGCATGAAAGGCGCCACCCAGATGCTCAAGGGCTCGCCCTGTGTCAACGCCCTGCTGGCCGGCAACGACGTGTTGCTCATGCCCGAACACGTGGGCAGCGAGATCTCGGCCATCAAGGCCGCTGTCGCCGACGGCACCCTCAGCCAGAGCCTCATCGAGGAGCGCTGCAAGAAGATCCTGAGATACAAGTATGCCCTGGGCCTCACCACTCCCCAGCGCGTGAGCATGAACAACCTGGCCAGTGAGGTCAACTCCCAGCGTGCCACGGCGCTCAAGCGCCAGCTCACCGCCGGCAGCATCACCGTCATCAAAAATAACGACAACATCCTGCCCATCCACAACCTGCAGAGCCGCCGCATCGCTGTCGCCACCATCGGCAACGAGCAGGGCACGTCATCCCTGTTCACAAGGCGCTGTGCCGACTATGCCCAGGTTACAAAATTTGACTTGAGCAAAGCCGGCTCTGCCAGTGTCCTGGCCGATCAGTTGCATGACGGTCACTTCAACACCATCATCGTGGAGATGGGCAGCGACGACGATACCAACATCAACGCGCTCAACACCGTAGCCAAGAAATGTAAGAACCTCATCGTGGTGATTACCAGCAAGCCCTATGACATCAAGAAATTTGGCAGCGCCATCACCAACAAGCACGTCAAGGCCGTGGTCCTCACCTACGAGAACTCGGAGGTAGCCGAGGACTATGCCGCACAGACCATCTTCGGCGGCAACGCGGCAGGCGGCAACCTGCCTGTTTCCCTTGCCTTCAACGGCAAGAAGACGCGCTTTGACGCCGGCCACGGCATCCACTACCCTGCCACCCGTCTGGGTTACACCATCCCGTCAGAGGTCGGTCTGGACAACCGCCTGACGGCACAAATCGACTCGGTGTGCCGCCTGGGCGTGCAACAGCACGCTTTCCCCGGCTGCCAGGTGATTGTGGCACGCCACGGCAAGGTGGTCTATAAAGGAGCCTTTGGCGCCATCGACTACGGCAACCCCAACAAGGTGGACGACAACACGCTGTATGGCCTCGCCTCGGTATCCAAGGCCACCGGCACCATCAGCGCCGTGATGAAAGCCTTTGACGATGGCAAGTTCCGCCTTGATGACAAGGCCAGCCAATACATCCCCGGCCTGCGCGGCGGCGACAAGGAAGACATCACCTTCCGCGACCTGCTCTACCACGAGACCGGCATGCCGGCATCCCTCAACATGTGGTACCTGATGATGGACCCCAAAACCTACAATGGTGTCCTCATCGCCAATTCCGAGGATGCCAACCACCCCATCAAGATCATGAACGGCGCCTACGGCCACAAGGACGCCAAGTTGCGCACCGACATCCTGTCGACCGTCAAAACCAACAAGTTCAACATCGCCATTGCCGACGGCATCTGGGGCGGACGCGCAACCTATGACACCATCATGAACCGCATGTACCACGCCAAACTGGGCAAGAAGAAATACCTGTACAGTTGCTGCAACTTCTCGTTGCTGGCCGACGCCGTGCAGCGCATGACCCACTCGCCGCTCAACTACTACGTGAACAACTACATCTTCGCCCCCCTGGGCGCCTATCACACGATGTACAGGCCGCTGAGCAAGTTCTCGCCCGACGAAATCGCCTATACAGAGGTGGACACCTACCTGCGCCGGCAGCACATCCACGGCTATGTCCACGATGAACTCGCGGCATTCTCGGGAGGCGTGCAGGGTAATGCGGGACTCTTCAGCAACGCCAACGACCTGGCCAAACTGTTCCAGATGTGGCTGAACGGAGGCACCTATGGCGGTGTGCGCCTGTTGAAGCCGTCGACTGTCGAGACCTTCCTGACGCAGAAGAGCCCCAACAGCCATCGCGGCCTGGGCTTTGACAAACCCGTCGTCGGTGACCCCGAGGCCAGCAACACCTGTGCCGAAGCGACGCCCGAGACCATCGGCCACACCGGCTTCACGGGCACCTGCTTCTGGGTGGACCCCAAGAACGACATGTTCTACATCTTCCTGAGCAACCGTGTGACTCCCACGCGCAACAACCCGAACTTCGGCCGCATCAGCGCCCGCAGCCACATCCAGTCGCTCATCTACCGCGCCATCCGCGACTGAGGGCATCCCGTATAGCCACAATAGAATCAATAGCAACCAATAGTACAATCATCCAACTCAACGACATGAAGAAATTAGCATTCCTGTTTACCGCATTGTTGCTGCTCGCTTCGTGCAGCAAGGGCTACAAGGTGACCGTCACCTTCCCCGACGAGAGCGCCAACGGCGAGACCGCCTTCCTGACCAACTATGACACGGGCGACACCCTGTTGAGCGCCACCGTCGAGAATAACGTCTGCACCTTCGAGGGCAATACCGACAAGGGCTTCTTTGCACGAGTGCTCGTCGGCGGTAACCGCTACGGCTTCATCGTGGAGCCGGGCGAGGTGAAGCTTGACATCGCCGCCGGCAACGCCATCAGTCCGCTCAACGACAAGCTGGCCGCATGGAACAAGGAGGTTGAGGCCCTCGTCAGCGACACCACCATCAGCGAGGCCGAGAGCGAAGCCCGCTATGCCGAAAACCTGATGAAACTGTATCAGGACAACAAGGACAACGCCATCGGACCTTGGGCCTTCTGCAACTACCTGATGTATGACGACTTTACCGAGGCACAAATCGACTCATTGCTCAAGGACGCTCCTGCCGAGTACGCCCAGCTGAAGCGCGTCGGGAAAGCCAAGAACGCTGCTCGCCAGCTCGCTGTCACCGCCGAGGGCAAGAAATTCACCGACTTTGAGGTCCCCGTGGGCGATGGCACCGTGCAGAAGCTGTCGGACCACGTCGGCAAGGGCAAAGTCACCCTCGTGGACTTCTGGGCCAGCTGGTGCGGTCCCTGCCGTGCCGAGATCCCCAAGATCAAGGCGCTGAAGGAGAAATACGGTGACCGGTTCGACGTGCTGGGCGTTGCCGTGTGGGACAACCCCGACGACAGCCGCAAGGCCATGGAGCAGATGGAAATCACCTGGCCCGTGATCATCGGCACCAAGCAGCTGGATGAGCCGACCGACCTCTACGGCATCAAGGGCATCCCCCACATCATCATCTTCGGCCCCGACGGCACCATCCTGTCACGTGGACTGACGGGCGACGACCTCGCCAAGCGCCTGAATGAGATTTTGATGACCAAGTAAATGCCCTGACAACAATCAGACACTATGAAGAAGCTATTATCACTTGCAGCCGTTTTCATCGGGCTTTGCACGATGGCCGGCTGCGGCCCGTCCAAAGCCGAGATTGATGCTCAGAAGCGTGCCGACAGCCTGCGCGTGGTGGACAGCATCCGCATTGTGGACAGCATCCGCGTGGCCGACAGCCTACGTATTGTGGAAAGCATCCGTGTCGCCGACAGCATTGTGCACACCAACCAAGTCATCACCTTCATCACCGACATGTACAATAAAGCCCGATACGAAGACTACGGTTTCTTGCACAAGCATTGCACTGCCGAGATGCTCAAATACCTCCGCGACAACTATGAATACGACTGTGAGGATGGCGATTGCCTGGCCGTCTGGATGTTCCGCTCGGATGCCCAGGACGGCAACAGCCAGTATGGTATCATTTCGGTCACGCCCATCGGCGGCGACTGGTACCATTACAGGTTCAATGACGGAGGCACCAAGGCGGAGCACGACATCAAGGTCATCAACCAGAACGGCAAACTGATGATTGACGGCTTGAAGAGGTTCCAATCCTCAAAATAACATTCAATAACCTGACCAAAAAACATGATGATGATGAAACATTGGATTATTACCATTGCCTTGCTGTTATCTTGTTTTCCCAGTGCCTTGAGCAGCAACGCGAGTAGCACTGCCCAAGCCACAGCAAGCGCCACCCAGGCCGATGTCGATGAACTTAAAGATGTCATCGATGCCGCCAACCTGTTGATCTTCTTCAAGGCCTTCATGAATGCCTCTGGGGTAATGGAAGATTCAGATTTCGGCAGTTTTCTTACGATGTCTGAATATAAAGGACCCAAGGGGTATACCTTTGAGGAAACGAGGAGTGCCGAGACCGTGTGGTACAAAAACTGCACCTTGAAGAGAAACTCCCCGCTGCCCCAGACCTACGCCAAGGGAACGACCAGCATCGTGTCGCTCGAATTATCGATGGGCGGTGGCATGACCGTGTACCTGAGCGTTTTCAACGAGAAAGCCGCCAATCAGGTCAAGCGACAACTCCAGCGGTTGGATGTCAAGGTCTCGGAGAATTATGATGACCCCGAGGCCGATGTCTATCTCGTCTATGACCAATCCACCAAGCGCTGGGTCATGAGCTGCAACAGTTTCTCGGAATTCATCACCCGCGACGCCGAGAATCCCAAGCCCAACCTGACTGCCAAATTGCTGCCGTCGATTGTCAACTATGTTTATTGCAAGACACGCGATGTCAACTACTTTGAAGGGTTGGGATTCAAAGTATTGAGAAAAGGGGATTATTACGAATACCTTACGGTTTATGGTCATCACATCAAGTTCAACAAGAATGCCTATGATCAAGGAAATGATTTCAATCAGTGGTTCACACCTGATGATAAATCAGCAATCGGCATCCTCGATTCTCATTACGACGGCTGGTTCATAGAATTCTTTTTATACAACAAACAACTGTTCGACGAGATGAAGGCCAAAGTCATCGAGATGGGATTTAAATTTAGCCCGGAATCCGAGCCAAACAGAGAATCATATGTTAAAGACCATGATGACATGTTTTTCTCCTTTGAGCAAAAGAACGGATGCTATCAGGTCAGTGTTGCCGTTGATTGCAGTATCGACGAAGAGGACTTCCAATAAGAATCATTCAATTATTATCTCTAAAGAATCATTATGAAAAATCTGTTATCTGCAATTACCCTGCTGCTTGGCCTTTGCGCCATTGTAGGCTGCGGCCCCTCCAAGGCCGAAATCGAAGCCCAACGACGCGCCGACAGCGCCCGCATCGCCGACAGTGTGCGAGCAGTGGAACGCCAGCGCATCGATGACAGCATTTACATTGTGCAACGCAGGGAAGCGGCCGAAAGAGCTCGAATAGCCGACAGTATCCGCGAGGCAAACACCGTAGTGCTTGAGGGACTGATGAAGAAGATAGCACAGACCTTCAACAGCAACGGCAGGGAGTGGAAAAAAGGCACTGCTGCCATCATCGCGAAATATGGGACGGCAAACCTCAAGAGCACATATGCAAAACATGGCCACGATGAACCTGACGGAACGGGCTGCTACCTCCTGTGGGGCGATTATTCCGACGGATACACGACCATCGATTGCAAGTCGGTAACCGATGTCACCGAGAATTCTTGCAAAATGGTTTTTGGAGTGTGCTATAATGGCCCGGGCGGAGAATATGAGGAATTTGAAAAGGCCACGTTTACCCTTATCCGTGAGGGCGACAGGTGGCTGATTGATGACATCGAGGAAGATCGATTCAACTCATCATTTGTGGAAGATCCCCAAACTTACAGGCAAATGAACGCGTAAAACCGAGGCAACAGATTATTCAACAATAAGCAAGCGGTTGGGCTCCCGATGGAATCCAACCGCTTGTTTATTGCAATTTACTCTTCTCCTGTCTGCTGTTTCGGGGAAACACCAACAAAGTACCACATCACTATCCAAAAGACGATCACGCCGATAAAAGCCACGGTGAAAGTTGTGTCAGAAAACAGGTCACGTTTCGAGAAATTCGCGATGCCATGAAATGCGGCGCAAAATAGCAATGAATGGGTTCCACTCACCACCTTTCCCAATCCCCATGAAGCGAAAAGCAGAAGCAGGAAGAATGGCAAAACACTGCGCAGATTTAAATCTAAATGCCACAGAAACCACATCACAGTGATGATAAGTACATATTGCCACACAGGTAATTCCCGGAGTTCATATTGCAAAAATCCTCGCCACCCGAATTCTTCCAATAACCCATAGGCAAATGCCACCAAACATGTCACGCCCAGGTCCCATCCGCCGATTATGCCAAAAACAATACATGGCACAACTATAGTCGCAATGGATTTCCAGGCAGACTTGCCCAAGAGCGTGTATTCCGTTTTGCGCTTGAAAATGAGCATAACCACCAATGCTCCGACAGCAGGACCAAGCCCCGTGGCGAGTGCTGCCGACACTTGAAGGGCATAGTTCGTTTCAATTGAAGGGAACTTGTTGACAACAAGCAATGATATCAGGCGCACCAGTAAGGCTATGACATAAAAAGTTGCTATTGCTCCAATATGTATGTTCTTATAACTCAAATTCAGTTTCATGCTAAACTTCGATTTATCTGTTTATTATGCCCAATTGTTTGCGACCACATGAGATCAGTATTTATTAGACGAATGCTTTAGCAGACAGGTTTCTTTTCCTTTATATCCAGCATTCCTGCTTTGTGCGACGAATCATCAATTAAGCCGTCGCAAATTCTGCGACAAAAATACTAATCTAATTCCACATCGTCAAATAAACTCGTATCATAGATTCAGCGACCTTTCCAATAAAAAGCCGTCGGCAGCATCTTGAAGGCACAAAAGAAAAGGACCTGCCCGAACGGACAAGTCCCTTTAGTGTGATTAAGCCAGAGTTAACTTATGCTTCCTCGACGGCTGCCTGAGCTGCGGCTAATTTTGAGTCTATTATGCTGATTTTTCAATGAATTACATTTGTGCTGGTCAACATTTGGGCTTCAATTTTCGTGCATTCTGCACGTTGATGTCTCGTAATATTTCGCAAGAATATTCATTTTTTCTGCAAGATATTCGTTCTTTTTGCAGGAATATTCATTTACGTTAAAAAATCAGTCTTCATCCAATCTTTAATTTTTAGGGTTATTACTCAATTTGGTCAACAATCTGGTCAACATTTTGCCAGACCATTTTCACTGTAGTTGCATCACATACTCAGTAAGGGAAATAATCCCTAAGGCACATTCTGCAAACTTTGTTTGCAAAGTTAGTGATTTATTCAGACTTTACGTTCATTCTGCACGTTTTTCTTGCATAATGTGTTTGATTTTTAACATATATAGACGAACTGACATATCATCTTGCCATTATTGGTTTCAATTAAAGAAAAACGGATGGATTCTTGCGTTGTAAGTTTAGGTTTAAGTTTAGATGTTCTTATATATAATAAGTATATAATAAGGTATAATAAACCCTAACCATAGTGATTGAGTTTACCATTTTCAGTTTAGAGATTCATGTATATATACATGGGTAAACGTAAACCTAAACTTGTTTGATATAAGTTTCCTGGATCTATATTTCTCTTTTTACTGAGGAAGTACCAATAGCCATTGCTCCCTCTCGCTCACTTTTCCTTTGACTGACAAATAAGTCTTCGACGAAAAGAAAAGTATTACACCGTCTGCCGATTCTGCTTTCGTGAGTCGATGAAATTAGGTTGCAAAGGTAACTGTTGTTCCTTCATCTACCCAAGGTGATCCATTGGTATGGCTCAAAATCTCCACACCATACGGGTTGTATTTGGAGCCATAACCTTGTGCTGATGGTCACAACACCTTGTGAAGCAACATAATTTCTAATCACTCCCGAAAGTAGAGAAATCTACAGTAGGGAAATAAAAAACATCGAGATTATGGCAAATCAAGCAACAACCACCTACAAAGTGACAGGCACACGCAAAGCAGTGAACGACCTGTGGAGCACACTCCAAAAGATGGAGGTGAACAGTAAGAACATCTGGCTTTACCAGTTGGCAGAGCATTATGGCATCGACTACGAGACAAAGCAAATAAGTGTTCGTGGTCACATCTATTGGGCAGAATATGAGGAAGACCCAGCCAATGACTACTATCTACTATCCTTTGAGACAGAAACGGCATGGGATGCTTGCAACGAGTTATTTGAGGAGATTAACCATCTGTGCTATGGGATGAACTCTCAATCTCATACAGAGTCTGTGAATGTGGCTGTGAGGTCTATTATGTGTATGATGAAGGCGATTTCTTCCCTGAAGAGGTGGCAGTCAGTTCCAGCGGAGAACCATTCGAGGATGCTTGTGATGACATCTACACCACCCTCAAAGATGCTATCAATGAATGGTGCGAGAAGATGAACATCGAGCAAGGTGAGCGAACCGATGAGGAAATGATGAACTTCATCAATGAATATGAGTATGACAATGATGACACATACTTCTACATCCGTCAATTCACATTAGAATAACTAACCAGCGATGGTATGCAGTCGCTACCGATGGCATACCATCGCATCACACCTACAACTATGTACACAGACGAAGATAACAGCACCGATTTGATAGGAGCATTTGCGAACTCCTGTTTCCGAAGAAAGGCTATCGCAACGGCATCATCGTTGATGACTATGGCAATGAATGGCTCGTTCAGTTGACCAATGGCAGAGAAGTTCCTGTTTATAAGGACGAGGTTTTCATCATTTAGAGTTTAGAGGAGTCCATTTTCCGCTTCTGGAATTTGGACTCACTTTCTTTTTGACTGAATAATGCTTATATCAAACAGTAGAAACTACTTAGCACAAATATAAAATCGGCAGCAAATGTGTTTTGTACAAAAGGAATTATAAGTCTCTATTGCTTGCCGCGATATACGAGCAGTATTTACTGAGTAGATTGGCTAATGGCAAATCTCCTTTCTGGTATCGCTCTGCATCAAGTTTCAGGACTCTTTCGCAGATAGTTTTCTTACCTTTATATAAAGCATTGAGATATGGAATGCCATTTTCTTCGGTGATGTTTATATCAGTGAAGAACTGTGTCAAGTCCTCTGAATCATAGACAATAGAATAACTTGGGCGCTTGGCTCCGGGAATGTCCTCTTTCAGTATATTCTTATCCACAAGATCCTGTATGTCGCGTATGGCAGTGTCCTTCGAACACTTCGCCAATGTTGCCCAAGTCTTTGACGTAATCTTTGCTTCATATCCGTCAAGAAAGAGATTGAGCATCTGAGTCTGACGCTCGGTCATTGGTACTGCCGATGCCTTCTGCCAGAAAAAGCTCTTGTTCAGGATTGTGGTGACGATGGTGTCAGCCTCGTCGAGTGCATCCACCAATTTCTGCATGTACCACACCAACCACTCCGTTATATCGCCATCGCCATGCTGCATACGCTCCAGAAT
>JAZQJW010000037.1:0-33508 GCA_045541835.1 Sodaliphilus sp. | reverse complement strand
TTGTCGGGGTACCTGGATTCGAACCAGGGACCTCCTGCTCCCAAAGCAGGCGCGCTAACCGGACTGCGCTACACCCCGTCACACACGTTTTGCGGTTTTTAGCGGCGCAAAGGTACACTATTTTTTAGACATGACAAGTCAAATTGAGTGATTTTCATCATTTTTTGACCTCAGCACGTTTATTTGTGGCAAGAATGTAGTAACTTTGTATGTTTTAAACGACAATAACAACTAAAAACATATCAATTCCAATTTTTACAATGTACAGAACCAAGACTAACGGCGAACTTCGCCTGGCCAACGTAGGCGAAGTCGTGACCCTGGCAGGTTGGGTTCAGCGCACCCGCAAGATGGGTGGCATGACCTTTGTGGACCTGCGTGATCGCTATGGCATCACCCAAATCGTGTTTAACAACGAAGTGGACGCCGACCTCTGTGAGCAAGCTAACCACCTGGGACGTGAATTCGTCATCCAGGTCGTGGGCACAGTGGCCGAGCGCTCGAGCAAGAACCCCAACATGCCCACCGGCGACATCGAAATCATCGCCAGCAAGCTCAACGTCTTGAGCGAGAGCATTACACCGCCCTTCACCATCGAGGACAACACCGACGGCGGTGATGACTTGAGGATGAAATACCGCTATCTCGACCTCCGACGCAATGCCGTGCGCCGCAACCTGGAGTTGCGCCATGATATGGCCATCCTCATCCGCAACTATCTCGACGATAAAGGATTCCTTGAGGTGGAGACCCCCATCCTCATCGGTTCCACGCCCGAGGGCGCACGCGACTTCATCGTGCCCTCGCGCATGAATCCCGGCCAGTTCTATGCCTTGCCCCAGAGTCCGCAGACCCTGAAGCAGTTGCTCATGGTGGCTGGCTTTGACCGCTACTTCCAGATTGCCAAGTGTTTCCGCGATGAGGACCTGCGCGCCGACCGTCAGCCCGAGTTCACTCAAATCGACTGCGAGATGAGTTTTGTGGACCAGGAGGATGTCATTGATGTTTTCGAGGGACTGGCACGCCACCTGTTCAAGAAAGTGCGCAATGTCGACCTTCCCGAGAAGCTAGAACAGATGACCTGGCACGACGCCATGCGCCTCTACGGCAGTGACAAGCCTGACCGTCGCTTCGGCATGACCTTCGTCGAGGTCGATGACGTGCTCAAGGACACCGGCACCTTCTCCGTGTTCAACGAGGCCAACTACATCGGTGCCATCTGCGCTCCCGGTTGCGCCGACTACACGCGCAAGCAACTCGACGGGCTGGTGGACTTCGTGAAGCGTCCCCAAGTGGGTGCCAAGGGTCTTGTCTATGTCAAGTTCAACACCGACGGCACAGTCAAGAGCAGCATCGACAAGTTCTACGAGCCTGCCGTTTGGCAGCAGCTCAAGGAGAAGATGGGCGCTAACGACGGTGACCTCGTGCTCATCATGAGCGGCGACAACGCCAACAAGACCCGCGTGCAGCTCTGCTCCCTCCGTCTGGAGATGGGTGAGCGTCTTGGCCTCAGGGACAAGAACAAGTTTGAGTGCCTGTGGATCATCGACTTCCCCCTGTTTGAGTGGAGCGACGAGGAGCAGCGACTCATGGCAACCCACCACCCGTTCACCATGCCCAACCCCGACGACATCCCCTTGCTCGACGAGCATCCCGAACGCGTTCGCGCCAAGGCCTATGACTTTGTGTGCAACGGCATCGAGGTAGGCGGTGGCAGTCTGCGTATCCACGACGGCAAGCTCCAGGCCAAGATGTTTGACATTCTGGGCTTCACCCCCGAGCGGGCTATGGCACAGTTCGGCTTCCTCATCAACGCGTTCAAGTATGGTGCACCTCCCCACGCTGGTCTGGCATTCGGTTTCGACCGTTTCGTCTCCATCATGGCAGGTCTCGACAGCATCCGCGACTGCATTGCCTTCCCCAAGAACAACAGCGGCCGCGACGTCATGCTCGACGCACCCAGCCCCGTTGACCAGAGCCAACTCGACGAACTCTACATCGACGTGGACCGCGAGCGCCTCAAAGCCGAGAATAAGATTTAATAGTTTCTAGTCCCCTCCAATAGAGAATCTGGAGTATCTAGATCATCTAGAATATCTAGAACGTCTAGTTTATCCAGTCCCTCCAGTTTCTCTGTTCCACTGGGGCCAATCAACCACTAACTCATGACCATCCGAGACATCACCGACGCCATTGAGCAATATGCCCCCTTGCGCCTACAAGAGGAGTGGGACAACGCAGGCATCCAAGTGGGCGACCCCGAAGCCGAGGTCACCGGTGTGCTCCTGTGCACCGATGCCACCGAGGTCGTTGTCGCCGAGGCCATTGAGCGAGGTTTCAACCTCGTCATCGCCCATCATCCGCTCATCTTCCGCGGCCTCAAGAAAATCATGGGCCGCACACCCGTCGAGCGCACCGTGGCAATGGCCATCAAGAACGATGTCACCATCTACAGTGCCCACACCAACATGGACAGCGCCTGGCAAGGGGTATCCTTCCGCATGGCACAAAAAATCGGGCTGACCAACGTCAGCTTCCTCGACAGCAACGAGGTGACGCCCTATGGCGACAACGATTGCCCGACTGCCGGCTGCGGTGTCATCGGCGACATCCAGCCGATGACGGCACGCGAGGTGTTGAAACGCGTCAAAGCCGCCTTCGAGGTTGGTGCGGTGCGCTACAGCGGCGATGGTGACACGATGGTCTCACGGGTGGCTCTGTGCGGCGGCGCGGGTGGATTCCTGCTTGACAAGTCGGTCGAGATGGGGGCTCAACTCTATGTCACCGCCGACATGCGATACCACGATTTCCTGGACAACAGCCAGCGCATCGTCACTGCCGACATCGGCCACTACGAGAGCGAGCATTTCACAAAAGAGATTTTTTTAGAGATTATTCAGAAAAAAAATCCTACCTTTGCAGTCGCTTTTGCGAACAGCGAAACCAACCAAGTCAATTATTTATAATAAGCCAGTGGCTATCAGTCGGCAGTTTGACCGGGTACCGCCCGCGAATGGCTAAGGGCCGACAGCAACAACTAAAAGTAACAAATTTATGGCTACACAAAAGAAAGAACTCACTGTTGAAGAGAAACTCAAAGCGCTTTACGACCTGCAGCAGAAACTCTCAGAGATTGACGCTATCAAGACCCTGAGAGGTGAGTTGCCTCAGGAGGTGCAGGACCTGGAAGACGAAATCGCCGGTCTTCACACACGCGTGAGCAAGTATGAGGATGAGATTGCCATCCAGAAGGAGGAAATCCAGCGCAACCGTCAGGACAAAGAGCAGTCCGAGGCGCTCATCGACAAGTACACCGCCGACCAAGACAACGTGCGCAACAACCGTGAGTATGACTACCTGACCAAGGAGATCGAGTACCAGACCCTTAACATCGAACTTGCCGAGAAGAAGATGAACGAGGCAGCCCGCAGGGCCGAGACTCTGCAGGCCGAAATCGAGAAGGCCAAGGAGATGTACACCGACCGTGAGCACGCATTGGAGGAGAAGAAGAGCGAACTCAACGAGATTGTCTCCGAGAACAAGCAGAAGGAGGAGACCCTGCGCGAGAAGGCTAAAAAGCAGGAAAACAAGATCGAAGAGAGGCTCTTGACCGCTTTCAAGCGCATCCGCAAGAACACCCGCAACGGTCTAGGTATCGTCGTCGTGCAGCGCAACGCCTGCGGTGGTTGCTTTAACCGCATCCCCGCACAGCGCCAGATGGAGATCAAGATGCACAAGAAGATCATCGTCTGTGAGTACTGCGGACGCATTCTCATCGACCCCGAGCTGGTAGGCATCGCCCCGACAGAGGCCAAAAACAAATAATTCTGCCCCGAACCGAGGCAGAAGGTTGGGCGTTCAGGACCCAGAGACCCCATGCGGTCTTAGTATCGGGATTCCTGCCTCAACAAGACACCGCAATGGCAGCGCGCCCCATGTGGCACATTGCCATTGCGCTTTTTATTGAACCATTGGCCAGGGATACTCGTCATTCACGCCAATCGTGTTAATAACTTTTTTCTTGAAAAAATTGCGGTGATGTGACGGGAAAACAGTAACTTTGTTGTCGGCCTTGTCGCTACAGGCAACAAGGATACATCAACTTGACATTGAGCATTTTATCACACCACTGACATGAACGGAGGAGGAAAATTATACTTCAAGTATGGCACCATGGGGTCGGCCAAGACCGCACTGCTGCTCACTCAAGCCTACAACTTTGAGGAGCGCGGCATGCAATACCTGTGCATGAAACCCATCATCGACGACCGCGAGAACGACAACGTCATCCGCTCGCGCATTGGCATCGAGCGCAAGTGTTCATGGATTTACCCCGAGAGCGACCTCTATGAGATGCTCAAGCAGATGTTCGAGAAGACGCTCGTCGTCAAGGACTGGGTGCTCATCGATGAGGCACAGTTCCTGTCGGCTCAGCAGATTGACCAGCTCGCGCGCATCGTCGATGACTATGGCGTGAATGTCGTCTGCTACGGACTCAGGACCGACTTTCAGTCCCACCTGTTTGAAGGCTCACGCCGATTGATGGAACTCGCCGACACCATCGAGGAAATCAAGTCCACCTGCTCCTGCGGACGCAAAACAATCATCAACGCACGCATCGACAGCACCGGCAACATCGTCACCGACGGCAACCAGGTTGAAATCGGTGGCGACGACAAATACGTGTCGCTGTGCCGCCGATGCTGGCGCAACCGCCGCATCGAGAGCACAAACCGCAACACCATCAAGTTTGAGGACGAGTGATTACTTCTTCTTGGGATCGAAGAAGAGATGCAGCAGCCAGCTGACAATCGTCATGGCGATACTGAAGGCGATGGCCCAACCGATGCCGTCCACGACAAAGTGATTATCAGGAACCAGCCAAGCACACAGCAACACCATCAACCCGTTGATGACAAAGGTGAACAGGCCCAGCGTCAGGATGTTGATGGGCAAGGCCACAAATTTAACCAGCGGCCTGATGCAGGAATTCACAAACCCCAGCACCACAGCGATAATTATGGCCCACCACCACGGCTCAACCGTCACACCGCTAAACGTGTAGGCGGTAATCCACACCGCCAGTGACGAAATAATTAATCTTGTGATCATTGATTCTCTATATATTATATAATGTATCTTTTTCTCTGTCGACGCATCGGTCGTTTGCACACCCTAAAGGTACACATTTTTTTAATACTATCGCTAATTAATCCATCAATTCACCAAATTCAAGAAATTTTTCAGTAATTTTGCAGCCTCATCAGATGACGTTCATTATGACCGAAAAATCAAGAAAACTTCTCAATCTGGCCAAGGACTATGTGATGATCACATTTGGCCTGTTCTGCTACGCTTTTGGATTCACCGCGTTCATCCTTCCCGAGGAAATCGTGATCGGCAGTGTGTCGGGTCTTTCTTCACTCCTCCATTATTGGCTTGGGTGGAATGTGGCAGCGACCTACTATATCATCAACATCATCCTGCTGGCCATCGCCTTTCGCAGCGTCGGCAAGCAGTTTGTGCTGCGCACGATCATCGGAGCATCCATCGCCACGTTCTTCATGGCGGTGTTGCAACCACAGTTCACCGCACCCATCATCGAGCAACAGACGTTCATGAACGTCATCCTGGGTGCCGTGCTGTGCGGAATGGGACTGGGCATCGTCTTCACCCATAACGGCAGCACCGGTGGCACCGACATCATCGCCGCCATGGTAGCCAAGTACAGCACCATCTCATTTGGAAGAACGATGATGTACTGCGATGTGCTCATCATCTGCTCATCCTACCTGCTGTTCCACTCCATCGACAAGATTGTCTACGGTCTCATCTTCATGGTCATCTACTCGGTAGCCGCCGACCGTGTCATCAACAACACGCGGCAGAGCGTGCAGTTCATGATCATCAGCAAGAAGTGGGAGGAAATCGCCGACAATATCATACAGGAGGCTCACCGCGGATGCACCATTCTCGATGGTACAGGCTGGTACACCAAGGCTGCAGTCAAGATTGTTCTGGTCATGTGTCGCAAGCACGAGAGTGTACACATCTTCCGCATCATCAAGGAAACCGACCGAGAGGCCATCATCACCCAGAGCAATGTCAATGGCGTTTATGGCTTCGGTTTTGACGAACTCAAGGTGCGAATCCACAACAAGAAAAACAAAGCCGCCAACGAGGAAACCAAGGCGATTGATTACTGAAAACAATAATCGTACACTTTTGAGAAAAATCAAGTTTTAAGGCTTTTTTGATAACAAAACAATTTTTTTTGGGCGTGAGATGTTAAATTTCGCGCCCAAAATTGCATATTATAAAAATAATTTATATTTTTGCATGCTTTCTTTTTCTGAGGTTATGAAAAGCCGAGATTTTAAGCACATAATTTAATCAACTATATCATTAACATCAAACATGAGAAAATTTACAATTCTAGCGGCACTCGTGCTCGCTATTGCAGCGACAGCCGCTCCCATCACGCCTGAAGCAGCGCAGAAGGCGGCAAATCAATTCTTGCAGCAACACCGACCAAATGTCACAGTGAAAGCGACACCTGTCAACTTCACTCCCCGCATGATGGCCAATGGTCAACAATCGACCATGCAGACTAACTATTTTGTGTTCAACACTGTCAATGACAAGGGATTTGTCATCGTCTCGGGTGATGACAGGACCATCCCGGTTCTGGGCTTTACCGACAGTGGACATTTTGACCCCAATAACATCCCGACCAACATGAAGGCTTGGTTCGAGAGCTACAACGAGCAGATTGCCATGCTAGACCAGCTGGGTATTACCGGCGAGAACTTGAACGCTCCTCGCCCCACCCGCAACAGCATCTCCCCGTTGATCACCACCCACTGGGACCAGGCCGCTCCCTATTGGAACCACTGCCCCGAGTTCATGGATCTTGACGAGAATGGTGACACCGTGGGTGAGTTAGCCTACACCGGATGCGTAGCCACTGCAATGGCTCAGGTCATGAATTTCTACAAGCATCCTTTGGCTTGTTCACAGACCATACCCTCCTACCAGGTCGTTTATTACATGAACGAGGAATATGGTATTTTTGATACCGATCCCTTGTACCCCATGTATTTCGACTGGGATAACATGAAGGACCGTTACACCGGAGCCGAAACCGACGCCGAGAAAGATGCCGTTGCTTGGCTCATGCTTTATGCCGGTTGTGCTGCCCACATGCAGTACGGCATCAACGCTTCCAGCACCAGCGACCCCTATATCCCCACAGCGCTGAACGAGTATTTCAACTACGACGCCAAGTTGGTTTACCGTAGCGACTACGAACAAGGCGACTGGGAAGAAATGATTTACCAGGAGCTGGCAGCAGGACGCCCAATGATTTACAACGGTCGTGCCGGTAGCGGTGGCGGACACTCCTTCGTCTGCGACGGTTATGCCTACGGCGACTACTTCCACATCAACTGGGGTTGGGGTGGCATCGGTGACGGATACTTTGTCCTCTCGGTGATGAACCCCTATGCCGGTGGCGTGGGTGCTGCACACAGCATGGAAGGTTACAACATCGACCAGACCGCCATCATCGGCATCGAACCTGGATACAGCGGCGTGCCCGAAGAAGTGGACCACCGTCTCACCATCTGGAACATGTACTATACTGGAGCCCGCACGTTTGAGCGCAGCGACGACGGCAGTTTCAAGCTTAACAAGAACCGCCGCATCAAGGTGACGGCCGAAGACCATATCGACGATGGCACCAAGTACCTGCGTGGTATCGCCCTCTATGACAGCAACGACAACTTCGTGGAACTTATCGCCCAGACCTATTATGGCGCCAGTTATCTGTCAGTAACCGACAGTTGGCCCGAGGCACAGAGTTCCGTAACCTATCCCTTCGGAAAGGGCATCACCAGCGGCACCTACAAAATCGTCCCCGTCAGCTCCATTCCCGCCAGCAACGTGTGGGATCCCATGATTGAAAGCGACCGTTACTACGTTGAGGCAACCTTCAACGGCAATTGGGTCACCTTCGCCGACCATCCCGTCGTGGACCTCCAGTCCACCAAGTTTGAATTCACTGGCGGCGAGAAGGTGGGAACTGCCGAGCAGTGCCACGTGACTGTCAAGAACAACAGTGCCGACCGTTACAGCGGCAAGCTGTACCTCTTTGTGGACAACGAGGCCTTCGACGAGTACAGTGAATACACGACTGTCATCGAAGCCGAGATACCCGCTGGTGGCACCAAGGTGGTGACCTTCAACTTCACACCGAAGAATCCTGGCACCAAGATCGCTCACCTGTCAACCTTCTACGACACCTGGTCGCCCACGATTCCCGGAACGGGTAGCGTGAGCATCGCCGACAATGCCATGGTGCCCATGAACCTGACGGTTGACATCAACGCCCTCGGCGCCGACGAGAACATGATTGTCTATGACAGCTTCATCCGCTTCAAGGTCGATGTCACCAACCATGCTGACGGCGATTACACCCGCTACCTGCTGGCGCCCATCTTCATCGTCGACGAGAACAACCACGGCACGATGATCAGCTATCAGAACGTGTCGGTTAACATCCCCGCAGGTGAGACCCAGACCTTCTATTTCGACTTTGACAACCTGGCATACGGTTCACGTTATGCCCTCAACATCTACGGACGCAACGAGAACGACTCCACCAAGAACCTCGTACCTCCCGGCGGCTCCAAGTACTATACCATGGAGCGCGGCATGGTGGTTTGGGACGGTCAAGGCAACCGCACCGGCTACAAGCCCTATAACGGCATCCGAGTGCCCGAGAATGCCGCAGCCGTCAGCCTCATAGACCTCAACCTCACCTCGTTGATTCCCAACGACAACCCCAACACGCTCTTCTTCATCGGCAACAGTTCCAAGTATATCCCTGCTGGACTTGAAGCCAAAAACGTGATCCAGAATAATGTCGCCCAACGCGATGTCGTGCTGCAGCACGGATATGACTTCTACACACCATTCCGCTTCACGGCCGAGAACATCAGTTTTGAGCGCAAATTCAACAAGGGCCGCCATGCCGGTCAGAATGGCGGATGGAACACCATGGTGCTGCCCTTCGCCGCAACCAGTGTGACAGCCGATGGCGCACCCATCGATTGGATGCACAGCAAGACCGATGCCAAGGGCCTTTGGGTCTGCAACTTCAATGAGGAAGAAGATACCGATGACGATGCCAAATTACTTGCTGAATATGTTGGCAATACGCTTGAAGCCAATGTGCCCTACTTTGTGGCTCCCTACGATGGCGCTAACGGCACCGACATGCGAGACAAGACGTTTGTATTCAGTGCTAACAACGTGACCATCAAGCCCAATCCCAGTGCCATCACCAGCGGCACCTACCACATGGTCATCGGTGATTACTTCAAGCACAACATCGAGGATGCTTACTTCATGAACTCGGCTGGCAGCCACTTTGTGAAGTCTTCAAGGGGTGTGGTCAATGCGTTCGAGGCCTATGCCAACGATGTGATGGCCAGCGACGCAGCCCAGTTGCAGATCTTCCTTGACGAGATTGCCGAGGATGCACCCTCTCACCAGATCGGTGACGTGAACATGGACGGTTTCATCAACATCAGTGATGCCTCGGCACTCATCAACTATGTCCTTGAAAGTGAAGCCGAGAACTTCGACAGGGATGCTGCCGACTTCAACGAGGACGGCACGATTAACATCTCGGATGTCATCGCACTCATCACCTTCATCCTCAACAATTAATAAGGATCACTGACAGAACTTTCATCATCCACAATAGCGAGGGCGCGCCTGGATTCAGGCGCGCCCTCGTGTTTATGTATTGGGTCAGGCAAAACAGCGTTTTACATTGTGGCATGCTGTAGGGCCTCGCCTTGGCGTGGCCGTTCGTTCCATTAAAAAACTACGAATTATGATATCTTTACCCTGCGGACTTTATTTCAAACTCACCAGCTTTCAGCGGCTTGTGGACAATGTGAACCGTGGCTGGGTATAGCAGCGGTCAATGAGTTCCGAGCAGCGGTAGGTGAGGATATGCATGCCGTCGTAGTAGCTCTCCAGGTCATTGACAAGCTCGCTGTCCCAACTGAAGTCATTGACATGTTCCTCGCCCATGATTTCACACAACAATGCGTGGTCCAGCGGCAACAAGCCCTGGGTGCGGAAGCGCGGCGGCACAATCACCAGGTAGTCCACATGATGCTCCTGCAACATGGCGGCGATTTCACGCAGCAGCTTCTCGGCATCGGGCCCGATGCTCAACGGCATGGGATTGGGTAGCGGTTGCATATTGACCAGCCAGGGCATTTGCTCGTAATAGGCCTTGGGATTGCTCAAAATGATGGAATCCAATTTAGAGCTGGAATCCTCGTTGGTCAACTCGTCATGGCCTCCACTCGGCACGGTCTGCATCTTGCCGTCAGCCACCAGTTTGTCGACCACCAACGAGGGGAAGAAGTTATACAGGAACATGTCCGGATCACGGAAGGCATTGAAGTGCACACGCTGGAAATCCAGCCATGTGACATCGGGCGACACGTCTTGATGCGGCACATAGGGCAACTCCTCGTACCGCGTGGGACGACGGTACATCTCCTCCTCCATCACCAGCAGCGCGTGAGCCACAGGCACATGGTGGTCAAACAGGTAGCGCAACTCGTCGCGGATACCCACCAACGGCTCGGCGCCTGCGGTGAAGTGATACACCCTGGCGCTGTCGGGCAGATGCTTTTTCCAGGCAGCGGCCGTGAAATTGGACGACAACGACGACCCGAAGATGAACGAGTTATAGTGCATCGAGTCATTATAGTGCTTGAAACCCTCGATGGCGACATAGCGTTTGTTGGGGATGCGTTCCAGCGTGTCGCCAGGCTGTACCGACACGCCGTTATAGGGGTGCACCACCCTGAACGGGTCCATGATGAGGTACAAGGCGACATAGGCCATCACCGGTGTCAATGCCAGCAATGTGCGCAAAACAAATTTTTTGAATCCTTGCTGTTTCATCGCTATCAACACTAGAACTGGAAATAAATAAACTGCATGTCGCGGTCAAGGCCGATAATGGAGATGCCTATCAACAAAGCCCAATAGATGAGCCAACGCACCGCCGTGGGGAACGGCAGGTGCTCCAGCGGGAACTCGTGCTTGCGCCCAAGCCATTCGATGATGAAGAATGGCACGATGTAGTACAAGGGCTGCCCGAAGACCGGACGAAGGGTCCACGAGGTGTTCAGCATCACGTCACAGATCTCGTTCAAGTGCACCAGGTTATTGGCGCGGAACGAGAAACTGGCCAGGGCGAAGATGACGAATGTCAACAGACATCGGGGAATGTCGCGGTTGCTGGGGTGAGGCGTCATCTTCTTGTGTGGCAGGAAGACAAAGGGCACAATCAGCAGGCCGTTGAGCACACCCCAGATGACAAACGTCCAGTTGGCACCGTGCCACAAGCCTGAAAGGGTGAACAGCACCATGACATTGAAGGCCGTGCGCCAACGCCCGTGGCGAGAGCCGCCCATCGGGAAGTAGACGTAGTAGCGGAACCACAGGATTAACGAGATGTGCCACCGCTGCCACAGTTCCTTCATGTTGCGAGAGAAGAACGGGTAGCGGAAGTTGGGCTGCAACTTGATGTTCAGCAGCCTTGCTGAGCCGATGGCGATATCGCTGTAACCCGAAAAGTCGGCGTAAATCTGGATGACAAACAGCATCGACGCCCACACCATGCTCCAGGCCGAATAATGGTAGGGGTTATATAACAGCTGGTCGACATAGTAGCCAACGCTGTCGGCGACGATGACTTTCTTGGCCAGACCCCACAGAATCTGGCGCATGCCTATCACTGCGTTGCCGTAGTCAAACGTCTTTTTGTGCAGGAATTGCGGCAACAGGTTGGAGGCTCGCTCGATGGGGCCTGCCACCAGCTGCGGGAAGAAGGCGATAAAGACACAGAACGCCACAGCGTCCCGTGTGGGTTTGACGTCTCCACGATACACGTCGATGGTGTAACTGATGGCCTGGAAGGTGTAGAACGAGATGCCCACCGGCAGCAGGATGTGGAGGGTGGGCCAGTCGGGATTGACGCCGAACAAGCCCAATAAATCCACCAGGCTGTCGCGCAGGAAGTTCAGATACTTGAACACTGCCAGAATGCCCAGGTTGAGCACCACGTTAAAGGTCACCCACATTTTGTCGTGCCTGGAATGGTCGCCACGCATCACCATGGCGGTGCTGTAGGTGCTTAACGACGTGAGCATGATCAGGCCCAGCATGCGCCAGTCCCACCAGCCGTAGAAGACGTAACTGGCTACGAGCAGGAACAGGTTCTGCCATTTGAGATGGTTGCGCAACCCCCAGTAGCAAAAGAACACCAGGGGCAGGAACAGGGCGTATGTGTAAGTATCAAACTGCATTAATTAAGATGCAAAATTAGTCAAAAAGCCTGTATCACGGTGCTCATCAGCGGCATTTTTCATCGTTTCTCTTGTCATGTTAGAACTGGAAATAGATGAACTGCATGTCGGTATCCAGACTGGCCAGCGAGATGCCCACGAGCAATCCCCAATAGATGATCCACCGCAACACGCGCGGGAATCGCATCTGCTGTAACGGGAACTCCAGGCGACGGCCCAGCCACTCGATGACAAAGAAGGGCACGATGTAATACAGAGCCTCCAGGAATTCGGGCCATTCAGCCCAGCGGCCGTGAACGATGACATCACAAATCTGGCGCAGATGACCGAAGCCTTCGGCACGGAAAGCGATGAACACCATCGCAAAGAGGAAGAACGTCAACAGGCAACGGGGCAAGTCGGCCAGCGAAGCATGGTCGTTCAACTTCTTGCGAGGCATGAACACAAAGGGCAACAATAACAGGCCGTTAACGGTACCCCAGATGACAAATGTCCAGTCAGCGCCATGCCACAGTCCTGACAAGGCAAACACGATCATCGTATTCAAGGCCGTGCGCCACTGACCGCGGAGGGAACCGCCCAACGGGAAATAGACATAATGCCTGAACCAGGTCATCAACGAGATGTGCCACCGTTGCCACAACTCCTTCATGTTGCGTGAGAAGAACGGATAACGGAAGTTGGCCTTGAGCCGGATGTTCAGCAGGCGCGCCGAGCCGATGGCGATGTCGCTGTAGCCCGAGAAGTCGGCATAAATCTGAACGGCAAACAGGATGCCGGCCCAAATCATGCTCGTCGACGAGTAGTAATAGGGATTGCTCAGCAACTGGTCCACATAGGAGCCCATCGTGTCGGCAATGATGACCTTTTTGCCCAAGCCCCACAGGATCTGGCGCATGCCCACCACAGCGTTGTCATAGTCAAACGCTTTCTTGCGCAGGAATTGCGGCAGCAGGTTGGTGGCTCGCTCAATGGGACCGGCCACAAGTTGGGGAAAGAATGCGATGAACACGCTGAAAGCCACCGCATTGCGTGTAGCTTTGATATCTCCGCGATACACATCAATCGTGTAACTGATGGCCTGGAAGGTGTAGAACGAGATGCCCACGGGCAACAGGATGTGCAAGGTCGGCCAGTCGGGATTGACACCGAACAGGTTGAGCAGATGCACAAAGCTGTCTCGCAAGAAGTTCAGATACTTGAAGACACACAGGATGCCCAGGTTCAGCGCGATATTGGCAGCTGCCCACAATTTGTCACCCCGCGAGCGGTCGCCCTTCATCAGTAGCGCACTCCCCCACGTGGTCGCCGTCGTGAGCATGATCAGGCTCAACATGCGCCAGTCCCACCAGCCATAGAACACATAACTGGCAACCAGCAGAAACAGGTTCTGCCACTTGAGATGGTTGCGCAACCCCCAGTAGATGAAAAACACCAGGGGCAGGAACAGAGCATATGTATAGGTGTCAAATTGCATGACTTGACTTCGCCAAGAATTGGCAAAGGTAGTAAATAGTTTTCAGTTTTCGGGGATTCAAGGGCTTTTTATTGTTTCAACGGCGGTTCTTCAAGCCTGAAAAGCGACAATCTGCCAGCACCAGGTCAAAAGGCACGATTCTTGCCTGCTTCTTGGGCATGTTTATCTACACCTATACCGAAACCGAGGGAACCGAGTCGCAGCGAGTGGCCGAAAGCATCGACCACATCCTGAAACCCGCTTTTGGCGATAGACCCTCGGCTAACGGCCATCAGAGCACGGGACCTCGACTCAGCGCAAGGATGCTCCAGGAATATGAGGCAGCCCACGACCAACTCATCAACGGCATCGTCACCAGCGACATGGTACAGCTGGTGGAAATGGACAATTACGGCATCGGGCTGAATGTGAAAGCCCCTTGCGGACTGACATTATGTCATGCTGTCCAGGGCTCCAATGTGAGGGCACGCATCGATATCGATGACTTGCACTACCACCAGCAATGGAGCGGCGCTCCCATGGAGGTCATCGACCGCAGCCGCGTCATCGAGGCTTCACAGATTTTCCTGGACCATGCCGCCGAGTGGAAAGAACAGCTCACCGCTGCCTTCAAGGCCGACAGCAAGGGGGTCAAGATGCGCAACATGACGCTGAACAACATCGATGCCTACCTGAAGCGCTACTTCGAAGGCTCCGGCATCTCCTATTTTATCGACAAGCGGCATGCCGACGGACACAAGACCCGTCTGCTCGTCTACCTGAACCGTTACAAGACCCTCGACCTGCCCATCCCGCACGACGACTTCATCAATCACCTTGACCTGGTCAAGCCCTACATGCAGGAGTTTGCCTTTATGGCCCGCGACGGACGGTTTACCGTGCGGGGCGAGGTGCGCGATGACTGGCAGCAGGCGAAGCAAGCCGACGACGACAAGGTGGACGACGTGCCGCAGCACGGCATCAAGGGATGGCTCCACCGGCTGTTCGACGGCAGCAACGCCAAGCCAGCGGTTGAAGAGCCCAAGACCGCCCTGCAGCAACAGGTTGACGCCTGTTTCGAGGGCACGAAATGGCAATACCACCTCACCGAGGACGAGGAAGACGGGCGCCGCGAACTGCATATCCGCCTCACGCGCGGCAAGTCCATGATCATCAACCTCGGCAACGAGGTCGACATCAAGGCGCGCATCGATCACGATATCGCCTATATCCCTCGGCTGGTGGAACTCGCCAAGTTGTTCCCCTACCGCCTCACCGGCCCCCGCAAGAAGGTCGAATGGATCACCGCCAAATCTGATCACTAATCACTAATCGCTAATCACTAATCAATCATAGTAATGGCTATCACCATCAACACCGGCGACCTCAAGACAATTCTCGAGACCACGCCATCGACACAGAACATCCTGCTCGTGGGAAAACACGGCATCGGCAAGAGTGAAATCATCACACGTCACTTCGAGGACCAGGGCATCCCTGTTATCGCCCTCTTCCTGGGACAGATGAGCGACCCGGGCGACCTCATCGGCCTGCCCAACAAGGACGAGGCAACCGGCAAGACCGAATTCATGCCGCCCTACTGGTTCCCCATGGATGACAAGCCCGTGGTGCTCTTCCTTGACGAGATGAACCGCGCACGCCCCGAAATCCTACAATCGGTCATGGACCTGTCACTCAACCGCAAACTGGCGGGACGCTCGTTGCCTCCCGGCAGCCGCGTCATCGCTGCCGTCAACGACGGCGAGGAGTATCAGTTGACCGACCTCGATCCGGCCCTCGTGTCGCGCTTTAACGTCTACTTCTTCTCGCCCACGGTCGGCGAATGGCTCTTCTGGGCCAAGCAGCACGATGTGGACCAGCGCGTCATCAACTTCATCGAGGAACACCCCGACGAGCTGGAGAAGAACGTGGACATCAACAAGGGCACCTTCGACAAGACGCCCGACCGCCGTGCCTGGGTGCGCGTCTCGGGGCTGCTCAAGGCCAGTTGCAACATCACCGACATGAACCGCCTGGCCAAGATGATCACCGGTGTCATCGGGGCTCGCTCGGCTTCGATGTTCATTCAGTCGCTCAACCAGTCGCGCATGCTCACCGCCCGTGAGGTGCTCGCCGACTTCGCCGCCTGTCAGCATGAGCTCGCCAGCTACACCATGCCCCAGATGGCCATCATCAACGAGGGCATCTACCAGGTGCTCGAACTCGGCATGGACAAGAAGGCCGTGGAGACCGTAGGGCACAACCTGGTGCGCTACATCAAGTGGATGCTCAACAACGGACGCCAGGAGGCGATAGCCCACTTCGCGTCATTCTTCGAGAACGCCACCTACCCCAACGCCAACGCTTTCATCATGATGGACTGCCGCGAGGCGCTGCAATTGATTAACCAGATGATCAACGACCTATGACCGTCGGCGACCGCATAAAGACCATCTCTCAGGACTGGTTCCTCACCGAGCCGCTCATCTTCTCGGTGTTCTGCACCCACGCCCTCAAGCGCAACGACAACATGGGTTGCGACATGCGCTGCGGCAAGGGGCTCATCGAGTACAACCCCGAGCGGCTGGAGCACTTCGACGATAACCAGTTGGCACTCAGGCTCAAGGCCGAGGTGGTGCGCATCATCCTCAAGCATCCTTATCAGCGCCAGCCCTACAACCCGCGGCACGACGTGATGCGCATGTCGAGCGACCTGACGTTGTGCGACAACCTGGAAGGCATGGACACCATCGGGCTGGAACCGCCCCATGTGTTCGACATCCCTCGCGACCAGGCTTTTGAGCAGTACTACTCGCTCATGGCAGGGCAGGTGCTGCAAATCGAGCAGGATGCCGACGGCAACGGCATCCCCATCGCCAGCGACATGCCGGGTGAGGCCGAGGGCAGCGAACTGACCGATGACCTGCTGGAAGCCGACGCCGGGGCTTCGCTCTGGGAGGAAGACGAACTGATGACCGAGAAGGTCAACCACGAGATTGAAACGGCACAGCGCAGCAACCAGTGGGGTTCCCTAGGAGGTAACCTTAAAGCCCTCATCGAGAGTACCTTGGTGAGCAAGCAGAACTTCCGCGCCATCCTCAGCCAGTTCCGCGCCAGCATCCTGAGCTCCAAGCGGCACCTCACGCGCATGCGGCCCAATCGCCGCTACGGCTTCGACGCCATGGGCAGCCAGTATGCCTACAGCACGCGCCTGCTCGTTGCCGTCGACGTCAGCGGCAGCGTCCCCGACGAGGACATCCGCAAATTCCTCGCCGTCATCAACCGTTTCTTCAAGCAGGGCATCGAGCAGATCGAGGTCATCGAGTTCGACAGCGACATCACTACCGAGAAGCCCATGCTGCTCAAGCAGGCATCCAACGGCATCCGCGTCATCGGACGCGGCGGCACCAACTTCCAGCCAGCCATCGACTTCTACTACGAGCACGAGGAGTATGACGGACTCGTCTTCCTCACCGACGGCTATGCCCCGGTCCCCAAGGTGCCCGACGACAAGCGACACAAACCCCTCGCCTGGATCCTCACCGCTCAAGGGGGCAACGAGGACAACCTCAAGCCCCTCGGCCCCGTCGTCCGCATCACCGGCCTGTAAGAAACTCTCCCCTGGTATAGAATCAAACAACAAAAAACAACTCTATACAACATCAACAACTGTTTTTTTAAAATGGTTGTTGATGTTCTTTTAGGGGCGCACCAAGAGTAAAACGCCCCATTCTTGTGCTTTTAAGGGGCACATTCCCTCATTAAGACACCTGCCATACAGATTTTTGCCCCATTTCCCGCCCTTTAACCCTAACTTTGCAGAAAACTTATTTTTATCATTAACTAAATCGTTTTCATTATGAAGAAATTTACAAAACTCGCTGCCATTGCCATGCTGATGGTGGCAGACATGCCCGGCGCCGCTCAGGACAATGTGGGCGTTCTCAAAGTTCCTGGATCAAATGCTTCGGTTTGGAGCAAGACTCAGAATGACTATAAGTTTGTTGAAACAAAGAGCCAAGACCTGGTAACGGTTCCTAACACTACCCCACAAATCAAGGCTGACGGCAATGTTAAGGTAACATTCAATTTGATTGCTGATAACGCATATGTTAACCAGGTGATGGTATACGGAATGGAAAACACAAACCAGAGTTGGGCCGTTTGGGAGAGTTCTGAAGGGTATGTTATTGAATTACAGGCAGGTGAATATGATATGATTGCCGAATTCGGTGATTATGATGATGGTTCACCTATTCTTGTACTCAAAGAAGAGTTGAATATCACTTGCGACACTATAATAGAGTTTAACAGCAACGACGCTACTCCGCTCAATATCAAGGCATATAATCCCGATGGAGAACTTTTTGTGACCGATGTTTATGGCTATGATGAGAATTGGGAGCCAATCATTATCGAAAAGGGCAATATTGGATATGCAGCAAGCACTTACGATATTGTGCGCAAGTCAGATTTGAAAGAAGTGGCCAGTGGAATAACTGGTTCTATCAAAAATATCAGAATCAATGATTTGAGTGACCGGTATATGTATACGGAACACAGGATTTACTATAACAATGATGCTGAAAACGCAGGCATTTACTTCATTAAGTTCTACGACAATGGTGCTGACAAACTCCTTGAGAATAATGCGACAGACTACATCTATCATGAGGAGGAATTTGCATCGTCAAAGGCTGGCTTGTCTAGCGACAAGGGCATGAGTGCTTATTACGATTACACATATAACGGCATGTATTTCTATGGTGGCGGTTTTGACCTCGGCATCGGAGATAAATTAAAGCTTTGGACTTGTGCACCTCTTGAATCACAGACCAAGAATGAGCGAATCGACATGATTCCACGTCCTGCAATTAGTGATGTGATGGATGTCGAAATCATCGAAATTAAGGACGGAGATGGCAATGTTATCTTCTCCTACGAGAACCCGATCATCCATAACATTTATGCGCCCGCTTTTGTCGTAGAGAATGGAGTCGGCAACTATGTCAACAATGGGCCGATCGCGATGGTCGAAACCCTCAATTTTATGAATTCCGCTAACACTGACGGCATTAGAGTGATTTATCCCGGCAATCCCACTTTCTCATTCCTGCAGGATGACATGGGTGGCAAATTTGGTGATAACACCCCCATCAATCTGTTCTATCAAGACGAAATGCTTGAAGCACTCAATTGTGCATTCTTGGGCCGCTATGGCGAATATCGTGATGTGGACAACTATGCCATGAACATGAGGCTGGTGGCCAATGGTGAGGAAATCACTATGGTTAATGGTTGGGAAGGCCCCGAAGAACTCAACTATTCAAACCTCAATAACTACTTCTCTGAATGGATGAACCCCGATCGCATCAAGGGCGTGATTGAGTTTACATTTGACAACCAAAACATCATTGTTGATGACTTGCAGGGCCGCAACCTGACCACTGTTGTCTATGATGAAACAAAGGAAGACCACTATGCTCCCACCATGACAATGCTGCAGATGCGTGACGCCAATGGCATGGTGACCGACCGCTTTGAAACCGCACAAGACGGCAAGGTGACTTTCGCTTGTGGCGACTTCAAGATTTGCACTGGCAATTTCAATTATTATTGGTTTGAGTGCGATCGCCCCAATGTAGAGGTAAGTGTAGCACCCTACGGCGACGAAGACTGGCAGACCCTGCGCATCATCGAGGACACCGACGCATTCGCCATGCCTGGTTTCGGGCATGTATTCAATGCTGACATTACCTTGCTCTATAACGAGGGTTGGTATGACCTCAAGTTCAAGTTGACCGATGCTGCCGGCAACATGCAGGAGCAGACAGTATCGCCCGCCTTCCGCATTGGCAACGGCACTTCCACCAGCATTGATGATGTCACCAGCAGCGATGCCACCGAGGTGGCCCGCTACACCATCGACGGCCGTGCCATCAGTGCCCCCCAGACGGGTGTCAACATTGTGAAGATGAGCGACGGTACCGTTAAAAAAGTGGTAGTGAAGTAAAAACACCATACAAATTTAAAAAGAAAAGTGCTGGCGCCTCGCTAGCACTTTTCTTTTTGCGTTACAGATCAATTTTTGGAAGTGTAGGTTGAAGTGTGTAACTTTGTGGCATGACAAAACCAACAATACAAATATGAACATCAAACGATACCATATTATACTAGTGGCGACTATCAGCGCCTTGGCAAGTTTTGCACGTGCTATTGACAACAAGACATTTGAGCGGTTCTATAATCTATCACCCAAGGAGTTAACGGAGCAACGCCTTACCTACATCAAACACAATCAGATAGATAGCGCCATGTTGTGCTCAAACATTTTGGTCACTAGGTATGGCAGAGAAATTACCACAACGGAGGATGCTGAAGCATGTTATTTTGCGTTCCGTTTTATGGGCCTACAATACCTTTACAGTTATTGCAACTACCAACTTGCTGCCATAAACTTACTGAATTCCGAACGAATTGCTGATAAGTATAATTTCAAACAAGAACAAGCTCTTATCTCATTAGATGAAGCGATATTGGAAGCCACACGCAACGACTTGGAAAACAACTTTGTCTACAACAAGAATGTGATGGATTATTTCAAGAAAGCAAGTTACAAAATGGTTGACCAAACCAAAGCGGACAATGATGACATAATTATAATTAATATGGAAACAACAGTGTCGAATTTACTGTATCTTGCTATAAAGTTTGACAAAACCCATGATGTGACGAGCGAAGTACTTGCCTATCGCGCAGCAAAAAAAGAATATGGAGCCAAATGCAATGACGCAGAGTTGTTCTGCAATGCAATTGATTACTACAATACAGGTAATTATGACAAGGCTTTTGAAGTCCTGCTGGTTCCTTTAAAACCTTCTGAAATGTTAAGCGATAGGGATTTTATGCAGATTCAATCCACTATCAAAATCGCCCAATATGCCGTGCTGGTTAAAAGTGGTAAGCGGGCTGAGGCATTGAAACTGCTGCTTGAGCATGAACAGTTTACAAGGGACAACGGGATGCCCTTTGAACAGTTGGAGGCATTGCAACTCATCTGGCAGCATTACCAGGCTGACGGCAACAAGGCGATGGCCGATAAATATGCCCTGCAATACTACATTACCAAGGACGAGTTCATCAACAAGAGCAAGGTGGGCAAGATAGACCAGGCGAAACTCAATGTGGAACTGGAGCAGACGCGCGAGCGCATCAGCGAGATGAACCATCGCCAACAGATGCAGATCATCGTGCTGTGGAGCACCATCATCATCGCTTTGCTGGCACTAGCACTGTTGGGGATACTGTGGGTGAACAACCGCAGAACCAAGCGCACCAACCGTCTGCTGTATGAGAAGAACATCGCCCTGCTCAACGAGGGCAAGGAACTTCGTCTCACTGTTAAGCCCGCACCCGCTACTGAACATGCCGACGCACCCAACCAAGATGAGCCCAGTCAAGCCGACCGCGAGCTGATGGACAAAATCACGGCAGTGCTGGAGTCATCGCATGAGGTCTATGGCGAGGATTTCTCGCGACAGCGCCTCGCCGAACTGGTTGACAGCAACGTCAAGTATGTGTCCCGTGCCATCAATGCCTGCAAGCAGTGCAACTTCTATATGCTGCTCAACGAATACCGCATCAAGGAGGCCTGTCGCCGCCTGATGGACACCGAAGGTTACGGCAGTTATTCCCTTGAGGGAATCGCCAACAGCGTGGGGTACAAATCCCGCAGCAATTTTGCCGCCGTGTTTAAAAACATCGTGGGACTCACCCCCTCGGCATTCCAAAAACTCTGCCGCGAACAAGGCACCGCCCCCACCCACCCCGAGACAGTAGTCTAGTCTATCCTGCAATTTCAGCCCATCCAGCCAGTCATTTTTTTGCGCCAGCTGACTAAAAACTAGGGACTAGGGACTAGGGACTGACAACTTTTTTGTATCTTTGCAGGTTAAAACACCTGAAATTATGAAGAAAGACGACGACGAACTGGAAGGTAAGGAGCAGCAAGAGCCTGCCGAGGACAACGCACAAGACGTTACCAATGCCCCCGAAAACGGCAACGCCGACGGCGGTGGCGATGGTGACGGTGGTGAGCCACAGGCCCATTCCTCCTACCAGGTGCCTAAAGATAAGAAACTGCAGTTGAGCGGCATGTACGAGAACTGGTTTCTCGACTATGCCTCCTACGTCATTCTCGAGCGCGCCGTGCCTCACATCGAGGACGGCTTCAAGCCCGTGCAACGACGCATCATGCATGCCATGAAGGAGGCCGATGACGGCCATTTCAACAAGGTGGCCAACATCGTGGGACTCACCATGCAGTACCACCCCCACGGTGATGCCTCAATCTACAGCGCATTAGTGCAACTGGGTCAGAAAGAGCTACTTATCGATACCCAAGGTAACTGGGGTAACATCCTCACGGGCGATGGTGCGGCAGCCGGTCGTTACATCGAGGCACGCTTGAGCGAGTTCGCCCTGGATGCTGTCTACAACCCCAAGGTCACCGACTGGGGACTGTCCTACGACGGCCGCAAGCGTGAGCCACTCACGCTGCCCGCCAAGTTCCCCCTGCTGCTGACGCAAGGCGCCGAGGGCATCGCCGTCGGGCTGTCGTGCAAAATCCTGCCTCACAACTTCAACGAGGTCTGCGACGCGGCCATCAGCTACCTGCGCGGCGAGGAGTTCCATCTCTATCCCGACTTCCAGACGGGCGGTTACATCGATGTGGGGCACTACAACGATGGTGAGCGCGGCGGCAGTGTGCGCGTCCGTGCCAAGATTGAGAAACTCGACAACAAGACGCTGCTGGTCAAGGATGTGCCCTACGGCAAGACCACCGGCACGGTCATTGAGTCGATCCTCAAGGCCGGTGAGCGCGGCAAGATAAAAATCCGCAAAGTCGAGGACAACACTAGCGCCACGGCTGAGATCATCGTCTCGCTGCAGGCGGGCACGAGCAGCGACATCGCCATCGACGCCCTCTATGCCTTCACCGACTGCGAGATCTCCATCTGGCCCAACTGCTGCGTCATCAAGGACCAGAAACCGCAGTTCCTCACCGTGAGCGACGTGTTGCGCTACAGCGTGGACCGCACGCGCGAAATCCTGCGCCAGGAACTCAACATCCAGCGCGGTGAGACGATGGAGACCCTCCACAACGTCTCGCTGGAGAAGATCTTCATCGAGGAGCGCATCTACAAGGACAAGGAATTTGAGAATGCCAAGGACCAGGAGCGTGCCCTCAAGCACATCGACAAGCGCTTGAAACCCTACAAGCCGCAGTTCTACCGCGAAATCACCCAGGATGACCTGCTACGCTTGCTTGAAATCCCGATGAAGCGTATCATCAAGTACAACAGCGACAAGGCCGACGAGAACATCGCTCGCCTCAAGGAGCGCATCGAGGACATCGACAACAAGCTGGCCCACCTCACCGACTACACCATCGATTGGTTCAAGGGCCTGAAGACCAAGTACGGCGCCAAGTTCCCGCGCCGCACGGTCATCCGCGAGTTCGACACCATCGTCGCCAGCAAGGTGGCCGAGGCCAACCAGAAGCTCTACATCAACCGCGCCGACGGCTTCATCGGCACGGGCCTGAAGAAGGATGAGTTCGTGTGCAACTGCTCCGACATCGACGACATCATCATCTTCTACAAGGACGGCAAATTCAAGGTCACCAAGGTCGCCGACAAGATCTACGTCGGCAAGAACATCTTGTACCTCAACGTCTTCAAGAAGGGCGATGATCGCACGATATATAATGTATTGTACCAGGACGGTCGCGGCGGAACGACCTACATGAAGCGCTTTGCCGTCACCGGCATCACGCGCGACAGGGAATACGACATCACACAGGGCAAACCGGGCAGCAAGATCACCTGGTTCACGGCCAACCCCAACGGCGAGGCCGAGGTGCTGCGCATCACCCTCAAACCCAAGTTCAGGCTCAAGATTCTGCAGTTTGACGTCAACCTCGCCGAACTGGCCATCAAGGGCAAACAGGCACGCGGTAACATCGTCACCAAGAACGAGGTGCACCGCATTTCGCTCAAGGAGGCTGGACAGTCCACCCTGGGAGACCGCGAGGTGTGGTTCGACCCGGACATCCTGCGCATCAACTACGAGGGACACGGCCAGTCGTTAGGCCTCTTCGGCGGCGACGACCGCATCCTGGTTATCATGAAGGGCGGCGAGTTCTACACCACCAGCGCCGAGGCCACCAACCACTATGACGAGGGCATCCTGCGCATCGAGAAGTTCGTCCGCGACAAGGTGTGGACCGCCGTGCTCGACGACGCCGATCAGGGTCACCCCTACGTCAAGCGTTTCACCCTCGAGGACAACACCAAGAAACAGAGCTTCATCGGCACCAACCCCGAGTCAAAGCTCTTGCTGCTGAGCGATGAGCCCTGCCCACGCTTCGAGGTGAAGATGGGCGGCGGAGATGCCTTCCGCGAGCCGTTCATCATTGATGCCGAGGAGTTTATCGGTGTCAAGACCTTCAAGGCCAAGGGCCGCCGCGTCACCAACTGGGAGGTGGCTACCATCACCGAGGTCGAGCCGCGCGAGCCGACACCTGTCGAGGAACAGACGACAACCATTGCCGACACCGATGAGGGCGCCGAGGCCGACCCCACCACTTCCGACGGCATCAGCCAGGACGAGGTCCTCGACAGCTTCACCGGCCAGCAGCGCATCCCCTTCGACGAAGAGTAACGACGCAACCCGAAACAACAATCAACCGCCCCTGAGGGCGGAAAATATCTCAAATTAATAAATAATTGATTTTGAGTGTTTTAAATATAATTTGTTTGATTTCCCGTGCTACTGCGCGGTCATTGTTACTGCTGGCTGTGCTGGGGGTATTAACCCTTGATGTCCAGGCACAGGATGACATGCCCGATGAGGCGGCGTTGCCCACCCAATCGGTGCTCATGCTCGACGCCGGCTATGCCTCGGTCCACGACAGCTACCTCACCCCCATCACCTACGACGGGCTCGACCTGGGGCTCTCCATCGAGGCCACGCGCTGGGCCAGCCGCAACAGGTGGCTGTGGCAGCTGGGCGTGGGTGCCGACTATAACTATGTTGAGAATCCCAGCGGCAACAACGAGTTGCACAAGGTCATGGGCGACATCTCCTTCAACATGCAGCGCGCTTGGATGGGTGTGCTTCACCCACGACTGGGCTTCTCGGCTGGACCCATGGCACAGGTGCGCGCCGGCATCGTCTATGACGCCGTCAACAGCAACAACCCCGTCACCGTGCGTGCCCATGCCAATCTAGGTGCAACGGGCATGGCCTGGTTCAACACCCGCCTGTGGCGCATGCCCCTCACCCTGCGCTACCAGTTGCAACTGCCCGTGGCAGGCGTCTTCTTCGCCCCCGAGTATGACGAGAGTTACTACGAGATCTACCTCGGCAATCACAAGAATCTGGCCCACTTGGGCTGGTGGGGCAACCGCTTCGACATGACCAACTACCTGGGCGCCGACTTCAACCTGGGCAAGGTCATGCTGCGTTTGGGCTACCGCAACCGCCTCGAGCACTGGACCGTCAACCACCTCCACGTCCACGACATCTCCCACTCCCTGGTCCTCGGCCTCTCCCTCTAAAGAAAACAATAAATACAATAATGACAATGCTATCCAGATTCATATCCTGCGGGGCTAATGCGAATTACGCGAATTTCACGAATCGTTTATTAATCAAATTCGTGGAATTGGTCAAATTCGTGAAATTCGCATTGAAAAAAGGGCGCATAAGCCATAGTATTTGTTGTACTTATTGTCTTCCTTTTATCGTGTTGTCTTGTGTCGTATTGACGGGGTGTGCCGAGGAGGACGAGTTCCAGCATGACCAGGTGGGCAATTTTGAGGCCCTGTGGAGCATCATGGACGAGCATTACAGCTTCTTTGACTACAAGCAAGTCGACTGGAACGAGGTGCATGACCGCTACCGTGCCCGCGTCTCCAACGTGATGACCGACAGGGAGTTGTTTGACATCTGCGGTGACATGCTCAAGGAGTTGCGCGACGGTCACACCAACCTCATCGCCAGCCACGACGTCTCGCGCTACTGGATCTGGGAGCAGTGGCCCGTCAACTACGACGAGCGCATCATCGACCAGCATTACCTCAACTTCGACTACAAGAGGGCGTCGGGCATCAAGTACCAGATTCTCCCACAGAACTTCGGCTACATGTACTACGGCTCCTTCTCCTCGGGCATCGGCGAGGGCAATCTCGACCTCATCCTGAGCTACCTCTCCACCGCCGACGGCCTCATCATCGACGTGCGTGACAACGGCGGAGGCCTGCTCACCAACGTCGAGACCCTCGTCTCACGCTTTATCAACGAGAAGACGCTCGCCGGCTACATCTGCCACAAGCGGGGCCCCGGCCACAACGACTTCTCGGAGCCCTACCCCTACTACTTCGAGCCCACCAAGAACCACATCCACTACCTCAAGCCCGTCGTTGTCCTCGCCAGCCGTGGCTCCTTCAGTGCCACCAATAACTTCGTCTCCATCATGAAGGGGCTCGGCCAGGTCACCGTTGTCGGCGACACCACTGGCGGCGGTTGCGGCCTGCCCTTTACCAGCGAGTTGCCCAACGGCTGGCGCGTCCGTTTCTCGTCGTGCCCCGTCATGGATGCCCAGGGACAGCTAACCGAGTTCGGCGTCGCCCCCGACATCCGTGTTGACATGGACGAGCACGACCGCACCCACGACGCCATCCTCGACCGCGCCATCGACATCCTCACCACCAAAACCCGTCAACACTAACCCCATCCCCATAATTCATGCCTCCGTGCCCTCACCAGGCCGCGTCAGCCCAAGTCTTTCTTGTCTTTCTTGTCGTTTAAATAACAGGAGCGCGGATGCCATCTACCAGAATCCGCGTAATCGCCTTCGCCGAGCCATGACGTTTCTTGTTTTGTGATTAATTTGCCACTTCCCTACCACTATCGGCGCCAGTTCCAATAGTACTCTCACCTTTTGATACATTTTTTTTATTGAACGTTGCATACGATAAAAAATGTATTGTAAATTTGCACGATTAAGAGATCGCTAGTTAGTGGAGGAATAGGATTGCATTACTTGCCTTTTTCAACTCATAACCAAAAGCCCTTCAAGTTATATTAGGGTGTGTAGAAAAATGATTGTTACTTACCGCAATTTCCACAACTCTTCCATAATTATCGATTACTGTGTTATGATTATATGCTTTATAATTTAATATTTGTGGAACTATGAACAAAAAACTGACATTTTTGCTGTTCAGTCTTCTGCTAGCAGTGGGCTGGACCAGTGATGCGCAGGCTCAACAGTCGGAAATGCGCATCATTCCAAAAATGGCTTTGGCTAAAAGCCAAGTCAAAGTGAATGGAGAGGCGATACCGCGTGGAGCTCTCAAGGCCAACGCCCCGTTGCGCTCTCAGAACTACGACCTGAACGCTACTGCAGTTCATCCCAAGTCATGGTACGAGAGCCAGGATCCCGTCACTTGGGGAAACAACAGCGCGTTGCTCACTGACACTTACACTGATGCTAAAGGTATGATGGCACTCCTCAAGCGCATTTATACAGACCGCAATATTCCCGGTGCCAAGTATTCTGCGCCCAACTCTTGTGATTTACCTTATCAAACCATTCAGCATGGTTGGGACATCATTGGTAATACCTACGATGAGGACGTAGTTATTGAGATCGGTCCGTCGGTACGTATCATCTCTATTGAGATATGGGACGCTAATTTTGAAGAGTTCTACTCGTGGGTAGCTCCTAATTCTGGATATAATGCCAACTTGCCCAGCGACTGGACAACTTCCAAGAACATGTCCCGCTACACGTGGTACAACCAATACTACACCTATTACATGAACGGTGGTGGAACTATCACCATCCCTGCAAGATATTTACAGAATTCCACTGGTGTCGCTCACATTATGATTGGAGCTGGTACCATAGCTTCAACTCCCACCGAAGCCAATTCTCTCATCAAGGGCTCTTGCGGTTCTTTCGGACATGCCGAGCAATTAGCTGAAGCTGGAAGCGATCTGTTGTATTATCTCGGTTTTTCGGTTCCCGGCAAGCTGACGCCTCCCGACGAGAATGGTTATACCGTTTGCTTGGTTAAGCTCAACGACGGCATCAATAATGATCCAGAAGTAACCGCTCTCGAATACACCACAACCACAGAAGAGCTGGAAGATTACTTCACCACCTACATCAAGGAGATCCAACTCTTGACCGACGGTATGCGCGTGGGCGAAGGTGGCGACAACCCCGGTACCATCTTCAGTTATACTGGTGACCTCAACCGCTTCTTCTTCCTCGGCAAGGGCAAGATGTTCTATTATAGCTCTATTGATGGTCTGAATTATGACCGTGCTCCTTTCTACAGCATGTATGAGGAATTCAGCGCCAACGATGTTGATGACTCTTCAGGCTATGATGACTTCTACACCCGAATGAAGAACAAGGAGTCCTATCCCATCCTCCACGACTGTATGGGTGTGAACTTCAGGCAGCACTACTTCTCGATGTCTGGTAAGAACGGTACTACCGAGAACCACGTTTCCAGCCTCGTGTTCTTCATCCCCGACTACCGTGGTGTGGAAGGCAGCGAATGGCGCACCTATGATGAGAACCACCAGCCCGAGATTGGCATGTACATCATCACGTTGGATGCCGAGGCTCAAGCCTCCACCACGCCCGAGATGTACACCGTGACCGTCACTTGGGAGTCTAACCTGAGCGACATCACCGGTAACGATATTGTTCAGTCCTACCGTCTCTTCGAGATTGTCACCGCCCCCGACGGCACCGTGACCACCCGTGAGATTGAACTGCCCGATCCTCACGATACGTCCTACACCTATGACGTGGATCAGTATGACAGCAGCTACAAGATCACCTACTATGTAATCGGCACTCCCGATGATGCCACCAACAAGGACGTCTTCTTCTCACAGAGTAACGATGACTTCGTTGTCATCCCGGGCCTCAACGACTTCATCGGTCTCGAGCTCAAGCGTTACGAGAGCGACTATGTCGTTAGCGACGATTCCAACAACGAGGTGAACTACTACCGCAACTTCCTCGCGCCCAAGAACCTTGACGCGCTCGGACTGTCAGGTGTTACCGCTGCCAACGTCGGCACCGACGGACGCACCTTCACCCTCTACCGCGACGATAATGCCATCGCCGACATCGAGATCATCATGCAAGGCGAGAAGGCTTACTACCGCATCACCTATCGCGAGGGATTCCAGCACATTGAGCCTGGCTATGATGAGAATGGTAACAAAACTAACAACTAAACACGAAATAAGCGATGAAAAAGATATATATGATTCTGGCAGCCATCACGCTGCTCTCTCTGTCGCTTAATGCGCAACTGAAAGCCACCAAGAACGGCAACGTGGTTCAACCCTATGTATCAACCAAAAAGGTTGACATCAAGCTAGACGGTTATTTCCCCGCTGGTCCATTAAGGGCTGGAGAAGTGACTCCGCCCTACACCTGCGGCTTTAGCGATTCCGAATTGGAGGGGTGGTCATATATGGATGCCAATGGTGACAACTCAACCTGGGGAATCAGCGGTGAGCAAGCACGCTATACTTATAACTCCAGCAATGCCGCCGACGACTGGCTCTTTACTCCAGGAGTTTATCTCGTAGCTGGAAGGATTTACAGCTTTGCGCTTGATACCAAAGCACAATCAACAACCTATCCTGAACGGTTGGAGGTAAAGTTGTTAACCGAAATCTCGCAAGATGGTATCAACAATGCAACCAGCGTCATTGGTTCTACCAATGTGACCTATACCTCTTACAACACCCTCAGCAACGGGAATGTGACCGTTAGCACAACGGGTTACTACTACTTTGGTATTCATGCTATCTCAAATCAAGACATGTACTATCTGTGGGTAGATAACGTCGTTATCGATGTCGTGAGTGATCCTGTACACGACCTGGGAATTACCCTGAGTGCTCCCACGATGGTTAATGCAGGCGGTACCATTACAGTTCAAGCTACAGTTACCAATACTGGTGACTATGCCGAGAGTGGCTATACGGTGAACTTCACTGCCAACGGCAACGTAATCTCAACCCAGATTGGCGGCTCATTGGCAGTCGGTGCATCCGAGACTTTCACCATCCAGCTCTCCACCACCGGTTCTGATGGCGGCACAACCGTTAACTTCGGTGCCAACGTAATTTGTGCCGACGATGCTGAGGCATCCAACGACAATGCCACAGCATCAACGGCTGTGATTGCCATGCCACCCCCCGAAAATGTGCAGGCCTCAGTCAATGGACAAAGTGCAACCATGACGTGGGAGGCCCCCACTATCACACCGCCCACGGTGACCGAGGGCTTTGATAATACCGGTGATTTCCCCACATTCTCTATTGGTGGCATCACTTCAACACAACATACTGGTACGATTGGCGACTGGACCGTCTACGATTCTTCCGGTCACTTTGTTTACAGTCCTCAAAACACACCTTTCGAGAACGATAACGATCCGCAAGCTTGGATGGTAATGAACCCCTCAAGTGCAGGATGGAACATTGATACTCCCCATAGCGGCAGCCAGTTTATGATATCGTTCTGCGATGCTGGTGATGAAAATGGCGATAACATTCAAGCTACTAACCACTGGCTGATTTCACCCGAATTGAGCGGCGATGCACAGACTATCACCTTCTGGGAACGTGTAATCACTACCCAATATGGTAATGAGACCTATGAAGTGTGGGCGTCATCGACCGATAACGATCCCTCAAGTTTCTCGAGAGTGCAGTCTTTCTCTTCTAATGCGACAACATGGACGCAGCGTTCAGTAACATTACCTGCTGGCACCAAGTACTTCGCTATCCGTCATACTTCTAACGACATCTTCGGTTTGATGATTGACGACATTACCTACGTGGCAGCACCACTTGAACCGGTATCCTATAATGTTTATCTGGATGGCCAGCTCGTGGGTAATGTGGATGCCAACACCTTCAGCTACACGTTCAATAATCTGGCTGATGGTGAGTATGAGTGCGCTGTCAGCGCCGTATATGATGGTGGCTACGAATCGGCAGCTGTGCCCGCCACGTTCACCATTCACAACGAGGAGATAACCGCTACGCCCGACATCGATTATGAGGTTGTTGGTGACAATGTGGTGATTACTGCTACAGGTGACGGCACCGTGACCTTGACGGTTGGCGACCAGACCGCCAGCGGCGACGGCTCGGCCAGCATCACCGTTCCCCGTCAGTTGTTCGACTATGTCGTTACCGCTAAGGCTACGGCACAGGAGAGCGGCAAGCTCGTCAGCAACGAGGCTACCGAGGACATCACTATCCCCGGCAAGGGTGGCTCTGGCTGGTTGCCCATGGACGGCACCTACACCGGCAACGAGGCCCTCAGCTTCATCGACGAAGCGACTCAGAAGCCCATCGTCTTCGTTGACCAGTTCATCGGCGAGACAATGTACAACCAGCATCCCGACAAGTATGAGTACGTGCTCAAGGAGGAAGCCACCGGCGAGACCAGTAGCACCGTTCCCGTTACTGTTTACAAGACCAGCTCCACGCTCAACGGTCTCTACACCCTCGAGGAGATCGAGAACGACAAGAATCTCGAACTCAAGGCCAACGTTGTGAACAGCACCATGGTCTACGACATCAAGACCGACAACAACATGTTCTACTACGGACTCTTCCGTGGTGAGAAGAATGGCAACTATCCCATTATCGATATCGCTCACCGCTACTCCATGCTCCAGCAGAGTATTGAGCAGACCGGTGATAATGTGACAAGCTTCTTCAACGAGGCGCTCAACAACAACGTGCTGCCCGACTATGACAACATCGGCGACGGCACTGTCAAGCGCGTCGATATGGAATTTGTCGAGGGTCAGCAGAACGACTGGATCGACTACGTGCCCGTCATCTGGACCTTCGGTCACAACACCGGTCGCACCGACGGCAAGAACAACAGCTACGGTTCCGACATCAAGCGCAGCGTGCTCGGTGGCGTGACGCCCGACTTCATCAGGGGCACCTTGAGTACCAATAACGACGTTCACCAGAACGATTATGGCACCTGGGACGCTCCCAATAACGAGAAATACTGCGTTTACACCCCCTTCATGAGGGTTAGCGGTTTCTCCCCTGAGGACTATAATGCCAACGATGGCGACCAGTACACTTTCGAGCCCTACATGTTCCGCGTGTGGTGCGTCTATGACCAGGCTCGCGACTTCACTCGCAACAGCGATGGTCAGCTCATCGACAACGGTGTAACCGAAGATATGGAGGACGGCACCTTCCTGCTCCAGACGGTCTATGTCGACGATCCCACCCTCTCATCAATCTACTTCGGTAAGGAGCAGTGGGTAGAGGCCGACGGACGTCTGCCCTACACCTTCGGTGTTCCCGTCAGTGTTGCCAACAATCCCTCCGTGCTCAAGTTCATCGTCCGCTTCTACTACAAGAGAAGCGTTGTCGAGGGTGGAACACAGCCCAGCGGACTCCGTGGCAACCGCGACGGCGGTGAGGAATACTACATCGCCGAGGCCACCGGTGACGGACAGGACATCACCACCGGAATCTTTGACCTGTTCATGGGCAAGTCGGTAGTGGGCGTCACCTATGTCAACGCTCAAGGTATGAAGAGCGACAAGCCCTTCGACGGCGTTAACATCGTCATCACCCGCTACAGTGACGGTTCGACCAGCACCAGCAAAATCATCCGTTAAAGACACAGTATTCATGACTGAATAATAAAGTATTATATTACTTTAACCACAGCAATTGAAGCCGGGGGTCGCTGATTGAAGCGCCCCCCGGTTTTTTCATATTGTTTTCCGCACCAGCATTTTGCTAAAAGAGATAACGTCTGATATTCTCACGTTAGCACATCAAATTTCACAAAATGACGTGTCCCGTGTCGTTTTTTCTGTCAGAAAAGGCCGCTGGCCTTGCCAAGGTCTTCGACCTGTGCGCCCTGAGGCTACCTCAAGTCAATGCCTTTGGCCTTGTGCAGGTCTACGACCTGCTTGGACACATCTTGCTCTAGATGGCATTCCTGCGTGTCCCAATGCGCCAGCCATTGTCTGTCTTGACTTTCCTGTCGTTAAAAAGTAAAAAGCGCTGACGCCTTGTGCTTATTGTATTTATTGTTTTCCTTCTATCAAGAGCGAAAGCCCACATAAAAAAAACGTTGTTCAAGTTGTTCAATAGTCGTCTCAGTTGTTTGAAAAAAAGAGAGCGTATGCCCGTGCTATCTATCATATTTATCATCAATAATGATATCTAACACTATGGTTTTCAGGACTTTAGATATTTAATAGAATCTTAATATTTTTAACATCTCATTAGTAACACCCTTCTCCTCGCCCTTAAATCTATCTTACAATTTTATCCTCATCCGATAACCATAGGAAGTGAGGATTTATCGGCATTCTACACATTTCATATGTTCCTCAAATCCGCAACCTATAGGGTTTAGTGGGATTTTGCTTGCAAAGCGACAAAATTCATTTATTGTACATATTTCTTGCACAACAGAAATGTCGCAGACACAAAATCCCCTTACCCCATAAAGCGACTTGAGGTAATA
>JAZQJW010000036.1:0-14060 GCA_045541835.1 Sodaliphilus sp. | reverse complement strand
TTAAGCTGCCACCGTCGATTCAATCAAGAGAGTCCGATCGAAGTGTGATATCAATGCTGGAGAAGTGTTGATGTCGCTCTTCTTTTTTTCGGTTCAGTAAAGGGATAAATGAAAGGGAACAGCCATTGCAGAGAAAAAAGGGGAGACCTGCACATCTTCGGTGCAGGTCTCGTTACCTTCTTTTCCAGACTCGCTGTTGGTTTGATTATGCCGTCTTGAGGGCACGGTCTCCCCGACAGGTGATAACGCCTGGTGATGGCGGTACTGGACGACTCTTCGCCGCCCAGTCCATACCATCGGGTTAATATTGTTGTCGCCCCTCTCAGCCGCCAGGCTATTGATGTGTTGCCAGCGGTCCTCTCGGGGGCGTATTATTGTCTCTTGTATATAAGGGTTTTGTGGCTATCTGAAGCGGTGGTTTTAGGCTAATGTTTTGATGAGCTCATAGGCTTGCTTGAGCTGGACCGCGTCGAATTTTTCAAGCATCTCGATGATGTTATATTTCGCATCTACACCATTCCACCTGTCGAGTTCTATACGCTGCGTGTCGCTGGCGATTTCAATGTAGGGCTTCATGCTCTCGTAGTCCTTGTGGCCAGTGCAAGACATAACTACGGGAGCTGGGATACCGAAGGCCAGAGAACAACAAACGAACGTTCTGCGAGCATCATGGCAGCTGATAATATCATAGAACTTATTGACATCATCATGCCGCTGAGTGCCGATAAAATATGTGTTGACGACCTCTCTATCCAGGCCGGCATCCTTGGCTGCAAGTTTGATATAGTCATTCAGCTTTTGTGCCGAAGGAACCGGGAATAAACTGCCATCATCGGCCTCATAGTCAGCATATTTGTCGATAATCTCTTGCGCGTAGTCAATGATAGGAATCGTGATGTGATCAGATGTCTTCTTGGTGTACAGGTCAATGCCTTTGCTGGTGATGTGGGCTTTCTTGAGTTGCGCAAGATCCGAGTAGCGCAACGAAGTGAAACACATGAAACAGAACATATCACGGGCGCGGTCAAGGTACATGTGGTTGGGCGCGAACTGATGTTTGTAGAACTGCTTGAGCTCCTTAAACGTGAGGTAAGTGACATTCTTTTTCGTGACGGTCAAGTGCAGTTTGTAGTCAATAGCACTATCCTGGACGGGATAGCCGTTGGCCTTCATCCATCTTAAGAATGATCTCAAGACCTTGAACTGCTTGGTGATGGTGCGGTTGCGGTAGTTGTTCTTGACGTACCACTCCTTCAACTCAATCATTTTTGCCTTATCAAGTGTCTTGAGCGAGACATTAGGGTCACAACCCATCAACTGTTTCCAGATTTGCTCATACTTGTAGTGAACGACACTGGTCCAGTCTCGCTCTTTCGCACCCTCGGTGAGAAACTCGTCAAAGATTTCCTTCAATGATTTATCAATGACGCTCTCCTGGGTGTCTTGGATCGGAGACACTGATCCTATCTTCTCGTTTACAAGATCACGCATGTCCTCTGATGTCGGCATTACTCCAGCAAGAGCATATTCAGAGAAAGCCTCCTCAATGGCACCCAAGATCACATCTATTCTCTCGTTGATAAGACGAGAAGGGTTCCTCTCACGCCCGATGATGTGGGTAGATCCACGTACGGGTCTCTGTGTCTCAGCATTCCATTTCAATGGGTCAGCATGAAGCCCAGTCGGAAACGCCACCTCATAGTTTTTCTTGTTCCATCGTACTCGCACAATCACCTGATTACGGTGATTCACAAATGTTCTACAATTATAGTTAATCTTCTTCATAATTTTGCACAAAATCGTTTATACATGGGCAAAATTACAAGTATCATACCACCCACGCAATGACATCTATAGTTGTGGGATGACATGATATGTTATGATACTACAAGATATGATCTGAAGATGTTCTCGCTGGTGCGTTGGAGCCGTTGGCTCCAGATGATATTTACTGATAATATATGATGCTCAATGATAAAGAATTACCCACCTTTCTCTCGCATTGTGTGACGGCTTGGAGCATCTAGCTCCACTCATCATATCTCGCCTTGTTTTGGAGCTCTTAGCTCCATATGCTATAGCTAACATCAAAAAGTGCATATTTGAAATGACGATGTTGGGGGAGTATAAATGACACTAACCCCAACTGAGTTTTGGCTAAAACGAAGATTTTTCACGAGTTTTAGCTAAAACTCATTGTTAATTTAAATAATAATAATACCTTTGCATCAACCAAATTCATTTTTCGTTATGGATAAGCTTATAGGCAGAGAAAAAGAGATACGACTGTTGACGGAATACACATCTTCAGACCATCCTGAATTTGTTGCCATTTATGGTCGGCGCCGAGTGGGAAAAACATTCTTGGTAAATCATCTGTTCCATGGTAAAATGGCTTTTGCTATGACTGGGGTACTTGACGGAACTTCAGAGGAACAAATGGAGGCGTTTATTGATGCACTCCAAGAATATAGCAAGAAAACCGTCAAACGTCCTGAAAACTGGATGGAAGCATTTAGGTTATTGAAGGAGTATCTGAAACGAAAGGTCACATTGAAACGACGTTGCATCGTATTCCTGGATGAGCTCCCTTCAATGGATACACAACGCTCAGGTTTTATACGGGCATTAGGTTACTTTTGGAACTCATGGGCATCGATGCAAGACAACCTCACATTAATTGTTTGCGGCAGTGCCACTTCTTGGATGATCAAAAATGTTGTAAATGATAAGGGCGGCCTCCATGACCGCATCACTCACGAAATACATCTGCGTCCATTCACTCTTCATGAAACCGAAACATATTTGAAAAGCCGGAATTTCAAGTGGGAGCGTCTTTCTGTATTACAGGCATACATGGCTCTTGGCGGAGTGCCCTATTATTTGAGCCTTTTGCATAATAATGAGAGTTTTTCAACAAATATTGACCGGCTTTTCTTTGGAGAAGAGGAAGAATTGCGTAGGGAATACAAACGATTGTATTCAACATTGTTCCAATCGCCCGAGTCTTACATGTCTATCGTCAACGCACTATCAAAGGTGAAACATGGTATGACCCGTAAAGAGTTAAGCTCTGCTCTTGGATCTGCTCCAAACGGGACGCTCAGCCAGAAGTTAGAAGACTTGGTTAATTGTGATATCATCCGAAAGTACGTGGTGAGGGAGAAACGCATCAGCAATCGTTCTGCAATCTACCAACTCACGGATTTCTACTCGCAGTTTTATCTGACATTCGTTCCACGAGCAGAGGCCGAAACCAATTATTGGACGAATCATATCGGTACACCTGAAATCAACACATGGTTAGGTCTGTGCTTTGAGAGGGTCTGCATGACACATGTAACACAAATCAAAAAAGCCCTGGGCATCGATCGGATTTCGACAAAATTCTATTCATGGCAAAGTAAGCAATCGCAACCGAAAGCTCAAATAGACATGATTCTTGATCGAGCAGACGGAATCATCAACCTTTGCGAAATGAAATACAGTGATGCTGAGTTTTCCATGAACAACACCGAAACGATTAAATTACGCAATCGTGCCGCAGCCTTTAAACAGGAGACAGGTGCGAAAGGAGCATTATGGCCCACGTTGATAACAACCTATGGCTTGAAGGACGGAATGCATTCATCCACGTTCGTTGCTACGCTGACCATGGATGATTTGTTCAAGTAGCTGTCTCCAATGAATGTCTTTCATGGATAATTCGATGTCATATCAGGAACTCAAGCGCGAACGGGATGCTCTTCAAGTACGAATAAAACAACTTGAAGATGAGATTTTGTCACTTCGTGAGCGACTGTTGCAGTATGAGCCACTACGGTCAGACCACGAAAAGCCCACGCCTCCTCCAGCAATGACTCGACTGTCGGTGAGCGAAAAGGTTGCCTTGTTTCGAAGTTTGTTCCGTGGACGGGAAGATGTATTTGCCCGTCGATGGCAGAACTGTTCAAATGGCAAAAGTGGATATCAGCCTGTCTGTGAAAACGAGTGGAACCCGCAACTGTGCAACAAGCGACAATACAAATGCAGTGAATGCCCTAACCGGCAATTCTCTAGGCTCACTGACAATGACATCTATCGTCACCTTGAAGGGAAAGCGCCTGATTGCCGTGATGTGATTGGGTTGTATGCCATCAATGAAGATAATACCTGCCATCTGCTTTGTGCCGACTTCGATGACAAGAACTGCGAGCATGGTTATAAAGGAGATGTTTTGACATTTGTCAATGTCTGCAAAAGTTGGAATATCCCCAGCTATGTAGAACGATCGCGGTCTGGAAATGGAGCACATGTCTGGATATTTTTTGATGCTCCGATTTCGGCTGCCAAAGCACGACGGTTAGGGTATGCTATTCTAACTGAAGCCACAAATCGTGACGGTTGTATTTCGTTCAGATCATATGACCGTTTCTTTCCAAACCAGGATTATCTGCCACAAGGAGGCCTAGGCAACCTCGTGGCTCTGCCGTTACAAGGGCAAGCAAGAAAACAAGGAAACAGCGTATTTGTGAACGAACATTTTGAGCCATATCCCGACCAGTGGGAATACTTGCTAAATATTAAGAGACTGACTGAGGCTGATGTTGACATCTTGCTTCACTCAAAGGCTAGTGCCCAGCCCCTCGGCGCACTTGCCACAACCAGCGAGAACAATCCTTGGGAAGCTCCCGAGGCACCAACGATTGATAAAAGAGATTTTGCAGCCATGCTGGCCATCGTAAAAGCGAACATGCTTTACTTACCTATTGGGGCATTATCGGCAAAGATTATCAATCACTTCAAGCGCATCGCCTCATTCAGGAATCCAGAATTTTATAGCCGACAGGCTATGCGTCTAACGACCTATAACATTCCTCGCATCATCTCTTGCGCTGAGATCATTGATGACTATCTGGCATTACCTCGTGGTTGTGAAGATGCTGTCATCCAATTCCTTGAAGAGAATAAGGCAAACTATGAAATCATCGACAAAACCAATCATGGGAAATCCATTCATGTCACTTTCACTGAAGAACTGCGTAGCGAGCAAGCAAAAGCAGTTACACTATTATGCGAGAATACAAATGGCGTGTTGTCGGCTACAACGGCTTTTGGCAAGACTGTTGCCGCAATAGGACTGATTGCAAGACACGGAGTTAATACGCTAATTCTAACGCATACTAAAGCGCTCCTTGAACAATGGAAAAAGGAATTAGGCAAGTTTCTGTCAATCAAATACATACCTAAAGAAACCAAACCCAAATGTGGCAGACCAAAGAAATCTTCCCCTATTGGCACACTCAGTTCTACTGGCAACTCATTGCATGGCTTCATTGATATCGCCCTTATCCAGTCTTGCATTACCAATGGAGAGGTAAAACCGTTTGTCAAGGAATACGGCTTGGTGATTGTCGATGAGTGTCATCATGTGTCTGCGGTAAACTTTGAGCACGTTCTGAAAGAAACAAATGCACATCGGGTCTATGGCCTGACCGCGACTCCCATAAGGAAAGATGGACATCAGCCCATCATATTCATGCAATGCGGCCCGATTAGATACACAGCTGACGCCAAGCATCAAATGCAAATGCAGTCTTTTAGCAGATTGCTTGTACCCCGTTTCACACATTACCACGATGTTATTGACAAGAATTTGCCCTACATGCAAATCATTCACCAACTCGCAGAGGATGAATACCGTAACCGCCTCATTGTTGATGACGTTTGCACAGCATTGAAAGAAGGGCGAACTCCATTAGTACTTTCTAGCCTAACAACACATGTTGATTCACTTGCTAATCTCCTGAAACATCATTGCGCAAATGTCATCGTACTGATAGGTTCAGAGAGCACCAAAGAGAAGAGGTTGAAAATGGAACGATTAAATCAACTCTCAGACAATGACCCTCTCGTCATCATAGCCACAGGAAAGTACATCGGCGAGGGATTTGACTGTCCCAGGCTTGACACATTGTTTCTCGCTCTGCCAGTTTCATGGAAAGGTATCATCGCGCAATATGCAGGTCGCCTGCATCGCGATCACGTCGGGAAACAAGAGGTGCGCATTTATGACTATATCGACTTTAATATTCCTGTATGTGAAGCTATGTATCGACGCAGACTTAAAGGCTATGCATCCATCGGATACTCGCTCATGCCAGATGGCCTATTCGCCGACATTCAAGAACCAGAAAACCAGTTTTTCAATGGCTCCAACTTCATAACTCATTACATTTCATCTCTTGGTTCTGCCAAAAGTTCCATCATAATCATTTGTCCCAAAGTAAAGTTTAGCCACCGCTCATTAGTCGCCACACGACTTGCTGACCTCATTCCCAAAGGCATCAAGATTGCAGTAGCGACCAGAGAGAAGAACGAGTATACCGAACACTTGGAAAAGTACGGAATAAGAATCATCATTAAAGTGAGCCTATCATTTTCAGCCACCATCATCGACCGCTCCCGTCTATGGTACGGCAATGTTAACCCCCTTGGCTTCTACAAGCAAGATGACAATATCATCACTTTCCGCCATCCTGAGGTTGCTACTACCCTTATTGACTTGTTAAGTAGCATATAAATTGGCCTATTTCTATTGCATTACGATAGATATCAGAGGGGGGAATCGGGGCCGTTTTGTATTCCCCCCTTTTGGGATATAACATACTAATCGTGTGATACGACAAATTAATCATTGATTTGCAATCTACTGACAATCAAATATTTTCATTAGTTTATACTATCACTCAATCAGTATGTGATTAGTATGTAATATCAATCGATAAAACCTCCAGCTCCACTATTATAAGTCGCTGAGATTCAGTGACTTATATTTATTTTCATAAAGTACCTGGCTCCAAATGAAACTTAAACGTTTTGTCTAAAAAAAAGTCGGCTCGCCTACCCACAGGGAGAGCCGACATACATCACTAAATGCACGAAAAGAATTGACCTATTGGTCAAATTGCAGGATAGGACGTGCCTGTAGAGCCGGTGTGATTGCTGTTTCAGAATAAGACAGTCACAAAACTCTCGGCAGGCATGTCGACAACGAGGCGGCCTTGAGCGGCCTCCACTTGCTGTGCCTCGGAATTCTGGTGCGCGTTGGTAACATAGACGATGACTCTCTTGGCATCAATGGGCAGACCTGTGATTTGGGCCTTGCACGAAGCTCCGTTGTTCACGATGTGTAGCGCACCCTTGTTCTGGGCCTTGTTGTAGAATGCCGCCGTGTTGATGTTGTCCTTGTCCACCGTGAGCGGGATGGCGAAGGCGTCGGGTGTCATGGCCAGCTGGCGCAGGTTATGGAACCGCTGGGTGGGACGGAGCGGGCCGTTGTCACCCAGGATGCCGTTGCCCTGCAGCAGCGAGTAGTCGGCGGTGAGCTGCCATTGCAGGATGCTCAGCGGCTGGCAGATGGCACATAGGCGCGTGTAGAGGTTGATTTCGTAGAGCGCAAAAGTCGACTCCTTGAAGATAGACGAATAGCGGTGGGCGGCGGCATCGGTGCTGCCTTCGCCCACGATGAGGGGCACGTTGATGCTCTGTGCTGCCTCGTGCCAGCGGCGCAGGGTCTCATCGTCACATCCTCGCCACGAGTGGAACGACACGGCGCCGATGTACTTGTGAGCGTCCTTATCGGCCAGGGCGGGTTTGAGGAAGTCGAGTGTCGTTGCGTCGCTGTTGTCACCCAGCAGCATCTTGGTGCACAGGTGGTTCTGGGCCATCTTGGCGCCCAGGGCCTTGATGAAGTCGCAGTGCTCCTGCGGGGTGTGCAGCACGTCGATGCCGATGTCGGACTCGTTGAACGAGAAATAGTCGGCCTCAACGCCATATTCGTTCTTGAGGAACAACAGATAGGAAACGATGGCATCATAGCTACGGTCCAGTTTTGTCGCATCAAGGCACAGGGCCGCAACGCCCGGCCTTTGGGGCTTAGAACCCGGCTCCAGTGCCCACGTGGGTGGAAACCAGCAGCTCACAACCACCGGCATGCCTATTTCCTTGAGCCGCGCTGCCATCTGGGCGCTCTCGACCACATGGCGGTCGTTCTTGCCGCCCTTGTCCCATGCGGCCCAAGGGAACTCGACGCGGCCCATCGCCACGCGCATGTTCTCAAGGCAATAGTCAATCACCTCGGGGTCTTTCTTGGAATTCTGGATGCGGAAGTTGCCGCCAAAGCCCAGGAATCGTGCGCCCGGTTTGGAGAGGTCTAGGTTGATGTTGGCCGTCTCGTGATGCCTGGTGCCATCGACGGTGAGTGTTGCCTCAAGGTCGGCCTTGTCACCCTTGCGCAACGTGGGCAGCATCGTGACATAGAGCACCTTGTCACCATTCTCCTCTTTGATTGTCGTGTTGACCTTACGGTCAAATGCCAACGTCAGGTTGCGCTCTGGAGCGGTTACTGTGACCTTCTTACCCGTGGTCTTGATTTTGGCATTGGAGTAGTATTTGGGTGAGAATGCCATGCTGAAGTAGGCGCCTTCAGGCAGTGTCTCGTCGGCCTCGACATTCAGTGTAAGCTTCACTTGGCGGTCGTTGAGGTCGGTCACCTCCTGGTGGAAGTGTGCGCCATGCAGAGGAATGTCGACGATTTGTGTCAGACCCTCGCGGTGATATCTCACGTTCTGCTGGCGCTCACGTCCGGTCTTCTCGATGTCGCCGCCGGGAGTGCCCACGCACAGCGCCGACTCAAAGTCGATGAGTTCGCCATCGGCCCTCACTCCCGTGATGTTGCTCCAGGCCATCACTTCGCTGTGCACGGTCTTCTCGGCCAGTCTGTCGGCCAGTTCAAAACCCACGCGGCTGTTGTGATAAGGGCAATTCCACAGGCTGCCCTTGGCCTCATTGGTCACAGGCTTGAAGTCGGGCGTGAGGTTGCGATACCATTCGCCGTGTTGTTTGTCCACAAAGTTGTCGCGAACGAATTGCCACGTCTTTACCGCCTGGTCGAAATACTTGCGGTTGCCCGTTATCTGCCAAGCGTTGATGCAGCCGATGATGGTCTCGCACTGGGGCCACCACTGCAGGCGGCGATCTATGCCCTTGGAATTCTTCTCCAGAATCATCGAGCCGTTGGCATTGAATCCCTCCTTCATGGCAACGTCGACCATTTTCAAGGCCTGCTTCTTGATGCGTGCCGTGATGGCGCCGTCGCCCAGGGCTTGTGCAGCCTCGCACAGCAACCACGAGGTCTCGATGTCGTGTCCATAGGAATCCACTTCCTCGAGCACGTTCCAGTCATCGTCACAGAAGAGCAACAGGTGTCCCGTCTTGGGGTTGTAAAGTTTGTTCTCGAGGATGCCAATGAGTTCCTGCAGACAGTCGCGCAACGATGCATCGGGCCACACCTTGTACAGAGTGGTATAGGCCTCAAGCACGTGGATGTGTGTGTTCATCGTCTTGGTGGGTCCAATGCGTCCATCCACGCCCTTGCTGTTGGTTTTGCTGAAGTTGCGGGCCAACACTTCGCGGTAGCCACCCTTGGCGTGGTCGTGCACTTTCTCTTCCAACGTGCGGAAGATGCCGATGGCTGCGTCAAGGCTCTTCTCATCGCCCGTGGCGTGGAAATGCTCGGCTAGACCATAGATGGCATAGGCTTGCGCATAGGTCTGCTTGATGTCGTTGTCGGGTCCGCCATCAGGATTGACAGTCCAGAACACGCCGCCATAGCGCTTGTCGATGAAGTTGTCGATATAGTACTGCTGCACGCGGTCGGCCATCGCCTTGTAGTCGCTGTTGCCATATAGGCGATAGGCAGTGGAGAAAGTCCAGAGCACGCGAGCACCCATGATGGCACCCTTAGGTGTCGCGGGGTTTCCCTTGCCCTCGCAAGAGATTTCGCCGTAGAACCCGCCGTTAGGGTCTGAAGCATGGTTCAGCCAGAACGGCAGGATATTTCCTGTCAAATCGTTCTCAATCTCGTTTCTTAGGTTCATCTTTTCGGCGCTGGTTTGGGCCACGCCCAGCAGCATTGTCGCGGCAAAGATGAATAAGGCAATCGTTCTTTTCATAAAGTGATGTGGTAGTTGTATCACCAGGCTTCCCAGTGAAGATTATTTTGGTTAAATTTCTTTTGCATGCAAAGGTAACAAATGTTTTTCTTAATGCCCAAGAATATTAAAATAGTTGTACTTTTTTAAGTAGTATTGGCAGATTTATTAATTAATTCGTCATTAAATGATGTTAAATAGGGAAATGTGGGAGATTTTGTGGGCTGAAAACTATATTTTTGTCAAAATAACAAATTAAGCCGCAACGGGATCAACTGACCCGCACCCTCATGACAACCAATCTTCAATAATTATGAATAATCGACTGATAACAATCCTGGCAATGTTGCTGCTCGCGGCAGCGGCATTGTCAGCACAGAATTTCCGACTTAACGCCGACGGCTATTTCAACGCTGGCGGCACCGACGTTATGGTCTTCAATGACTTTTACCCCGAGGGTCACCAGGGCGGAGTGTGCGTCATCATGAACGGCCACCGCATCGCAACCAACGGTGACATCCGCCTCGAGGCCACACCAGGCCAGTGGCAGCCCGTGCCCAAGCAGCTCGACCGCAAGGTTGAGGGCAACTGCATCGTCACGACGTTGTGTTTCCCCGATTCGTCGCGGCACTTGACCGGATTCAATCCCATGGTCTATCCCGACTATCATTTCAACTATGTGGTGCGCGTTGAGCCGCAGGGCCAGAGCATCGTCGTCACCGTCGACCTGGACAAGCCCGTGCCCGATTTCCTGTTGGGCAAGGTGGGCTTCAATCTTGAGTTTTTCCCGGGCGAACTGTTCGGCAAACCTTGGATCATGGACGAGCAGACAGGCCTCTACCCGCAGCAGCCCAATTCGCCGTTGCTCGAAGTGCCCACCAACCGCGGTCATGATGGCGACTACTTTGCCGGTCGTGGGCAGAAGGCCGACCTGGCGCAGCTCGACGGCGAGGGATACAGTCCCTTGCGGGCCGATGACATCATCGCACTACCCTATGCCGAGGGCCGCAAATTCACCTCCCGTCCCGACGATGCCAGCCAACGGCTCACGGTTGAGTCGCTCACGGGCAACCTCAAACTCTATGACGGTCGCATGAACCATAACAACGGCTGGTTTGTACTGCGCAGCGAGATTGCCAGGGGCGCGACCAAGGGTGCCGTGCGCTGGATTATCACACCTGCTGTGGACCAGTCGTGGTGCTATGAGCCCGTCGTGCAGACCTCGCAGGTGGGTTATCATCCCCATCAGCCCAAACACATCGTCATCGAGACCGACAAGCGCGACCAGAGCCTGGCCACTACGCAACTAGTGCGCATCGAGCCGCAGGGCGAGACCGTGGTGCGCACGCTGCAACCTACCGTGTGGGGCGATTTCCTGCGTTACCGCTACCTGACTGCCGACTTTAGCGACGTCGAGCAAGCGGGGCTTTACCAAGTGCGATATGGTGATGCCAAGTCGAGCGTCTTCCGCATCGACGGCGATGTGTATGACCGCGGCGTGTGGCAGCCCGTCATCGAGTATTTCCTGCCGGTGCAGATGTGCCACATGCGCGTGGCCGAGAAATATCGCGTTTGGCACGATGCCTGCCACCTCGACGATGCCCTCATGGCCCGTGTGGGCAACCACATCGACGGCTATGACCAGCAGCCCGGACTCTCGAAATTTGCCGAGGGGCAACCTGTGCCAGGCGTGAACATCGGCGGTTGGCACGATGCGGGCGACTTTGACCTGCGCGTCGAGTCACAGGCTGGCGAAGCCTATATCCTGGCCTTGGCCTACGAGCAGTTCCACCCCGATATCGATGTGACGGCTATCAACCACGAGCGCCACAGCGTCGAGATTCACGAAGCCGATGGCAAGAACGACGTGCTGCAGCAGGTGGAAAATGGAGCGCTCACCGTCGTACGTTCCTATCAGGCCCTGGGCCGACTTTATCGCGGCATCATCTGCAACAGCCTGCGTCAATACGTCATGCTGGGCGATGCCGCCGCCATGACCGATGGTCAACCTGGCAATAGCGATGACCGCTGGATTTTCACCGAGGACAATCCAGCACGCGAACTCTCGACCGCTGCCCAGTTGGCGGGGTCGGCAAGGGCGCTGCGCGGATTCAACGACGCGTTGAGCCAGGAGTGCCTGGAGATAGCCTCGGCGATTTACCGCCAAACCGCCATCAACGACAAGGTCATGGGCAACAAGCTGCAGGCGGCAGTCGAACTCTACCTCACCACGGGCGAAAAGCCTTATCTTGATTTTATCCTCAGCCAGCAGGAATACATCATCAAAGACATCGACAAGACTGGATGGTTCACGGCCCGCATCGCCAAGCAACTTGAGGCGAGCAAGGACAAGAAGGTCCGCAAATTTGCCACAGCTTTCCGCAAAGCGTTGGGCGTCTATCGCACTGAGTTAGTGGCCTTGTCAGCCGAGACGCCCTACGGCGTGCCCTATCGCCCCAGCATTTGGGGAGCAGGGTGGGACATCCAGCGCTTCGGCTTCCAATATTACTTTCTGGCCGATGCCTATCCCGACATCTTCCCTGCCGAAACCATCTACAATGCCCTGAACTTTGTGCTCGGTTGCCATCCCGGCAGCAACACGGCCTCATTCGCATCAGGCGTCGGTGCCAAGTCGGCAACCGTGGCCTACGGCCTCAACCGCGCCGACTGGTCCTACATCCCCGGCGGCGTTGTCTCGGGCACGGCCCTCATCCGACCCGACTTCCCCGAGCTACTCACCTTCCCCTTCCTGTGGCAGCAGACCGAATACGTCCTGGGCGGAGGCTCCTCCCACTACATGTTCCTAGTCCTCGCCGCCCAGCAGACGCTCAAGCGATAAAGGCCAGGGGCCTCGTACATAACATAAAAAAGAGGACGCGGTTATCTCAACCGCGCCCCCTTACAGCAGGTAATATTGAGAAGCTATTCTACCAAGTCATCACTTTTGAACTTTTTTGGGCAATGATTTCAAGCCCTTGAGGTCGGTGGCGGCAGCTTCGACAATGCTGATGGCATAGCCACCTCCTGGCACGGCTGTGAGGTTCACAGCGCTCTTAGAGGTTACGATGCCCTTGCGGATGACATAAGCCTGCGAGTTGGTCTTGTAGTCGGCATCCAGAGCGTCGGCATAGACCGTGGCAATGTACTTTTTGCCTGGCTCCAGGAAGTTGAACTTGAGATTAGAAGTGTGTGCCTGTTCTCCAGTCACACAACCCACAAACCAGTTACCGGTACCTTTTTCCTTGCGGGCAGCTGTGATATACTCCATGGGCTCGGCTTCGAGGTAGAGCGATTCATCCCAATCACAGGGCACATCCTTGATGAACTGGAAGGCATCCATGAAGCGCTCGTAGTTTTCGGGGAAGTCTGCTGCCATCTGCAACGGACTGTACAGGGTCACATAGAGTGCCAACTGGCCACAGATGGTGCTGTTGCAATGGTTACCATTGTAGGTGTTCATCTCAAAGATGCCCGGGGTGTAGTCCATCGGGCCTCCCTGCAGACGCGTAAAGGGTAAGATGGCGGTATGGCCGGGTCGAGTACCCTCAAAGGCCTGATACTCGGTACCACGTGCACTCTCGTTACCGACGAGGTTGGGCCACGTGCGGCACAGTCCAGTGGGACGTACGGCCTCATGGGCGTTGACCATGATGTGATAGTCGGCTGCCCGCTCAACGGCATGCTGATAATGGTTGATTTCGAGCTGACTATAGTGGTGTTCACCACGAGGGATGATATTGCCCACATAGCCGGTCTTGACAGCATCATAGCCGTAATCCTTCATGAGCTGGTAAGCACGATCCATATACTTCTCGTAATTCATCACCGACGACGATGTCTCGTGATGCATCATGATTTTAACACCACGAGAATGGGCATAATCGTTCAGGGCCTTGATATCAAAGTCGGGATAAGGAGTCAGGAAGTCAAAGACTTTTTCCTTCATGTTACCACTCCAGTCTTCCCAGCCGATGTTCCAGCCCTCGACCAGCACTTGGTCAAAGCCATGGTCGGCAGCAAAGTCGATATACCGACGCACGTTGGCATTGTTGGCCGAATGACGTCCTGAGGGACGGGCACGGCTAT
>JAZQJW010000035.1:0-4025 GCA_045541835.1 Sodaliphilus sp. | reverse complement strand
GAGAAGTTAAGCCTCACCACGCCGATGGTACTGCGAAAGTGGGAGAGTAGGTAACCGCCCCCTAAGAGAGGTGATGTCAGCAATGATGTCGCCTCTCGTTTTTTTATGGCCGTGGCAATGCCACGGCACACGGGACAAGGCCGGCGCGAGGAATGGCCGTGGCAATGCCACGGCACACGGGACAAGGCTGGCGCGAGAGAAGGGGGACCTGGCCAGCGCGAGAGAGGACCGGGCTGGCGCGAGGAGAGGGAGCCGGAGTGGGGCGGCGGCATGATGGGAAAGTCCTGGTGACTTGACAAAAAATGGAGTAAAAAAGAAAAATTTCTTTAAACGCTTGGGCGCTCCAAAAAATAGTTATAACTTTGTTGATTGATTCAAAACGATGAGACGACTGCTGGTCATATTGACGCTTGTGTTGACGCTGGGACTGCAAAATGTGGCCCTGGCCGAGGTGCAGTGGCGTGAGACCAACCGCGAGGTTCAGGGCAAGACCTGGAACGACCCTCGTCAGAGCGACGGCATTCAAATCTACGGCCGCAACGGCACGATCACCATTGTGACGCCCAAGCGTATCACCGTGCGCGTGTATACGATCCTGGGTCAGATGGTGTCTCAGGCGACGTTGCAGCCCGGTACGTCGGAATTGAGGTTAGGCTCTCGCGGCATCTTTCTGGTCAGGATCGGCAACATCACCCAGAAGGTGGCGATATGATGAAGCACGTCGTGTGCATCGTTACACATGAAGGATTTAACTAAAAACCATTTAATAACCTTAACTGAACATTAGTAAACGATATGACTAATTTAGAAAACATTGATTGGGCACATCTGCCTTTCGGTTACATGAAGACTGACTACAACGTGCGTTGCACGTTCAAGGACGGCAAGTGGGGTGAGATTGAAGTCACCCAGGACGAGACCGTAACACTGCACATGGCTGCCAGTTGTTTGCATTACGGTCAGGAAATCTTTGAGGGTCTCAAGGCTTTCCGTGGCCAGGACGGTAAGATCCGCTTGTTCCGCCCCGACGAGAATGCCAAGCGCCTCCAGAACAGCGCTCTTGGTATCAAGATGCAGCCCCTTCCCGAGGAGATCTTCCTGGAGATGTGCAAGAAGGTCGTTAAACTCAACGAGCGTTTCATCCCGCCTTATGGCAGCGGCAGTTCGCTCTATCTGCGTCCCGTAGAGATCGGTATCTCACCTCGCGTTGGTGTGAGCCCTGCCGATGAATATATGGTCATCATTTTTGTTACCCCCGTTGGCCCGTACTTCAAGGAGGGCTTCCAGTGCACCAAGGTCGCTGTTTACCGCGAGTATGACCGTGCCGCTCCCTGCGGTACCGGCCGTTGGAAAGTCGGTGGTAACTACGCTGCCGGTATGGGCGCTACCGCCCGTGCCAAGGAGGCTGGCTTCAGTGCTGCCCTCTTCCTGGATCCCAAGGAGAAGAAGTACCTCGACGAGTGCGGTCCCGCCAACTTCTTCATTGTGAAGGGTAACACCTACATCACCCCGAAGTCGGGTTCCATCCTGCCCTCAATCACCAACATGAGTCTCCAGCAGATTGCCCGTGACCTGGGCATGGACGTTGAGGCTCGTCCCATCCCCCTCGAGGAACTGGCCGAGGCCGACGAGGCTGCCGAGTGCGGCACCGCAGCCGTTACCGCTCCCATCAGCGAGGTTGTTGACATGGACAAGGATGTACACTATGTCATCCGCAAGGACGGTAGCGTTGGCCCCAAGGTGACCGCCCTCTACAACCGCCTGCGTGCCATCCAGATGGGTGACTATCCCGATGAGCACGGCTGGGTAGTCATGGTTGACTGATAGCCGCAAGAGACGATGCTTGATTGTTTATCAATCATTGAAAGATACTATACACCCGGTAACGACGATTACCGGGTGTTGGTTTCTCATAGCCGTCGTGTGGCCGACATGGCCGTAGCCCTCAGTCAGCGCCTCATTGACCGGGGCGTTCCCATCGACATCGAGTTTGTCGAGGAGGCCGCCATGCTGCACGATATCGGCATGTGCCGCACCGACGCCCCCGGCATCCACTGCCACGGCACCGAGCCTTACATCCTGCATGGCATCCTGGGGCGCAAGATGCTCGACACGATGGGCTTGTTCAGGCACGGACGCGTCTGTGAACGTCACACGGGTGCCGGTATCACCGCCGACGAGATCGTTGCCCAGGGCCTGCCCATTGTTCCGCCGCGCGACCTGTTGCCCGAGAGCCTCGAGGAGAAAGTTGTCTGCTATGCTGACAAGTTCTTCTCCAAGAGCCGCATCGACGAGCCGCCCAAGACCCTTGAGGGCGCCCGCAAGTCCCTTGCCAAGTTCGGCGGCGACACGCTGAGCCGTTTCGACGCGCTGGTCGACCTCTTCGGTGACCCTGCCGATATCCCAATCGGTTGAAGGCGTTTCCAAGGCACCGCATTGACAATAAAAAAAGGCAGCCGTGACATTCATCATGACGTGGCTGTCTTTTCTATGAGATAGGGTAGGGAATCCGTCTTTAGACGGATGACTCCCGCACGCTATTGCCTGAGCTCGTGAGCTTTTTCAAAGTCCTCCCTTGCCCCCTCATGATCACCTGCTTCTTCTCTCATGTCGCTGCGGAGCTTGTAGAAATCAGCGTTATCAGGCTTCAACGAGATGGCTTGGCTGATGTCCTCCAATGCGCCTTTGAGGTCACCTGACTCATATTTCATCATGCTGCGGTTGCTGTAGGCAGTGACGTTGTTCGGGTCCAGTTTGATGGCTTTGTCGTAATCTTCCATGGCTCCCTCGACCTTGGCCTGCTCCTTCATGAGGGCACGGTTACTGTAGGCTGAACTGTTTTCGGGCTCCAGTTCGATGGTCTTGGTGAAATCCTCAATCGCTCCATTATAGTCTCCAGCATAGGCTTTGAAGGTGCCCCTGTAGTAAAGCGCGTCAGCCGATTTGGCGTCAATCTCGAGGACGCGGTCCATGTCGTCGATGGCACCTTGCATGTCATCGCATTTGGCCTTCAGGATAGCGCGGTTGTGATAGGTGTAAAAGTCTGTGGAATCCAACTCGATGGCTTTGTTGTAATCGCTCATCGCTCCGTCGGTGTCACCCGTCTCGTCCTTCAGGAAAGCACGGTTGGAATAGGCCCTGGCATTATCCGGATCCAGTTTGATGACCCGGTCGTAGTCCTGGATGGCCCCTTTGATGTCGCCGGCTTCATCCTTCAACTGGGCACGGTAACCCAGCGCCTGAACGTAATTGGGGTTGATATTGATGGCCTGGTTCAAGTCGTCAATCGCGCCACTCAGGTCCGATTTTGCGGCTTTTAAGTTGGCACGGTAGAAGTAGGCCGTAGTGTCGTTGGGGTTCTTCTTGATGGCTTTGTCAAAGTCCTCAATGGTCCCTACCCGTTTATTGGGAGAGGCTTTTTGCCACGCTTTAGTCTTATTTGCCTGGCCCTTGGCAGAGCAGCTGTTGGATTTCTGTGCGACAAGGCAGAAGCCGATGCACAGCATCAATGTGGTCAATAATAGTCTGGATTTCATCATCGTATCGCAATTTTTAGATTTAACACGGTTGTTTTGTTGTTCAATGCTCATCCACAAGAGGAGAACCCTTCATGCATGCAAATGTACAACAATAATACCGGATTGATATGGCAATGAACTGAAAAAATGTTGACTGTGGTAAAATGGTATATAAAAAAAAACACCGTCGTATCTTCGCGATACGGCGGTGTCCATGATGAGATTTTGCCTTCGTTGAGGATTACTTGCGGATACCAAGTTCCTTCTTGGCGATGAGTTCACGGTAGCGGTTGATGTCTTTGCGCATCAGGTAATCGAGCAATTTGCGACGCTTACCAACGAGCATCTTCAACGAACGCTGAGTCATATGATCCTTCTTGTTGACCTTCAAGTGCTCGGTCAAGTGGGCAATACGGTATGAGAATAATGCTATCTGGGCCTCGGGAGAACCAGTGTCAGTATTGCTTTTGCCGTAAGTGCCAAAGATCTCTTTCTTTTTCTCTGAAT
>JAZQJW010000034.1:0-32227 GCA_045541835.1 Sodaliphilus sp. | reverse complement strand
GACCTTCAAGTGCTCGGTCAAGTGGGCAATACGGTATGAGAATAATGCTATCTGGGCCTCGGGAGAACCAGTGTCAGTATTGCTTTTGCCGTAAGTGCCAAAGATCTCTTTCTTTTTCTCTGAATCTAAGTACATTACAATAAGTTTTTAAAAAATATTTCGTAAAAGCGGTGCAAAGATACAACCATTTTTTGAGATAGCGATGCTAAAAGTCGTTTTTTTTATTAAAAATCACCAATTTATCGGTTCCAGACCATGTTGAACCAAGTACGCATTCGCTTGGGAAAAATGATGGGAGCCAAAGAAGCCCCCGCGGTTGGCCGATAGGGGAGAGGGGTGGGCTGCCGTGAGCACCATGTGGCGAGAGCGGTCAATAAAGGCACCCTTGCGCTTAGCGTACGCTCCCCACAGCATGAACACAAGATTCTGCCGCTCACGCGCAAGATGGGCGATGACATGGTCGGTGAACGTTTCCCAACCACGTCCTTGATGTGACAGCGGCTGATGGGCTTGCACCGTCAGCGTGGCGTTGAGCAGGAGCACGCCTTGCCGGGCCCATCGCGACAAGTCGCCATTGGCCGGCATCGGCGCACCAACGTCATCATGCACCTCCTTGAAAATGTTCACCAGAGACGGAGGCATCGGCACACCCTCGTTCACGCTGAAGCATAACCCGTTGGCCTGTCCAGCACCGTGATAGGGATCCTGCCCCAGAATCACTACCTTGACCCGCTCAAACGGTGCAGCATCAAATGCTGCAAAGATCTGGCGCCCAGGCGGAAAAACCTGGTGCATACGGTACTCCTGGCGGACAAAGTCTGTCAGCTGTTTGAAATACGGAGCCTGCCACTCCTCGGCTAGCACCCGATTCCACGACGGTTCAATGCGCACGGTCATAGGGCATTCGGTTTTAAAAGTGTCAGATAGTTCACTTGGCGGCAAATAGGGCCGTAAATCACCCAAAATGCCTCAAGATGTTGCAAAGTTACAGAAATTGCAGTAATTTTGCACCCGCATTTCCCAAGAAATGTCACCTGGACCCGTAGTTCAATGGATAGAATAAAGGATTCCGGTTCCTTCGATTGGGGTTCGACTCCCCACGGGTTCACTTTAATAGTCTCTAAATAACTAAATATCAGTTGTTTAGGGATTTTTATTTTGAAAATTAGGCATATAATTGGATATAAAAAGGATTTGGGCCGTGATTATTCTTTACTAGGAAGGGCATCCATCGATTTCATAGTAATAGACGTGATTACTCATCCCGAAAACAATGATGAGGACTATGTCACGATGACCAAGCGAAGCGAAGTGCGGAACGGGATGAGCGCAGCAGCCAGCTGTGTGAGCTCTCGGCGCGGACAGGAAGCCTGCTAAGGCTCTTTCGGTAACGAAGTGATGCCGACACGGCGGTATCAGCGGCATCGCCATCGATGAGAGGTGGAAACAGGGTTATCTCCGCGGGCGAAGTCGCCTAGTGGCATGAGGCTGTAGCGGATGCGGCTCAATCCTGCCAGCGCAGACGGCTGGTTGATGTGCGGAGCGTGAAGCAGCCGAATACAACCCTGTGACCATAGCGAATGTTATTCCCAGGTCAATGCAACGTAAATCAAGGCGCATCGCCAGCCGTAGCTGACGTTGCGCCTTGTGATAAGGGGACGTTATAATCTCTGAGCGAACTTTTAAGTTTACTTGCTTCTTTAGATATCAGCGTTTGCCTGCTCGACCAAATGCTTTCCTAACCTATAGGCATTTTCAAGGTCTTTCGGGAATTGAGACTCATGCATAGCAGCCTTGTGAGCGGCATCAATCTGAGCGGCATCATAGCGGCTGTAGTCATTGAACTGATAGGTGTCGTAAGCACGCAGGATCGTGGCGGGACCGAACATGCCCAGCTGACGTGCCGACATGTCCATCAGGATGTCATAGCCGTTGCCCTGGTACATCTGGTCGTTGGGGCAGTTCATCGTGAAGATGGCGGCTGAATGCTTGGGTTTCAGCACGATGGGGTGCATAAAGTCGGAGTAGTTGACCACTGGGAAGATGAGGCGCTCCATGAAGGCGCGGCAGTTAGCCGACGGATAGTGGCAATAAACGGGCGAGCCGCACACCAGCACATCTGCATCGAGTACCTTTTCCAGGACGGGCTTCAGGTCATCCTTGAAGGAGCAGATGCCCTTCTTGCCACCCTTGATCTTGCAGGCGAAGCAACTCATGCAGCCCTTATAGTTCAGGCTGCGGTCATAGAGGTTCACCAGTTCCACCTCGGCACCAGCCTCGCGGGCACCATCCATGGCGCGCTTAAGCAGCTGTGCAGTATTGCCGTTCTTTCGCGGACTTCCGTTGATAAATAATGCTTTTTTCATTATCGTTTATAGTGTTCGTTTGTTTTGTCTGATGGTTGTGAGTTCGTCCATGTCGAAGTGGTCGATGCCGTAGCGCAGGGCTTCAAGAATCTGGGGCTTGCGCTTCAGGAAGTCGGGGCCCGAAAGATTCATCGACGATGTGTGGTGGGTGTTCAGTTCGCAGTCGCAGGTAAGGTGCTCGAGGAACGTCAGCAGTTCCTGCATCAGTTCACGCTCGGTCAGCGGGGTGAACTCTCCCCGCCCTGCCTCTTCAAGCAGCGGAGTGCCGGGAAACAGCACGAGGCCACCTGTGCCGACGAGCATCGGCTTGCACTGGTTGAACACCTTGGCCGAGTTCACGGCATGGTCGTGGCTGTGCTCGCGTCCAGCCACACCGTTGAGGAACGTCACCCAATACTGGATGCCAGCCTCCTCGAGCTTGTGGCACTGCTCCAGGATGTCCTGCGAGGTGTAGCCCTTGTTGATGCGCTGCAGCGTCCAGTCGTCGCCGCTCTCCACGCCGAGCGAGATTTCGTTCACGCCGATCTCTTTGAGCCTTCGCAACTGCTCGACGGTTTTGTTCTTGATGTCGGTGACGCGTGTGGCGGCATACATGTGCTCCAGTTCGGGCAGGTACTTCTTGATCAGTTCCAAGCGGGGCATCAAGCGGTCAAACGACAGCGCCAGCGGGTTGGCACTGAGCAACTGGATGGTCTTGGCATGGGGCACGGTGGCTTGCAACTCTTGCAGGTCTTCTTCCAGCCAATCCATAGGCTGCATGCTGAAGGGCACGCCCTTGTACATCGTGCAGAACTTGCAACTGTTGTGGGTGCAGCCCTGTGTTATCTGGATGAGCGGCCATGTGGGCCAATAGGGATTGTGGTAAACGGGATCTGTAAAATGCATTGTTCTGTCCTTTCTTTTTTGGTTTAACGCTGCAAAGGTAGGCCGTTTCCGCCAACAGGCCATCGTTACTTACCTCCAGGTAAGTCAAGAATCAGGTGACGGTGCTCGGTGCCCCATTCCGTCATGCGGTAGGCGATCACAAAGAGCCGCTTGCCATGGTCGGTCAACCGGTACTCTACCCGTGGCGGATAGCCGTAGCACTCGTGGCGCTCTATCAGCCGATCCTCCTGCATCTGTCGCAGACGGTCGGTCAGCACCTTCTCGCTGACGCCATGCACGGCTTCCTGGATATCCTTGAAGCGGGTGCTTCCACACACGATGGCCGTCAGCACCTCTACTGTCCACTTGCTGCGCAACACGTCCATCGTGTCGGTAATCGACAAGACCTCGCGGCAGAGCACCTTTGCATCCTTCGCCGCCACCTCACTGATGATTTTTTCTATATTTTCCACGCCTTTCAGTATAAATTGGATTTTATCCGATTGATGGCTGCGCCTTGGCATAGCTCAAGCAAGCTTGGCTCTGCGCTCGGCTTGCACATAAATTGGAATTTATCCGATTGATGGCTGCGCCTCGGCATAGCTCAAGTAAACTTGGCTCTGCCTTCGGCTTGCGCCTGAATTCCGATTGATCTTTTATTTGTCGTTCTCTATCAAATGCTTTCCGGATTGTATTTGAGCACATCGGATGGCCAGCCCGTCACATTCCTGCCTGTATCCAGACGGCGGATCTGCCCCAGGTCGTCATCAGTGAGGGTGAAGCCGAAGAGGTCGATATTCTCTTGCATACGTTCCTTGTGGGTGGTCTTGGGAATGATGATGATACCGTTCTGGATGAGGAACTTCAGGGCTATCTGAGCGGCGGTCTTGCCGTAATGCTCACCAATGGTCGCGAGGGTGGCATTCTTGAAAATGCCATGTCTCCCTTCGGCCAACGGGCTCCATGCTTCCAGCGCCACGTCATAGGGCGCCAGGTACTCCATCATCTTGCGTTGCTGGTAGAGCACATGTGCCTCGCATTGATTCACCACGGGCATCACCTTGGCGCCGTTCACGATTTGGGGGAAGGTGTTGGGATAGAAGTTCGACACGCCGATGGCTTTGAATGTCCCTTGTGCGTAGAGTTCTTCGAGCGTTTGCCACATCACTGTCGGGTTGCCCACGGGCCAATGCAGGAGCATCAGGTCAACATAGTCGAGTCTGAGTTCTCGCATCGAGTGCTCCACCGTGCGGAGCGTCTGATCACGGGTGTAGCAGGGCTCGCATATCTTCGTGGTGACGAACAGCTCCTCTCGGGGCAAACCACAGGCCCGCACGCCGTCGCCCACGCCTCGCTCGTTGTAGTACATGGCCGCCGTGTCGATGCTCCTGTAGCCCACGCTGATGGCATCCTCCACCACCCGTTGCGTTTCCCTCTGAGAGATGTTGTACACGCCTAGGCCGATCATTGGCATCTCAACGCCGTTATTCAATTTCTTGTATTCCATTATCTTCCTGATTTATCGTTCTGTCAATGATGCAAAGGTAGTGATTTCTCGTGAAACGCTTGCTGGCGAGGTTGATGTCTCTCTTCTTTTTTTATGGCTTGGTGTTGATGCCGGCGCGGTGGGCCTGCTTCATCTGCAGGGGGCGCGGGATGTCGTACAGGCGGCCGTCCTTGACGAAGTGGGCGCCCGTCTGCTTGAAATGGAACGGCACGCCCGATGCGACACACTGGCGGCGGATGTCGAGCACCCAGTCATAGTTGCACACGCGGGCTTCGGGCCCTGATTCGCCCCCCACGGTGACCTGCTGGCACCAGTCGCCCAGGCCGTCCCGAAAATCGATCGCCTCCAGCAGCGGCTCGCAGATGATGGCCTTGTGGCGGATGGGCAAGAGGCTGAAGACGGGCATCCGCTCGTCGGTGCGCCGCTGGTTCTCCATGGTGCAGGCGATGGTCACGTTCTCATATCCCTCGCCCCAGTCGTCGGGCAGCGACTGCATGATGCGCTCGGGCCGCTTGGTGACGATATAGAAGTGCAGGTCGCTGCGCAGCCGCATCATCAGCCAGGCCTCGGCACGCCACGCGTCGGCCTCCTCGATGAAGAAGTCTGACGTGAAGCACGTCCACATCAGCGTCCCTGGCGGCACTTTCCAGTCGCCCTGGCGGTCGTGCCTGACGGGCAGGTTGAACGATGCCGTCTTGTGGACGATGTTGAAGTCCTTGTCAAACTCTGCGTCCCTGCGGTACACATAGCAGCGCATGCAGCCCTCGCTCTTCTTGTGGCATCCGTGCCACAGGTTCCACATCTTGCCCATCATGCCGTCAGTTGATGGCGAGCAGTTCGATGTCGAAGATGAGCGTGGAGCCGCCGGGGATGCCAGGTTGGGAGAACTTTCCGTAGCCCTTCTCGGCAGGGATGTAGACCTCCCAACGGTCGCCGACGTGCATCTGCTGCATGGCGATAATCCAGCCCTCGATGAGGTCGCGCAGGCGGCACGCCAGGGGCACGTCGCCACGGCTGCTGTCAAATGTCGCCCCATCGATGGTCCAGCCCGTGTAATGGGCGGTAATCACGCTACTGGGCGTGGGCGTTGCGCTCGTCGCGTCGCCCTCGGCCAGCACCTTGTAATAAATGCCCCCGGCCAGCGCCTTCACCCCGTCCTCCCGAGACTTCGCCACCAGCCAATCCTTATTGGCCTGCACGTATTGGCCCTTCGCCTTCTTCTGTCGCGACTCGGCAGAGCTCAAGCAAACTTGGCTCTGCTCTCGCTGCTCCATCAGTTGTTGATTCTTGTTCTTCTTCATATGTTTCTTCATCAAATACAACACCTCATATAGTGTGCAAAAATACCGCTTTTTCTACATTTTATGATATGTTGAGGCAAAAAACTGTTTACACAAAGAAGATGGCATCATTCACATTTCGCTTACTCCAATAAGCGAAAAATGACCAAAATCGCTTATCCTAGTAAGCGAAATTCACCAAAATCGCTTGTCATGATAAGCATTTTTTGCCTTTTTCCTTGCCTCAGCAGATGCGGAAACACGTGGCCGCCATCTCACATTAGTGCCTGTCATCGGCATGATGGGCATTGAAGTACATGAGACCTTTTGGCGTGAGCAAATAGCGTTGGCGGGGATGCCGCGGACTATTGGGGTAAAGCATTGCCACGAAACCTGATTCAACGGCTGGGGACAAGTAATTAGCCAGGAACGTGGGACGGTGCTTGAGTCCTATGGCTGCCATTGCCTCACTACCCTTGAGTTGCCCTCTGCCTATGGCTTTAATCAAGGCTGCTACGTTGAGTGACGGTTCATCAAACTTGTTCGGTACTTGTTCGGTACTTGTTCGGTGCTTGTTCGGTATGGTTTCTTCGGCACCAATTAGCATGTAACGGTTGCGCAATTCCCATTGCTCGTCGAGCAGCAGGTTGCGAAAGAAGCGCTCCAGGAAGACCGGTTCATAATCGACCTGGGCACTCTTGTAGTTGGCGCGAACCAGCGCATTGCGGAAGTACCAAGAGTTCAGGGCGAACAGGTCATTATCCACATCAAATCCCAGTGACCTTAGATACTGGATGGTGAATACCGCAGTAGTGCGGGTGTTGCCTTCACCGAAGGGGTGAATCTGCCACAGCCCGGCCACAAAGCGGGTGATATGCTGTACAATCTCATCATTGGAGAGCTTGGTGTAACTGAATTGGCGTTCCTGTTCAATGTCATAGTCCAGGGCTCGTTGAAGGTCAGCATTACCTAGATAGAGTACCGAAGCGCCCCGAAGCACCCATTCCCGTTTAGAAATGTCATAGTCCCTAAACTCACCTGCATGCTTAAAAACACCCTTGAAGATCTGACGGTGCAGCATCTTGAAGCCGTGGGTGGTGAAATCAAGGGTTGCAGTGGACAGTATATGTGCTATATTGGCAGCGGCACGGTCGGCCTCCTCGGTCTCTTGCAAATCACTTTGTTGTCTTCTCGACAGTTGCTCGTAATAGGACGCAATCAGTTGCTGCCCCTCGGCAGTCGTAATCTCGTCTTCGATATTACGGCGAGCCACATCCCTCAGGTACTCTGATGTCTGCAAACCGTCAACTTGCTGCAAGCCAATCGAGGTCGCCCAGGTCAAAGCTTTCTTTCGCCTTGAAGGCTCGCCTTGACGCAGGTACTGCTCGTACTCGTTCAATATGTTCTTTTTTTCGCTGTCCATAGACTTATTAAAGTTCACAAAGTTACAAAAAGTCCACAAATTCACTCACAATCATTCCATATTTTTTGAATTCCAACAAGGAGCTCAAGGTTTCGGGTACAAAGAAAAAGCCACCTTGCGGTGGCTCCTTCTCGATGGGTGCGCTGCGGCTTAGCAGATGCAAAAACACGTGACCGCCATCGCCCATGTCATAGTCTGACATGAACAGCTCGCGGGCTTACCAGTGTCCGCCGCCTCCGGGTTGGGTGTTGGTGAAATTATAGGTGGTAATCATGTTGCTCAGCGTGAGTGAGGCAAGGGTTGAGCCGCCAGTGACGCTTGCACCAGTTACCAAGCCGTCAAAGTTGCTGCCGCCGCTGACGGTTGCCCCCGTCGTCAATGTGCACTTGCCGCCCTTGGTCATGCCTGGAGCGCTCACCAGCAGTGTGTAACTGCTGTAGCTGCGTGGCACAGCAAAAGCCAAGAGGTTGCTGCCGTCATTGCCGGCAAGGGCGATATAAGTGCCGCTTGTCAGGCTGCTGCCGCCGACGATGGCCACGGGCTGGGTCGTGCCGCTCGTGCTGGGCGTTGAGGTCGTGCCGCCGATGCCCAGCACGGTACCGCCGGTGATGGTAAAGGTGTTCTGGTCACAGTCGATGCCTTCATCGGGCGAGGTGGTGCCGCAAGCTAACACGGTGCCGCCGCTGATGGCGATATTGCTGTTGCTGTCGATGCCGTCGTTGTTTGTAGCATAGGCAAACACTTGGCCGCCACTGATGGCGATGTTGCCTTTGGCATTGATGGCATCGTCGTAGGCATAGACCTGCACCTTGCCATCCGTGATGTAGAGTTTGCCTTTGCTCTCGATGCCCTCGCTGTTTTCGCCTCCTGTAGTTTGCACCATGATGTCGCTGCCCGCCAGATAGATGTCTCCGTCGCCCTTGATGCCCTTGGGCGACGTGCTATAGCGTCCATAGCTATAGACCGTGCCCGTGGTGATGACCTTAACAGTGCCGCCATCGAAGTGCATGGCCTGGTCGCAACTGATACCTTTGCCACCCTGGCCTGTGCTCTTCAGGCACAACGTTCCGCCGCTGATGGTGAAGGTGCTGTCGCACTTGATGCCAGCACTGCCGTTTACGTCATTATCGTCGCTGTCCCACTCGCCGATGCCCGTGGTGATGGCCGTGAAGCGTCCTCCATCGATCTGGATGATGCCCTCACTCTTCATGCCCTTGGCTGCCACACCGCTGCACTCTACGTTGATGATGCCGCCTCGCATCAGGATGGCGTCATTGGCCTTGATGCCGTTGCTGGCCGTGTTCTTGATGTAGATGTTGTTGCCCGGTCGAAACAAGATGTAGTCGTCGCTGGTGATGCCGCCCTTGCAGTTGGCCAGCACCTTGAGGTGGCCGCTGCCGCTGAAGAGCAGTTTGCCCTCGCTGAAGAGCGTCGCCTTCATGTCCTCGTCGGCTGGCGTGTCATAGCTGCTGCCGTCCTGCAGCGTGTTCCATGTGCCGTCGGCCAGTTCGATGTAGCCACGCTTCTTGCATTGACTGTTGATGGCGGCGCCAGTGGGATTGGTGATATTCACTCCGTTGAGCCGCAAGGCATACTTGCTCTCGCCATAGAGCTTGAATGAGCCGTCGCCTGTCGTGCCGCTCAGGGTATAGCGCACGCCTTTGACCGTTGACACCACTGTGACATGGCCGCCGCTGACGGCGACACTCACGCCCGTCACCTAACCGCTGACAGTGGCATTGTCAGAGCCGTTGAAGGTGATCTTGATTTCGTTGTCAAACGTATTGTTCTCAATGTAGTCTTCGTCGCTGGGGTCTATGGACTCGCTCTCAGAGAGAGCGGTGCTGTCGATTGCGATCGTGAACGAAGTCAGCTCCCCGATAGAAGCAGTGGAACCTCCACTTGGAGTGGAAGGTACTTCATTGTTCTGATTGAAATCGGGTTCAAAGGGGGATTCCTCTGCACACGACAGGAGACCTGCGACCAGCAATGCTGTGATTAAATACCTTGTTGTCTTCATCGTCTTGCCCTTTCTTAATGTAAATGTGTTAAACCTGAAACTATATGCGCCTATCGGCGGATGTCTATCTATTTAACGTAATAAAATACGATATCTGTGTGTAACCCTACTGGCTTTTCAACATACACCACATTTCCTTCAGCGAAACACCCATCCATATGCGAAAAGGGCAAACCGAGCGCACCCTGCCTGGAGGCTTGCGCCCAGCGCCAGCACCAGCTCCGATCGGTGGGCAAAACTGTCCATAATATCAAAACCTCACTCAATGATGACTATCGCCCTGAGTCATCATTGAGTGAATTCCCTGTATTACAGGCCGTGCCGCGTTTATTTATATTATAGAGCCATTCGTTGAAAAACCATTTGATTCTTATGTCTCAGTCAGAATAATGGTTTAACTTTACGAGAATTAAGAAAACGACTAATTCGGTTATTATGAAACGATTTAGATACTATTACAGGATGGTGACCCTATTCGTGGTCTTGATTACAGCCCTTGAGGCCATGTGCTTTGACTTTAAGGCTGGCGGTATTTACTACAGTATTAATGCCGACAGGGTGACCATCAGTGTAGCGGCTCCCACATACAGTTGGCAGTATAAAGACGCTGTGACCATTCCCGCCGAGGTGGACTATAACGGTGTGACTTTTACGGTCGTGGCCATTGGTGAAAAAGCATTCTACAGTTGCACCAGCTTGACTAGTGTTGAAATGCCGTCTACAGTAACTGCCATCAGAGCCAATGCCTTCGGTCGCAGCTACAATCTGAAGAGTGTCAATATACCTGATGGTGTGACAACCATTGGAGAGAGCGCATTTGAAGGCGACAGAAGCCTGGCGTCCGTCTCTCTAGGTTCTCAATTATCGCTTATCGGTAAAAATGCCTTCAATGGCTGTTCAGGATTAACAAGCATCATGGTTGACGAGGACAATTCCGTGTATGACTCCCGCGAGGGCTGCAACGCGGTCGTTGAACGCGCAACCAACACGCTTGTGGTGGGTTGCAAAAACACCACGATTCCATCAACTGTCACAGCCATCGGCAAACGGGCGTTTGCCTTGTGTGCCGCACCAGCCGCGTTGACCATCCCCGCCTCGGTAAGTTCAATTGGCGACGGTGCATTTTTGTACTGCAATGGATTGGCGACCCTAACGCTTTCTGATGGTGTGAGAGACATTGGAGCCCAAGCCTTTTCACACTGCACGTCATTGACCGATATCATTATATCTTCATCGGTCACGCACATCGGCGAAGAAGCTTTTGCCGGGTGCTGGAGTCTAGCAAGCCTCATGGTTGACGAGGGCAATCCCGTGTATGATTCCCGTGAGGGCAGCAACACATTGATTGAGACAGCCTCAGGCAGGTTGCTGCTAGGCTGCAAGAATTCTTTTATTCCCCAGGGCGTCATCACGATCGGGCGGTCATCGTTTGCATGGAGTAAAGTGACCACAGTCAATATTCCTGAAGGGGTAACCGCTATCGAGGACTATGCGTTTGACCACTGCTATTACGTCTCTGAACTCTCATTGCCGAGCACATTGGTTTCCATCGGCTACAGCGCTTTCAACGGCTCCTGTGATTTTACCAGCCTGAGATTACCCGATTCGCTGGTTTCTATCGGAGGGTATGGTTTTGCCTGCTGCGGTTTTGAGCGGATTGATTTCGGGCATGGGCTGCGGCACATTGGCGATAACGCTTTTTTCAGCTGCGGTCTGACTGAGCTTGCCTTGCCCAATTCCCTTGTAAGCATCGGCGACAATGCTTTCCTGGGCTGTACCGGGCTCACTCATATCAACATTCCGGCTTCGGTAACCCACATCGGATGTGGCGCTTTTCAGGCGTGCGAGAACTTGACCCGCCTTACCGTCGATCCCGCCAGTCCGACATTCGACTCACGTGATGACTGCAACGCGGTCATTACCACCGCAACTAACACTTTGGTCGCTGGCTGTATTGCTTCAGTCATTCCCAGCACTGTGACAGCTCTGGACAATGGGGCCTTCTGTGAGTGCATCGGGCTGCACACCATCAATATACCGCCCTCGGTTAAACACATCGGTGACCACACGTTTGACTATTGTTATGACTTAGACACAATCACACTGCCGCCTCATCTGCTCACCATCGGCAAGTGTGCATTCGCCGGATGTGAATCACTCACCTACATGATGATTCCCAACACGGTGACGAGCATAGGCGACAGTGCTTTCTACGACTGCCCTGGTCTTAACTATATTACTCTTGGAACCGACTTGACATCTATCGGTGCCATGGCTTTCTATGGATGCAATTTCATCACTGTGTCCAGCAAATCCATGACTCCGCCAGTGATTGCGGGAGAAGACAGCTTCTGGCATTACGGCAGTTTCAGTAACGCGACACTCAAGGTGCCAGGCCCCTCTATCAACAAATATCAGAACGCAGAATACTGGAGCCTTTTTCCAAGGATAACGGGCTTTGGTGACGTTGATGAAGATGGTAAGGTCAGCATCAGTGATGTCACTTTCTTGATTGATATCTTATTAAGAGGCGCAGCGACCGACTCACAGATGATAGCAGCCGACGTGAACAGTGACTTTCAGGTATCTATCAGTGATGTTACTTGGCTGATAGACCTGGTGCTCAACGGACCTAGAGGACACGCGCCACACTCCTTACCTATCAGCATGTTATAGACGGCCTTCATAATCACTGCGCCAATGCGCTTGCGCAGGATGAACGAAGCGCCTTCCGCGGGTTGGGAAAGTAGAACTCTCCACTCATAAGTCAGCAATGATGACCCTCCGATGATTGCGACTCAATTGTGTGCAGAACGACCATTAGTGAAGCGGTGGTCGTTTCTGTGAATGTATGCTTAATGATTGTTCTGTGTTCCGTTCCGCTAAGGCAAAGAAAAAGCCACCTGCGGTGGCTCCTTCTCGCTGGTTCGCTACGGCTCAGCAGGTGCGGAACACATGACCGCCATCGCCCATGTCATGATCAGACATGAACAGCTCACGGGCAAAGGCCTTGAAGTCACCTGAGGGAGCAGCGAGAGCAGAGCCGAACTTGTTTAGACTCTGCCGAGCGCAGCCGAAATTCACTTAGTAATTTCCGAAGGCAACTCGTCTCGGCCTTGCGTGTGTGCAAGCCGCATTAACTTTGCAGCGTAAAGGCAAGGGAGGCGACGGTGAACAAGTGAAAGTATGTTTGGCTTGTTTTTCAGGGTCAACATGGCAGATTCTTCCTGCAAACGGTTGCGCCCAAGACGGCGCAGCTATCAAGAGCTGAAAAACTGATTTATACAGCTTTGGTGTTTTTCATTCACATTTTCCTGCTGAGTTTTGACAAAAAGACCCACATTTTCCGCAAAAACACATCACTTTTTCCAACGAGTAATACCTCTTTCACCGTATTTTTTCCAACGAATAGCGGTTAAAATTGAAAATCTTGGGAATTTTGGACATGTATAGGAATTTTTCTTGGACAATCTTGGGAATTTTATAGTAAGACACGAAAAGCGCAACCCGATCTTCTGGGTTGCGCCCGGCATAATTGATATATGCCAAATGACTAGATGGATATAATTCTCACATTGAAATCGCAGAAGAATGGCTCTTCTTGCTTGTACTCAACTCGGATTACTCGTTCTTTTGGAAAAACTATATCAAAACTTAAATCATTTACACGATTGATAGCAATTGGCTCAAGGTCGTCAGCTATCTCTTGCTTTATTTGGGATACAAAACGTGACACAATTTGACCTGCAATAGTTTTCTCATCAGTATAGGTTATGTCAAAACGCTCATAGTAAGCACGATGTATAGCATATCTGATTTCTTCTTTGGCAGCGAACTCACTCATACGATCAACAGACATCATCATATTGATTAACTGCTTTATTGTCATGCCTTCTCGATATCTATAACCCGCTATCCGATAAATATCGGCCATCAAACTTGACTCATTAACAACAATAGAAAACTTGTCTTCAATTATTCGTCTAACTTCTTTTGATTCATTCTTAATTCCATACTTGTTATTATTGTATGCCTCTCTAATCAAAGCTGCACAAAGGAGTTTTTGGCATGATTTATATACTTCATTGGGATAATCTGGATCATAAATATCTTGAAAAGCAACATCGGACGGTTTAATTTGAATCTCTGTATAAGGTGCACTTTGATTGATACGATAATTTATATAAACATGTTTTTTCTTCCCGTTTTTATAAGCATTAACAGTCTTTAGATTTAGTGAAATTATACTTGTATCAGCATTCGCTGCAGCTAAAATATCTCCTTGACCAAAGATTTTAGACATGTCATCAGGTGTGAGTTCTTTATTTGATGAGGAAACACATCCATACTTATCCAACTTAACCTTAACAATATATGCCTCGCTACAGCCGCCCGGCTTACTCAACACAAATCCTTCAGGTAAAACTATCTTTCTCAACATTTCCTCATATAAGGAAAAGCAATAATTGTTATAGTCTTTCTCAGTCCTTATGCGTGCGTTTTCATTTTTCCGCTTAATTCTTTCTATTACATCATATACGTTTTGATTCATTTCATCAAAACGAAAAAAAAATCGATATTTAATTAAATATGGTATTCTTAAAAGTGTTCCTTCTTTATCATACACGGCACACAGAGACCCGTAAACTGAGAAATAGCGAACAATATATTCAGGGTGAGAAGAATACACCCAATATTTCATTTCAATTGGATATGATGAGGTCATTGATACTGAGGGATCAAAGATTAACCACTCCCACCCAGACATGTGATTATCAAAAGAAGTGCAATCTACTGCAAGATATTGTGCAATAGATCCATATTCTCCTTCTGCATTTCCATCAGCATAAGTATGAAGAGGCAATAACAAGATGAATAGTAACAACAAGCGGTGAATAATGCCAGAATTGAGGTTTCCTGTCGATGGGCGTTTTTCCCAAATCTGAACATCTGATTCATTACCATGAAAATTCTCACTTAATCTTCTTTCGGATTTTGAAATATTAAGTTCGTCTTGGTGCAATGATAAAAACCGTCCTATACGAGCATTAGTCTTTCTAAGGGCTTGGGAACCATAGCTTGACAAGATATCTTCATATTGATCTTCAAAATGAAGCCAATACTTCTTGATAAAATCATGAGCTGAGAAAGAATTTGGCATCAACTCAATGACACTAGCAACGTCTTGAATAGTTAAAATGATTTCCATAACTATTATAATTATTATCGGAATTAAATGCAAAGTTAATAAAATCTGCTCATTTGTGATTAAGTATTTGTCTATAAATTGAGCCGGGCGTTTCCCTTTTTAGGGGATCGCCCGGCGCCGGTTCCCGTTCGGTGGGCGATCTTCTCGCCCACCTGCGGAACGGGAGGCTTAAACATCGTGCTCGATGTACTCGCTCAGCTCCTTGAGGATGCCTTCGATGTCATCGGCCGTGCTGTCATCGGCGAATGTCCATGACCTGCAGGAAGGCGGATCGTAGCCATTGCGTTCTGTGAGCCAAGGAGTTGCCTTAATTAATTGTCTTCCTAAGACCGCTTGGCCTCCGACTTCCAATACGCTGGTGCGATGCGATGGTGAGGTAATGACATGGTGGACGGTGTTCGCCCACCAAGGCGAGCCGCCCGCCAAGGCCTCCAGGTCATGGACATTTGCCGATGACAGCACGGCCGATGACATCGAAGGCATCCTCAAAGAGCTGAGCGAGTACATCGAGCACGAGGTTTAAGGCCTCCCCGTTCCGCAGGTGGGCGAGCGATCGCCCACCGATCGGAACCGGCGCCGGACGCCCCCATCAATGGGGAACGCCCGGCTATAAGTATTCATTGTCAGTAAATAAAGAGCAGGGTATTTTTATTGACAAGAAATAACTTTTGAACTTGGTTTAAGTTTGATTTTCATCGGTTTCTTGATGGAAACTTTTTTCGTTTTTGTTTTTGTTTTAAAACCGAGATTGGATATTTCCAGGACATCTCTCTTTTGAGTATTTATCCTAAATTCACCATTTATTCCCGTTGCGACCACTGTATTACAACCTTTGATTTTGACTGTCGCACCGATGATGGGTTTTCCTTTTTCATCAAGCACAACACCTGATACTGGATACACCACACATGAAGGACAAAAAAACACAATTGAGTCTTTTGCCTCCATTCTAACAAGAATGGAGTCGCCCGTCGGCAAGAATCTCTGAGTCTTGCAGCCGAGATACGACACCATGAGGGAATCTTTGGGGACAAAGCCCAATTCAAAACGTCCATCAAGATCCGTTACTGCCTTAGGCAGATATTTCCCGTTGGAATTATCTCTGTAGTATACCGTAGCCCCAGGAAGCGGACAACCATCGGCGCCATCAACGACTAGTCCAGTTACTCTTTGCTGATAGTCACCCACGACCGATTGGGCCATTGTGAATTGAACTCCTAACAGCAACAAGAAGAATGAGACGGTTATTCTGATGATTCGTGTCATAGCAATTGAGATTTAGTTATTGATTCGGCAAATTTACTTTAAATAATAGTCTCGCACAATACCCATTTGGGTATTTTTTATATATAAGTCAAAAAAACGTCTTTTAGGCAACCAAATAGACTCCATAATTTTGCGGAAACTAAAACCGCAAGATTATGGAGCCTTTTTTCAGCTCTTGACACCTGCGCCGTCTTGGACGCAACCGCTTGCAGGAGAAATGGCCTGTTGTCCGTAAAAATCACCAAGACATCCATGACTTGTTCATCCTCGCTTTCGTTGCTTTTACCCTGCAAAGGTATTGCGGCTTACCCACACGCAAGGCCGAGACGAGTTGCCTTCGGAAATTACTAAGTGAATTTCGGCTGCGCTCGGCAGAGTCCAAACAAGTTTGGCCTTTGCTCTCACTTGCACGAAATTTCTCCAGCCCTTCGGGTAGTAATTCCCGGTCAAGCCTTGCTTTCAGTGTGTCACAGCCGCACTTTGCAGGCAGTGTAATGGCGATCGAAGCGAGAACAAGATCAATGAATGTTTAACTTTTTAATTTTTACTATTATGGACAACAATTCAATTTCTTTCAATCCTGCAAGCGGTGCTGACAGCACCAGTGTTCAAGAGCAAATCGTAAAAGGCTCTCTCAGCTCCTCCAATCTCAATGAATGCGAAGAGCTTGAGGAGGTCGATTTGGATTTCCACAAGTACGATTACCGCAGCGGCCATCCCGCCGTGTTCTGCTGCACCTATAGTACAATGAAGGGAGGCCGCTGGCTGGCATGTGGCTTGACCTGTACACCTTCAGCTGCTACGAGGATTTTGTGGCCGCCTGCCGATGGCTGCACCGTGATGAGCAGGATCCCGAGTTTGCCTACCTCGATTATGAGAATTATCCCGATGTGGTACAGTGAGAGCGGTCTCGATGAGGCCACGTTCGAGCGCATTCTCGAGTACGCTGACCTCGATGATGACGAGCAGGAGGCCTTCAGGGCGTTTCTGGATGTCACGAGCGACAGCGATGCGGATTTCTCGGATTTCCGCGAGCGTTACTGCGGCCAGTGGGACAGCGAGGAGGAGTTCGCCCAGCACCTCGCCGATGAGCTTTGCATGTTCGACAATGATCCCGAGAGCATCACCCGCTTTTTTGGCCTATGGCCTTCTTCGTTCGCGACTCGGCATAGTACGAACAGGTTCGGCTCTGCTCTCGCTGCTCCCTCAGGTGACTTCAAGGCTTTTGCCCGTGAGCTGTTCATGTCTGACTATGAAATGGGCGATGGCGGTCACGTGTTCCGCACCTGCTAAGCCGCAGCGCACCCAGCGAGAGAGGCCGCCTTCGGGCGGCTTTTCTTGTGCCCATGCGGAACGGGATAGGAACAATCATTAAGCATACATTCACAGAAACGACCACAGCTTGACTTATGGTCGTTCTGTTTGCAATTGAATCGCGATCATCGCAGGATAGTCTTTGCTATATTCATGAGAATAGTCCCTTATCACAAGGCGCAACGTCAGACACGGCTGGCGATGCGCCTTGATTTACGTTATATTGACCCGGGGGTTACATTCGCTAAGGTCACGGGGTTGCATTCGGCTGCTTCACGCTCCGCACTTCAACCAGCCGGCTGCGCTGGCTGGATTGAGCTGCTCCGCTACAGCCTCATGCCGCTGGACGACTTGGCCCGACGGAGATCACCCTGTTCCCACCGCTCATCGATGGCCATGCCGCCTGTACCGCCGTGTCGGGATCACTCAGTTACCAAGAGTGCCTTATCGGGCTGTCTGCCCGCATCGAGACCTCACACGATCGGCTCGTTTCGTCGCTGACGCATCAGGTCTCGCTTCGCTCGATTTGATGCACGCTCCTCAATCAAGCCCAGCGTTCTCGCTACACTCGGAGGTATCGATGCTGCCAGCCCCATGGCACACTCCTCCACTACGTTCATCCTGGCACGTCGGCTAAGGCTCCAAGGGGCAAGCCCCATACCGATAGCAAACCTCGCTTCGCTCGGTCGCCGTCGGGGCAGCCTGCGTCATGGCCATCGATCCCAAGGTCAAGCCTTCGGCCATAAGGTGAATCTTTTCATCGCCTGCGGCGATTGGCCCACCCGCGAACCCCGATGGCGATGGGCCGTTCCGCTCCGTCTGCGTCCGCTCCGAATGACTGACTTATCGGCTGGAGAGTGCCTGGTCAGGCTCCCTGTTAGCGCCGAAACCCCCACAGCCGGCTGCTGCGGTCATTGACTTCGTCTTCTTCCTCCTTGCAAGGCAGAGGGCATGCAAGCTTGCCTTCTGCTCTTGCTTCGTTCGTCAGTTCCCGTTCCGCACTGCGCTTCGCTGCGCTCAGGGGTATCGGTGCTGTGAGTCTTGGGCTCACTCAAGCCTCTGTCGCCATTCTGCGCTTCCTTGCCTGCGCTTCACCGCTCATCGCCATCGCCAGAGCACAACATCAAGCCTGGAACAAGTTCAAGGCACGATGTTGTCGCACAGTAATCCGCGGTATTGACGAGCATAAGCGCAACCGATACTGCGTGTCGGATGCGCTCACGCACGTCAGCATCATCACCGCACAATGCCAAAATCGCCCTGCATATAGCGTTTTATCATCAAGCGATTTTCAGAAGCGCTCCGCAGGGCGGTAGGGGGATCCAGAGAGTGAAACAAAGGGAAAAAAATCCCTTTTCAACCCTTTAATGATTGATAATCAAGTATTTGATTTTTTCAATCCTTTACAAATCGTAATTTCGCGTAATTTTGTAAATGTTTTCGTTTGAACGGCCCGAGAATTACACCTTAATTATACGGTAAAGAGAGAGAAGGGGAGGGTTGAATTCTTGTCCGTCAGAGCTTGTTATTCTTTTCTGGTATCTCGGCTCCATCTATCGGGGAACAACTCTCTGAAGACTTTGCCATTCCATTATCATGACATTGCTGTCATTGCTTTTCATCATTTTGTTTTTATGACAACAGTATGACAACGGATTGGATTTTGGTTAAAATAAAAACTGCTTAATTCGCTGTTTTATAGCTAATTAAGCAGTTGCGGGTTGTGGAGCATAGCGGACTCGAACCGCTTACCTCAACACTGCCAGTGTTGCGCTCTACCAGATGAGCTAATGCCCCGATTTGCGGATGCAAAGGTAATGCCATTTTTGAAACTGACAAACTTTTTTGACTGATTTTTTCAAAAAATCTCTCTTAAGGGGTGGAAAGGAATGGATGAAGGCATTGAATTATCGCAAATTGTCACCAAACTGCGCTCTGAAAAGCCCGAAATAGCAAAATATTTTAGAAGAGATGATGAAAAATTGAAAAAAAGTTGTACTTTTGCAAGCAAAATTGGACAACTATGCCTTTGAAGGAGTTAAATGAAAAATTTAAGAACTTGACGCAGAAATTTTCGATCCTGCGCCAACGCTATCTTGAACTCCAACGTGAGAATAAGGAGATGAAGCGCACAATCGAGCGCCAGGAATTGGAGATTGCCAAACTGGAGAAAGAAGTGAGCCAGTTGCGCATCGATAAGGAATTCCTGAGTGTAGCGCATTCAGTTCCTGCTGACCCGCAAACGGTGGCGCGCTACAAAGGCCAAGTTGCCAAAATGGTGCGGGACATTGACCGATGCATCAAACAATTGAACGCTTGACACGACACTTTCTACCGTTATGGCCGACAATAATAAAGAAAGAATCTGGATTCAACTCGCTGATGCCGCTAATCCTATCGCCCTGAGTATCAACCCGGGCGAGGAGGAGAACTACCGTAAGGCCGAGGAACTAGTCAACACGCTGTGGAAGAAGTGGATGACTCGTTTTAACGGCACTTCGGCAGATGTGCTGGGAAGGGTTGCTTTTCAGTTTGCACGCCTCTATCTCGAGGCATACGGTGAAAACCGACAGGTCAATGATTTCCTGACTGATTTGGATCAACAACTCGATGCCCTTTTGGGTAGCGAAGAGTAAAGATTTGTGCCCTGCTGCGATGTGCTGCAGCCGTGCTTACTTGGACCATTAAGAGCTTGGTTCACAAGTGATTGCGATGCGGCTTTCGGGCAAGGTGTGATGACGATTATTTAGAATTAGGTTCCTGCACCACTTTAGGCTTTGTGTCTTATCGGGCTGCTTGTCAGCTTGTTAGATGCGGCCTGTAGTGGCGCTATTTGTTTTATAATTTTATCAATTTTTTAATGAATCCTACTATAGTAACTGTGATTGTAGCCATCCTGGCGATGGTGATTGGCTGTGTAGCCGCCTTGTATTATTCACGCAAGAGCGCTAAATCGCAAGCCAACGAGATTCTTGAGAAGGCGCGTCTTGAAGCCGAGGTTCTCAAGAATAATGAGGTGCTGAAAGGCAAGGAAGCCGGTATGTCGATTAAGAGTGAGGCCGAGAAAGAGGCAAATGCCCGACTGACCAAGGTGCAGACCAACGAGGCAAAACTCAAACAACGTGAGATGTCCCTCAATCAGCAGCAGGGTGAACTCAAGCGCCGCAGCAATGAGGTGGAGAATCTCAAGGCCAGCGTCGAGGCTCTCAAGAAGAATGTTGACAACCAAATGGCACTGCTTGATGACCGCAAGAAGGAAGTGGACAAGATGGAGCGCAGCGTGCGTGACACATTGGAGCACGTGAGCGGTCTGTCGGCCGAGGAGGCCAAGGAGAAACTCATCGAGTCGCTCAAGGACGAGGCCAAGACTAACGCTGCCAGTTATATCAACGACATTATGGATGATGCCAAGATGACGGCCAACAAAGAGGCCAAGCGCATCATCATCGAGACCATACAGCGCGTGGCAACCGAGACGGCCGTTGAGAATGCCGTCACTGTTTTCCATATCGATAACGACGAGATCAAGGGTCGTATCATCGGTCGTGAGGGTCGCAACATCCGCGCCCTGGAGGCCGCAACCGGCGTTGAAATCGTAGTGGATGATACCCCTGAGGCTATCGTGCTCTCGGGATTTGATCCTGTGCGTCGTGAGATCGCCCGTCTGGCGCTGCACCAGTTGGTGAGCGACGGTCGTATCCATCCCGCCCGTATCGAGGAGGTGGTGGCCAAGGTGCGCCGTCAGGTAGAGGAAGAGGTGATTGAGACCGGCAAGCGCACGGCAATCGACATGGGTATCCATGGCCTGCATCCCGAACTCATCCGCCTCATCGGTAAGATGAAATACCGCTCCAGTTATGGTCAGAACTTGCTGCAGCATTCGCGTGAGACCGCTAACCTGTGTGCCATCATGGCCAGTGAGTTGGGACTGAATCCCAAGAAGGCTCGCCGCGCCGGACTGTTGCATGATATCGGCAAGGTGCCCGATGATGAGCCCGAATTGCCGCACGCACAGCTGGGTATGAAGTTGGCTGAGAAATTCAAGGAGAAACCTGACATCTGCAACGCCATCGGCGCTCACCACGATGAGGAGGAGGCAACCAGCCTTTACGCACCCATCGTTCAGGTGTGTGACGCCATCAGCGGCGCACGTCCCGGTGCACGTCGCGAGATTGTCGAGGCCTACATCAAGCGCCTCAATGATCTGGAACACTTGGCATTGTCTTATCCTGGTGTAGTGAAGACCTACGCTATTCAGGCAGGTCGTGAACTGCGCGTGATTGTCGGTGCCGACAAGATCACCGATGAGGAGACCGAAAAACTCTCCAACGAGATTGCTCAGAAGATTCAGGACGAGATGACTTATCCCGGACAGGTGCGCATCACGGTTATCCGTGAGACACGTGCCGTGAGTTACGCTAAATAATGTGTGCGTACCACGATGGACGAGATTAAGAACAAACAACCGATCGTGCCCGACAATGCAACGGACCCGTGCGTGAAATGTGACGCGGGACCTTGCAGCGGCGGATGCTGCGGAGAAGTGGGACGGTGTAACCTCACCAGCACTAACTGGCTGGAGGACGTGCCCGACAATGACTTCGAAATTGTCGAGGTGCTCTTTAAGAACACCCGTCGCGGCTTCTATCGCAACAGCACGCACATCCCGCTCAAACGAGGTGACTGGGTGGCTGTTGAGGCCAATCCGGGACACGATATCGGTCGCGTGGGACTCACGGGACGCCTGGTCAAGAACCAGATGAAACGTGTGAACCTGCGCAAGGATGCCGAGATTCTGCGTGTCTTCCGTAAAGCCAAACCTGCTGACATGGAACGCTATGAGCAGGCCAAGGCTCGAGAGGAGGACACGATGATCCGCTCTCGCAAGATTGCCGTTGACCTGGGCCTGAAGATGAAAATCGGAGACGTCGAGTATCAGGGTGATGGCAACAAAGCGATATTCTACTACATTGCCGACGAACGTGTGGATTTCCGTCAACTCATCAAGGTGCTTGCCGACGTTTTCAAGATCCGCGTCGAGATGAAGCAGATTGGCGCCCGTCAAGAGGCTGGCCGCATCGGCGGCATCGGTCCTTGCGGAAGACCCCTGTGCTGCGCAACGTGGATGTCGGGCTTTGTGTCGGTGGCTACCAGCGCCGCCCGTTTCCAGGACATCTCACTCAATCCGCAGAACCTGGCCGGGCAGTGTGCCAAACTCAAGTGCTGTATCAACTTTGAGGTGAACACCTATGTCGAGGCAATTCGACAGTTGCCCGCCAAGGATGTGCGCCTTGAGACCAAGGATGCCACCTATTACTATTTCAAGGCAGATGCCCTCAAGCGTGAAATCACTTATTCCACCGAGCGCAATGCTCCTGTCAACACTGTTACTTTGACGGCGGCCCAAGCCTTTGAGGTCATCGCCCTGAACAAGAATGGTGTCAAGCCCGATAGCCTGAAGCCGGATGAAGGCGACAAGAAATCGGCATCTCCCTTTGGCGACTTGCTCAATCAGGATGCCATCAACAGGTTTGACAGCAAAAAGAAGAAGAAAAAGAAGAAAAAATCGGCCGACAAGGGCGCATCGGCCAACGATGGCCGCAAAGTTGACAAGGCTGATAAGTCTGACGGCCCAAGCGAAGATAAGGGTAAGCGACCCAACAAGGAGCGTGAACCCCAGGGCATCGGCGCTGCCAACAACAAGCCTGAACGCAAACAACGCCAGGGCAAGTCCAAGCGTCAGCATCAAGATGGCGCTGTACAGCCCAAGGGCGGCGACAACCTGGGTGACAAGCCTCAACGTCAAGACAAACCGTCACGTCCGTTGAAGACATTCAGACCCCGACAACAATCGGGTGATGACGGCAAACCTTCATCCGACGCTAACGGTCAAGGCTGATGGTACAATTAAACCAATGAAAATGAGTGACCACAGTGTCCTGAATAAGATGACCAGAGCGGTGGCAATGACAATGTTCATTGCTGCCGCAATGCTCATCTTGTCGGCCTGTGAGCACAAGCCGACGTTATCCCACGCCAGTTATGTCAACCTGCCTTCATCAGGCTGGCAACGAGTGATGCCATTGTCATTCGTGCCCGAGTATGATGATTCCACTCGGCGTTATGACATTTCCCTGGCTGTTCGTCACGACAACAGTTACAAATACTGTAACCTGTCGCTGGTGGTCGACCTGATCGCTGCTGATTCAACGGTCAACCGCAAGCGTCTGGAAATGACATTGGCCGACGAGTATGGCAACTGGACGGGTGGGGGATTCGGCGCATTGTACCAGAAGAAGGTGCCGATTGCCGATGATATCACTCCCGATGATGTCTGTTCAGTCAGGGTTTGGCAGACCATGCAGGAATGTGACACCCTGCAAGGGTTGGTCAATGTTGGTCTCTTTACCACCCCTAATTAGGTGTGATGGGCTGTGATATTGCATTAAATCAAAAAAAATTTTGTAAATTCGTTAATAATACCTAATTTTGCCAAGTAATAACTGTTATCATGAAGATAGATAAAGCCGAAGCCCGCCAGACAGGCATTCAACTCCTGAAATATGGTGTGATAGGTGTCCTCAACACACTTATCACTTTGGTTACATTCTATCTGCTCAACACTAAGTTGGGCCTCGCTTACGGTATCTCCAATGTAACGGGCTATGTGTTAGGTGTCATCAACAGTTTCCTCTGGAACCGTAACTGGGTGTTCAAGACCAAAAACAACTTTAAACGTGAACTCCTGCTCTTTGTCTGCGGTTTCCTTCTCTGTCTTGCTCTGCAGTTATGCGTTAGTTGGATTCTTCTTGAAGGCTTGGGCTGGAAAAACCTGCCCGACAACATCATCCCCTTCTTCCCCATGGAGAAAGCAGGTCAGAATATCGTCATGGTTCTCGCCATGGTCGTTTACACACTTGCCAACTATGCCTACAATCGATTCGTCACCTTCCGTGTCGATCCCGCAGGCACCCCGGGCAAATGAACTCTCTTTGTGTTTTAAGGTAAGTTAGTATTTCTGCAAGAGTCTTTTAAATGGTAAAACAAATACTCTTGCCTTCAGTTTTTTTGACACATCATGGCACTGATTAAATGTAGAGAATGTTTTCATGAGGTTTCGGACAAGGCAAGCACTTGTCCACATTGTGGTGCGCCATTAAGGGGGTACTCGTCTTCAGGCGATGGCACTAATAAGAAGATGTCTCCCGTAATGATAATTGCCAGCATTCTGGTAGGTCTGATAGGTGGCCTGATCTTGTACTTCACGGTCATCAGGACTCCCTCGAGTGACTATGAGCCGCAGACCATTAACACACCGACCGAGACATCGCAAACGGTGACCACCGAAGAAGATAACGTGGATAATAACGAACTGCACAATACTGATGCTCTCGCCTATATGGATTTGTGGGGCAATATCGGAGAAGTCCATTGTAAAGAGTTTGTCATGGAAGGTAAAGCCGGTCATTATGTTTTTGACGGACCTGACAATGTGAAAAGAACACTTGAACTGGAATATTATGATGAAGCAACCGGCGAATGCGCCATCAAAGCATACCTTCGTGGGAAATATATCGGAAAATTTGTAGGAAAACGTGTGATTATTACAGGAGAGCATTCAGGCGAGAGTTATACTGGCGTGTTTCAGAGCGTGAAAGACGTGACGCTGGATTTCTATCTCTATGTCGATTGACATCTCATGATTTCAGATTTATCACATTGACTTATGGCATTGGTTAGATGTAATAAATGTGGGCAGATGGTCTCTGATGCGGCAAACGCGTGCCCGTATTGTGGAACTCAATTAGGGGCTGGAGATATGACGGGAATGTCTCGCCAAGGTCAATCACAATCTCCTTATCGACAAAAGAAGAATACGCTTTCTTATTTCTTGGTGGCGGCAATTGTTATGATTGGTGTGGCTAGCGGTTTTACACTCTACAAGATAATGTATCAACCGTCACCCTCTCCTCAGGAAACCCAACAAGAGACGACGCAACCTGAGACAAAGATTGATGTCACGCCCAACATTCAGGAATCATTGAAAGATGAAAATGCCGACGAGGCCGAAGAAAATGAGACGACAGTTTCCCAAGAACCGGTTAACTCATCTTACGTGCTGACTGGTAAGGTCGCCGACCGTCCCGTGGAAATGAGATTGAGAATTGATGGCACTGATGTTGAAGGGAGTTACATCTATTTAGGAAAGTCACCGAACGACCTCACTCTTAGTGGCACGCTCAAGGATGGACATATGGAACTCATTGAAAGAGATGAAAAAGGTGAGAAGTCTGGAGAGTTTGTCGGAAAGTATGATTCGGACGTGTATTCCGGCACGTTTAAGCGTTACCGTAACGGTGTCAACGACAATGATTTCACTTTCCAATTAAATGTGAAGGAACAATGGTAATTAAAATATGACCAAGATGATGAAAGCATTATTCAGTTCACAGTTGTGTGTGATTGCGATATTAGTCATGTTGACGGCTTGCAAAGCCATAGGTCAGCCAAAGAATCAGCTGGTGAGCCAGCAACAGAGTCCGCTGTCTGTGCAACCGGTTAATGTTGATCAGTACGGGCTTTTCACCGTGGCTGATTGCCCGACAACACATCCTGTCCTGGAGGTGAAACTTCATGAGGGGGAGTATTGTATAGATAGGGCGGATATATATGCCGATGGTATGCTGATGCAAAGTGTCCCCATTAACGAGGACGACGCTGTCACACGCAATATCGTGCATTTCCTTGACGCTAATTTCGACGGCAATGTTGATATTCTGATTGGTCCAGGCTGCAACCGGGAGTACAGCACATTAATCGTGTGGGATGAGACGGAAAAGCGTTTTGCCCATGGCACTAACGACGGCTTCACCGTCTTTAACGGTGACTTCTATTTTGATGCGGGAGGCAAGGCGGTCTATCGCGTGACATCGAGTTCAGCGTTCGAGACCACTTATACCAAGATGATATGGCGGGGCGCTGACTTGCAGAGCGAAGAGGTTTTTCTTCAGGTGTTTGAACCCTCCTATTATGATTTTCATCATGTGACCCACCGTTATACTGTGCGTGGCTATTATTCAGGCGATGACATTATCAGCACCGATGACCCGAACCTGATTCCTGAACCATGGAGCAAATGGCTCAACAGGTTGAACGAAGACGATTAGACAGTTTCAACAAAGACGATATAATTAAGAAACCGACCTCTATATAAGGGCCGGTTTCTTAATTTTTCTAAGTGTTGTTTGATTTCTCGAGCTCAAGTAGGGCCTGTTTTTTGTCGGTTCCCGAAGCATAGCCGCCGAGCGAGCCGTTGGCATTGATGACGCGGTGGCAAGGAATAACGATTGATACAGGGTTATTGTGGTTGGCTTGTGCCACAGCGCGAGAACCTTTCGGATTGTCCATGCGTTTAGCTTGCTCGCCATAACTGATGGTCTCGCCATAAGGTATCTTCCGTAATTCTTCCCATGCTTTCATTTGGTGCTCGGTGCCCGCGACATGCAGCGGCAGCGAGAATGCGTGGCGCGTGCCGACAAAGTACTCTTCGAGTTGGCGCTTGCATTGGGCAAGCAGAGGCGTCTCGCTCTCGACGGGTTGTTTGCCCAGCCGTTTGGCAATGGCATTGATACCGTTTTTGTCCCAACCGATGAAAGCAATACCCTCATCGGTGGCACCCAAGTATAATGTGCCTAAGGGTGAATCCATACTTGTGTGGCACAGTTGGCCCTTGTGAACTGATTCAATGTTCAGTTCAGCAGCCTTTTCAAACATCAATCGATACGCTGCTGCATATTCATTGCTGATGATGCCGTCGAGGATGGCGTCTTTGATGGCATCCTTGATGAAACCGACAGAAGGAGAGGGCTCCAGGCCAAAGCATTGCATAATCTCTTCGCCATCTACTGGCGGCTGGAAATTGCGCACGCGGTCTTTCTCCTCGATGTCCACGAGTTTCTGCTTCACCAGGTCAAAGTTCTCGCGGAATCGTTGCACCTTGTTCTGGTTCTTGCTGGTGATGTCGGCTTTGCACAGGGTCATCAGGTCATCGATGTCATCCCCGGCGTCAAAGAGCAGGCGGCGCACGGCACTGTCGGTCACCTCGTCTTCAACGAGTGCGATGGGACGCATGTGCAGGCCGACAAGTTTTTTCACATACTTCATGTGCTCATTGAGCGGCAGGCGCATCTTGGCAAAAATCTTGGGCACCATTTTCTCTCCGATGAAGTTGTGGTTATGGAAGGTCCAGCCAAGTTGAGGATCCCAGCGTTTGGTGCGCGCCTTGCCCACATCATGTAGCAGGGCGGCCCAGCGCAACCATACGTCATTACTTGAGGCGGCCACGTTATCAAGCACCTGCATCGTGTGCATGAAGTTGTCCTTGTGTCCGCGGCCGTTGACCGTCTCAACGCCCTTGAGGGCAGCAAGTTCGGGAAAGATGAGAGGCAGCAAGCCACACTGTTCCAGCAGCAGCCAGCCTCGAGAGGGTTGAGTGCTGCGCATGATTTTCATCAATTCCTCGGCAATGCGTTCGCGCGTGATGATGTTGATGCGCTTTGCATTGCGACGAATGGCTTCGAAGGTCTCAGGATAGATGTCGAAGTTTAATTGTGTGGCGAATCTAACGGCACGCATCATCCTCAACGGGTCGTCGCTGAAGGTGATGTCGGGGTTGAGTGGGGTGCGGATGATGCGACGTTCCAGGTCACCGATGCCGTCAAACGGGTCAAGCAGTTCGCCATAGCGATCCTTGTTCAGGCAGATGGCCATGGCGTTGATGGTGAAATCACGGCGCTGCTGGTCATCGTTGAGCGTTCCGTCTTCCACAATGGGATTGCGACTCTCGCGGCGATAGGATTCGCGACGTGCACCAACAAACTCCAGTTCCCACTGTCGCGTTTTGACCTGTGCTGTGCCATAGGTGCGGAATACCGACAAATGGGCACGCTTGCCGATGCGATGAGCGACCGCTTTGGCCACCTCGATGCCGCTGCCCACAGTCACGAAATCCATGTCGTTGCTGGGACGCTCCAGAAAGATGTCCCTCACGTAACCGCCGACGACGTAGCACTCGCGATGCAGTTCATCAGCGACACCACCCACCAGTTTCATAACAGGCTGGTTAACGTGATCGGCTATTTTTTGACGGTCAATTTTCATGTTTTTTTGAGCTTTGGTCCGCAAAAATACTGCTTTTTTTGCGCTTTTCTTGCTCAAGTTGCCAAAAATCACTAATTTTGCATCGCAAAACCATCGTGATATAGCGTTTTGCACAATCAGTTTTCATTTCAACACCCTCCAATCATTCCCGATTCATTTTTTTGTGTAGATTAATTGGTGATTCCAATTTATTATAGAATTCATAGGTGAGTTGGTAGTGGAGCCGGAGATGAATGATTGAATTTTCAAGACAAATCATTAACAACAAGGAAGAGTGTGCCCGTGAGCGCATACTGTAGCATAACGAATAGGCTTTGATTGTTGTGTGCCTGCTATGCTTTCCTGAAAATTTATTTTATAATGTATAACATCGAAGAATTAAGAGAGATGAGCGATGCACAGCTTCAAGAGCTGGCTAAGTCCGTGGGTATAAAGCATGTAGATTCATACGAAAAGGAATCTTTGATTTACGATTTGTTGGATCTTCAGGCCGAAACCGAAGCTAAAGCCGAAGCCGCTAAAGCTCAGGAACCAATAAAGCGTCGCCGCGAGCGCATCCGTCAACCGGCTGCCAAAGCTAATGGCAACGAGGTGACAAAGGATGATGCTGTCGTCAGCAAAAATAAAAAAGACAACAATAAGAAGGAGCAGAAAGTCGCTGCCCCCGAACCTCCGAAAGCCGAGGAACCACAACCACAGGAACAAACTCCTGAAGCAGTAGAAGGCGAAACCATTCTTCAGGCCGAGGTGGCACCGCAGCCCAAGCGCAAGCGTGGCCGTCCCTCATTGGCCGAGAAGGCCGCTCGTGAAGCTGCCGAGCAACAAGCCAATCAGGAACCTGAAGAGCAACCGGCAGAGAATAAACCCGAGGACGAACAGGATGCTGCTGCGCAGAAACCTGCAAAGCGTCGTGGACGCAAGCCCAAACAGCCAGCCGTTGAGCCCGTGTTGCCTTTTGATAATGCTGAATTTGAACAGGAGAATCAGCAGCCGTCTGAACCTGTTGTCCAGGAGGAACCTGAAATTGTCGCTCAAGAAGAGCCGATGCAGGATGAACCGATACTGGAAGAGATCGTTCAGGAGCAGCCGCAACAGGAAGTGGAACCCCGTGAACGGCCTGGTGTGTCGCTGAATTCATTCTTCAATACTGGCAGCTCATTCACCTTCAAGCCCCGCACCCAGGAGGAACGTGAGGAAGCTATGCGCCGTGCCGAGGAGCAGAAACGTCGTCAAGCCGAGGAGGCTGCTGTGGCACCCATTGTTATCCAAGAGCCCAAGGTGGCCAAGGAGAGCAAGAAGAACAAGCGCAAGATGAAACAGCAGCAACAGCAGCAGATTGCCGAGACCAATCCTTATCTGGATCAACCCTATAACTTTGATGGCATCCTTGAGGCTCAAGGTGTGCTTGACATCGCTCCCGAGGGTTATGGCTTCCTGCGCTCGAGTGACTATAACTACTTGACTTCGCCCGATGATATTTATGTTCAGCAGTCACAGATCAAGGCCTATGGCCTCAAAACCGGTGATGTCATCGAGGGTACAATCCGTCCGCCCATGGAAGGGGAGAAGTATTTCCCCATGAGCGAGATACATCTCATTAATGGACGCACGCCTGCCTATGTGCGCGACCGTGTCCCCTTCGAGCACTTGGTGCCCCTCTTCCCTGACCAAAAGTTTAATCTGGTGAGCAAGACCCATCCCACGGTATCACAACGTGTGGTGGATATGTTCTCGCCCATCGGTAAGGGCCAGCGCGGTCTCATCGTCGCTCAGCCCAAGACCGGTAAGACCATGCTCTTGAAAGAGATTGCTAATGCCATTTCCGAGAATCACCCCGAGACCTATATGATTATCCTGCTCATCGACGAGCGTCCCGAGGAGGTTACCGACATGGCGCGCAGTGTCAACGCCGAGGTTATCGCTTCAACTTTTGATGAGCCGGCTGACCGTCATGTCAAGATTGCCGACCTTGTCTTGAGTAAAGCCAAACGACTTGTCGAGTGTGGCCATGATGTGGTGATCCTGCTTGACTCAATCACTCGTCTTGCCCGTGCTTACAACACTATAGCTCCTGCTTCGGGCAAAATCCTCACGGGTGGTGTGGATGCCAATGCCCTGCAGCGTCCCAAGCGTTTCTTTGGCGCGGCGCGCAACATTGAGGGTGGTGGAAGCCTCACAATCATCGCCACCGCATTGACCGAGACTGGCTCCAAGATGGACGAGGTCATCTTTGAGGAATTCAAGGGTACCGGCAACATGGAGTTGCAGCTCGACCGCAAGTTGTCCAACAAACGCATCTTCCCGGCCGTGGATGTCATGGCCTCAAGTACGCGTCGCGACGATCTGCTACTGCCTCAGGACACGTTGAACAAGATGTGGATCATTCGTCGTTTCTTGAGCGACCGCACTTCGGTCGAGGCAATGGAGTTTGTCAAGGAGCGCATGGAGCGCACCCGTGACAACGAGGAATTCCTCCTCACGATGCAGCAAGAATAAATTCACTACAATACAATTGTTGAGGACGATGGGACGTATCTTGGGCATCGATTATGGGCGCAAGCGCACGGGTGTGGCGGTCACCGATCCGTTACAGATCATTGCTGGTAACCTGGCGACGGTTCCCACCCACACGCTCATGCAGTTCATCAAGGATTATATTGCCCGCGAGACGGTTGAGCGCATCGTCATTGGCAAGCCCTCTCAGCTTAACGGCGAGCCCAGCGAGAGCATGAAGTACATCACGCCCTTTGTCAATAGACTGCGCAAGGAATTGCCCGATATGCCGATAGTGATGTACGATGAACGTTTTACTAGTGCGATTGCCCATCAGGCAATGATTGATGGGGGCATGAAGAAAAGCGATCGCCGTGATAAGTCCAGAGTGGACGCGATAGCGGCCACCATTATCCTCAATGATTATCTACAAAGCAAGTTAAACCAACCTTAGCATACCGAATCATGATTTTACCGATTTATATTTATGGACATCCCGTATTGCGGGCCGAAAACGCGATTGTTACACCTGATTTCCCCAATCTGGAGGAAATCATAACTAACATGAAGGAAACCATGTATCACACCGAGGGCATCGGCATCGCCGCGCCTCAAGTGGGTGTCAACGCCCGCATCGTCTATATCGATGTGAATGTGCTGGCCGAGGATTTCCCCGAGCTCAAGGATGTGAACATGTTGCTCATTAACCCCGAGATAACGGTTGATGAGAATGCACCTTTGATTTCACGTGAGGAAGGTTGCCTGAGTGTGCCTGGAATTCACGAGAATGTGCACCGTCATGAGAAGATTCATCTCCATTGGCAGGACGAGAACTTTCAGGAGCATGACATGGACATTGAGGGATACTTGGCGAGAGTGGTTCAGCACGAGTGTGATCACTTGGAAAAGACGCTCTTCATTGACCGCATTTCACCCATCCGCAAACAACTGATTCGCGGTAAATTAAATAATATGGTGAAGGGGAAGATCTCTTGCAAGTACCGTTGCAAATTCGCGCCTCACAACAGGAAAAAATGAAAAAGTGGAAGATGTCTCACGACAGCCTCCACAAACCTTAAATCTAATACCATGAAAAACACACGTACAAATGTACAACTGTTTTTTTGAATTGTACAAATATTTTAAGATATTTTTATATTTTTATATATAAATTTAGAACTTATCGTTTTTAACAATAAGTGGCTGTTCCTCAATGAGTGAAACAGCCACTTTGTTAGTAATGTATAAGGCTATCAGAACTTCATACCAAAGGCGATCTGGAGATTGCCGTTCTTCACTTGGCTATCCTCAAAGACCTTGGTCAA
>JAZQJW010000033.1:0-48849 GCA_045541835.1 Sodaliphilus sp. | reverse complement strand
ACGCTTCTTGCTCTTCTTGGTCAGGATGTGACTCTTGTAAGCATGTCTTCTTTTAATCTTTCCGGTGCCGGTAAAGGTGAACCTTTTCTTCGCAGCGGAATTCGTCTTAACTTTTGGCATTTTGTTTTAGTTTAAAAAATGATTATTAATTAATCGAGACCAGGCACTTACCAAGCCTGATGCTCTTCTTTCTCACGTTAAGATGCCCGGGGTCACCCCCGGAACATCCTTTTTACTCCTCAACGGGAGTGCCTTCCTGCTGATCGGGCGCAACGTTCTCGCCGGCGTCCTTGGCCTCTTTCTTCTTGCCGGGCTTCTTGGGTGAGAGCATGATGGTCATGCGCTTGCCCTCGAGCACTGGCATCTGGTCGAGCTTACCATATTCCTCCAGGTCGTTAGCGAACCTGAGCAGCAGCACCTCACCTTGTTCCTTGAACAGGATGGAACGTCCCTTGAAGAAGACATAACTCTTCACCTTGGCACCTTCCTTGAGGAACCCGATGGCATGCTTCAGCTTGAAGTTGTAGTCATGCTCGTCGGTTTGTGGTCCGAAACGGATTTCCTTGACCACGAGTTTGGTGGACTTGGCCTTCTGTTCCTTGGCGTGCTTGCGCTGTTGGAACTTGAACTTCTGGTAGTCCATCACACGGCACACGGGGGGCTCGGCTTGGGGCGCGATAAGGATGAGGTCCAGCTCTTGCCCTTCGGCGATTTTCAGGGCTTCCTCGATGGGATAGATGCCCTGCTCCACGTTGTCACCCACCAGGCGCACCTCGCTGACACGAATTTCGTCGTTGATCAGGTTAGTGTCTTCTTTTTTGCCGCCCATCTGTCGATTGCGGCCTCTGGGCCTGGAGGCATTGCTCGGGCGCTTTGGCCCGGGACGATACGGTTTTTTGTTCATTCAGCAGTTGTACAATTGTTAGTATTATCGTGAAAATCAAGCACTTCCATGCGACACACGTCGCACGGAAATGACTCAAAAGTTGGTCATTTCTGCCACTTCGCGATTAATATCGGCCGCAAAGGTAGTAATTTTTTTCGAACCTTGATCACCTTCGCCCTGTTTTCTTATAGAAATTTCTTCACAACCGGCTTCTTTTTCACCGACAATGAGGAGATAGGGGATGCGTTTGAGCTCGTTATCGCGGATTTTGCGACCGATTTTCTCGTTGCGGTCATCGACGATGGCGCGCACGTCGAGTTTGTTCAACTCGTCGGCAACATGGTGTGCATAGTCGTTGAACTTCTCGCTGATGGGGAGGACGACACACTGGTCGGGCACGAGCCACAGCGGCAACTTGCCGGCGGTGTGCTCAAGCAGCACGGCGACGAAGCGCTCCAGCGAGCCGAAGGGGGCGCGGTGGATCATCACGGGACGGTGCTTCTGGTTGTCGGCACCGGTATACTCGAGTTGGAAGCGCTCGGGCAGGTTGTAATCCACCTGGATGGTACCCAATTGCCAGCGGCGGCCCAGGGCATCCTTGACCATGAAGTCGAGTTTGGGACCGTAGAAGGCGGCCTCGCCGGTCACCTGCTTGGCCACCAGGCCCTTCTCTTCACAGGCCTCGATGATGGCACGCTCAGCCTTCTCCCATACCTCGTCGGTGCCCACATACTTCTCCTTGTTGTTGGGGTCGCGCAACGAGATCTGTGCCTCGTAGTTGAAACCGAAGACGCGGAAGATGAACGAGATGATGTCCATCACACCGAGGAACTCCTGCTTCAACTGGTCGGGGGTGCAGAACAGGTGAGCATCGTCCTGGGTGAAGCTGCGCACGCGGGTCAAGCCGTGGAGCTCACCACTCTGCTCGTAGCGGTAAACGGTACCGAACTCGGCATAGCGGATGGGCAGGTCACGGTAGCTGCGGGGAGCGGTCTTGTAGATCTCGCAGTGGTGGGGGCAGTTCATGGGTTTGAGCATGTACTCCTCACCCTCCTCGGGCGTGGTGATGGGACGGAACGAGTCCTTACCGTACTTGGCATAGTGGCCACTGGTCACATAGAGCAGCTTGTTGCCGATGTGCGGCGTGATGACCTGCTGGTAGCCATAGCGCTTCTGGATCTTGGCGAGCATGTCCTGCAGACGGTTGCGCAGAGCGGCACCCTTGGGCAGCCACAGGGGCAGACCCTGGCCCACGTTGGGCGAGAAGGCGAACAGTTCCATCTCCTTGCCGATCTTGCGGTGGTCGCGCTTCTTAGCCTCCTCGAGGAGCACGAGGTACTCGTCGAGCATCTTCTTCTTGGGAAAGGTGATACCATAGACGCGAGTCAATTGCGGGCGGGTCTCGTCACCGCGCCAGTAGGCGCCGGCAAGCGACATCACCTTGATGGCCTTGATGGCACCTGTCGAGGGGATGTGCGGGCCACGGCACAGGTCGGTGAAGTTGCCCTGGGTATAAGTAGTGATGTGACCGTCTTCCAGGTCATTGATGAGCTCGCACTTGAGGGTCTGGCCCTTGTCACCGAAGAACTTCAAGGCGTCGGCCTTGCTGATGTCGGCGCGTACAACGGCCTCGTTCTTCTGGGCGAGTTCTGTCATCTTCTTCTCAATCTTGGCGAAGTCTGCATCAGTCAAGGGGTTGCCACCGGTATCGATGTCGTAGTAGAAGCCATTCTCCACTGCCGGGCCAATGCCGAACTGCACTCCGGGATACAGCTCCTGCAGGGCCTCGGCCAGCAGGTGAGCCGATGTGTGCCAAAAGGCGTGCTTGCCCTCGGCGTCCTCCCACTTGAAGAACTTGATATCGCCATCCATACAAATGGGGCGTGAGATATCCCATTCCTCATCGTTTAATGATGCGGCCAGCACGTTGCGTGCAAAGCCCTCGCTAATGCTCTTGGCAATGTCCAGAGGCGTAACTCCATCCTCGTATTGGCGCACATTGCCGTCAGGAAACTTGATGTTAATCATATTAAGTTATTGATAATTAAATGTTTAGGTTGTGCCCTACAACAGCACAACAATTCAAACTGCAAAGTTAGTAAGTTTTTTTCAAACAACTCACACAACATTATATAAAAACAACCACAACAACAAAGAAAATGGAAGACAAGAAATACAAGAAACACAATCGATGATTGAACAATTGTGTTTCTTGCACTTCTTGTTTTCTTCAGTAGAGAACGCCCCCTATTTTCCCGTTTCTCCTAACGTCTCATGGATGAGAGGTATTTCTCGATGTCGGGTGGGAAATCCTCAGCGACGCCACCACCTCGATTTCCGTCATACCAATTGGCATAGGCTATCTTGCCGCGAATCGTCACCTGTTCACTGTAGTCTGTATATTCAGGATTCTGCATGAGCAGATTCAGTTGTCTTACCCACTTGGGATCAGTTACTGTCGCAGTGCCTGCTTCTACCAATGGATTCCCATGAAGATACCACTGTTTCTGACTCTCGTCATAGTCAACCCAGTACTCATCATCGCCTGATGCTTCTATTCTCTTGGCTTCGGCGACAGATATCGGCTTATAGATCGTTGTTACAGAAAAGAACGTTATCTGCCACATTTCCACCTTGTCGTAAGGAGAGGCATAAGCATCCTGAACTCCCACGGGTTCTGCTTTTGACACACCACCAGCATGGTAACTGCCTTCAGCCACCGAAGGCTCGGCATTGCCGGCAATATCTTTATTCATGTTGTTATTGCCAGCAAGCATCAAAAATGCAGTCGAACTGAACAACACACAAGACAAAACAATTGCTATTCTTTTCATCATCAACACTTTTTATTTAAGTTTGTTAATCAACGAATTAATTCATGTTCAAGAGATTGTTAAAGCAGTACCTGCAGAGATTGCTTTGATGCAAGCAAATGTACAATAAAATGTTGAATCCCGCCTCATTTTTCTGATAATTCTCAACAATTCACTCACTGACGCCCTTCAACAGGCAACCATTTTGGACATTGAAGGATAAAGCTCTGATTAAATGTTGAGTGAGAAAAAAAGTTGCACCTCGTGGGTGAAAAGGCACGAGAATGAGTACTACGGCGACCATAGCGTTGTTGCAACTGCAGCGGGAACTGCTCCGGGTGGAATATCAGGAGGAGAAGGAGGCCTATCGCCTACACAGTGAGGCCATGGGGATGGCCCGCAAGGTCACCCGCGGCGACGCCTGGTTCCCGCTGCACCTAGGGCGCACCTACTACAACAAGGTCAACCAGTATTGCATCGAGGTGCCGTGGGAGCGCAGCGCGCTCGACTACCTGCTGCAGACTGCTGCCGAGGCTTGTAATGTTAGCGTTTTTTTAACTATCCTATTTTTTCGTGATGCTCTTGAGCATAGGCATAATCTGAGGCTCAATCTCAGCGGCACTTTCAACGGGATAACTGAAATCGCCCGTCACGCCGGCATCAGATGCCATGAAGACAATGAAGAAGGTGCATACTTGTCCGCCATCTTCATCCACACCTTTAAAGGTCATGATTTTGCCATCAATCCTGGGCGGCTCAAACTGATAGAGGCTTGACGACTCCATTCCGGTCAGGCCCTGATAGTATTCCTGGTAATCAGTTGGATTCCAAGGCATTTCGCTGAATGTGACATTCAGAGTGATACCGATATCGTCATTGGTTGCGGTGAGCATACCCATCTCGGTATCGGCGTACGATTCCTGCACAATATCAGGATAAGTCATGGTAAACTTGTCACTGACGAATGTGTTGCCACCCGTCTGGGCGGCAGGTGCCACACTTGGCTGGTTGCCGACAGAGGCATCGGCCGCTCTCATTTCATCACTGGCTTTAGCATGACCACCACACGGCACTGCCAAGAGAGCGCAAATGGCGAACATCGTAAATATAACTTTTTTCATAATGACAGTATTTATGCTTTAATTCCACAGCACTTTTGATTAAACCTTATAACACCCTGGTCAACAACAAGTTGATTAATGATGCTACTGCGACAGGGATTTCGCCTCATCCAGTGCTGCAAACAGAAACCGGGCAAAAACCTCTCTCACGATATGGCAAATGTACAACAATCATCTGACATTATCAACCTTCACGGGTGACTTTTTTTGATTATCAAGCAAACTGAGCGCAGGTGGCTGCACTTGATCATCGAGAGGCATCGTGACAAAATGGGCAGTGGGCACTCATTTGGTGCAGAAATAGATGAAACTACACTTAAATTGTAGTACCTTTGCAACAGTCAAAAAAAACAGGTCATTTAATCACTCAACAGACCAACGGATGAGCAACACTGCGGCCATAGCACTGCTGCAACAGCAACGGCATCTGCTCCAGGTGGAATACCAGGAGGAGAAGGAGGCCTATCGCCTGCACAGTGAGGCCATGGGGCTGGCGCGCAAGGTGACGCGCGGCGACGCGTGGTATCCGCTGCACGTGGGGCGCACCTACTACAACTCGCTGAATCAGTTCTGCGTCGAGGTGACACGCAAGGCCGATGAGGAAATCGACCACAACTTCGAGTACGGCAAGCCGGTCGTGTTCTTCACTGCCGAGGCGCCCGGTGGCGACCTCAAGCAGGCGGGGAACATCCGTTTTTTCAACTTCACGGGCAACATCTCCTATGTCGACGGCGACCGCATGGTCGTGTCCATCCCCGAGGGGCACGTGCTGGAACTGCAGAACGCACCGATGCCCGTGGGCGTGCAACTGTTCTTTGACGAGACGAGTTACCGCATGATGTTTGACGCCCTGGAGCGCGTCATCGGTGCCAAGGGCAACCGCCTGGCCTACTTGCGCGACCTGTTCTACGGGCGCCAAAAGGCCGAGACCTTCACCTTTGACGCGATGCGGTTCCCGTGGCTCAACGAGAGCCAGGAGCGCGCCGTCAACGACGTGCTGCTGGCCAAGGACGTGCGCGTGCTGCACGGACCTCCCGGCACGGGCAAGACGACGACATTGGTCGAAGCCATCAACGAGACGCTGATGCGCGAGACGCAGGTGCTCGTGTGTGCCCAGAGCAACACCGCCGTGGACTGGATCAGTGAGAAACTGGTGGACTGCGGCATCCCGGTCCTGAGGCTGGGCAATCCCACGCGCGTCAATGACAAGATGCTGAGTTTCACCTATGAGCACCGCTTTGCCGACCACCCTGACTACCCCAAGTTGTGGCAGATCAGGCGGACCATCCGCGAGATGCGCTGCCGTCGGCGCGAGCGTGCCGAACATTTCCACCAGAAACTTGACCGCTTGAAGGAGATGGCCGTCGAACTCGAGGTGCGCATCAACGCCGACATCTTCGGCCAGGTGCGTGTCATCGCCTCGACCCTTGTGGGCGCCGGCAACAAACTGCTTGACGGGCACAAGTTCGGCACCCTGTTCATCGACGAGGCCGCACAAGCGCTCGAGGCGGCCTGCTGGATACCCATCCGCCGCGCCAACCGCGTGATATTTGCAGGCGACCATTGCCAGTTGCCACCCACCGTCAAGAGCCTCGAGGCCCTGAAGGGCGGCCTGGGCAAGACCCTCATGGAGCGCATCGTGGAGAACAAGCCCGAGTGTGTCTCGCTGCTGCAGGTGCAATACCGCATGAACGACGAGATCATGCAGTTCAGCAGCGACTATTTCTATCATGGCCAGATGAAGTCGGCGCCCGAGGTGGCCCACCGCCTCGTCCACGAGGGCGACGCGCCCATCCTGTGGTTCGACACATCGACCATCAACCTGGGTGATGACGAGCCCGACACGTTCCGGGAACAGTTCATCGGAGAGACGTTCGGGCGCGTGAACAAGGGGGAGGCCAACCTGACCATCAGCCTGCTGCAAATCTATTTCCAGCGCATCGGCAAGCAGCGCATCCTCGATGACCGCATCGATGTGGGCATCATCTCACCCTATCGTGCCCAAGTCCAGTACCTGAAGCGCCTGATCAAGAAACGCAACTTCTTCAAGCCCTATCGCCACCTGATTTCGGTCAACACCGTGGACGGTTTCCAGGGACAGGAACGCGATGTGATCCTCATCTCGCTGGTGCGCGCCAACGATAAGGGTCAAATCGGCTTCCTGCGCGACCTGCGCCGCATGAACGTGGCCATCACCCGGGCACGGATGAAACTCTTTATCCTGGGCGACGCCCCGACGATGACGCGCCACCCGTTCTACAGGCAACTGTTTGAATATATTCAAGGAGTTCGCGGGGGGAACGGAAATAACGGACAGAACGGACATGATGGAGAGAACGGACAGAACGGGCATGATGGGACAGTCGACAGGGAACAATAAAGGCGCCGTCACATGGTGACAGCGCCAGTTTTCTTAAAGGGGGCTTTTCGGGTGGGCGATGTTACTGGACTATTAGCGAATACTTCTTGGAAACCCAGTAGTACTTGCCGTTGTATTTGACCTTGTTCCAATCACCACTCTGCCCGCAATAGGGGAAGCGGTTGCCATTGTAGGCCCTGATTCCCGAGTCCTTGCCGCCGGGAGCCAATCTCAAGATCACCCTGTCACCATTGACAACGACAACAGCATTGTTCTGGTCCTGATTGATTCGCTTGACGTACTGTGATGAGATGTACACAACGTTACCGCTATAGTTGACAGAGTACCAACCGTTGGAATAGTCATACCACTGGAGCTTCTGACCCTTGTACATTCTCATACCCGTGTCCTTTCCACCAGGAGACCACCTCAGCCTAACACTATTGCCCGTTACCTGCAGCCATCCACCTGCCGATACCGCCAGGGAGATAACAGCAAACGCGATTGTTAAGAGGATTCTTGCTTTCTGCTTCATAATTATTGGGTTTAATGGTTAAGATTGATGCAAAATTAGCAAAAAATACTTTCTTAACAAAATAAATCGGTATGTTTTTTCAATCATCTGTTATTTTTCTCAGTCTGCCCGGCAGGAATCATCTTGAGCCACTTGAGGTAGCCGAAGACGGCAATAACAGTGTAGATGGCGTAGAGGGTGGCCGTGAAGGGAATCTGCTTGTAGATGTAAAGGGCGGTGCAGACGGCATCGACAACAAGCCAAAGGAGCCACTGCTCGGCATACTTCTGAGCCAAAGCCCAAAGGGCCACCATGCTCAAGGCCGTGGTGAAACTGTCGTATAGGGGGACGCTGCTGTCGGTAAAAGTGATGAGCACCCAGTAGATCACCGCCCACAACACCAAACCAATGAGCGCCACCGGCAGGACACGCCGCAGCGGGAAATGGGCGATAGGTCGTTCGACAGCCTCCTCCCCTGCCCCATGCCGGCCTCGTGCCCACCGCCACATGGCATAACCATAGACTGCAGCGAGCACATAGTAAATCTGCATGCCAAAGTCGGCATACAAGCCTCGCTCCCAATAGAGGTAGCCGTGGACGATGGGCATGATGACGCTCACCAGCCACAGCCAGATGCTGGCCTTGAACTCCAGCCACAGGTAAATGAACCCGATCAGCAGGCCTGCCAGGTCAATGGCCTTGACCCAGGTGAAGTCGCTGAAGTATTCAATGATAGTGGACATTAGGCGTTAGACTTCAGACGTTAGACGTTAGACGTTAGACGTTAGACTTTAGACGTTAGACGTTAGACTTTAGACTTTAGACTTTAGGCCTAAGCCCTTAGAATCTTAACGTGATGTTACCCAGTGCGTTGATGCCGGCCATGGGATAGAAACGGGGATCGCTGACGAGGGTGTAGGTATTGGCCTTGTCGCCGCCGGGATAGAGGGCACAGGTCTGCGAATAGCCGTTGGTCTCGTACTTCTCGTTGAACAGGTTGTAGATGGTGGCACCGACGGTTATGCTGCGGATGTGCGGCAACTTGAAGGTGTAAGCCAGGTCAAGGTTGTTGACGAAATAGGGATCGAGGGAGTCTTCCTTGCGCTCGAAGTTATCCAGATACTGGCGCGACACATACTGCGTCTGCAGGACAGCCGTGAAGCCCTTGTAATCGAAGGCGAGCATGCTGCCCGCGGTCACGCTGGGCGAGAAAGCGATGGTGGTGTTACCGGTCTCGATGGCCGTCTGAGTCCACATTTCATCCCACATGTCGGTATAGTCGCCCACATAGCCCACATAGTCCTTGATGCGGTTACGGCTGAAGGTGGCATTCACCTCCCAACGCAGCCAGTCGGTGAAACGCACACCGGCCAGCAGTTCGATACCCATGCGATAGCTGTTGGGCACGTTCTCGGCCATCGGCTCGCCAATCTCGTTGATCTTGCCGTTGAGCACCAGCTGATCTTTATAATTCATGTAGTAGAGGTTGGTGCTGAACAAGAAACGGTCATTGCGGAACTCGTAGCCAGCCTCCCAGTCATAGAGTTTCTCACGGGTGGGATGCTGCAGGAAGAGGCCGTCAGTGTAGTTGTTGCGGGTGGGCTCCTTCTGTGCCACGGCAAACGAGGCATAGACGCGGTTACGCTGGTCGACGCGCCAGTTGATACCCGCTTTGGGGTTGAAGAAATCGAAGGGCTCGTCGATGTCGAGCGCCTGAAGACGTTCGGGGCTTGCCGTCCAGTCCCACTTGTCGTTGTTGCCAGTGATGCGGTAGCCGATGTGACGGTACTGCAGGTCGGCATAGGCGCTCAGTCCGCCAACAATCATATAATTACCCTTGAGGTAGAAGTTGAAGTCGGTCTTGCGGCCATTGTTGCGGTAGTACTCGTGGTCGGGAGCCAGCACACTGGTGTAGTTTTCCACCCAGATGACCTGGCCAAAGTGGTCGTTGCTGTAACGGTTGACGCCGCCACCCAGCGTTGCTGCCAAGCGGTCGCCAGTGTACTGCAGCGAGAACACGCCACCGCCGAAGTTGCTATTGACACACTTCTTGCGCACCAGGCTGGCCTTCTTGCTGACCTCCCCATTAGCCAGCGCCACAGGCTCCAGAGCATACTCCTTGAGGGTGCGGGCATTCTTGTACTCCTGATAGTAGCCGTCACCGTTGGTGTAGTGCAAGGCCACATTGAGTTGCCACAGGGGGTTGAATGTCTGATTCAAGATGAGCTGGTAGTGGGTCTGGCGGTAGATGTCCTTCTGGTCCTTATAGAAACCCGTCACATCCTTGCCATGCTTGATTTCGCCGTTGGGGTTGTAGGTGCGGTTATTTTCCAGGTCATCACGGCTGATGCCGTCCCAGGCATGATAGGTATCCTCCTTGCCGCCATAGGTGATGAAGCGCAAAGAGGTACCGACATTATTGAAATAGCCAATCTGGCCGAAATAGCTCATCAACTCGCTGGTGGCACGGTCACGATAGCCGTCGCTGCCGATGTGGGAGAGCCTGGCCTCAACGGCCCAATGGTCGCCCAGCATACCGGAGCCCACGCGCAAGGTCTCCTTGTTGGTGTTGAAGGAGCCGTAACTTCCCGAGAACTCGGCATAAGGGTCGCGCGAGAAACTCTGCGTCCTCATGTTCACACTGCCACCGAAGGCACCCGAGCCATTGGTCGAAGTGCCGGCACCACGCTGCACCTGGATGTCACGAACCGATGACGCGAAGTCAGGCGTGTTCACCCAATAGATGCTGTGGCTCTCGGCATCGTTCTGGGGGATGTCGTTGACCGTGATGTTGATGCGTGTGGCATCGGTGCCGCGCACGCGCATTGACGTGTAACCCACGCCAGCACCGGCGTCGCTCGTGGTAATCACGCTCGGTGTCATCGACAGCAAGAACGGGATGTCCAGGCCGTGGTTAGCAGCGGCAATCTGCTTGGCAGTAACATTAGTGTAGGCTACAGGCGTGCTCTTGGATGCACGGGTTCCCAGCACCTCCACCTCGCTCAAGGCGATGGCGGGCACCGTGTCGGTCGCTGCGGGCTGTGCCGCTGCAGCAATGGCTGCCATCATCGTGGCAACCGCGATAAAGGATTTCTTCATGCAATAAAAATTTTCCCAAGTTTCGCACCCTTGCCCACAAGAGGATTTGTAACGAGCAGCAATGGAAGCGGATGCCTCACTAATCACTAATCTCTGATCACTAATCCTCAAGTTTCGCAACCGTTTGCGAAACTTGAATCAATAAATGTTCTCTACGCCGGCATTGTCCGGATCAGATCCGATGGGTATGTTCTCAGCCGTTACAGGCACCCCAAACTCATTGAATCACGGCGCAAAGGTAATGCTTTTCGGTGAATTCTCCAAATCTAAAATGTCACCAAAAAGCACCCGTTTCACAATCTTTAATCATAAAATACTTGCAAATTGCTTGTTTCTATGGCCAAAAAGGAGTACTTTTGCAGTGGTAAAATTTCAAATTTACAATTTGCACTAACAATTTTAAAGAAATACTATCATGGGATTTTTAACAAATGACAAATTGGTCATCGTCGGCGCTGCCGGCATGATTGGCTCAAACATGGTACAGACGGCCCTGATGATGGGCTTGACTAACGACATCTGCCTCTATGACGTGTTCTCGCCCGAGGGCGTGGCCGAGGAGATGCGCCAGAGCGGTTTCGGTGATGTGAAGATCACCGCCACCACCGATCCTAAGGAAGCTTTCACTAACGCCAAATACATCATCTCGAGCGGTGGCGCACCCCGCAAGGAGGGCATGACCCGCGAGGACCTGCTCAAGGGCAACTGCGAGATCGCCGAGGGTCTGGGCAAGGACATCAAGACCTACTGCCCCGACGTGAAGCACGTTGTTATCATCTTCAACCCCGCCGACCTGACGGGTCTGGTCACCCTGCTCTACAGCGGCTTGAAGCCCTGCCAAGTGACCACGCTCGCAGCACTTGACACCACTCGTCTGCAGAGCGCGCTGGCCAAAAAGTTTGGCGTGATGCAGAGCGAAATCACCGGTTGTGCCACCTATGGTGGTCACGGTGAGCAAATGGCCGTGTTCGGCAGCCACGTTGAAATTGACGGCCGCAAGTTGACCGACATCGTCGGCACCCCCGAATTCCCCGCTGAGGAATGGGAGCAGATGAAGGCTGATGTCACCAAGGGTGGCGCCCAGATCATCAAGCTGCGTGGCCGCAGCTCGTTCCAGAGCCCCGCTTACTTGTCGGTAGAGATGATCCGTGCTGCCATGGGTGGCGAGAAGTTCCGCTTCCCCGTGGGCACCTATGTGAACAACGACAAGTACAACCACATCATGATGGCCATGGATACCATCCTCGACGAGAATGGCGCCAGCTACAAGGTGCCTCAGGGTCTGCCCTCAGAGAACGAGAGACTCGATGCCAGCTATGAGCACCTGTGCAAGATGCGCGACGAGTTGGTAGACCTGGGAATCGTGCCTCCCATCAGCGAGTGGAACAAAATCAACCCCAACCTGTAATCCCCCAACGGATTGACTCCATCATGTCAAGCCTGGGGCGCCCGTTGGTACCCCGGGCTTGATTCATTAAGAGGCCTGGACAGAGCAGGCCGGATGGAGAGGAAAAGATGAGCCCCTGTCATCCAATTTGAGCAATTAGACCAGTCAAACCGACTGGCGCGAATTATTTTCCCTTAAAAGTTTTGGGAATAAGAAACTTTGAAGTACTTTTGCAGTGCTTTTTGGAAAGCAAAAGTCATATTTTGAATCAACATTATAATTAATACTGATACTGTATTGATTTTGACAACGGCCGAGAGGTCACAACTATTTTTTTAAGTGTATATCAAAAAACTCTAACCAACAACTCTTTTTAAAACGATGGACGAAAACGTAAAGAAACCGAAAAGGCCTAGAATCGGTGAAATGAATGCAAATCCGGAAGAGAACCCGGAAAACGGTCGCTATGAAAAAGTGGAATATAGCGCCCACGAGCCCAACCAGGGAGAAGAGAACAAACCCGAAGGTTATCAACACGAAGGCTACCAGCAGCGCCAGGGCGGATATCAGCGCCAGGGCTATCAGCCGCGTCAGGGCGGTTACCAGCAGCGTCAAGGCGGTTACCAGCCTCGCCAGGGTGGTTACCAGCGTCAGGGTGGCTATCAGCAGCGTCCCGGCGGTTACCAGCAACGCCCCGGTGGCTACCAGCCCCGTTATCAACAACGCTACCAGCAGCCGCAGGCTGCCGGCGAGACAGACCAGAATGCTGAAGGCAACAACATGAATCCCGAACAGCAGCAGGGCGGCTATCAGCCCCGTCAGGGCGGTTACCAGCCCCGCCAGGGTGGTTATCAGCCCCGTCAGGGTGGTTACCAGCAGCGTCAGGGTGGTTACCAGCAGCGCCAGGGCGGTTACCAGCAGCGCCAGGGCGGCTATCAGCAGCGCCAGGGGGGCTATCAGCAGCGCCAGGGTGGCGGGTACCAGCAGCGCCAGGGCGGCGGCTACCAGCAGCGCCAGGGCGGCGGTTACCAGCAGCGTCCCAAGCGCCAGGGTCCCAAGCCCCAGATGCGCTTCACGCCCAAGCCCCAACGCGTCATCTATGAGGAGCCGGCTATCGATCCCAACATGGAGGTACGCCTGAACAAGTTCCTGGCTAACGCAGGCATCTGCTCACGCCGCGTTGCCGACGAATACATCCAGAAGGGCCTCGTCATGGTCAACGATGTCGTAGTCACCGAACTCGGCATGAAGATCACCCCCAAGGATATTGTGAAATACAACGGTGAAATCGTGACCACCGAGAAGAAGTGCTACATCCTGCTCAACAAGCCCAAGGATTGCGTCACCACCAGTGACGATCCCAACGGCCGCAAGACCGTGATGGACCTGGTGAAGGGCGCCTGTGAAGAGCGCATCTATCCCGTTGGCCGCCTGGACCGCAACACTACCGGCGTGCTGCTGCTCACCAACGACGGTGACCTGGCAGCCAAGCTCGCCCACCCCCAGTATGTGAAGAAGAAAATCTACCAGGTGTGGACCGACAAGCCCATCAGCGAGGAGGACATGCAGCACATCGCCGACGGCGTTGAACTCGACGACGGCCCCATCCACGCCGATGCCGTGAGCTACGTCTCACCGACCGACCGCAAGCAGGCCGGCATCGAGATTCACTCGGGCCGCAACCGCGTCGTTCGCCGCATCTTTGAATCGCTGGGTTACCATGTGGTGAAGTTGGACCGCGTCTACTTCGCCGGTCTGACCAAGAAGAACCTGCCCCGCGGCCGCTGGCGCTACCTGACACAGGAAGAGGTGAACTTCTTGAAGCAGAACTCATTTGAATGATTTTTAGATTTTAGATTTTAGACTTCAGATATTAGACTTTAGACTTTAGACTTCAGACTTTAGACTTTAGGCTTTAGACCAATAGGCTGATAACTGATGGACAAAAACGATAAGAACAAAACATATAAACTAATGGCTTTGAAACGAACAAAAATCGTCGATATCTTTGATCCCGCTCTGGTGGGTCAGCAGGTGTGTGTCAAGGGCTGGGTACGCAGCCGCCGTGGTAATAAATTCGTCCAGTTCATCGCGCTGAACGACGGTTCCACCATCAAGAACCTGCAGATTGTCGTCGATCTCGAGAAATTCAGCGAGGAAGAGTTGCGTCCCATCACCACAGGCGCCAGCCTGCACGTCGAGGGACTGCTCGTCGAGTCTCAGGGCAAGGGTCAGACCGTCGAGGTTCAGGCCCAGACGATAGAAGTCTATGGCACTTGCGCCGACGACTTCCCCATGCAGAAGAAAGGCCACACGCTGGAGTTCCTGCGCACCAAGGCTCACCTGCGCATGCGCACCAACACCTTCGGCGCCATCTTCCGCATCCGTCATCACCTGGCCTTTGCCATCCACAATTTCTTCAACGACAAGGGTTTCTTCTACCTGCACACGCCGTTGATTACCGCCAGTGACTGCGAGGGTGCCGGCGACATGTTCCAGGTGACCACGCTCGACCTGGGCGACCTGCCCAAGACCGAGGACGGCAAGACCGACTACACGAAGGACTTCTTCGGCAAATCCACGAGCCTGACCGTGTCGGGACAGCTCGAGGGCGAGTTGGGTGCTACCGCACTGGGCGAGATCTACACCTTCGGACCCACCTTCCGCGCCGAGAACAGCAACACGCCTCGCCACCTGGCCGAGTTCTGGATGATTGAGCCCGAGATGGCCTTCTATGACATCACCGACAACATGGACCTGGCCGAGGAGTTCATCAAGTATTGCGTCAACTATGCGCTGGAGCATTGCCAGGACGATCTGGAATTCCTGAACGAGCACTTCGACAAGACCTTGATTGAGCGTCTGCACAGCGTCCTGAAGGAACCGTTCGTTCGCTTGACCTACACCGAGGGCATCGAAATCCTCAAGCAGGCCAAGAAGAAATTTGAGTTCCCCGTGGAATGGGGTGTGGACCTGCAGAGCGAGCACGAGCGCTACCTCGTCGAGGAGCACTTCAAGCGCCCTGTCATCCTCACCGACTATCCGCGCGAGATTAAGGCGTTCTACATGAAGCAGAACGAGGACGGCAAGACCGTTCGCGCCATGGACGTGCTGTTCCCCATGATCGGCGAGATCATCGGTGGCAGCGAGCGTGAGGCCGACTACGACAAGTTGATGAGCGAGATTGAGCGCCGCGGCATCCCCATGAAGGACATGTGGTGGTATCTCGACACGCGCCGCTTCGGCACCGTTCCCCACAGCGGTTTCGGTCTGGGCTTTGAGCGCCTCATCCTGTTCGTGACGGGTATGGCCAACATCCGCGACGTCATCCCCTTCCCGCGCACACCTAACAACGCTGAGTTCTAAAGCCAAGTGAGCCAGGCTCACTTGGAGTTTAGAGTTTAGGGTTTAGAGGGGTTGACGCTTTAACTGACTCAGGACATATTTTCGACATTCTCCAGCCGTGGCAACAGGTTAGTTGTCACGGCTGGTTTTTTTGTTGCCTCAAGCCTATTTTTATGGCATAAAATTAAAAAATCTGTAGAAAACGCGCATTTTTGTTTCATTTATTAAATTATTATTATTAAATTTGGCGCAAATCCGCAAAATACCAACCCGGACAATTAACATTATTCACTCATAAACTATATTGCGCTATGAAAAAGATTATATTTACACTCATCACACTGCTGATGGCCACGATGGCGGCTCAGGCCGACGTCACCATCAACAGCACCAACTTCCCTGATGCGAACTTCCGTTCCTATCTGCTGTCGCGCTATCCCAGCGGAGTCATCACCACGTCCCAGATTAACTCGCTGACCAGTCTTGATGTGAGAGACAAGAACATTGCCTCACTCACGGGCATCGCCTACTTCACCAGACTGAAATCTCTGGAATGCTCGGGCAACCTGCTCACATCGCTGGACCTCTCATCCAACACCGACCTGTTATCAGTGTATTGCCGGTACAACAAGCTGACATCGATTAAGGTGAGTGGACTGACATCGCTGACCAGTCTGCTGGCCGACCACAATCCCAACCTCACCACGATCACTGGACTGGGCAATTGTGACTTACTGGATTTGCTTAATCTGGAAGGCTGCGGATTCACGTCGCTGGTCATCACAGGTCTTCCCAACCTGCATACGCTCTCGGTCGCCAACTGCACCTCACTGATCGAGCTGTCGTGCACCGGTTATGGCAACGTCGACTTGACACACCTTAATGTCGAAGGCTGTACCGCATTGAGCTATATAGATTGCTATGGCAACTACAATCTGACAGAAATTACCGGTCTGTCAACACTATCGTCTCTCACCACCCTCAAATGTGACCATTGTGGTCTGACCAGCCTTAGTGTACAAGATCTATTTTATATCCAAACGGTGATCGCCAACAGCAACCAACTCACCTCGTTCACTTGCTACGGCAAGCGCTACATTAAAACCGTCGACGTCAGCAACAACCAACTCCCCAGCCTGGACGTCTCAGTGTGCCGAAGTATGGAAACGCTCAAATGCAGCAATAATCAGCTCACTTCACTTAATGTCTCGAGTAACGATGTTTTGGCCACCCTCGATTGCAGCAACAACAAGCTCACCTCAATCTATGCCGCATCTAGTCCCGCCTTTGCCAACATCAATTGCAGCAATAACAACTTTACTACGCTGGGTTTTTCAAGCTACTCTTCCCTGAAGACCCTTAATTGCTCAAACAACACCAGATTGACGATGTTGAGATGCAGTAACAATGTGCTCACATCATTAAATGTAACAGGCAACACTGCTCTGAAGACACTCTATTGTTATAACAACACCAATTTGTCTGCCATTCAAGGCCTGGCAGACTGTACCGCGCTCACTGATCTTGATTGCGAAAACTGTAAATTCACCAGCCTTAGTTTGAGTTCATTATCCAATCTTAATACATTGGATTGCAGCGGTAACCAGCTCTCTTCCATTAATTTGAGTCCAGCATCCAGTCTTCAGACATTGGATTGCAGCGATAACCAGCTTTCTTCCATTGATATCTCAAACAATAGTGCGCTTGAAACGCTCAATTGTGGTAAAAACAAATTCACCACTCTCACTCTTAGCTACACTAATCTCAAGACGCTCAACGTCACGAATAGCCAGCTGCTGACCAGTCTGTATTGCAACTCTTGCAAGCTCACCTCTCTTGACGCCAGCAGCTGTCCCGCTCTGACTAGATTAGATGCAACCTACAACCAGTTGTCATCAATCAGTCTGACCAGTAGCTCAGCTATACAGAGCATGAATCTCTACGGCAACAAGTTCACCACCCTTTATTTGATCAACAGGAACAAACTCAAGTCCCTCAACGTGGGAGGCAACACAGAGTTGCAAACACTGGATTGTTACAACTGCGATCTTGACTACCTTCAAGTGTCCGGTAACACCAAGATGTCAAGATTGGAATGCTACAAAAACCCAAGATTGACAGAGATCCCCAATTTGTCGGGATGTAAAGCACTCCAATACCTCGATATCAAAGAATGTAACTTCTCCACAATCGATATATCCGCGTTGACCAAACTTCTAACATTCAATTGCGCTAACAACAAGTTGACGACGCTAAATGTGGCCAGCAACACCAGTTTGGCGACACTGAATTGTGCCAATAACCTGCTGGTTGACATCGTCTTCGGTAACAGCAGCACGCTCGAAACCCTCAACTGCAGCAACAACCGATTTGACGTGTTATATGTCGAAAACGTCAGCACATTGAAGACCTTGAATGCCGCCAACAACACGGGACTCTATGAGCTGTATTGCATTGGAGCAAGCCTCACGTCCCTCGACGTGAGTGGCAACAACTTGATGAATACCCTGGTATGCTCCAGTAATCCACAGCTGACCGCTATTACCGGATTGGAGGACTGCACCAATCTGAACCTGCTCAATTGCAATAATTGTGCTATCACAGCGCTCAATCTGTCAACACTGACAAGACTCAGCAGTCTGTACTGCTACGGCAACCAGTTGACTTCGCTTAACGTCTCACGTTGCGGTTACCTGCAGAGAATCGAGTGCTACAAGAACCAGATTACTGGCGACGGCATGACCACGCTGGTCAACAGCCTGCCGCCATGTGACGATGACCAGCCCGGCGTCCTGCTCGCCATCTACAATACCGACGAGGGCAACACGATGAACGCCGCCCAAATCACCACCGCCATCAATCAGCGCTGGTTGCCCTACAAGTACGTTAACGGCACCTGGGTACTGATGTCACCCGACAGCTACACCCGTGGCGACGTGAACGGTGACGGCGAGGTGAACATCAGCGATGCCATCTCGCTCATCAACTACGTCCTCAATGGCACGGCTCAAGGCATCAATCTCGAAAACGCCAATTGCAACGAGGATAATGTGGTGAACATCACTGACGCAATCACGCTCATCAACTATGTGCTCAACGGCTCTTGGTAGGCTCGCTGCGCTCGCAGTTTAAAGGTTAAAGGTTAGAGGTTAAAGATTAGAGAGGCTTCTGCATTAATGCTCACTGCACTTGCAGTTTAGAGTTTAGATAGGCTTCTGGATTGTGGAGACGCAAAATCTAGCGTCTCCACTTTTTTTACATTGTCTTGGCTTGATTTAACCTTCTTTGTTGTTGCAGTGCCAAGAAATTGCACCGCATTGTTGTTCCTTTGCATTGTCAAACGGAGGCTTGGGACTTTAAGGTCCTTAAAGTCTTTAAAGTCCTTAAGGTCTTTAAGACCCTTAATGGAGAAAGAGGAATTTTGAACTTAAAACTTAATAAACTATGACTGAGCAGACTTTAAAACAAGAAGTGATGATTGACGGGCAACAGGTGCTGAGCATCGCCACGCCCGACATTGTGAACAACCACGTGGCGGAGACCGTTCCCCACTCGACGCGCACGGTCGAGGTGGATCCCATGAAACTGCAGGTGATGCAGAATGCCGTCGCCAAGATTGAGAAAGCCTTTGGCACCTGTGCCATCATGCGCATGAACGACGAGAGCGTGGAGGACGTCGACGTCATCCCCACCGGCTCCATCGGGCTGGACCGTGCCCTGGGTGTGGGCGGCTATCCCCGCGGCCGCATCGTCGAAATCTATGGTCCCGAATCATCGGGCAAGACCACGCTGGCACTGCATGCCATCGCCCAGGCGCAACAGATGGGCGGCATCGCGGCCTATATCGACGCTGAGCACGCCTTTGACCGCTCCTATGCCGAAGCCGTTGGCGTGAACACGCGCAACCTGTGGATCAGCCAGCCCGACAACGGCGAGCAGGCCCTTGAGATTGCCGACCAACTCATCCGCTCGGCGGCCATCGACGTCATCGTCATCGACAGCGTTGCCGCCTTGACACCCAAAGCCGAGATTGAAGGCGAGATGGGCGAGAGCAAGATGGGCCTGCAGGCCCGCTTGATGAGCCAGGCGCTGAGGAAACTCACCGCGACAATTTCCAAGACCCGCACCTGCTGCATCTTCATCAACCAGTTGAGGGAGAAGTTGGGCGTGATGTTCGGCAATCCCGAGACGACGACCGGCGGCAATGCGTTGAAGTTCTACAGCAGCGTGCGGCTGGACATCCGCCGCCTGGCGCACATCAAGGACGGCGACCGCGTGCTGGGCGCCCAGACGCGCGTCAAGGTGGTGAAGAACAAGGTCGCCCCACCCTTCCGCAAGGCAGAGTTTGACGTCGTCTACGGCACAGGCATCAGCCGCGAGAGCGAACTCATCGACCTGGGTGTCGAGGCCGGCATCATCAAGAAGAGCGGTGCATGGTTCAGTTGGCAGGAGACTCGCCTGGGCCAGGGTCGCGAAGCCGCCAAGCAGTTCCTCGTCGACAACCCCGACACAGCCGAGGCCATCGCCGAATTGCTGCGCACCCCATAAACCTTAATTCTGATACCATGAAAAAACCTGACAGGGGGAGCCTTCAACCGGGGCTCCTCCTGTCATTCATTTCAACAACCTTTTACTGCACCACACAGCGCCGATGATGGGACACTTGGCAGACGGCAGTCAAAAAAAGTCGCGCAATATTGCCGTTTATTAATAATTTACTACTTTTGCCCCCGTTATTACAATCATCCGATTCAATACACTACATCAGAAAACATGAACAAGTCTGTCTTTACCCTCATATTGTTGGCGCTGATGGGCCTGGCCACGGGCTGCGGTCCCAAAGAGATGACACCCGAGGAGATTTACAACAAAGAAGCCTCGGGGGTGGTGCTGGTGCTCAACCAGTTCTACTATTCCGCCGAATTGTCCGACGGCACAAACATCTACTTCAGCGATTTTAAGGACGGCAAACTGGAAGATGTGTCCTTTAACGAGGACAGCATCGTCAGTTCGATGGCATTCGGCACCGCTTTCTTTATCGGCAGTGACGGCAGCCTGCTCACCAACCAGCACGTGGTTGCTCCCGATATTCCCAGAAGCGAAGTCAAGCGTTATATTCAGGACTTTATCAGAAGTTATAAAGAGGATTGGGAAAATTCGCAGAAACAACTGAAGCATCGTTATGATTCACTGCAACAAGAAATTAATGATGATACTCATTCATTTTTGGGCTACACCTATGAGAGCGAAGAGAACGTGGAGCGCCGAGCCCAGCAAGACTCGTTGGAAAAACGCTATTTTAGAATTGATTCACTCATCGATGTACTTGAAACAATAGACCTGAACGCAATCAAAATCACCACTCACAGCAAGGTGAGCATCGCCTACCACGACTCCTACGTGACCTCACCTGAGGATTTCCAGCCCTGTGTCGTCATCAAGACCAGTTCCGAAAATGAAGCCGATTTGGCCCTGATTCGCCTGAAAAACAAGAAAACGCCGTCCAAGGCCCATATCTTCACCATGCCCAAGGACGAGGGCAACACCTTTGGCCCCAACAAGGAAGAACGAGAACATCTGTCGCTCAACCAGCAACTCGTCCTCATCGGGTACAACCAGGGTGTGGAACTCGCCGCCACCAGGGAGGGCATCAAGGCTCAACTCACCACCGGCAACGTGTCGCAACAGCCCGACGAGGACCGCGTGATGTACACCATCCCCGTGTTGAACGGCTCGAGTGGCAGCCCCGTGTTGAACCTCTGGGGCGAACTCGTCGCTGTCAACTTTGCCGGCGTCGATGGCAATCAAGGTTTCAACTTCGGCATCCCCTTGAAGCAAATCAGGAAATTCCTGGAACAATAAAAAAAAAGCGCGTTGATAACGCGCAATACCTGAAAGGGGAACAGGAGAGAGAGGAATAATCCTTTTAAATAGAACGGTCTATCAAGCGTGACGGATGAGTCGCGCGAGGTAGTCGTAGTGTGGACCGCGGGCGATGATTTCGCAATCAAAGCCGTGGGCCGCCGCTTGGTCGCGCAACGTCTCGGCGTCGATGAACAGCCAGGGGAAGGGCTCGCCCTTGATATTCTTGTACTGCATCCGATACTCCAACTCGCCATAATAGCCATCAACACCCGTGAGGTCGATGATGCCATCCTCGTCCTCAAAGATATAGCAGATGTCGCTGGAGTCGCACAGGAGTTGTCCGCCAGGCGCCAAGAGATGGTCCACCTGCATGAAAAACGCCGGCAGACGGTTCAACGTGCCCACGATGCCGATGCCGTTCATCAGCATCAGGATGGTGTCGAAACGGCCGTCCATCGTGAAGAAATCCTGCTCAATCACGTCATGCACACCGCGCTGCCGCATCGTCTCGACCGCCAGCGGCGAGATGTCGATGGCGGTGACCCGCTCAGCGGCCTGCTGCAGGGCCAGGGCATGGCAGCCGGCCCCCGCGCCCACGTCAAGGATGTCGCCACGGGCCTCGGCGAGTGCCATGCGCTCGATGTCGGGCATCTCGTCCAGGGAGCGGAAGAGTGTCGGCACGGGTATCTCGTCCTCCTCGAACATGGGCGAGAACACACGCAACCGCGCCGCCTTGCCGGCGGCGTGGTAATCGGCGATGGCGCGACCCATCGGGTCCTTATCGGCTTTCATCAACGGATAAAGTGCATTCCCTGCCAGGGTTCATACTTGGGTTGCTCGGCAGTCCCCGTGCTCAACTGGCGTATCATCCATGCCATGTTCAGCGCCATGGTGCGCATCGTCTGCATGCCTTCGACATCGCGACGCACCTCGCCCGGCTCACGTCCGTAGGCGATGTTCCAATACTGTGACGTTGCCAGCGGCATGTTCACCATCTGGAACGGCATCTGCAGGGTCTGGAAAGCGGCCGACGCTCCACCGCGGCGGCACACGGCAACTGCGGCAGCGGGTTTGCCTTTCACCTTGGCACCGGCAAAGAACATACGGTGCAGCAGGTTGAGCACGTTGCCCGTGGGCGTTCCGTAATATACCGGCGAGCCAACGATCAGTCCGTCGGCCTCGTTCATCTTATCTATCACCTCGTTGCACAGGTCATCGTTGAAGACACAGTGACCATTTCCGGCATTCACACAGCCACCACAGGCGATGCAGCCACGCACAGGCTTGGTGCCAATCCATACAATCTCGGTCTTGAAGCCCTGCTCGTTAAGCGTCTGGGCAGCCTCATTCAAGGCAAAAAAAGTGTTGCCCTTCTCGTGGGGCGAACCGTTAATCAATAAAACTTTTTTCATATTATCAGTCTTTAATTATCAGTTGGTTTAAAAGTTCCAGAAGCCTATGTCCCCATAGGATTCCGGAGGTTTCTCATTTTACTCTTAATTCTCGTTGAGGCGCGTCATGTGATAGCCCATGGCCTTGAGTTGCATGGCCATGCCCATGTGGTACATGCATTGCAGGCAAGCGACATATCCCTTGAAAGCCTCGGCCGTCCCCGGCTCGATATCCTTGCCGAAGAGTGCACGCTTCACGCGCTCGGCACAGTCGCCGACAAGGTTCTGCAAGGCCTCGGCAGCATCACTATTCAACCCCAGCACCTCGTCGAGAACATACTCGTCGAGATGGTCATAGCCTCGCTTGTCACGCAGGTACAGGTACAAATTGTCGATTGCGCTATACTTTTCCCAGTCCTCATCCCAGAATTTGGCGACAGCCATTGCAACAAACATCATCCATCCCAACGATGCCACGGGATAGTCGGCAAACTCACGCACGCCGTCGGGCAGATAGGCCTCGGCCACAGCGGGCCATTTCTCCTCGACATCAGGGCACTCGGGCAATCGCTCATCGACCGCGTCACGCTCCAGCAGGAAGCGGTGCAAGTCATTCAATAAAGTTTCGGCAAAATTCTCCATATCTTTATCTTCATCAAGAGCAGGTTGACGTCACTCGGCCTTGGGCTGGAGGCGGTCCTGAGTCTCATTGTCGGAACCGAGTTCGGCGGCTATCTCCTTGTCAATCTCCTCAAACTTGCTTTGCTGGCTGCGGTACTCGGGCACAAACTCCTTCATGGCATAGACCATGCCGTGCACATCGCCCTTGGCGGCAAGTGAAATAATGCGGTCGATATTGGCGCACACGTCATTGTAGTCATAGGTCCTGACACGTGCAATCATGATTTTCTTGTTGACGGTGGCGGTCGTCTTCTCCTTGTCGTTGAGCAACTCCTCAAAGAGTTTCTCGCCGGGACGCAGACCGATTTCCACAATCTTGATGTCCACGTCGGGTTTGAGGCCCGCCAGGGAAATCATGCGGCGCGCCAGGTCGTAAATCTTCACCGGCTCACCCATGTCGAAGATGTAAATCTCGCCACCGCTACCCATGCAACCGGCCTCAAGCACCAGCGAACAGGCCTCGGGGATGGTCATGAAGTAACGGATGATGTCCTTGTGGGTCACGGTAACGGGGCCACCGGCGGCAATCTGCTTGCGGAAGAGCGGAATCACCGAGCCGTTGCTGCCCAACACGTTACCGAAGCGCGTGGTGATGAACTGCGTCTTCTTGCCCTTGTGCTGGGCGTCAAAGAACAGCGACTGGCAGTAAATCTCGGCAAGGCGCTTGGTGCAGCCCATGACGTTGGTGGGATTCACGGCCTTGTCGGTGGAAATCATCACGAACTTGTAGACATCATACTTGAGGGCGAGGTCGGCCACGTTGCGCGTTCCCATCACGTTGGCCAGGATGGCCTCGGTGGGGTTGATCTCCATCATGGGCACATGCTTGTAGGCCGCGGCATGGAAGACGAAGCGCGGACGGAACTTGCTGAAGGCCTCCTCTACCCTCTCGCGGTTGCGCACGTCTCCCATGAACAACTCGACGTTGGCCTTAGGATAGTCCTTCTTCATCTCGAGCGAGATGTCGTGCATGGGCGTTTCGGCCTGATCAAAGAGAACAATCTTGCTGGCACCATAGTTGGCAACCTGTCGCACAATCTCGCTGCCGATGGAGCCACACGCTCCGGTGATAAGCACACAAGAGCCCTTGATGTACTCGCTCACCATCGGGTTGTTCAAGACGATGGGGTCACGACCCAAGAGGTCCTCGATCTGTACCTCCTTGATATAGGTTGAAATGCCGTTATTGCCGTTCTTGTCGCTGTCCTGCTCAAACTCGGCCACCTTGTTCATGGCCAACAGGGGAATATCGTTCTTGATGAAGAAGTCGGCAAACCCACTGTGCATCAAATAGTTGCTCTTGGCGTCAAAAATCAGGGCGTCAATGTTGTTCTCGGTGAACACATCGCTCATCGTCGTCGGGTTAAAGCGGTAGACCTTGAAACCGTTGATCTCGGCATTCTCGGCTCCAGCCTTGATGCTGAGAAGTCCCACGGGCAGGTACTTGCCGCCAATCTCACCCTTCAACGCATTGGCCAGGAAGACCGAGGCAAACGATGTTCCGAGCACCAAGACGCGCTTGCGGCCCTCGTTAGCGCTATTCATGCGCATATACAAATACTTGATACACAGTCGCTCAATCATCATCATGGAGAACGACAAGGCACCGATGACCAGGATGTCCCAGAACTTCATGAACGGCGCTTGCAGCGCTACCAGACCAATGACATTGAGGATGAAGAGTACCAGCGTGGAGAAGGCGATAACCATGAAAATGCGGTACAGGTCCTCGATGACCGAAAGTCGGATAACGCAAGTGTAACTCTTTGAGACAAAAGATACTGCAAAATAAACCGCAAAGACGATGAAAGCATTGAGCAGGATGTTCTGTGGGGGAAGCACCGTGTGCTGTGAATACATGTCGGCAACTACTGTTGCGACAAAACTCACCAGTACAATGAGCATATCCAGAAGCAGGATGATCCATCGTGGTGTGGTCTTCACCTTAAAAGATCTGAAAATCCTAAGTCCCAGCAGTTTATTTATTATTTGTTCCATATTTTAGATTCTTCTTTTAACATGAGATTGTCCTTTAATGACAAACGCTCATCCTTAATGTTCACAATTGAGCAGTGAGTCAATGACATTAGGTTTAAGCCCACAAAATTAACTCTTTTATTCTAAACAACAATAATAAAGCCCAAAAAATCATAATGAGATGCCATGAAACCCTTGACTTGTCGCCTCAGGACAGGGGTTTAAAGCACTCATTCCAGTAACGAAGGGCAACTGGGGACTATGGCAGGAGACCTTGAGAACTATGAAAACCGGATGCACTGATGGTGTTGGCGACAGCCGAGGCGTCAGCCGGGGCGAAAAGCGGCTATTTATGGGCATGTTTATCAAAAAAAAGGGTTTAAAGCACTTGTGCTAACGATAATTTTTCTAATTTTGCAAGTTTGAAAACAAGAAATACAGAGAATGAACTATAAATCAGACAGTCACGTGATTCAGCGCAACATCCTGGCAACGGCATTATCATTGCTGATGATGGTAATGATGACAAGTTGTTTCGGCGAAGAGCCTGCCGGATGCGAGGCCGATATCGAGACCGTGACGTTGCATGCTGACAATCCCGAGCAGTTCTTTTTCCAATTGACTGACTCAATGCAGGTTGTGTTCTCGACCGACACCGAGATCACCTTTGCCGTGCGTGGCGATGCCGACGTGAGCGCCCTGTCTCCCATTTTAACCTTGTCGGCTGGAGCGACGGTGGAGCCCGCCAGCGGCAGCACTCACGACTTCAGCCACGGGCCGGTCACCTATACCGTCACATCACAGGACGGCAAGTGGCAGCGCAGTTATTCGGTGAGCGTGATTCCCACGCTGGTCACCGTTTCCGACACGTTGCGCTATGACTTCGAGCATTTTGAACTCGAGACGGCCACTCAGCGCTACTACATCTGGCACAACCTGTTGCCCGACGGCACCCTGGGCAACGACTGGTCCACAGCCAACGCCGGATTCCGTATCTCGATGAGCACAGCCAAGCCCGAGGAGTACCCGTCCACCCCCCTGCTCGAGGGTTATGATGGCGCCGCCGTGTGCTTGACGACCCGCGACACGGGCCCCTTTGGCCGCATGGCCAATAAGCGCCTTGCCGCAGGTAACCTGTTCCTTGGCACATTTGACATCAGGATTGCGATGAGCGACCACCTGCATGCCACACGCTTCGGCTTGCCGTTCACCAGCCGTCCCGACCGCTTCACGGGCTACTACACCTATCAACCCGGAGAAACGGTTCAGGACTTCTACGGCAACCCCATTGCCGGTCGCATCGACACGGCCGACGTCTATGCGGTGTTCTACCGCAACCACGATGCTGCAGGCAATGAATTGGTGCTCTACGGCGACAACATCCTGTCGAGCGAGCAGATTGTCGCTGTCGCCAAACTGGGCTACGTCGCCCCGACGAGCCAGTGGACGGCATGGGATGTGAAATTTGAGTACCGCGAGGAGATTGACGAGGAACTGCTGGCCAACCGCGGCTACAGCCTGGCCATCGTGTTCTCCTCGAGTTCGGCCGGCGGCGACTTTATCGGCGCCATCGGCAGCCGCTTGTGTATCGATAAAGTCCGGCTCATCTGTTCGCATGAGGAATAGGGAGAGTTAGGAATTAGGAATTAGGAATTAGAAGTTAGGATTGGGGAATCAGCATCCGCCTACTTTTATAATACTGATGGCTTCGCCCTGGGCGGGGCCCAACGACAGAAACAAATGAATGATTTCAAACATATAGTCCTGATAGTCTTGATGGCGCTGGCGACGGCGACATCTGTCAATGCTTCGGTGCTCGACAGCCTCAGGATGGACGCACGCCTGGGATACCCGATTGGCGGCACAATCCCCACCCACATGGGCAGGGAGATTCGTGGCATCAACCAGTTTAATCCCGGCCTTAACTTCTCGGTGGCAGGCGAAGGCTCCCTGAAAATAAAAAACGGGTGGGCAGTGCACACCGGCTTGCGCTATGAACTCGGCAGCATGGACGTGGACAGCCGCGTGAAGAACTATGACATCGAGGTCGTCAGGGGCGAAGAGTCGCTCAAGGGCATTTTCAACGGCAATGTGCGCATCAAGACCACCCAGCGCCGCATCACGCTGCCCCTTCAGGCAGAATACAGTTTCAACGAACGCTGGCGCCTGCGTGGAGGCTTCTTCATGGGCTGGCTCACCAGCCGCAAGTTCTGGGGGTGGGCCTATGACGGCTACCTGCGTGAGGGCACTCCTGTGGGTCCAAAAATCGAGATGGGTGTTGAACCGGGTGACCGCGGCGACTTTGACTTCGACGCCAACATGCGTCACATGCAATGGGGCATCGACGTCGGCGGAGACTGGCAGTTCCACCACCGCTGGGGTCTGTTCGCCGAACTGACCTATGGCCTGAGCGGCATCTTCAAGAGCGACTTCCACTCGGTGCAGACGCTGCGCCCGATGTACGGCTCACTGGGAATCATTTACCGCATTAAATAAAAAATTAAAATTATCATAATTACTACTTTTCAATAGCAATGAAGAAAGCATTTTTCACTTTTTGTATGGCATTGACGGCCGCGTTGGCTCTCAATGCTGAGAGTTTTACCGGCCTCATCGAAGTCACCAAGGGCACATACACCCGCACCGCTGAGGTCACTGTTTCGGTCATCGACCAGGGTAACGGGTTGTATGAACTCGACCTTGAGGTGCCTTTTTTCAATATCGGCACCCTGAAGATGTATGACGTGCCCGCCGCCACCACCGGCGAAATCACCGTCTATAGCGCCGAGCACTATGTGAACACCGACAGTTATGGTCCCCTGCGCACCGTCGTGCTGGCCCGCACCTTTGACGGCATGATGGCCGCCAACGTGTCGCTTCCCGACCAGAGCGTAACCATCTGGTTCAATACCGTGGGCGACCACTTCCAGTTGCCCAACAGCAACTTTGAGGACTGGAACAGCAGTTACACGAACGAGCCCAACCGCTGGCACGGTTTCAAGAGTGCAGGCGGCATGTTCGCCAGCACCTCGGCCAACATTGCCAGCCTTGGCTCCAGTGATGACGTGCGTCCCGGTGCAACAGGTCACAGCGCAGTTCTCACTGCCGGCTCATTCATTGGTATCGTTGCCAATGGCACCATGACCAACGGCAAACTCATGGCCGGATCATATGAAGCCAACAGTCCCCTCAACCATGCCGAGATGGACAAAGACAACGGCACCAACGACTTCTATATGCCCCTGTATGCCAAGCCCGACAAGTTCAATGTGTGGCTGAAATACACCCAAGGCACTGCCGATGCCAACAACAAAGCCAGCGTGAGCGTGAAGACCTTCGACGGCACCTACTATCAGGAGCCCGTTGACAAGACTTACACCAACCTCTCGGGCAGCATCGTGGGCGGAACGATTCCCGCCGGCGACTGGACGCAATACTCGTTCCCCTTCGACTACACCAGCTACAGCGCCAACCATGCCGCCAGCAATGCCATCTTCGTCACCTTCTCGACCAACGGTAATCCCGGTTCGGGCAGCAAGAATGATGCCGTCTATGTTGACGACATTGAACTGGTTTATCTTGCCTCGATGAACTACCTGCGCTATCGCGGCAACGTTATCGAGGGTTGGGACCCCGCCGTTACCACCTACAACATGGAGATTGCCGGCGAGCCCAATCTTGACGACTTCACGACCGACTTTGATGGTGCCAGCGCTGTTTCGACCAAGACGATGGAGCGTAACGCCGACGGCAGTTACCGCATCGCCATCAGCGTTGTGTCGGGCGACCTTCAGACGGCCACCTGCTACGTCATCAACGTGACTTCCCCCGCAGGCTTGAGGGGTGATGTTGACAGCAACGGTGAAGTGAACATCAGCGACGCCATCATGTTGATTAATTACATCCTGAATGGCAGCATCGTCGAGATCAACGAGCAGAACTCCAACATGAACGATGATGACGAGATCAACATCAGCGATGCCATCACGTTGATCAATGAGATATTGAACAATTAATCTTTTCGTTTAATATCAAACGACTTATCAAACATTAATCACGACAATAAAGGAATAAAACAAGTAAAATGAAAAAATTTATTGTATGCTTTGCAGCCATCTGCTGCGCCATGGCCATGAGCGCCACGACCTACACCTGCCACGTTAAAGTCACCATCAACGGCAACGTCAGCGAGCAGGAGCAAGTGGAAGTGACTGTCAACGAGAACAACGGCGCCTATGACCTGGACCTGAAGAACTTTGTCCTCATCTCTGAGAACATTCCCCTGCCCGTGGGCAATGTCACCGTGACCGGCGTGGAAGGCATCGATGAGTATGGCTACACGAGGCTCAACTTTGACGGCAATATCAATATCACCCCGGGCGATGACCCCCAATATGATTACTGGATGGGGCCCATACTCGGTAATGTCCCCACCGTGGCTATCGCACGCTTCACCGACACCGCCATCAGCGGCGACCTTCACATTGACTTGAGAGCAACGATGGGTCAGGACATCAACGTGTCCATCTTTGGTGTCGCTCCCGCCCCCGAGGTGCTTGAAGGCGACGTGAACCACGACAGCGAGGTCAATATTGCCGACGTGAACACTGTCATCGACATCATCCTGAGCAAGTAAAGTTTAACCGATAATATCACAAGACGATGAAGAAGTACATCTGCATGGCAGCCTTGTTGATTGTGGCTGCATTCTCGCTCACCTCATGCGGTGACGACGAACCCAAAGAGAAGACAACGGCAACCGCCACCTACAACATGTCATTCTCACAGGATCTGCTCAACGCGTGCAACGTGTTCATCACCTACAAGGCCGAGAATGGCCGCAACGTGATGGAGCCTGTCACCACTACCTGGTGGACCAAGAGTGTCACCAGCGAAAAGTTTCCTGCCGAGTTTGGTGTGATGTACAAGTTCAGCACCAAGTCTGATGCTGAACTGACGCAGGAGAAATACGACCTCACCTGTGAAATGAATTTCTCGTGCAAAACCAGCAAGGGCGCCAGTTACTCCAATATCGTGACCATTATCAACAGCAAGGGAGTTGCCAAGGACAAGGTGGTCAGCACCCTGGAGAAGCTGAGTGGCAAGTCCACCGGTTTCAGAATCACCAAGGACGGTATCGTTTCCCAGGCCAACAACCTGAATTACGATTAAGCCCTTCACAACACATTCTACTTAACGACGAAGCGCCCGACACTATCAGGCGCTTCGTCGTTTGTTATGGATGATGCTTCACTTGACGGGTTCCATGTGGATGGTGACGTGGGTCTGAGGACCGAAACGCTCACGCAGGCGCCGCTCGATGGCTGTGGCACGGTGATGGGCCGACGAGAGCGGCAGATTGCCGTCCATGCGCACGTGGGCCTCGATGGCAAAGCGGTTGCCGATGCGGCGTGTGCGCAGGTTGTGAGGCTCGCTCACGTCGGGGAACGAGCAGATGATGTCCTCGATTTCCTGCTCGATATCGCTCGAGAGCGACGACTCGGTCAGTTCGCCGACACTCTTGCGCAACAGGTTGATGGAGACCTTGACCAACATTCCACCGACAAACACCGAAGCCAAGGGGTCAAGCACCGTCCAGCGTTGTCCCAACAGGATGGCGCCACCGATGCCCACGGTAGTGCCTATCGACGACAAGGCATCGCTGCGATGGTGCCATGCATTAGCGACAAGGGCCTGAGAATCGAGCCGCTTGCCGCTCTTGACGGTATATTGATAGAGGACTTCCTTGACAATGATCGAGATGATGGCCGTAGCCAGGGCAAGCCATCCAGGCGCCGCGAGTTCCTTGCCCCCTGCCCAATCGATGAGTTTGGCCACGCCCGAAACGATGATTCCCGTGGCGGCTGCTATCAGCGCCAGGCCGATGATGAAGGTGGCAAAGGTCTCATACTTGCCGTGCCCGTAGTCATGGTCTTTGTCCTGAGGCTTGGCGCTCACGTGGACAAAGGCCAGCACAATGACGTCGGTGATGAAGTCCGAGAGCGAGTGCACGGCATCGGCAATCATCGCCGAACTGTGTCCCATCACACCCGCGATGAACTTGAAGGTCAGCAGCGCCACATTGCCGGCACTGCCCACCAGGGTCACCTTATATATCTCCTTTTCACGGCTCATAACACCGCAAAGATATACCATTTACTCAACCTTGGCAATACATCGCCTAAAAAAACGTGTCCCCACCGACGGACATCGACAGGGACACATATTCCAGTTTCGCTATCAACCTTTACAGATACGGCTCAATGACGCTGTCCTTTACACGGGTAAATGTAGTATGTTCATGGTCCAGAAACATCAATCTGTCACCCTGCACTATATATTCGCAAGTAAGGGCCTCGTTATCACCATAGAAACCGGCGTCGTTATCGTAAATCATGGTCAACTTATTTCCCTTCACGGTATATGATCCATGAAAAGCGAAGTGATCAGTATTGCCATTCGACACGATGAAAACTGCTACTTGATGAAATCTACCTTCCTTGGTGAATTGAAACAGCAGTGAAACATCATCGTACATTTCAGGGTCATCGTATTGCCAAGTCCCAACAATGTCAGCAACCTTAGGCTCGTCGGCGTTGCAGGCAGCAAGACCGACCGAAACCAGGGTCATCAACATGACCATCAATGCAAAATAGTACTTCTTCATAGATATCAGCATTTAAATTCAGTTTAATTCGCGAAATTTTTAGTTCAAAATTATTGGCGCATGTAGGCACTGCCCACCAGCGTCACCTTATATATCTCCTTCTCACGACTCATAACACCGCAAAGATATAGCATTCTCTCCACCTTGGCAACACATTGCCTAAAAAAACGTGTCCCCGCCGACGGACATCGGCAGGGACACGCTTAACGAAAAGTTTTCTATAATTTACAGATATTTCTCAATGACGCTGTCACTGACACGGATATAAGTCAGAACAACGGGCTAATCCATGTAAGAAAGCGTCAATTTGTTACCCTTTACTTCATAAGTAAATGTCTGGGTAATGCTATGACCATCGTCAGTGTAAGTCACCATAATCTTATTTCCGTAAACGGAATAAGATCCATGTTCAACATCGACATCAACTTCATCAAATTCATAGTGGATATCCACTGAATGCCATTTGCCGTTTTTGGTGAATTGGACCAAATTCTCATAGGCTTCACCGTCTTCATCGATGGTATTAACCTGCCAAGTGCCAACGATGTCAGAATTCACGGGCTCATCCTTATCATCACCACATGAAACAACACCAACAGAAACCAAAGCCAGTAACATGACTGACAAGAAAAAAATAAAATTTCTTCATAATAAAATATAAAATTAAACTATTAATAAAAAGATAGATAACTATCTACTATCCATCAATAATACACTATTACATCAATAATACTATTTCATCTAATGAAATTTCTCGCCTGCCAGGTCGAACCCTGATACAGGCGAGAAATTCTTTAGTCTTATTGGCGCATGTAGGCTGCCTGGTCGGCGGGGTTGAAGGCGCCGATGAAGCGAGCGTGGCGTGCCACCTCGGCCTCACCCATGTTGACATAGACCTTGGCGCTGTCCATGAACAGGTCGGGCTCGTTGCTGGCGTCACCGATGAGCAGATAGCCCATGATGATGTGACCGAGCATCTCGACCAGACGACGGGCATGGAAGGTGATGTACTCGGGATCCTCAACGGCCTGCACCTTGGCGAAGGTCTCCTCGTAGAGGGTGGTCATGGCCTCGAGTTTGGCCTGCATGGGAGCGACGGCCTCGCTGTACTCACGGGCAGCATACTCCTTAATCTGGTTCAGATAGGTGCCCGTGGTGACGTGGCGGATGGCGGCAACCACCTGCAACTGGGTCGTGCCCTCGTAGATGCTGGTGATGCGGGCGTCACGGTAGATGCGTTCACAGGCGTAGTCGCGCATGAAGCCGCTACCACCGTGAATCTGCACGCAGTCGTAGGCGTTCTGGTTGCAGAACTCGCTCGTCATGCCCTTGGCCAGAGGCGTGAAGGCGTCAGCCAGGCGGTTGTAGGCCTTCATGGTCTTGCGCTCCTCGGGGGCGAGGGTGCGCTCGCGGCTGATGGCCTCCAGCGACTTGTACATGTCGACAAAGCGGGTGCACTCATACAGCAAGGTGCGCGAAGCGTCCAACTTGGCCTTGATATTGGCAATCATCTCGCTCACGGCGGGGAAATTGATGATGGCCTTGCCGAACTGCTCACGGCTGCGGGCATAGGCGATGGCTTCCTGGTAGGCGGCCTCGCTCACGCCGACACTCTGAGCGGCGATGCCCAGGCGTGCACCGTTCATCAGCGACATCACATACTTGATGAGACCCAGTTTGCGGTCGCCGCACAACTCAGCCTTGGCATTCTTGAACACGAGTTCGCACGTGGGGCTGCCGTGGATACCCATCTTATCCTCGATGCGGCGCACGGTCATGCCGCCGTCGCGCTTGTCATAGATGAACATCGACAGGCCACGGCCGTCGCGGGTGCCTTCCTCGCTGCGTGCAAGCACGAGCGAGATATCACCGTCACCGTTGGTGATGAAACGCTTCACGCCGTTCAGGCGCCAAGTGCCGTCCTCGTCCTGGGTGGCCTTGAGCATGACGGACTGCAGGTCGCTACCTGCGTCAGGCTCGGTCAAGTCCATCGCCAGGGTCTCGCCCTTGCAGGTGCGGGGCAGGAAGCGCTCCTTCTGGTCCTCGCTGGCAAACTCGTTGATGGTCTCGGCGCAGTCCTGCAGGCCCCACACGTTGACGAAGCCAGCATCGGCACGGCTCACCATGTCGGCGGCCATGATATAGGGAATCGACGACATGTTCAGGCCACCGTACTGGCGGGGCAAGGTGATGCCCATCAGGCCGGCCTGGTTCAGGGCCTTGAGGTTAACCTCGGTGCCCTTGGCATAGCGCACGCGGCCGTTCTCGTGGTGGGGGCCCTCGAGGTCAACATCCTTGGCATTGGGAGCGATGATGTCACCGCACACCTCGCCGATGATGTCCAGCACGCGCTCATAAGAATCCATCGCGTCCTCGAAGTCGAGGGGAGCATAGTCGAATTTCTCGCTCTGGGTATAGTCGCGCTCACGCAGGGCAACAATCTGCTTCATCAGCGGATGACGCAGGTGATACTGGAGCGCTTTATTGTCGGTATAAAAGTTAGCCATGTTCTTTTTTTTAGTTAGAAGTTAGAAGATAGCAGTTTTCTAGACAAATGAAGCCTAAAGTCTAAAGTCTAAGATCTAAAGTCTAAAGTCTAAAATCTATTATTTTGAATTCTTCTTGTAATGCTTGATGAGCCTGGGAATCACATCCTCGACGCTGCCCGTGATCACGTAGTCGGCAATCGCGTTGATGGGTGCCTCGGGGTCGGTGTTGATGCTGATGATGATGGAACTCTCGTTCATGCCGGCGATGTGCTGGATCTGACCCGAGATACCGCAGGCGATGTACAGTTTGGGGCGCACGGTGACACCGGTCTGGCCAATCTGGCGGTCATGGTCGGTGAAACCGGCATCAACTGCAGCGCGCGAAGCACCCACCTCACCGCCGAGCACGTCGGCCAGTTCAAAGAGCATGTCGAAGTTCTCCTTGCTGCCCACGCCGTAGCCACCGGCCACGATGATGTGGGCGTTCTTGATGTTCACCTTGCTCTGCTCAATCTCGCGGTCGATGATTTTCACCACGAGGCTGGCGGGGTCGATATACTTGTCGGGGTCAAGGTTGATGACCTCACCCTTGTAGTTAGCATCAAAGATTTCCTTCTTCATCACACCCTCACGCACGGTCGCCATCTGGGGACGGCACTCGGGGTTGACGATGGTGGCGACGATGTTGCCGCCGAAAGCGGGACGGATCTGGTACAACAGGTCCTTGTATTCCTTGCCCTTGGCTGCGTCGGTGTGGTCACCGATCTCCAGCGAGGTGCAGTCGGCGGTCAGACCGCTGTGCAGACACGACGACACGCGGGGACCCAGGTCACGACCGATGGTGGTGGCGCCCATGAGGCACACCTGCGGCTCGATTTCCTTGAACAGGGTGGTCACCACGCTCGAGTGAGGCAGGGAGGTGTAAGGGAACAGGCGCTCGTCCTGCACCTTGTAGACCACGTCAACGCCGTAGGGGAACAACTCCTGCTCGATGCCGTCAAGTTTATCGCCCAGCACCAGCGCCGCGAGGCGGCAGCCCAGACGGGTGGCCAACTGGCGGCCCTTGGTCAACAGTTCGAGGCTGACGTCGGCGATGCGGCCCTCGTCATACTCGCAATAGACTATCAGATTATTCTTGTCTTCCATTATTTTAGTTGTTAGTTTTAAGTTGTTAGTTTTAAGTTTTAAGCCTGATTACTACAGCCTAAAACCTAAAGCCCAAAGCCTGATTAGCCGATGATGTGGTCGGCGATAAGTTCTTTCACGAGGCCCTCGAGTTCGGCGTCGGCGGCAGCGTCGATACGACGGGCTTCCTTGGCCTGGAAGGCGACGTTAACGATGGTCTTCACCTTGGTGGGCGAGCCGGCCATACCAATCTGCTCGGGATCGGCCTCAATCTCCTTCACGCCCCACTCCTTGATGGCCAGATAGGGACGGGCGTCGATGAGCGCCTGGCGGTCGGCGGGCAGAGCGGCCTTCTCGCTGGGCGTCACGGCATATTTGTACTTCTGGATGAGGCGAGCGTTGCGGGGACGGCAAGCGTCGGCGCTGCCGTTCACGGTAACCACCAGGGGCAGCGGGCACTCCACGGTCTCGAAGCCGCGCTCGATGCGGCGCTTGATGGTAGCCTTGCCGTCAGCGACCTGGATGCTCTCGGCATAGGTCACCTGGGGCAGACCCAACTTCTCGGCAATCTGCGGTCCCACCTGGGCCGTGTCGCCGTCGATGGCCTGACGGCCACCCACGATGATGTCAAACTCACCCATGTGCCTGATGGCTTGGGCCAACGAGTAACTCGTGGCGAGGGTATCGGCACCACCCAGGGGGCGGTCGGTCAATACCACGCCGTCATCGCCACCGCGATAGAGGCTCTCGCGCACCATCTCTGCGCTGCGAGGCAAACCCATCGTCAACAGGGTGATGGTCGAGCCGGGGTAGGCATCCTTGAGCTGCAACGCCTGTTCAAGGGCGTTCAGGTCCTCGGGGTTGAAAATGGCGGGCAGAGCAGCACGGTTGATGGTGCCGTCTTCCTTCATCGCATCCTTACCCACATTGCGTGTGTCTGGCACTTGCTTGGCCAGGACAATGATTCTTAAACCCATGATTTCTTCTTAATTTTATCGTTATTTCGTTGATATTTCTTTTATTTACAATCACTTGTGCCGTTTTTGCACAAAAACGCCGCAAAGGTACAAAAAAAACTCCACACTCACCCACCCTATCCCCTTAAAGTATATTAATAATGTGTGCTTTGCCCCATTACTTCTGATAATATGGCTATCTTTGCTCATCATTTTAACTACTATCACATGTACACACTCAACTATAAAGTCACTACCAGTTGCTGCGACAGCGAGGGAAAACTGAAACTCTATTCGGCCTTGCAGATGATGCAGGACTGCTCCGAAATGTGGATTGACAGCGAGCCAGAGGCCCGCAAGTTCTTCAGCGACAACAACATGACGCAACTGTTGGCAACGCGCCAGGTCGAAGTGGTGCGTGTGCCGCGCTTCAAGGAGGACTTGACGGTAACCACGTCCATCTATGAGGTGATGCCAATGTACGGCTTCCGCAACACCTTCATCCGCGACGCCCAGGGTCAGCCCTGCTACCGCACGTGGAGCATGGGCGCCTTTGTCGACCTCGCCACGGGCAAGTTGGCCCGGCTCTCTGAAGAGGCCATCGCCTCGCTCACGCTCGAGGCCAAGCAGGAAATGAAATATCGCGGCCGCCGCATCATCCTGCCCAAGGACGAAGGCACCGTGCTGCAACCCGTCAAGGTCATGCGCGCCGACATCGACTATAACCGCCACATGAACAACGCCAACTACGTGCGCATCGCCATGGAACTGCTGCCCGAGGGCTTCGAGGTCAACGACATGCGCGTGGAGTACCGCATCGCCGCCAAACTGGGCGACCTGCTCACCCCCACGCTCTACCCCATCGACGGCGGCCACATCATCGCCCTGGCCGTTGACGGTCAGCCCAGCGCCATCATCGAGTTCCTCTCCAAGCCCTGAAATTAAAAAAAAACAGTTGTTGAGGTTGTTTATTGTTGTTCCTCTTGTTTGATAATTCCGAGGCTGTTGTTTGACGTTTCGGGAAAAGGTTGTACCTTTGTGGCATTGAATCAAATCACATTTTTTAATGTTTAATCAAGAAAGAGAAAAATGAGAAAGAACATTGTTGCGGGCAACTGGAAGATGAATACCACCGTGCCCGAGGGCGTACAGCTCGCCAAGGACGTGTGTGCCGCTGTTGCTGCAGAGGCTAACTTGAAGTGTGACGTCATCATGGGCGTTCCCTTTACCCACCTGACCGCCGTCAAGGAGGTCATCGGCGATGCCAACGTGGGTCTGGCCGCTCAGAACTGCGCCGACCACACCAGCGGCGCCTACACCGGTGAGGTTTCCGCTCCCATGGTTGCCTCGACAGGTGCCAACTACGTGATCCTGGGCCACAGCGAGCGCCGCGGCTACTACAACGAGACGGCCGAGATGCTCAAGACCAAGGTTGACCTGGCCCTCGAGAACGGCCTGAAGGTGATCTTCTGCTGCGGCGAGAGCCTCGAGGAGCGCGAGAACGGCTCGTTCAAGGAAGTCATCGGTGCCGAGATCCGCGACTCCCTGTTCCACCTGACCGCCGAGCAGATGGCCTGCATCGTCATCGCCTATGAGCCCATCTGGGCCATCGGTACCGGCAAGACCGCCACGAGCGACCAGGCACAGGAGATTCACGCCTTCATCCGCGGCCTGCTGGCCGAGCAGTACGGCGCTCAGGTGGCCGACGACATGACCATCCTCTACGGCGGCAGCTGCAAGCCAGCAACGCCCCCGAACTGTTCGCCAAGCCCGACATCGACGGCGGCCTCATCGGCGGCGCCTCGTTGAAGGCCGGCGACTTCATGGGTATCGTCACCGCTTTCTAAATTGATCTTATCACACGGCGACACACTGCCGAGATTTCATTGGTCCAATCGGTCAACAATGTCCGGTTGGACCAATTCTCATGCATGGGGACCGCCTTTTCACCCTCATTCCTTCATAAAAAGTGAAAAAAAGTTATCCAATAATGAAAAATAGCGTATCTTTGCGGCAAAATTGACAACAAGACAACGATAAATACATGTTTAAACGATTACACATCCGCATGCTGAGCCTGTGCATCATGCTCGTTATCGCATTGAGTGCCAGCTCACAACAACCCCAGATCACCGACCGCCTGAACAATAGCGGCCAGGTGAATGTTGACGCGCCCAAGGAACTGGTGAAACGCAACAACACCGACCTCGGCGGCAAGCAGCAACAACAGCAGTCAACCAGCAAAGACAAGAAGACCAAGGACGTCAAGGAGAAAGACAAGAAGAAGGTCGATGAGGAAAAACTTAACGAGCTGGATGACGACGACAACAAGAAGGAAAAGGAGAAGGAGGACGAGAAGAAGAAGGAAGAGGAGAAGAAAAAGAAAGAAGAAGTAACTCCCAAGAAGCCCAAGCGCAACCACACCTCCAAGCAGACTATCGAGAACCGTAGCGTGGGATTCCGCATCCAAGCCTATACCGACAACAACCCCAGGACCGGTAAGGCCGCTACACAGAAGCGTGCCCGCGACATCGCCATGAAGTTCCCGCAGTATCGCTCCTACATCACCTACAAGGCACCCTCTTGGAGGCTGCGCATCGGTGACTTCAAGACCCAACGCGACGCTCAGGCCGCCCTGCAGCGCATCAAGAGTGTCTATCCAAGCTACGCACGAGAAATGGTCATCGTGAAAGACCGAATCAACATCTGGAGCAATGATTAAAATGAAATTCAGCGACGAGGACATTAAACTCGCCGAAAAAATAGCCGAACACTACCGCGCCATCATCGAACTCATCGGAGAGGACCCCGACCGCGAAGGCCTGGCCAAGACCCCGATGCGCGCCGCTAAAGCCCTCATCGAGAACACGCGCGGCTACAATGAGGACGCCGACGCCATCGTCCACAGCGCCATCTTTGAGCACGAGGGCAGCGAGATCGTCATCGTCAAGGACATCGAGTTCTATTCCCTGTGCGAGCACCACGTGCTGCCTTTCTTCGGCAAAGTCTCCATCGGTTACATCCCCGCCGGAGGCATTGTCGGGCTTAGCAAGCTTGCCCGCATCGTCGACACCTTCTCACGTCGACTGCAGGTGCAGGAGCGCATGACTCACGACATCTGTGAGCTGCTGACCCGTGTCCTGCCCAACCGAGGCGTCATTGTCTACGCCGAAGCCCAGCACATGTGCATGAAGATGCGCGGTGTTGAAAAACAGGATTCCACCACCATTACCTTTGAGTATAGTGGTGAGTTTGAGGACATTCACCGCCAGAATGAGTTCTTCACTCTATTGGGTGTAAAAAAATAATTTTAAAAAAAAGTGATTTTTTCTGGCAAAAAATTTTGCCAGTTCAAAAAGTCGCTATATCTTTGCACCGCAATTCACGAAAGCACCCCTGCAAAGGGGTCAGAATTGACTGCGAAAGTAGCTCAGTTGGTAGAGCACGACCTTGCCAAGGTCGGGGTCGCGGGTCCGAGTCCCGTCTTTCGCTCACGTTCTTTGAACTTCACCAGAGTCGGTACTGGAAACAGTACCATAGTAATGCGAAAGTAGCTCAGTTGGTAGAGCACGACCTTGCCAAGGTCGGGGTCGCGGGTCCGAGTCCCGTCTTTCGCTCTCTTTTTGTCCAGGTGGCGGAATTGGTAGACGCGCTACTTTGAGGGGGTAGTGCCCGATTGGGCGTGTGAGTTCGACTCTCATCTTGGACACCTAATTTAAGCGGAAGCCGTTGATTTTCAACGACTTCCGCTTTTTTGTGGTCAAAATTGCACCGAAATTGCACCGGTTCAAAAATTTTCCAGCCCGATTTCTGCACCGATTAACACTTATCTCCGAAATTGCACCGACTTTTTATTGGTTTTTCTCCAGTCTTGAGCAAATTATCGCCGGACATCTTGAAAATTCACAAAATAAAACATCATTTAACTTTTTTAAATTCGTGCACAAGTTTGTACATTCCTGCACAATCTTGCACAATCTTGCACACGGTCAATAAGTTACGGATTTGAATTCTCTAGACATTTTACTTTGATATACATCTAGTTAGATTATATTTTAGTCTTTTCATCTCATTTTCTCTCATTTTCCTACCCTATTTGGTGTTAGATTTTACCATTTTGGTTTTTCTGCCATTTCAATTATCTTTGCATCACGAGAAATAACCAACACAAACCATTAATGACACCAATATCAAATCTGACTATGAATTATGATTCCGTAAAGAAATATGGCGAATTCGTGAGAAGAACGGCTCATCACATTTCGACATTTGATGACATCTATAAAGCAGCAGCTGCTCTACCCTACGATATGAGATCATATCTTGTCATGTCATACGTAGCATTCTTTGAGCTCAACCTTAACATCGACAACAATGAAGAGGTCATTTCAAAACTTATTATAAAGTATATTCTATCCCCAGAAATTAATAAATACATTGTCAACAATGAAGCTCTTGACCAATCAATGGAGTTTGATTTCATAGAGCATGACTGTGGAGACTTTTTCGGCATAATGAAAAACATCCAAATAGATATAGCGGCATTGACTTATGTCTCTCATCGCAATGAATATGACGAGAAGGATGTGGCTTGGGCAAAAAAACAAATCGCCAACCGTATAGAGTTAACACCAGAGACCTATAGTGCGATGTCATATAGTCTAAGAACTCTTTTCCAAAAAGAGCAACCACAAGTACAATCAGATGTACAGCCAGACGAACAACTCGAGAAGACGCAATCAAAATATACTATAGAGAACGAAACTCTGCTCCTGGATATACTTAATTATCTCCGCTCAACTGGAGTTCTTGAAAAAGATTATCCATACCATGTTTTAGCCGAAGCTGTAGTTAACGCAGATATTAGTAAAATACAACCCATTTTACAGGACAAATTCCGAAGCAGCCTATCACATATACAGAAGTGCGTGAAGACTCAGAAGAAAGAATGGTTACGTGATGTCTGCGCATCTATTAACATTGTTCCTAAAGAGGCATCGAAAAACAATACGAATCTTGGAGAATGGTATGAAATGCTACGCGATAGAGTGAAAAAGCAACTCAAAAAGTAAAATGACATTATTTGGCATTAAACGGCATTATAAAAAAATATATCGATACCATTAAAAATACACTGATTAAGAGCAAATTGCATATATTTCAATTCGCTTTATTTTTTCACATCGGCATTAAAACGGCATTATAAAGCCGGTAGTAACTTTGCAATGTCCGAATGATGAAAGCCTGGCACGTAGATTCAGTGTCCAAGATGCCTGATTCAAGAGGGCAAAACGAGAGAAAACCACCTTAAATTCTTTATAATTCCAAGAAAAGATGACAAACCATTCAATTTCAGACATCCTGGCATCAGATGCCAATGTCATCCTTCAGATTTCAGCAAGGGACTTGAAAGAGTTCGCCCAGAACATTCTTGTCGGCGCAAAGTCAGTCGCTATGATCGAAGCAGAAGCCGCTGCGACAAGCGATCAGTTATTAACCATTGATGAGGCAGCAGAGTTGCTTTCCGTCTCCAAGATGACACTCTACCGTTGGGACCAGAACGGCATCCTCAAGAAGGTAGAGATCGGCGACAAGCGCCGCTACCGCAAGAGCGACATCGATCGTCTCGTCGGCTGCAAGATTTAATCTATCATGGTAAACACACTATGTCGATAAGGCAAGTTCAGCCTCCTCGTGGAGGCTGAGTTGCCGGTCGACGAACTTTCAAAGAGATTGTAACTATGCACGACAAAGGCTTTACAATGGTTCCGAACGCTATCATCCGTTCGTCTGAACTTAGCGTTGCTGAGAAAGCAGTGTGGAACTACATTGCTTCCATGCCTAGCGGGTATAGGTATTCGATTCATTCTGCTTGTAAGACGCTGCACATGGGCGATAAGATTTGGCGTCGTGCCATAATCAAACTTGAGAAATTAGGTTTGATATCCGTAAGACATGAACTTGGGAAGGCGACGGTTTATGAAGCCTCGAAAGATGCCCTTGGATGGAATGCGACCCCTAGTCAAAAAACCAGTGGTTCAAATGACACCCCTAGTCAATTAACCACACCACCCCTGGTCAATGAGCAGCAGGTTACACATATTAATAAGAAAAAACTATTAAATAACAACGTCGACGACGATACGCGCAAGAAACTTGAACAAGAAGTGATGATTGATCTAAACATTGAGCTTGCTTGCAAGAGTTGCGAGATAACTGCAGAAGAATACAGGCAGCTTGCTGAGAAGATCATCGCTGATTGGAAATTTCAAGACTTGCCTGACAACGAGTGGACGAAGAAACACTTCATGTCGGTCTTGCGCTATAAAGTTAGCGATTTTAAACTTAATAGCAATGGAAAACTCAATACAACACCTGTTACAGGAGCAAGTAACCCGCTTTCAAATGCAATCATCCACACCGCCAACATCGGTTGACTGGGCTAAAGAAATGGCCCACTTCCGTGCGGCTTTCCTCAAGGTTGAGCCGCGCTTTGATCCGAAACTTGCCGACAGAAACATCCTGAATTCGTTATTTGCCTGGGTGTGGAGGCTCAATGAGTGCAACACGCTCAATTTGAATTTCGACAAAGGGTTTTGGTTCTACGGAGATCTTGGTTTAGGCAAGAGTATGACTCTGCAAGCTCTACGCCAATACCGGAATGGCTTGGTTAACCGGCACGAAAGCAAGCTGGATGATTTCCGCATGAAAGGAACCTGGTTGAAGTCAGCTGGCGAATTGGCAAACATTTTCTCGGTAGAAGGCCAGTCTGCTCTAGTAAACTTCATGTCTGACGATATTAACCTTATCATCGATGAGGTGGGAAGAGAGCCTATGCCAGCGAAGTATTACGGAACTGAGCTGAATGTCATCCAGTTCATACTCCAGCTGCGATATGATCACAGACGTGATAGCGTTACCCATATCACGACCAACCTAAAGCTCGAAGACATTGGCCAGAAATATGGCGCATATATTGCCGACCGTTGTTTGGAGATGTTCAACTTCATCGAGTTCAAGGGTGCTAGTCTCCGATCTAGGATTCACTAACAATTCTCCCGATGGCACAAGCACATTTTTCTACTACTGCCAGCGATTTGATGCGGTTTGAGATAGTTTTTATTGAGGCTGTTATCGTTGCTTCCGCTGATGTCTCGGGCGCCAGCGGAAGTCGCGTTTTGGAATGGTGTAAAATGTGAGCAAATGGCTAAAAAACGGGCAAAATTTTAACATTTGGAGTGGTTTTGAAACTGGGCGTAAAACCTTTATTCATCGGGGTTCTTTCAGAAAAATGAGTGTTAAAAATTACGTTTTTCTTCGATTTGTAAAGGATTGAAAAAGTTACATGCTTGATTATCAAGTATTAAAGGGTTGAAGTGGGAAATTATTTTCCACGTTTGTCTCTTAGGACCCCCCTACGGCCCTGTGGAGTGTTTCTGAAAAAGCCCGTCAAAAAAGCGCTATATGCAGGGCGATTGGACCCGCCATTGAACGGTAGAATCGCCCATGTGTGACGATGAACCGACACGAAGTATCGGTTTCGATGGCACACTTGGGCCTGCTACAAAGGAAAACCGCCATTTTGATATGCAGTGAGATTGAACCAACGAATGGTGATATCTAATGGCGGCCTGTTCTTCTGGCTGGTTTCTGATGCCAAGGCAAAACAAGTGACCTTTTGTGTTTCTCTGATAACGTGGGAGAAAAACGAGCCGAAATTTTAACATTTGACTCTTGATTTTTGGAATGTCATAAAAATAGCTATATGAGCAAGTTAGGGTATATGATTTCGGACGAGTTTTTGTTAAAAATGAAAATTGTCCGCACCTTGAGAAGTAACTTTGGTTGATTATCAGCCAATTAAAGGGTTGAAAAGGGAAAAATTTCCCTTTTTCCCCTCTCGGGATCCCCCAACTGCCCTGTGGAGCGAGTCCGAAAACCACTTTCACCAAGGCGCTATATGCAGGGCGATTTTGGCATTGTGCGGTGATGATGCTGACGTGCGTGAGCGCATCCGACACGCAGTATCGGTTGCGCTTATGCTCGTCAATACCGCTGATTTCTGTGCGACAACATCGTGCCTTGAGCTTGTTCCAGGCTTGATGTTGTGCTCTGGCGATGGCGACGGGCGGTGAAGCGCAGGCAAGGGAGCGCAGAATGGCGACAGAGGCTGGAGTGTGTCCAAGGCTCACAGCACCGATACCCCTGAGCGCAGCGAAAACAGCGGGGCGCGGAGGGAATGAAGTGGAGGCACAAGATGAGTGGAGTCATCGTGAGTGCCAGGCGGGATGCCGGCGTTGCGGGGCAATCAACGATTGAGCATCGGGCTTGCGTAACGTCAGGATCGGGTTGAGGACGAAGGACGAACCCGATACCAGTGCAGCGAGCCGGGTGCGCACCCGCACCCGCCGTCAGCAGACCGCCTTGAACCGCAGGTGTTGCACTGTCGATGACGCAGCGAAGCGCAGTGCGGAACGGGAATGACCGCAGCAGCCGGGTGTGCGGGGTGTCGGCGCGGTCAGTGAACTTGACCAGGCACTCTCCAGCCGATAAGTCAGTCATTCGGAGCGTACGCAGACGGAGCGGAACGGCCCATCGCCATCGGGGTTCGCGGGTGGGTATCTCGTAATTAAGATTTGTTTAGGAGCAATTGCTTATATCTGTCATGTCTGTACGATTGTTGCTTCCGCATAAAATCTCTAAGCTGAGTATCACCTATGCCGTGGCCCAACTCAAATGCGGAATCCAACCCTAGTAAGAGATCCTTCAAACTCTTAACAGGTTTCTGGAAGATAAGCTATTCTTGACAGCGAGTCGATATTCTGCCATAAAGAATTTCATATTTGTCTTCTCGGCAGTTTTTTGTTCAACAGTGACACCTTGTGTGGATTCAATATTATCTTCATAAAAACTGATAAGGCAATCAATTGCTTTATCTACAGTTTTAGCAGCAATGGGTGTGGGATATCCCAGGGCATTAATGAGCAGGCAATTCAGATATTCAGTAAACTCAGGGACTCCCAGTAATATTCGAAGTTTACGAAAAAAAGATTTCTGTACTTCGTTTCGAGACATATTTTCCATCACCTCAAGAAGAATGTCTCCCAGAGTTATGCTTTGTGGGTTGAATATGGCATCAGTCATAATAGTATTATCTTTACGGATTCATTATGCTTCTAGCCAATAGATATACCCTTGTGCTCAGACTTTGTGGCCATCGGTCTTGCTTGTTGGTATCAAGCTTGTCGGCGCGATCAATTGCAACTTCAACAGTTGAAATCAGTCGCTCGGCGTCATAGTTTGATTCGTGGTATGAACCTAGATGATCGCGTAACCGTTGCTTTAAAAAGGTTGCACCTCGTTTTGAGGACTTCCTGTTCGCCTTCATTTTAATACGTTCTTCTTCGGATAAGGTGCTTATATCTTCAACATGCAGTATTAACCACAATTCAAAACATGGATTGCTAACGCAAAAGTTCAAATGTGGGTCATGGTAACAATACTGCGCTACGGATTTCAACATCTTGGCTGTCCATTTGTCACGGTCGACCACGACCCACAGCTGATCGTCGTCATCAATATTGTACTCCTTCTTGAACTGCTGTATCTGGTCATATACCACGATAGGGCTTGAAGAATGATCATTGCGATGCAGTATCTCTACATGAACATTGCTGGCTTGACGCAACCGCTTCATGGCCTCAAAATAAATGTTCTCAGTCTCTTTACCCTCTGCAGCAATCACTACAAGCCTAGCAGATTTCTTGCCTTCTGGGCGTTCAAAATTCCTTCGTACTCTCATAACAAGATCAAGTTAACTGATTGCAGAAGTTTGAAAGAACGGTATGGCTCCATATCGACCCTGCATATACCCCTTAAGCACATCTTGACGAGGTTTGTATTCAACCAGAGATGTGAAATGGGAAGCACCAGCAATGTCTTTTTCCACAAACCATATTTCATCGTGTCGGATTGAATTTGAATTGAGCAAAGAAGCCTCATGTGTGGTGAAGATGAGTTGCGTATCCAGGCCTGAACGAAGATTGGAATAGTAGTATTCAAGCAGTTTCTGTGACAGCAACGGATGCATGCTGCGGTCAATCTCGTCAATCAAATAGACCCTGTTGTTAAGTGATAAGTCTATCAGCATTGGAATGAAATCCAAAAGGCGGATTGACCCATCAGATTCTTCGTCCATTTCAAACACGACCTCCTCCTTGTTATCATTAAGATGGACTGCCTTTTGCTTATAGATCACCATCTCATCTGACTCCTTTCTTTCAAAGAAATAAATATTCAATCCATCAGATGAGGCAATAGCAGTCATCTTGCGCTCAGAAGAAATGATGTCACGGATCACTTCACGCGGTAAATCCACTTCTCCCTCAGATATTCTAAAGCGGCGAATGTCGATAATGCCGGTGTTGAAATACCCAAGAAGTTTCTTGGTGGCCGAAGCGAAATCCTCATCTTTCTCGACATTGATTGAGATGCCGCGATAACGGGTTTCTGGGAAAATGATATTCAAGACATCTGCAAACCAGTAGAACGCTACAGCAATGCTTTCAAGGCCTTTTCCATTGCGTTTCATGTATTCTGATAAGAAACTTTTATTGGCTGGTGTGCCCTGTGCCAAGAACTCAATGAACTTCTTCGTATCCAAGTTGCCGTCAATAGCTTTGAACTCATAGTGGTATTCTGAATCTACGAACTGACGCGAGAAAATGGGTTTGTCAGTACGGCTGTTAATTTCATAAAGCCATTCCTCTTGAATGCCCTTATGCGAGAGTTCAACGCCATAGGCGAAATAACGGGTCCCCACTTTGAATTCCAACTCAATCTTAGATTGTTGCTGAGAAGTCAAAGACAGTTTGAAAGGATTAATATGATGCAACGCCTTTTGTCCCAAAGCCAGTTGCCTTAGCGCGGCAATAGCTTTGATTGTGTTGGATTTACCCGACGCATTCGCTCCATAAAGGATTCCGGACTTAAGCACGGAAATGTCATCACGTTTTTCTGCACGACTGACGTGTTCTGGGTTTTGCGTGCTCTTGCCAGCAACAAAACTGATAGATGTCTCGTCGTTGAAAGAAAGAATGTTCCGAAAAGTTGCTCGAAGAATCATAATATAAGCTGTTAAAGAGTAATTGACAGCAAATATACGACAACTATTTCAATAAATACAAGAAAACGTGTCAAATAATTACCACATTTCAGAACATTTAACACTTTTGTGTGTTTCGTATATTGTTGCATAGGCGATGGCGATGGGCGGTGAAGCGCAGGCAAGGGAGCGCAGAATGGCGACAGAGGCTGGAGTGTGCCCAAGGCTCACAGCTCCGATACTCCTGAGCGCAGCGAAAACAGCGGGGCGCGGAGGAAATGAAGTGGAGGCACAAGATGAGTGGAGCCATCGTGAGTGCCAGGCGGGATGCAGGCGTTGCGGGGCAATCTCCGATTGAGCATCGGGCTTGCGGAACGACAGGATCGGGTTGAGGACGGAGGACGAGCCCGATACCAGTGCAGCGAGCCGGGTGCGTACCCGAACCCGCCGTCAGAGGACCGCCTTGAACCGCAGGTGATGCACTGTCGATGACGCAGCGAAGCGCAGTGCGGAACGTCAATGACCGCAGCAGCCGGGTGTGCGGGGTCTCGGTGCGGACAGTGAGCCTGACCAGGCACTCTCCAGCCGATAAGTCAGTCATTCGGAGCGGACGCAGACGGAGTGGAACGGCCCATCGCCATCGGGGCCTGGGGTGGGCCAATCGAAAAGATTAACCTAATGGCCGAAGGCTTTATCTTGGGATCGATGGTCATGCCGCAGGCTGCACCGACGGCGACCGAGCGTAGCAAGGTTTGCCGCCGGTATGGGGCTTGTCCCCTGGAGCCTTAGCCGACGTGCCAGGATGGACGTAGTGGACGAGTGTGCCATGGGGCTGGCAGCATCGATACCTCTGAGTGTAGCGAGAACGCTGGGCTTGATTGAGGAGCGTGCATCAAATCGAGCGTAGTGAGACCTGATGCGTCAGCGATGAAACGAGCCGTGCGTGTGAGGTCTCGATGCGGACAGACAGCCCGATAAGGCACTCTCGGTAACGGAGTGATCCCGACACGGCGGTAACGGCGGCATCGCCATCGATGAGCGGTGGGAACAGGGTGATCTCCGCCGGGCGA